>JBAXJT010000015.1:0-48312 GCA_037137715.1 Nitrosomonadales bacterium
TTTTGGGTCGGCACAACCCCTATAACTGGGTCACTTTTCGGTCGGCCTCAACAAGGAAGCGCTCAATGACAAGGCTTCCGGCATCTCACCTGATGACGTGCTTGACCGGCTGGAGCGTAAGTACCAGACCATCGCCGACGGTGCGAATATAGAGAAATGATGCAACTGGAACTTTCACGCTACATTGAAGGCGATCTGGACGACATCGCTGACTATATTGCCCAAGATAATCCCCGTCGTGCCGTTACCTTCATCCAGGAAATACGCAGCAAATTTTTCGACATCCGCCGTAACCCGCTAATCTATCAACTTCATCCCGAGATCGGGGAGGATGCGCGCATGGCAACCTTGGGAAACTATGCGATTCTCTTCCGTGTCGCTGGAGAGGTTGTCAGGATTGAACGCGTAATCTACGGTGGTCGTGACTTGTCAGAAATTTTCGAACTTGGATGAATCATCTCTGCTAACCAAGCCCGCTTCGGCGGGCTTTTTATTTTCAAAGTGTAAAATTTTTATACTTCCCGGAATGCATTTCGTGGCCTAAATTGATTTCCGCTATACCCACACGTTCATTCATACTTTTCAAGGAGAATATCATGTCGACATACCGCAAAAATCATCAATCCGGCTTTACGCTGGTTGAACTCGCCATCGTGCTGGTCATCATCGGCCTGCTGTTGGGTGGCGTGCTGAAGGGGCAGAAAATGATCGAAAACGGCAAGATCAAAAACCTGCAAAACGATGTCAAAGGCGTCACCGCCGCCTATTACGCCTACCGCGATCGCTACAATGCAATTCCGGGCGATGATCCTAGAGCTTTGGCGCGCTGGGGGACGACGACACCTGCACACATGGCCGTCACGGCAGGTACAACTGGGGATGGTATCGTCGGGACAGCTAACACGTGGACAGCATGCACTTCTGCTGCCGCTACTACGGAAAACTGCCAATTCATAATGGATCTGCGCGAAGCAGGGTTGATCACCGGTGCTGCCACTCCCGCCGACCCTGTCAATGCCTATGGCGGTGTGATACGCGTCATACAAAATGACAGTGCCACCACTACAGCAATGTTGGTGGGTTTAAACCTGTGTTTCGGCAACCTGCCCTCCAAGGCGGCTGAAGCTGTCGATGCAGCGTTTGACGATGGCGATCCAGCACGTGGGAACGTTAGAGCAGTTGTAAATACAACAAGTAACACAACGCCTGTCGTTGCTGCGTCTACCGCTTACACAGACCCAAACACTTACACGGTCTGCAAGCTGCTGTAATTATTTACTGTTTTAAGCATCAATAAAGCCCGCTTACGCGGGCTTTAGAATTACTTGCATTTCGTATCCAAGTGAGTACACTCATGAACACTTTTCAGAAATCCGATGAATTTGATGCCTGGCTAAACAATCTCAAAGACCAGATTGGCAAGGCGCATATCGCATTGCGTCTTGATCATGCCGCGAATGGCAACTTTGGTGATTGCGAGCCGGTGGGAGCCGGAGTTTTTGAAATGCGGATTCACTACGGGCCGGGATACCGTGTGTATTTCACCCGGCGAGGTTCTGTAGTTTATCTGCTCCTCTTGGGCGGCGATAAATCAACACAGAAACCTGACATCAAGCACGCCATGAAAATGGCCAACGAATTACCCAAGGAATGACACTATGACTAATTTCACCCCATTTGACACAGCCGATTATCTCGATAACGAAGAGACAATTACGGCTTATCTGACAGCCGCGCTGGAAGATCCAGATCCGGATACCTTTCTGGCGGCAGTCAAAACGGTGGCGCGTGCGCGCGGCATGACGCAATTGGCCAAAGATTCCGGATTAGGACGCGAAAGCCTGTACAAGGCACTGTCACCGGGGGCAAAACCGCGCTACGAGACGGTAATGAAAGTTGTGCGAGCGCTCGGCGTTAATTTACACGCAGAGATTCGACACTCCTGATACCGCTACACCCGCCGCCAGTTAGTGCCGGCTGCACTGTCTTCCAGCACGATGCCATCAGCCAATAAGGCCTTGCGAATCCGGTCCGCCTCCGCGTAATTTTTAGCAAGTTTAGCGGCGTTACGGGCGGCAATCTGCTCGACAATCTGCGCATCATCCGAACCTGCGCCTTGCAAGAATTCGGTCGGGTCGCGTTCGAGCAGGCCCAGCACCGCACCCAGCGCCTTGAGCTGTGCGGCAGATACTTCCGACTGACTGCGGTTTACGTCATTGGCCAGATCGAACAAAACGGCAATCGCTTCGGCCGTGTTGAAATCATCATCCATCGCCGCCTTAAAGCGCACGGCATAGGTTTCCGTCCAATCCACCAGCAGACGCCCTTCTCTCTTTCCTCTTCCCCCTTCCCCATTAAGCGCCGTGTACAGACGATCCAGTGCTTTTTTGGCGTCGTCCAGATGCGCATCGGAATAATTGAGCGGACTGCGGTAATGCGCGCGCAGAATGAAGAAGCGCACCACCTCGGCGTCGTATTGCTTCAACACCTCGCGGATGGTGAAAAAATTACCCAGCGACTTGGACATCTTTTCATTGTCCACGCGCACGAAGCCGTTGTGCATCCAGTAATTGACGTAGCTGCACTGGTGCGCGCCTTCGGACTGCGCGATTTCGTTTTCGTGGTGCGGAAACTGCAAATCCGCCCCGCCGCCGTGGATGTCGAAATGCTCACCCAGCAATTTCGAGCCCATCGCCGAACATTCGATATGCCAGCCCGGACGCCCGCGACCCCATTTAGAATCCCACTTAACCTCCTCGGCCTCATCGTCCCTTGCGTGTTTCCACAGCACGAAGTCGAGCGGATCATTTTTCCCTTCGGTCACCTCGACGCGCTCACCGGCGCGCAGATCTTCCAGCGACTTGCCGGACAGCTTTCCGTAACCCTCGAATTTGCGCACCGCATAGTTCACATCCCCGTCGGCTGCCAGATAAGCCAGCCCGTTCGCCTCCAGCTTCGCGATCATTTCCAGCATTTCCGGCACATATTGCGTCGCACGCGGCTCGTGATCGGGACGCGTAACCCCGAGCGCATCGGCATCCACGTGCATCGCATCGACAAATCGCTGCGTAAGATCATGAATAGATTCATTATTTTCAGCCGCTCGGCGGATAATCTTGTCGTCGATATCGGTGATATTGCGCACATAGGTCACGTCATAACCGGACGCCTTGAACCAGCGATACACCATGTCGAACACCACCATCACGCGGGCGTGCCCCAGATGGCAATAGTCGTACACCGTCATGCCGCACACATACATGCGCACAGCGTTGGCTTCGATGGGGACAAATTCCTGCTTGTCGCGGGCTAAGGTGTTGTATATTTTTAACATATTCAAAAAGTCATCGGTTTATTGTCATTGAGGTTGAGCCAACCTTTGACAATGCGGTAAATGATCCAGCAAAAGTTAGCGAACAGAATGGCAAAACCCACCAGTATCACAATCGTTGCGGTACCGATCACGGCCCACAGCAGACCGAACCAGAAAGTGCGCATCTGCCAGCGAAAATGGCTCTCCAGCCAAGTGCCGGCAACCTCCTCAATTTTTACGTAATTGATGATGATGCCGACAATGGCGGTGACACCCGTGAAATACGACAGGGCATACAGTATGTACACCGCCTGAGTCAGGCTCTTCAGGGATTTCATTTGATGTTCGACCGGCACGATCTCGTTCATGATTTCGTCCAGGAATCTTTCAGCGTCACGGTGCGGTTGAACACCAGTTTGCCACCCGCTTGATGGTCCCGTCGATCCGTGCAGAAGTAGCCCAGACGTTCGAACTGATAGCGGGTTTCGGGTGCTGCATCCTGCACGGCCGCCTCGACATAGCCTTGCACCACGGTCAATGACTCGGGATTCAGATAGGTGAAAAAATCCACATCCTTGTCGGCATCGGGTTCTGCCACGGTAAACAGCCGGTCATACAAACGGATCTCGGCGGGCAACGCGTGTTCAACTGACAGAAAGTGAATAACGCCTTTGACCTTGCGACCCTCAGGATTCTTGCCCAGCGTCGCATGGTCGATGCTGCAACGCAGTTCGACGACATTTCCCGCTGCATCTTTGATCGCCTCATCGCAGCGCATCACATAGCTGTGGCGCAGACGGATCTCGCCACCCAGCGTCAGACGTTTCCAGCCGTCAGGCGGCACCTCGGCAAAATCATCGGCTTCGATGACAAGCTCGGGGCAGAAGGCGACCTGACGACTACCGAACTCGGGATGTTGCGGATGAAAGTCCGCCTCACGTGTTAACGCCCCCTCATAGTTGGTAATGGTCACTTTGAGCGGATTAATTACCGCCACCACGCGCGGCGCAATTGCTTCCAGGTCTTCGCGGATCGCGCCTTCCATCACCGCCATATCGACATTGTTGCCGCTTCTCGAGACACCAATGCGTTTGGCAAATTCACGGATGCCTTCAGGCGTATAACCGCGGCGGCGCATCCCGCTGATGGTTGGCATGCGCGGATCGTCCCAGCCGTTCACCCGCTTCGAGGTCACCAATTGCAACAGCTTGCGCTTGCTGGTGATGGTGTATTGCAACTCCAGACGCGAAAATTCGTACTGGCGCGGATGACACGCGATCGACAGGTTATCCAGCACCCAGTCATACAGCGGTCTGTGATCCTCGAATTCCAGCGTACAGATCGAGTGGGTGATGCCCTCTAAAGCGTCCGAAATACAATGCGTATAATCGTACATCGGGTAGATGCACCATTTGTCGCCAGTGCGAATGTGGTGCGCGCGGCGGATGCGATAGAGGGCAGGGTCGCGCATATTGATGTTGCTTGATGCCATATCGATTTTGGCGCGCAACACTTTTGCGCCATCGGCAAATTCGCCCGCCTTCATATGCGCAAACAACGCCAGATTTTCCGTGACCGTCCGGTCGCGATACGGACTGTTGCGCCCCGCCTCTTTGAGCGTGCCGCGATATTCACGCATTTCTTCAGGCGTCAAATCGTCAACATAGGCCAATCCCTTATTGATCAACTCAACGGCGAAGTTATACAGATCATCAAAATAGTCCGACGCCCAGTGCACCTCACCATTCCACTCAAAGCCCAGCCAGCGTACATCTTCCTGTATCGACAGCGCGTATTCTTCGCTCTCCTTCTCAGGATTGGTATCATCGAAACGCAGATTGCACTTGCCCTGATAATCCCGTGCGAGGCCGAAATTCAAACAGATAGATTTGGCGTGACCGACATGCAGATAACCGTTAGGCTCAGGGGGGAAACGCGTGACGATGCTGCTGTGACGGCCTGATGCCAGATCGCCGTCGATGATGGTACGAATAAAATTGGAAGCTGCGACGTGCGTACTGCTCATACTGGACTCTCTTGTATCTTGATTGAATTATCTGAAAATGAGACAAAATTTGCTAATTTGCGCGGCAATTTTACCCGAAAAAACACGATAAACTCCATCAGATGCGTGGCAATGTGCATTAACTATGTGAAAACACATTGAATATTTGGTAGAATTCGCGGCTAGTCATGCCCGCGCATCACATCGCGCACCCACAGGATCTGAATTACCGATGAATATATTGAACCGTTTCCCCCTATCCGCCGTGCTGTTGACCGTCATGCTGAGTGTCAGCTTTGCCCTGCACGCAGATGAGCTACAGGATGCCACCCAGTTATTCAAACAAGGCCAACAGGGGCCGGCACTCAACAAGGTCAACAATTATCTGACCAATAAACCGCGTGACGCACAAGGCCGTTTCCTCAAGGGACTGATACTGACCGAGCAGGGCAAGATTGCCGACGCAATCAAAATCTTCACGGATCTGACACAGGACTACCCTGAACTGCCTGAGCCGTACAACAATCTGGCCGTGCTGTATGCAAGCCAAAGCCAGTACGACAAAGCCAAGTCATCGCTGGAAATGGCGATCCGCACCCATCCGAGCTATGCGACCGCCCATGAAAACTTAGGCGACATCTATGCCAAGATGGCAAGTCAGGCCTACGATCGCGCCTTGCAGCTCGATAGCGGCAACACAGCAACACAGACCAAACTTGCGATGATTAAGGACTTGTTTTCTGACAAGCCGCGCAACAAATCCTCTGTCGTACGCAATCCTGCCATGCCAGGCCATCCCATGGCAGAAGCTGCGCCTATTGCAAAACCCGTCGCAGCTTTACCCGTCGCAGTTGCACCGGTCGCAAAACCTGTTGCGCCAGCCGCACCCGCACCTGTGACCACCGCCAAGGTGTCCGGCAAAACGGCCGCTGAAGCGCCTGCTGCGCCTGACAAGGCCGTATCCGACAAAACTCGCGCCGTCCAGCAAGCCGTCGAAGACTGGGCCGATGCCTGGTCTGACCAGAACATCAAGAAATACCTGGCGCACTATGCGCCTGACTTTGATACACCGGATGGCGAGAGCCGCAAAGCCTGGGCCGAGACACGCAAAGAGCGCATCACCCGCCCCAAGCACATCGAAGTCAAGGTGAGCAATATCGCGGTTGATTTTACCGACAGCACCCATGCGACCGTCAAGTTTCGCCAGAACTACCGCGCCAGCAATTTCAAGGCGAGCGGCGGAAAAACCATCCTGATGGTTAAATCGGGTAACAGCTGGCTGATTCAGGAAGAGCGTACCCGCTAATGCGCCTGACGACCCTCGTGTTATGCAGCCTGATCGCCGGCACGGTGCACGCCGAGCCAGACTCGCGCGCCACAGAAGTGAAACTCGCGAAAAGTTTAATCGCGATCAAGAACAACCGTCTCGATATCGCGATGAACGAAGTGGACAGCCTGCTGCGCGTCAATCCCAACTACAAACTGGCACAACTGGTCAAAGGCGACTTGCTGATGGCCAAAGCCGGCGCAATTACCAGCATGGGTGGCGGCGCAACCCGCGCAACGGGCGACAAGATTCAGGATCTGCGCGATGAAGCACGCGTGCGGATTCAGCGCGCCCAAGCTGAGCCGCAAACGCTGCACGCACCGCAATACCTGTGGCAGCTCAATGCACAACAGAAATATGCACTGGTGGTCGATACCAGTCGCTCAACGCTGTATGTCTATGAAAACGTCAAAGGCGTGCCGCGCTATGTGACTGACTTTTACGTCACGATAGGCAAACTCGGCACCGAAAAGGTTTCCACGGGTGATCAGCGCACGCCGTTGGGCGTGTACTTCGTTCAGGCCAATCTGCCGAAAAATCAACTGGCGGACATGTATGGCAGCGGCGCCTTTCCGCTGAGTTATCCCAACGAATGGGATAAAAAGAACAACCGCACCGGCAGCGGCATCTGGCTGCACGGCACCTCCAGCGACACCTACAGCCGCCCGCCTCGCGCGAGCAACGGCTGCGTGGTGCTTAACAACGACGACTTGAACAAGCTCGCACCCTATTTGCAGGTGGGCATCACCCCGGTCATCATCACCAACAAGATGGCCTGGAGTACCGATCAGGACACGACAGAAAAGACCGCCTTGCTGCGTGAAATCGAACAGTGGCGTCAGGACTGGGCTAGCATGGATACCAATGCCTATCTGAAACACTACGCGCGCAATTTCAACAGCGAAAACACCAACTACGACGCCTGGGCGAAACAAAAACAGTCGGTCAATGCAGGAAAATCGTGGATCAAAGTCAATTTAGGCGAAGTCAGCCTGTTTACCTATCCGCAGCAACCGGGCATGGTGGTGGTCAATTTCGATCAGGACTACAGCAGCAGCAATCTATCTAATCGCATGAAAAAGCGCCAGTATTGGCTCAAGCAGAACAATCGCTGGCAAATCATCTATGAAGGATCCGCATGACCCTGAACAAATTATTCACCGCGTTGCTCGCGCTGCTGTTGTGCGGCATGATGCAATCTTCCCATGCTGCACCTACTAAAAATTCTTTAACTCAAGGCAAACAAAAAATGGTCAAGTTACATACCAATCACGGCGTTATCACTTTGCAACTGGATGCTGAAAAAGCGCCCGCGACAGTCCAGAATTTTCTCGACTACGTCAATGCCGGCTTTTATGAAAACACCATTTTCCATCGCGTCATTCCTAGCTTCATGATACAGGGCGGCGGTTTCGAACCCGGCATGCGCCAGAAGAAAGTCAATGCTTCGATCAAAAACGAGGCGGCCAACGGTCTGAAGAACGACAAGTACACCATCGCAATGGCACGAACTGGCGAGCCGCATTCAGCCACCGCACAATTCTTCATCAACACAGGCGACGACAACAGTTTCCTGAACTATCCGGGACAAGACGGTTGGGGCTATTGCGTCTTCGGCAAAGTGATCGAAGGCATGGAAGTTGTCGACGCGATCCGCAAGGTTAAAACCGGCAACTCCGGCGGCCATCAGGATGTGCCTAAGGAAGACGTCATCATCACCAAAGCGGAAGTGGTTCAATAAGGATTGACGAATGAGGATTGAGGATCGAGTGAAAAGCGGCGCAGTGGTTTTGCCACTATCCTCAATCCAACATCCTCACGCCTTACTCATTTCCGACCTGCATTTAAGCCACAACCACACTCACAGTGCGGCGGCATTTTTTCATTTCATCGAAAATGAGGCGGGGCATGCCGAGTCGCTCTACATCTTAGGTGACCTGTTCGAATACTGGGCGGGCGATGATGATCTGCATGACCCGTTCCACCAGCGCGTCGTCGCTGCATTGCGCAGCCTGAGCCGCACGCGCGTCTATCTGATGCACGGCAATCGCGACTTACTGATGGGAGAGGCGCTGGCAGCCGCGTGTTCCGCGACGCTGCTCACAGATCCTGCGTTAATCGATCTGTATGGCACGCCGACACTGCTCAGTCACGGTGATCTGCTGTGCACGGACGATGTGGAATACCAGAATTTCAGAATTCAGGTTCACTCAAGCGAGTTTCAAAATGCGTTTCTTGCCAAGCCGCTCGCAGCACGCAAAGCCTATATCGAACAGTTGCGCGTGCACAGTGCGTCTGAAAAACAAATTAAATCGAGCGCCATCATGGACGTGAACGACGAGGCCGTCGCATCCCTCTTGCGCGAACATCACTATCCGCGCCTGATCCACGGCCACACTCATCGCCCTGGACGCCACCAGCACACGGTAGACGGGCACGTTTGCGAGCGCCTGGTGTTAGGCGACTGGGATCGTTGCGCGAACGCGCTGCGCTGCGATGCAACGGGCTGCCAGGTACTTGAGTTTTAATCCCGCAGGTCAAACCGCCGCGTCGTAAAACCGGATCAGATTGCGTCCTGCGTCCTTCGCCTGATACATCGCCGCATCCGCCCATTTGAGCAACTCGTCCTGACCGGTTTCATCACCGATAAACACCACCACACCAATACTGACCGTGCAGTGATGTTCGAGCAGCTCACGGTCCTGCTGCGTGATCGCAAGATAATAGGGTTCCGATAAAACAGCGCGGATCTTTTCGGCCACATTCAAGGCCTCGGCAACTGAGCCTGATTGATCCGTATCGAGCTCGCTTAGCATCACCACAAATTCATCTCCGCCAAATCGGGCCACCGTATCCATCTCGCGTATGCATTTCTTCAGCCGTTTCGCCGCCTCAACCAGCAGCAGATCGCCAACCGCATGCCCATGCGTATCATTGAGCGGCTTGAAATTATCCAGATCGAGGAACATCAGTGCGGCATGACAACCGCTGCGCCGCGACGCTGCGATCACCTGACTCATCCGGTCATTCAACATCCGGCGATTAGGCAACTGTGTGAGCGTATCGTAATAAGCCAGCTGGCGAATCTGCGCCTCAAGCTGAGTGCGCTTGGTAATGTCTTCGATGAGCCCCCATATCACCATTCTTCCATAGCTGTCTTTTAACCTGCACCCCCTGATTTCAATCGGGTAGCGGCTGCCGTCCTTGCGAATATACTCTTTGATATTCGGGCCGAAATAGCCAGTCTGATTTAAGCTATCGATTTGCGCGAGTTCCTGCTGCTCGTATTCTCTGGGCGTCACATCCCAATAATTCAATGTAAGCAACTCAGCCCTGCTATAGCCCATCGACTGCAACACCGATTGATTGACCTCCAGAAACTTTCCCGTCGCCTGATCCACCATGGCCAACCCAATCGGCGACAACTCGAACAACTGACGGAATTTGATTTCCGAGCTGCGCAACTCATCTTCAACGCGCCGCCGCTCAGCCAGTTCAAGCGATAACTGCACGGTACGCTGCTCAACCGTCTTTTCCAGCTCATGTTTGGTGTTACGCACCACTTCGACCATATTCTTGAATTCGGCGGACAATTCGGCAATTTCCCCCGTGCCCACCAGCGGCACATCGATATCGTAATTACCGGCCTTGATCTGTTCGATGGACAGACCCATTTTATACAAGGGTTTCAATACCACGCGATGCAGCATAATCCCGGCGGCCAGCATACCCAGCAGGAATAAAGCAGCAAATACCGGAATAAAATTAAACTGCTGCTGCAGTCGCAATGCACCGCCGTCGATCAAGGTCAAATCGAACCAGCCGATTTCCGGCAGAAAAGCGACCCCCAGCAGTCGCGGCTTACCCTCATAGTTTACCCACAGTGTTTCGATTTTATCGGGCGTAGATTCCAAACGCCGCATGGCCCCGCGCAATTGCGCCAGGTCAGCCGGATCCTTTAGCAAAACATCTACCTTGCGGCGCTGTTCGGCTGATTTGGTCAGACTCGCATAGTCGATCAGTGCTTGATCAGCATGCAACTGAACGGCCATCTCCCGGTCGATAAACAGATTGTGGATACCCGCTTGCGCCACATCGACCGTGCCTTTCAAAAAGTCCCCGATATCGATGCCGGTGCCGATAACTGCCACGACCTGATCCCCCTGCTTGATCGCCACATTGATCCACACTTTGACGTTGCCCAGATGCGCGTCCGGATCGACATTGACCTGATACTCCCGGTCGCTCGAAACCGTTGCATAAAACCAGGCATCATCGGGATTACTTCGCGACAAGGTATAGCGCAACTGTTGTGCATCAAACTTGTTAGCCGCATCGTTAAAATAGTAATGTCCGGATTTGACGAACGCGGCAAAATAGCTGCGGTCCTGAAACTTCAGGCGATACTGCTCCAGCAGCGCTATTCCCTCCGCCTTAGCATTGCCTTCATTCAACGCCATGTCGAGCATCACAGGTTCGGCGGCCAACTGCCTTGCCAGTGCAATTTCACGCAACAAGGGTTGCAAGGTGCGGTGTTTATCAAACAACACCTGTTTCTCGGTCATACGAGCACCCCACTGCTCGTTAATCTGCGTCACCAGATAACTCGAATACAGTGCGATCACCACCATAAAGGAAACAAAGATCAACCCCATCAAAATAAAAATTCGGGTTTTAAGCTTCATATCGATCCCGTTGCCATGTTCAGTCTGTAGTTATTGGTTACCAGCAAAGCTTCAAAGGCTTCAACTGGCACGGGTTTGCTGAAAAAATATCCCTGAAACGTATGGCAACCGTGACTATCCAAAAAGGCGAGCTGCTCTCGAGTCTCCACGCCTTCGGCAATCACGTTCAATCCTAACGCATCACTCATCGCAATAATGGTTTGTACAATCGTCGCATCGTTGGTGTCATCCAAGATATCGCGTACAAAGGATTGATCAATTTTTAGCTGATCCAGCGGCAAGCGCTTGATATATTGCAAGGAGGAATAGCCGGTACCAAAATCATCCATCGAAAAATGAACGCCCAGCAATTTAAGTTCATTCATTTTAGCGATAATCTCGTCGACATTTTCCAGCAACAGGCTTTCAGTTAATTCAAGTTTGAGCAGCGCGGGCTTGGCGCCGCTGCTATGCAGTATTTTCTTTACCTGTTCGACAAAGCCTGCCTGCCTGAACTGTTTTGAGCTGACATTGACGGCCAGTGTCAATTCACGGGTCAGCGCACTCGCCTGCCACAATTTCAACTGATCGCAGGCGGTCTTCAACACCCATTCGCCTACCGGCAAAATCAAACCAGTCTCTTCGGCAAGCGGTATAAATTGTACGGGCGACACCATCCCCCGTTCCGGATGTATCCAACGTATCAACACCTCGGCCCCCTGCGTTAGCCCTGCACTGTTAACCTGGATCTGGTAGTGCAATTGAAATTGCCGGTTAACGAGGGCCACGCGCAAATCGGCCTCCAGGGAGGCGCGCGCACTAATCGTATCCTGCATTTTTGAATCGAAAAAGCGCATCACATTACGACCGGCGTGTTTGGCCTGATACATTGCAATATCAGCCTGCTTCATCAACTCGTCAGCCGATTGAAAATTCCCGCTAAATAATGTCGCGCCTATGCTGGGTGTGCTATGGCATTCGTACTTGTCGAGTTGGTAAGGCATGCTTAATGCAAGCAATATTTTCTCGGTGATCTCCGTGGTTCGCCTCACCGCATCATCAATCTCATCACTTATTTCTTCGAGTATGACGATGAATTCATCCCCACCCAGACGCGCAACCGTGTCACTATGACGCACACAGACTGTCAATCTTTCTGCCACCTGACGCAACAGCAAATCTCCAATATCATGGCCTAGGGTATCGTTGAGTGTCTTAAAATTATCAAGATCGATCAACAGCAAAGCGCCCACTCGACTGCTTCGCACACCGGATGTCAACGCATGCTGCAAACGGTCCATCAACAAACGGCGATTCGGCAGCCCGGTCAGTGAATCATAAAAAGCGAGCACTTGTATTTCATTTATCGCGGCCTTGCTCTCGGAAATATCGGTGAAAGTCGCGACATAATTATTAACGACGCCCGCACCGTCCTTTACAGCGGTCACTGCCAGATACTGAGGATAAATTTCACCGTTTTTTCGCCGGTTCCAGATCTCGCCGGCCCATTTTCCTGTCTCGTGTATGGTCTCCCACATCAGCGCATAAAATGCGGCATCGTGCCGCCCGGAAGCGAATACTCGAGGCGTCTGACCGATCACTTCAACCGCGCTAAAACCGGTAAGCTGCGAAAATGCCTTGTTGACCCGCAAAATCACGCCGTCGGCATCGGTCACAAACATACCTTCCTGTGCTTCAAATGTAGTCGCAGAAATTCGCAGGTCGGCTGCCGCCCTCAACGAGTCGCGCAAATAAATCACCACGACAGAAACAGCGATAATCAGCATGCTGCCGGCGGCGGAAAGCAGTATAAACAGCCAGTATTTTTCAGTATTTAAACGCGCCATGCCGCTGAGCGAACTAGGAACATGCACCGACATGTCATCATCAGGTAAGGTTTTTGAAACAAACACAAGCGGCTTATTACCAATCAGCACCCCGGCAGGAAACTGATGTTCGCCCCACGATGTCACCGGCAAAGGCTCAATGGCCGCGCGCTTGTACTGCAACAGCCGCTGCCCGTCTGTCATGGCCGTGACAGGCGCCTTGGGCATCGCGTGAAATAAATATGCCTGATCATAGGCCAGCACGATGACACCGTTAGTATCACTGATAAACGCGTGCGATTGCTGGATCAAACGGGTAAATTGAGTGACATCGCGCTTGACGACCACCGCGCCGAGAAAGCGTCCTTTTTCAAAAACAGGCGCCGCGTAATACAGACCGGGCACATTGCTCGTGCGTCCCACCGCGTACTGATGTCCCGATTTGCCGCCCTTAACCTGCGGGAAATAGGCACGGTCTGCAAAATTTGCACCCACAGGACTCCCTGGCTCCCCCTCATTTGCGGCAGCAATGCAATCCCCTCGCGCATTGAGAACAAAAATATTGTCAGCCCCTAAATTCAGCGTGGTACTTTGCAAAGAACGGTTAAGTTCGCTAAACACCCGGCCGTTTTTTACAGGGTATTTCTGAAACTCAGCCCCACTGCGCAACGCCAAATGCACGTCGTAATCACGCGAAAAAACACGCGAAATGCCCTTAAGCAATTCGATGTTGTCGCTGATACTGTGCACAATGTTTTCAGCCTCATGCGTAGCGAGTTGTACTTCCTGCTGATACAGCTTATTGGCCCGCCGGCTGTAATAATAATCGGCGCTCAACCAGGCCATTCCCGCCCAGATGACAATAAATAAGGCAATTATTTTGTAGGATCGTCCGATCGATAACAGATTGGACTTTCTGACAAAGGTCGCCACGATGGTCACGATGATGATCAAACAGGTCGCCGCCATTACGATGCCGGTCAAAAAGGCCGTACTCATACCTGAGTTGTTGCCCGCCGGCGTATCAACGCGAATAAAATAGGCCGCCGCCATCGCCGTGTAGTGCATACCGGAGACGGCCAAACCCATCACCAGCGCGCTGAAAAATGAACTTACCCGACTCCAGTGTGATTGCCATCCGATGAGGCGAAAATTAATCCACAGCGCGAGTATCGCTAAGGCAACCGCGACCAGAATGGAGATCAGGAACAACTTGACGTCATAGCGTATCAGGCCATCCAGTCGCATCGCAGCCATCCCCGCATAGTGCATCGCGCCGATACCGCTCCCCAGTAGCACCCCGCCTGCCACTAGTCTTAAATTCGAGATTTCGCGACGACTGATCAACCGCAACGCGAGCGTGCTGGCCATAACCCCTGGGATCATCGACAGCAAAGTCAATTTGGCGTCGTAGCTGCTCGAACAGGGCAGATTAAAGGCCAGCATGCCGATGAAATGCATCGACCAGATTCCCGCTCCCAGACACAAACTACCGCCGGCCAGCCACACGCGTCTGATCGCAGCCACCTTGCATTGAACGATGTTGTGCGAAACTAGAAGGGCTGCATAGGCAGCAAAAATTGCCACCATAACCGACAAGGTGACCAGCATGAAGTCGTAATTCCCGGTGTAGAGCACACTGTTTTCGGGCGGGGAGAGTACGAGATTGAAGAGGTTCAGCATAAAATAATGTCCGCTTATAATTTGCGGATATTGTTGTAACTTATTGTTTTATTTGTACTTATATAAAAATACACATTCAACTGAATTAATTTTATCGCCATAGTTATTTGCATCTAGGTGCACAATGAGTTCGCAGCCAGCCATTTTGACTGAATTACCTCGCGATTTTCCGCTTAAGCGCACATAAGTTCAAGCCCCATTCTGATTCATATTTTTGCAACATGGCCGTCATATTAAGGAAATATTGCCGTGCCATGCTGCGCGCATGACACAAGTTCGCTCGATTTTCCTCTCAGACATTCATCTCGGCACGAAAGCGTGTCAGGCTGATCAGTTGCTCGAATTCTTGAAAGTATATAGCGCAGATAATCTGTTTCTGCTGGGCGATATCGTCGACATGTGGGCGATGAGCCGTGGCGGCGTGCATTGGACGCCAGAGCAGAACACCTTCGTGCAGAAAATATTGCGGCGTGCGCGGCACGGCGAAAAGGTATTTTTCATCCCCGGCAATCACGACGAGGCGATGCGCGAATACGTTGGCACCTCTTTTGGCGATGTGATGGTGGTATCAGAATATATCCACACCACGGCAGACGGACGGCGCTTTCTGCTGATTCACGGCGACGAATTCGATCAGGTCACGCTGCATCACAAGTGGGTCGCCGTGCTGGGTGATATCGCCTACAACCTGCTGGTGCGCCTCAATATTTATCTATCCTGGTTAAGGCGCACCTTAAGGCGCCCGGGCTACTGGTCCTTAGCGGGATACGCCAAGCGCAAAATCAAAACAGCCCTGACGTTCATTTGCAATTTTGAAGATTCTGTCATTCATCATGCGCGCGAACGGAATCTGGACGGCGCCATTTGCGGTCACATCCACTGGGCGATGATCAAAGAGATCAACGGCCTGACCTACATGAATTGCGGCGACTGGGTCGATAGCTGCACCGCCATCGTCGAACATTTGGACGGGCGTATGGAACTCATACGCTGGAATGATCACACCACATCGAATCCAATCAAGCCTGACTAAATAATCATGAAAATACTGTTTATCTCCGACGTCTATTTTCCGCGCGTCAACGGCGTCTCGACCTCCATACAGACATTCCGCCATGAATTAAGACAACAAGGGCACACGGTACACCTGATCGCACCCGAGTATCCGCAGCAAACGGTTGATGATGCGGACATACTACGCATACCGGCCAGAGGCGTCCCGATGGATCCTGAGGACCGCTTCATGAGTTACAGCGCCGTGATGCAGCAACTGGCAAGGCTTCAAAGCGAGCACTATGATCTGATCCACGTGCAGACGCCTTTTGTGGCGCATTATCTGGGGGTGACACTCGCAAAACGGCTGAACATCCCCTGTATCGAGACCTATCACACGTTCTTTGAAGAATATCTGCACCACTATATCCCGCTGGTACCCAAGCGACTGATGCGGCAGGTTGCCAAACGATTTTCGCGCCATCAGGGCAACAGCCTGCATGGCATGGTGGTGCCCTCCCGCCCGATGCTCAAAGTCCTCAAAGACTACGGCATCACCACACCGACCGAAGTCATCCCGACCGGCATTCAACCCGCCAGTTTTGTAGCGGGGGATCGCGAATTCTTTCGCGAAAAATACCAGATTGCGCAGGATAGGCCCGTGCTGCTGTTCGTCGGCCGTGTGGCGTTTGAAAAGAATATCGGCTTTTTGCTGGGCGCCGTATCGGAAGTGAGAAAAACCCTCCCGAACATTCTGTTTGTGATCGCAGGTGAAGGCCCGGCACTCAAGAGTCTGGTGCACGATGTCAAACAAGCAGGCCTCGACGATCACGTCCAGTTCATCGGCTATCTGGACAGAAATACTGAATTGAACAGTTGTTACCGCGCGGCCGATATCTTCATCTTTGCCTCGCGCACTGAAACGCAGGGCCTCGTATTGCTCGAGGCGATGGCTCAGGGCACCGCCGTCGTCTCAACGGCTGAACTCGGAACGCTGGATGTATTGCGTGAAGGCGCGGGGGTCTGGATTGCAAAAGAGGAAATACAGGATTTTTCAGGCAAGATCATCAAGATGCTCGAGGACAAAGCGGCTCGCGAGGCACTGGGCCAATTGGGCAGAGAATATGCCCTCGACTGGTCTGCTACGCGTCAGGCGGAACGGATGATTTCATTCTATACAACGATCTGCAACACCCCCGTCTAACCGGTTCACTGCATGCCGGGCATATAAAGTCGCAGATCGTTACGCCCGTCTTTCTTCGCGTGATACATCGCAATATCGGCATTAATCAGCAGCAGCTTTTCGTCTTCGCCGTGTTCAGGATACGCGGCGATGCCGATACTGCCGGAGATATTGATCTCGTAGTCCGCCACCTTGAACGTCTGCTTGAGCGCATCCAGGATTTTTTCGGCCACCACGATCGCATCCTGCTGGTGTTCGATCGCCGGCAGCAACACGACAAATTCATCGCCGCCCAAACGCGCCACCGTATCAGACGCCCGCACATTAGCCAGTAATCGCTGCGCGACTTGTTTTAGCAAGAGATCGCCAATGTCGTGTCCCATCTCATCATTGACGGGTTTGAAACGATCCAGATCAAGAAACATCACCGCCATGAACGTTTTGTCGCGTCGCGCCTTGATCACCGCCTGCTGCAAACGCTCGTTGATCAACGCGCGGTTAGGCAGTTCGGTGAGCAGATCATAATGCGCCATGTGACGCATGCGCTCTTCCATGTTCTTGCGCTCGGTGATATCCGCATGCGTGCCTATCATCCGCTGTGGTTTTCCATCGGACATGCGGCTGACGATCATGCCGCGTGCCAGCACCCATTTAACGCTCCCGTCGCGACAGAGCACGCGGTGTTCGTTGTAATAGGCTTTGGTCTGACCCGCCAGATAGGCATGTATTTCGGCATCGACCTGAGCGCGATCCTCCGGGTGAATCCGGCTGCGCCAGGCAGCTTCGTTGGCGGCGATATCCTCATCGGTGTAGCCGGCCATTTCCTTGTAACGCGTTGAAAACACCACTGTATCCTGTGGAATATTCCAGTCCCACACCCCGTCCCCGGCGCCTTCCAAGGCAAATTTCCAACGCTCTTCGCTCTCCCGCAATTTTCGGTTGCGGCGCGAAATATCCCAGATCACCCAGATACCGGCCATCGCAACGATAGCAAAGATCACACCACTCACGTAGAGCGGACTCATCTGATTAACCCTGAATAGGATAGGCTACGAACGGGTAAGTGATTAAACATGTGCCGGAGAAATGGGTCGTATTTAATTGAGAACACGCACGATAGTGTGCTTATAGATGCGCGGATATTGCACTGATTGGCCGTTATTTTCAACTCTTTTGATGACAGTCCAATGACACACCCTGCAGCCTTATCCCGCCCTCAAAATCGGGTAAGTTCCCGGCTCTGCCCCGCTTGCCTTATGAAAAGGAACAACTGACCGATAATATCAGTAACTAAGGAGCGCATCATGAACCTGATCAGCAGCATCCCGTATCTGGGCAACAAGTTAAGCGGACGAGGTACGCAGCCCGACAAAGGAAAATCATCCAAAAAACCGGTCGCTAAAAAAGTCGCGTCCGAGCACCCCTCAACCGAGCCCCGTCTGGGACAAAAGTTGGATATTTCTGTTTGAAAGTGCCAGCGTTAGAGCAGGATACTTTTAATGACCGCCATGCACAGCAGGGCATAGCCTGCTGCCAGTAGATCATCGAACATCACACCCAAACCGCCATGCCAGTTGCTGTCGAAATAGCGAATTGGCGGCGGTTTCACGATATCGAAAAAACGAAACAGCGCGAAGGCCAGAAGAGACCAGTACCACCCTGTCGGCGTAAAAAATAGCACCAGCAGCATCGCCACAATTTCGTCCCAGACCATACCGCCATGATCCGCCACACCGAGTGCGCGACCTGTAATCTCGCACACCCAAACGCCAATGGCAAACGCCCAGATCAACATCAAGATAAACATCGCATCCGACAGGCGCGGCGCTAAAAACCAGTACATCGGGAAAGCAACCAGCGTACCGAAGGTGCCGGGTGCTTTCCTGGCTAATCCGCTGCCAAAACCAAATGACAAAAAATGGGCCGGATGGCTGAGCAAAAATTTCCAGTCAGGTACTACTTTTACGTCATCGGAAGTGGTCATAGCCTGCGCCTTCGGTATCAATCAATTTTCCACCTGCGTCCTGAATGAGGCAGCCACGCCCTGCCACGATGCGGCCGATGCGGGTGAGCCTCAAATCTATTTCACGGCTGAGTGTGAGCACCTCGGCGTGACGCGCTAGCGGTGCTGTAAAACACAATTCATAGTCATCCCCGCCCGATAGCAGATAGTTGGCCGCAAATCGCCGCCGAAAAATTTCTGAGACCGGCAGCGACGAAAAATCGATTTCGGCGCCGACACCCGATGCATCAAGGATATGCCCCAGATCCGCTATGAGCCCGTCTGAAATATCGATCGCGCTGCGAGCCAATCCCCGCAGGGCAAGCCCCAGTGCGATACGCGGCTGCGGCTGGTGCAAGGCTGCGGCACAGGATGCGAACTCATCTTCATTCAGACTCACCTGATCCAGCAGATGCGCCAGCGCAAGAGCGGCATCGCCCAGATTACCTGATACCCAGATTTCATCACCCGCCTGCGCCCCGCTGCGTCGCAAGGCCTGCTGCGCGTCCACTTCACCGAAGATCGTCACACACAGGTTAAGCGGCCCGCGCGTGGTATCGCCACCGACCAAATCCACTTTATGTGCATGCGCCAGCGCAAAGAATCCCGCTGAAAATTGTGCCAGCCAAACGTCATCAGCCACGGGAAGTGAGATCGCCAGCGTCGCCCAGCGCGGCACAGCGCCCATCGCCGCCAGATCAGACAGGTTCACTGCCAGGGTTTTGTGCCCTAAAAGATAGGGATCGGCATCGGGGAAAAAATGCGTGCCGGAAACGAGCATGTCGGTTGATACCGCCAGCACGTTTCCCGGAGCGACCTGCAGCAAGGCGCAATCATCTCCCACACCCAGCAAGGCGCCGGGTGTTGCACGGGTAAAATGGCGCCGGATCAGATCGAACTCAGACATGGGAAAAGACAGTTTTTAGTCGTAAGCCATAAGTTATTAGTTGTCGCTGCTGCGCAGCGTGCATTAACTAGCAACTAATAACTTAAGTCTAGCGTCTGTTATTGGCAAACTCAACGGCGCGAACTTTGGGTGCCAGTTTGTCCAGCACACCGTTCACGTACTTGTGACCGTCTGTACCGCCGAAGGTCTTGGCCAGTTCAACGGCTTCGTTGATGACCACTTTGTAGGGCACATCTAACTGGTGAGCCAGCTCAAACGCGGCCAGCAGCAGCACTGAAAATTCGACCGTGCTCAGTTCATCGAGCGCGCGATCCAAATAAGGGGTCAACAGAATTTGCAGTTCTTCCTGGTTAGCTAGCACGCCGCGCAATAATTTCGAATACATGGGCTTATCGTAACGCCCCAGATTCTTTTCGCCTTGCAGATGCGCTTCGATTTCCGTCGCATCGCTGCCCGACACGCGCCACTGATAAACACCCTGCAACGCCAGTTCGCGCGCGCGATGGCGCGGACTTTTCTGGACAGCATTTTTAGCCGCTACGGCCTCTGGAATCAGACTCATGCCAGTTCACGCAACAGATTAGCCATTTCAATCGCAGCTTGCGCAGCTTCCGCGCCCTTAACGCTGATACGCGCGAGCGCCTGGTCGTCAGTGTCCGTCGTCAAAATCGCATTGGCGATCGGCACACCGCACGCCAGTTGCACATCGTTCACGCCGCGTGCCGATTCGTTCGACACCACTTCAAAGTGATAAGTATCGCCACGGATCACCGCACCCAGCGCGATCAGCGCATCATATTTTTCGCTATCGGCCATGTGCAACAGCACAACCGGAATTTCCAGGGCGCCGGGCACCGTCGCGAGCGTAATGTCATCATCAGACACCCCCAGACGCACCAGTTCCGCGCGACAGGAAGCCATCAGGCCTTCGCACACCTCAGGATTAAAGCGGCTTTGCACCATACCGATACGCAACCCTTTTCCGCTCAAATTCTTTTCGACTTCTTTCATTGTCCTGCTCCTTTATTCGTGATCGGCGTAACCGACCACTTCCAATCCAAAACCTGTCATGCTGGGCATCTTGTGCGGCGTTGCCAGCAGGCGCATTTTGCCCACGTTCAAATCGCGTAATATCTGAGCCCCGATACCATAGCTGCGCGGATCCCACTGCGGCTGAGTCGTCGCGTCGTTGGTGGCCCGCGCCAGTAAATTCTGCGGCGTTTCCCCCCGATGCAGCAACACCAGCACGGCAGCCGGCGTCTGTGCCATCCGCTGCATCGCCTCATGCACACTGGTCGACTGTCCGGCCGGCTTTTGTTCGAGAAAATCAATAACAGACAGCGGCTCATGCACGCGCACCAGCGTCTCAGTCTGCGGGTTGATTTCGCCCTTTACCAGCGCCAGATGCGTGCGCTGCGTGGTTTTATCAACGTAAGTGGCCAGATTAAATTCGCCATACACGGTCTGCACCGGGCGCATCGCGACGCGCTCGACCAATTTTTCGTGCTGACTGCGATGTTCGATCAAATCCGCGATCGTACCGATTTTCAAACCGTGCAGCTTGGCATAGTCGATCAGATCCGGCAGTCGTGCCATCTCGCCATCGTCTTTGAGTATCTCACAGATCACGGATGCCGGCGTCAGCCCGGCCAACTGTGCCAGATCGCAGCCTGCTTCGGTGTGACCTGCACGCACCAGCACGCCGCCATTTTGCGCGCGCAGCGGGAAGATATGCCCCGGCTGCACGATGTCGGCAGGTTTCGCATTTTTATCCGCAGCGGCCAGCACTGTGCGAGCACGGTCGCCTGCTGAAATCCCAGTCGTCACGCCGTTTGCCGCTTCAATGGAAATTGTAAAATTGGTCGCCAGTTGCAAGCCGTTTTCCTGCACCATCAACGGCAGATTAAGCTGGCGGCAATGCGCTTCGGTGAGCGTCAGGCAAATCAGTCCGCGCGCATGTCGCGCCATGAAATTGATTTTTTCCGGCGTGGTAAATTCGGCTGCGAAAACAATGTCGCCCTCGTTTTCGCGGTCTTCCTCATCCACCAGAATGACCATATTGCCGGCACGAATTTCTTCGATGATTTCCTGTATCGGTGAAATTCCGTTCATTGCACTTCTTTCTGCATCATACGTTCAACATAGCGGGCGATCAGATCGATCTCGAGATTCACCTGCGCCCCCGTTTTTAATTCATTCAAGGTCGTCACATCCAGCGTATGCGGAATCAAGTTCACTTCGAATTCCGCACCCGCAACATGATTGACGGTCAGACTCACGCCGTTGATGGTGATAGAGCCTTTTACTGCGATGAATTTGGCGAGTGAGTGAGGCGCGCGCACCACTAAGCGCCAGCTCTCGCCAATGTCGTTAAATGCGACAACAGCACCCACACCGTCGACATGACCGCTGACCAGATGCCCGCCCAGTCGATCCGACAGTCGCAAGGCTTTTTCCAGATTGACGTGATTGCCCTGATGCGCAAGCCCTACCGTACAGTTCAAAGTTTCGCGCGAAACATCGACGGTAAATTCGCGCCCAGCTAGGGTGACCACCGTCAGACACACGCCGTTCACCGCAATGCTGTCACCGATCTGCACATCCTCCATACCCAGCACTTCGGCCTCAACCGACAGACGCAAGCCGCCCTCGCGATCTGCCGCACGGGTGATAATGCCCACATCTGCAATGATTCCACTAAACATTTCTTACTCCTTAAACCTAACCGGGCAATTCAACAAATACGGCAAGCTGATACAGACTGAACATTCTCACTGCCCCCGTCTCACGCGGAGGCGCGGAGAACGCGGAGAAAAACAAATAAAATAAAAATAAAAATAAAATAAAAATATATCTAAAATCAATCAGATAGGTGTAATTTAAATTGAAAACTTAAAATATGTGAACTAGTTTTTATTCAAGTTTGCTTTTGGTTTTCTCCGCGTCCTCCGCGTGAAATCGTTTTTTCATGGATTAGTCATTATCAACAGCCAACTGCAACAGCGCTTAAAAAATCCGCAGTTAAACACCTAAAGTGCTAACAAATACGATCGTTTTGGATAACGCTAAACTGTCAGCGCATGATTTTAACAAGGTTTTGATTTTACTCCGCGTTCTCCGCGTCTCCGCGTGATGCTGTTTTATACGTTGTAGATCATTTTCTTTCAAGTCGCACGGTGATGCGCAAGTCGCTGCCAACTTGCCGCACATCCTGCCATTTAAGATCAACGCGCTGATTAAGCGCAGTGAGTTCACCCAAAGCTGCCATGCCGCGTGCACTGTTGCCCAACAACTGAGGTGCAATGTAGAGCAACAACTCATCGACTAACCCCGCACGCAGCAGCGCGCCATTGAGTACAGCACCTGCTTCAACCAAAATCTCGTTGCACCCGCGCGATGCCAGATCGCGCATCACAGCCGGCAAATCCACCCGCCCGTCTGCATCCGGCAAGAGCACCACTTCAGCGCCCGCCTGCTGCAGGCGCTCAATTTTATGATCATCTCCCCGTGCGGCATAAATCAGCACACCACCTTGCAAGATGCGCGCACCGATCGGCATGCGCAAGCAACTGTCCAGCACCACCCTGAGCGGCTGACGCTCAACGTCAATCTCGCGCACAGTCAACAGTGCATCGTCGGCCAAAATTGTGTTGATGCCAGTCAACACGACACAGGAACGCGCCCGCCAGCGTTGCACATCGAGCCTCGCCTCAGCCCCCGTAATCCACTGACTGACGCCGTTAGACAGCGCCGTTCGCCCGTCCAGACTCATACCGACCTTGATTCTTACCTGCGGCATACCGCGCGTCATGCGCGCACAAAAACCGGCATTCAACTCACGCGCGGCGGCTTCCATCAACCCGCAATCAACCGAAATTCCGGCTGCACGCAATGTCGCGATGCCGCTGCCCGCCACCTGTGGATTCGGATCCTGCATCGCGACCACGACACGCGCGACGCCCGCATTGATCAGCGCATCCGCACATGGCGGTGTACGGCCGTAATGGCTGCAAGGCTCCAGCGTGACGTAGGCCGTCGCGCCCTTTGCCCCCGCTCCTGCCTCGCGCAAGGCGTACACTTCCGCGTGCGGCTCACCGGCTTTTTTGTGCCAGCCCGCCCCCAGCAAATTCCCGTCGCGCACCAGCACACAACCAACACGCGGATTCGGACTGGTGCTGTAAAGACCGCGCTCTGCCAGTTGAAGCGCCTGCGCCATCCAACGGCTGTCTTCCGCGCTAACCATTTTCAGGCTTATCACCGGCGCGCGAAGGCGTCCTTCGTACAGCCTTCACCGCATCGGCGAAATCCCCGACATCCTGAAAACTCTTGTAAACGGAGGCAAAACGAATATAGGCCACTTTGTCGAGCTTCAACAATTCCTGCATCACCAATTCACCCACATGTCGCGAGTCCACTTCACGCTCACCCAATGCATACAGTTTGTGAGTAACCGTATCGATTGCCGCATCCACCATTTCAGTCGACACAGGGCGCTTATGCAAGGCGCGGGTAAAACTGGTACGCAGCTTTCCAGAATCGAACTCGCAGCGAATGCCGTTCTGCTTTACCACTTGCGGCATACGCAACTCCACCGTTTCATAGGTGGTGAAACGTTTGTCACATGACACGCAGCGACGGCGACGACGGATGCTGTCACCCTCCTCACTCTCGCGGGTATCCACGACCTGGGTATCGTGACCTTTACAGAACGGACATTTCATAAAAGCAGTCGTTAGTTACTAGTCGCCAGTCACTAGTTAAAGCCCGCCGCATCGCGGCGACAAACTAAACTAACAACTTACGTCTAATGACTTACAACTAGGCTCCGTAAACCGGGAACTTGGCCGTCATCTTTTTGACTTCGGCGACGACGCGTGCAATCACAGCCTCATCGGTTGGCGCATCCAAGACGTCAGCGATCAGATTCGCCAGCAATTCCGCTTCCAACTCCTTGAAACCACGCGTTGTCATCGCAGGACTGCCGATACGGATACCGCTGGTGACGAATGGTTTTTGCGGGTCATTTGGAATGGCGTTCTTGTTAACGGTGATGTGCGCACGTCCCAGCGCCGCTTCCGCATCTTTACCGGTCAGATTCTTAGCTTGCAAATCAACCAGAAACACGTGACTGTCGGTGCGACCGGACACGATGCGCAGACCGCGCTCTTTCAAGACGCGCGTCATCACGCGGGCATTTTCAACCACCTGACGCTGATAAACTTTGAACTCAGGACTCGCCGCTTCCTTGAAAGCAATCGCTTTAGCGGCGATCACATGCATCAACGGACCGCCTTGCAGGCACGGGAAGATCGCTGAATTGAGCGCTTTTTCATGTTCGGCTTTGGCCAGAATCAGACCGCCGCGCGGGCCGCGCAGTGTCTTGTGAGTGGTGGTAGTGACGAAATCGGCGATTCCAACAGGAGATGGATAAACACCTGCGGCGATGAGTCCTGCGTAATGCGCCATATCGACAAACAGATACGCGCCAACGCTATCGGCTATTGAGCGGAAACGCTTCCAGTCGATGACCAGCGCGTAAGCCGATGCACCGGCCACGATCATCTTCGGCTTGTGCTCAGTCGCCAGACGCTGAACTTCGTCATAGTCAATTTCTTCCTGCTCGTTCAGGCCGTACTGAATCGCGTTGTACAGTTTGCCGCTAATATTGACCGATGCGCCGTGAGTCAAGTGACCGCCATGTGCCAACGACATACCCAAAATGGTGTCGCCCGGTTTCAAGACAGACACATACACTGCCTGATTGGCTTGCGAGCCTGAATGCGGCTGCACGTTGGCATATTCCGCGCCGAACAGCGCTTTTGCGCGGTCGATCGCCAGTTGCTCGGCCACATCCACATATTCGCAACCGCCGTAATAACGCTTGCCGGGATAGCCTTCGGCGTACTTGTTGGTGAGCTTAGTACCCTGCGCTTCCATCACGGCACAACTGGTGTAGTTTTCAGACGCGATCAACTCGATATGATCTTCCTGACGCTGGTTTTCATTCTGAATCGAGGCCCACAATTCGGGGTCGGTGACGGCAATGGTATTTTTGCTTGAGAACATGGCGAATAATCCTGATAGAAATTTTTAAGGTCTGTAATTCTACCATGTACCGCGTTTATCCTTAAACAGGTTGTCTAAAAACTGCACATACGCCTCGCACACTGTGTGAAGTAATGCCTGATGTTAAATTGAATTAACTCCCCGCGATCGTCATACCGTCGAGCAGAACCGAGCCGCACTGGCGCGAACCCTGTACCAGCACATCGGATCCCACCGCCACGATATTGCGATACATCTCCTTCAAATTACCCGCGATGGTCACTTCATGCACCGGATACTGTATCTGTCCATTCTCGACCCAGAAACCCGCCGCACCACGCGAATAGTCGCCGGTAATCGAGTTAACGCCCTGCCCCAGCAATTCAGTGACCAACAGCCCGCGATGCATGGTTTTTAGCAGCCCCGCCAGATCAAGCTCGCCGACGCCTGATGGCTGCAAAATCAGATTGTGATTGCCGCCTGAATTACCGGTTGAGCGCAACCCCAGTTTCCGCGCGGAATAACTGCCCAGAAAATAACCGCGCAGCACGCCGTCTTCGACGATATTGCGGTGCTGCGTCTTGACGCCTTCGTCATCGAAAGGACTGGATGCCAGCCCTCTTGGAATGTCAGGCACATCGGAAATCTGAATATGCGACGAAAACACCGGCTTATCGAGCTGATCGAGCAAAAAGGACGATTTACGATACAGACTGCCGCCGCTCACCGCGCCCACAAAATGGCCGAGCAAACTGGCCGCAACGGAAGCTTCGAGCAGCACCGGCACCTGCATTGTCGCAATCTGCCGCGCCCCCAGTCGCCGCACCGTGCGTTCTGCGGCAATGCGCCCGACATCCCCCGCAGCGAGTAAATCATCCGCACTGCGCGCCACGCTATACCAGTAATCGCGCTCCATCGCATCCATCTGCTCGGCAATCACCGAGCAACTCAGACTGTGGCGCGAAGTCGGGTAACCACCGATAAAGCCCAAACTATTGGCAAAAACAAACTGTGCCTCATGCACATTGACCGTCGCCCCTTCCGAATTCTGGATGCGCGCGTCCGCATCCAACGCCGCCTGTTCGCACTCTGTCGCCATCGAAATGGCCTGCTCCACCGATAAATCCCAGGGGTGATACAAGTCCAGCTCCGGAAATTCGCAGGCCAGGCTGTCCGCTTCCGGCAGCCCTGAACAATCGTCTTTAGCGGTGTAGCGCGCAATCGACAACGCCGCGTCCACCGTGTCACGAACCGCTTGGGCAGAAAAATCCGAGGTGCTGGCATTGCCGCGTTGCTGGCCAAAATAGACCGTGACGCCCAGCCCTTTATCGCGATTGTATTCGATGGTTTCGACTTCACCGTGACGCACCGTAACGGCCTGACCGAAGCCCTCTGAAACCTCAGCGGAAGCGGCTGACGCCCCCTGCTGGCGCGCATAGTCCAGCATCTCCTGCGCGATGCGGCGCAAATTTTCAGCTGAATTGGCAAAGCGCTCCGGAGTCAGGGGATTTTGCTCAGACGACATAGGTTTGTTCATAACTTCAAGCGGTCAAATGACGAAAGGCGCTATCATAGCAGCATCTCAAAGCCACATTGCATACCATGAACCCGCACGACGACGACAAAGACAAAAAAAACCATCAAACTATCAATGAGTTCGACGAAGAACATCCGATTGAACTCGACGATGAAGACGAAGAGACGGAATACGACCTCGACGAGGAAGAATACGACGAGGACGACTCAGACGAAGAATTCGACGAAGACGAAGAATCAGACGAAGAATCCGACAAAAACGAGTCCAAGGAAAAAAGCGCCGTTGCACGCCCGAAACCGCAAGGACGGGGACTGCGCAGTTTGGCTGTTGCCGAAGAGGAAGAAGAACTCCCTCCGAGCAAGACCAAAATAAAGAAACAGATGCACGATTTGCGCGATCTGGGAGAAGAATTGACGGAACTGGGTAAAGATCAACTCACCCAACTCGACATTCCTGAGAGCTTGCGCGATGCGATTAAAGACATGCACCGCATCAAATCCTTTGGCGCTAAACGCCGCCAGTTACAATACATCGGCAAGCTGATGCGCGATGTTGAAATTGACCCCATTATTGCCAAGTTGAACACTTGGAAGGGTACCTCGCAACAGCATATTGGCTATATGCATCAGATCGAACGCTGGCGCGAACGCCTGCTGGAGGGTGATGTCGCACTCACAGAATTGTTAGCGGCTTATCCTGACACCGATGTACAGCGCCTGCGCACCTTGATCCGCAATGCCCTCAAGGAGCGAGAAGCCGGCAAACCGGGCAAAAATTTCCGGGAAATCTTTCAGATCCTGAGGGAAACCATCCCTCAACCTGTCTGATTTGAACGGAAAATAAAAAAGGGCGCGAGGCGCCCTTTTTTATTTCATGCATACATCATCAACGTGACATATCGGGATGTTTTTCCACCACCATACGGTTAAGCACATGCATCACCTCGGCACTGGCCGCTTCCACACTGGTCATTTCGGCAATAATTCTGGTCTGTACGCTTTCATCACTTTCCCAACCGCTATCGAGCAAAACCATCGCTTTGTGCACGCCGTCATGAACCTTGGCGTGAGGTTCGAGCAACGCGCGGTAAGAAGGTGTCGAACTGAATATTTCACGGCCTTCGGATTCATACCACTTACCCATACGACAATTGTGATGATCGACGCCTGCCGCCCTGCGCAAGTCACCGTCATCCGCTTTATTGATCAAGGCGTACGCACGCTGCTTGTAAATGACATGATCGACCTTAACCAGTGACGCGTAGCTCAAATCCTGCGCGTAGTTAGCGCTATTGAGGGTGATTTTTGCCGATTCATAGAACCGGCCGAAACGCTCTTCTAAGCGTGCAATAACGCTTTGCGACGAGTCGGTAATGTCGTGCATTTCCTCAGAGTCTGCCAGCATCTTGACCGCTTCTCCCTGCAACATCTGCATCACCCGACCGATGGACTCAGAGGCATTTTTGGTGTTTTCGGCCAGTTTGCGCACTTCATCTGCCACCACCGCAAAACCGCGCCCCGCTTCACCGGCTCTTGCCGCCTCAATTGCCGCATTCAAAGCCAGCAAATTAGTCTGATCGGCAATCGAGGTAATCAGCCCGACCGCCTTGTTGATCTCGGCACTGCGCGCATTTAAACGCGTGATCGACTCATTGGCTTGTTTAACGCGATCGGTAATGCCGGACAGGCGCTCGACGACATCTTTGACCGATGCCTGACTCGCCTCGGCATCCTCGCTGTTACGCTGCGCGAGGGTCGCCAACTCCGCCATATTATCCGTGATGATTTTCAAATCTTCCTGATTGAAAGCCAGATTGGTCAAAAGATTCTGGTTGTTCAAATGATGCGCCTTGGATAACAGGTTATCGCGCATCGCGCTCTTTTTCTGGCCCGCCATGCCTTGTAGCAACACGTTTTGATTAGCCAGACCGGTTCTGAACCCGCCGTGCATGCCGCCGTTCATCGCACTACGATTGAAGTTGCCGGTCAGATTCGCCCTGAAACTGGTTTCCTGTTCGCGGAAAAAAGCCCCCAACTGATCCAGCATATCGTTTACGTTCCAGCATAGAAAACCGATTTCATCCTTGTCTGACACGCCGACGATACGGTTATTAAACTGCCCGGTTGCCACCGCACTGATCACAGCATTCAACTGCACCAGAGGTGCCAGCCATTGTTTCACCAGCCACTGACCTATTGCCGACACCGCAATACCCACAACCAAAAACACCAGCATGAGCACATCCATTCCGTGACGCGCAAAGCTCACCAGTAGAATGATTAAAATCCCGATCGAAAACGACCAGAGCAGCAAGGAAACTCTAGATTGCAAGGACAAGTTCATCATAGCTGAGCCCCTTTTCATTCAATACATCGACCAGCATTTTAGTAGAAGCCGCAATGGCGTTAGCGGGACCTACGCGTTTTTCTTCTTCGAGCATCGCCGCATATAATCCGGTCACGGTCTGAATCCCGCTCATTTTGGGCTTGCGGCGTATTGACAGATACCCTGTAATTTTCCCTTGCGGATCAAATGTCGGCGTCACATTGGCAAAAACCCAGTAAAAACCGCCGTCTTTTGACATGTTTTTGACATAGGCAAAACACTCACTACCCGCCTGTATTTTGTCCCAAAGAAGCTGAAACACACCGCGCGGCATATCCGGATGACGAATGATATTGTGCTGCGTCCCGATCAATTCAGACTCGGTGTAACCGGAAAATTCAATGAAAATCCGGTTGCCATAGGTAATACGCCCTTTGAGATCGGTCATCGAAACGATAAAATCGTCCTCACGCATCACTCTTTCGACCGAAGTCGGTGTTATTGATCTTTTCATTTATCCCCCTGCCCTATTTTTATCGGACGTTAGCTATCAAACCACCCACGTCGTTTATTCGGCTAAATTATACATATCTTTAATTTTTAATGTTAAATGCGATCCATCCACAACAAAGCCTTGAATAGGAGCACTACATGACCGCAATTCTTCCGCACATCTCGATTGACTCAGGAAAAGACCCGCAATACAGCCTCATTTGGCTGCATGGCTTAGGCGCTGACGGGCAGGATTTTGTGCCTATGGTGGAAGAACTCCGTTTACCCGTCGCAATTCACTACGTTTTCCCCCATGCGCCACACCGCCCGGTCACCGTCAACGGCGGCTATGTGATGCGCGCCTGGTACGACATTTCCGGCAACGATATCAGCGCACGGCAAGATGCGGCCGGCATACGTGCATCTCAAGCGGATATTGAGGCGCTCATCAACAGTGAAGTGGCGCGCGGGATTGCTCACGAACATATCTTTCTGGCGGGTTTCTCGCAGGGCGGCGCCATTGCCTTGCATACAGCCTTGCGTCAGGATATACCGCTCGGTGGCGTACTGGTGCTCTCCGCTTATTTGCCGCTAGCCGACACGGCAGAGAGGGACGCCACCGCCAGGTCAAGGGAAACACCCGTCTTTATGGCGCACGGACGCAGCGACCCCATTGTTCCTTGCGCATTGGGTCTGGCCTCAAAGGATCAGATCAGCGCCTTAGGGTATGCCGTCGACTGGCACGATTACCCGATGCAGCACACCGTCTGCGAAATTGAATTGCGCGATATCGAGGCGTGGCTGACAAAACAGGTGAAGGGTGAAGGGTGAAGGGTGAAGGGTGAAAGGCGCGGGGGGAGGTTTACCACTCCCCCACTTCAAAATTCGTATTCGAGCTGACTTCTGAGGGTGTGAGCCGGCGCAGCAGCGCTGACCCCCACCAGCCAGGCTGCGTTGTATTTGATCGCCTGCCGGTTGCCCAGCGCAATTTTCCCAAACACGGCAGGGCCCATGCGATGGTTTTGCGAGGCGACCGGTGACCAGTGATTCCACGTACCCATTTCGCCCAAGCCCTGCATACCGAATTCCAGCGCCGGCTTCCAGCGGTACTTGACTTGCCACTGGCAGGCCAAGTTAGTGGTATAGGGCACACCGCTCTCATCAGGCATACCGAATGCGCGTACAAATAGCAGATTGCCATTGAGCTGAAATTTCCCGATTTCCTTCTGCAACAAGGGCCCTACCCTAAGCTCCCAGGGCGCGGCCCCAGACAAGGGCACTTCCAGTTCAGCCAGCAAGCCCGCATCCAGCAGATACTGTCCTGTTTCAGTGAACAGCCATTTGTTTTCCCACTCGGCGAGGGTGGCCCGCGCGCCCCCGTTATGCTCCTGCTTCAAATACAGTTCGGTGAACCAGTGATCAGTCACCCCATACCCGAGCCCTATTCCGGCTACCTGCTGGCCTGCGCCTGCGACAGGCGCGGCAGCACCCAACTTGACGCCTAACTCGCGCTCGCCTTGCTCAATTGCAGTTGTATAAACGTAATCGGCCGCACCCGCATACACCAGCGGGACGCATAGACACCAGAGAAAAATAACTTCAAGTAACTGACGCAACTGACTGTAATTGATTCGAGCAAATAGCATGGATTTTCCTATCGTACGATGAGAACGCCACGTGCCGTGTCTTCATGCAGCTCGCCGTCAAATGGATACCGGCCGGCCTCCAGCGGGCCTAAATAGAGCGTGATGCGACTGTTCGCCGCTATCGCCTTTTCCCGGTTGAGCGCATGACTATCGAATTCTTCAGGCGTCGCATCCTGATTGTCGATCACCAGTTTGATCTTAACGCCCGACGGGACAATTAATTCCGCAGGCTCAAAGCGATGCTCTTTGATCACCAGCGTATAGTCAGCGGCAAGTGCTGCGAACGGAAACAGCAACGTGATGAGAAAAATCGTTTTCATAACCATCCTTAGTCGAATTCGGATGCAAATGATAATCGTTCTCATTTGCGATAACAAGCATTTTCAGGCATGATTATCGAAATTCTCAAAAGTCACCAACATGCGCCAACCTGAACATCTGAAAAACGCCGGTCTCAAATCCACCTTGCCGCGACTCAAGGTGCTCAGCCTGTTTGAATCAGGTCAGACACGCCACATGAGCGCCGAGGAGGTCTACAAACTGCTGCTCAGCACAGGCGATGATGTCGGGCTTGCCACCGTATATCGGGTGCTGACCCAGTTCGAACAGGCAGGCTTGCTGACACGGCACAATTTTGAAGGCGGCAAATCCGTCTTCGAACTCAATCAGGGCACGCATCACGATCATATCGTCTGCTTGCAATGCGGCCATGTCGAAGAATTTTTTGACGCTAACATTGAAGCGCGCCAGGAAAAAGCCGCCGCCGATCGAGGATTTGCGATCCGCGACCACTCACTATCGATTTATGCCGATTGCACAAAAACAGTCTGCCCTAATAAAACCCGCTCTGAAAATCGCTAACGACTCATGATCCCCTGGCTTGCCGAACATACGCCCTTCCCGCCGGTCGCCTCAGCCCTGATGGAACCCAATGGCCTTCTGGCAGCGGGCGGTTCACTGACTCCGGAACGACTGCTGAGTGCCTACCGTTGCGGCATCTTCCCGTGGTTTAGTCCCGGCGAGCCGCTGTTGTGGTGGAGCCCCAACCCGCGCATGGTGTTGATCCCCGGCGAATTTAAATTGTCCGCCTCACTCGCAAAGGTCCTGCGCGGCAATACCTTTGAGCTGCGCATCGACAGCGCATTCGAACAGGTGATGAAGGAATGTGCAGCCCCTAGGGGTGATCAGCCCGGCACCTGGATCAGCGATGAGATGATCGCCGCCTATGTCGAGCTGCACAGACTGGGTTATGCCCATTCGATAGAAAGCTGGCAGCACGGCCGGCTGGCAGGCGGCTTGTATGGCGTGGCAATCGGTCGGATGTTCTACGGCGAATCGATGTTCAGCCGGGCCTCCAATGCGTCAAAAATCGCGCTCGCCCACCTATGCCGCCAGCCCTATGACTTGATTGATTGCCAGATGCACACCCCGCACTTAGCATCACTAGGCGCACGACTGCTGCCGCGAGATGAATTTATTGCGAGCGTGAGTGAGTTGACCCGTATCAATTCGACATTAGCGCCATGAGTACCCTGAACGACACACCGATTTCGGCGCTGCATTTTTATCTGACAGCCCCCTATCCTTGCAGCTACCTGCCGGATTTGCAGGCGCGCTCGCAAGTCGCCACGCCGGGATTTTTGATCAATTCGGCGCTGTACTCTCAACTCGTGCGTTACGGATTCCGGCGCAGCAGCAGCCACATCTATCGCCCCCGCTGCGACACCTGTAGCGCCTGCATCCAACTGCGGGTTCGGGCACGGGAATTTTCAGCCAACCGGTCTCAGCGCCGCGCCTGGTCGCAACACAATACACTCGATGCAAGCTTGCATACACTGCAGGATAAACCCGAATATTTTGAGTTGTATCAACGCTATCAACACACCCGCCACCCTGACGGCGGCATGGACAACGAGGATTTTGAAGCCTATCAAACTTTTTTATTGCAAAGCCATGTCGACACACTGCTGGTAGAATTCCGTCAGGACGGCGTGCTCCGCATGGTCAGCATCGTCGACCTGCTCGATGATGGACTCTCATCCGTGTACACCTTTTATGACCCCGATGTTCCCCGCGCCCGTTTCGGGGTATACAACGTTTTGTGGCAAATTGAACTGTGCCGCAAACTAAATCTGGATTTTGTCTACTTAGGCTACTGGATCAAAAACAGTCGCAAAATGTCCTATAAAACCCAGTATCAACCGGCAGAAGGCTTGCAGGATGGCCACTGGTCCGAGCTACGCGACACACAAACTGAAAGCTAACAACATGAAAACACGTCTGGGAATTTTCATCATCGCACTGCTGCTTTTGCCGCTGGCGGGATTTTTTATAAGCGGTGGAGAATGGCAGCAATTGACCGTCACCACGGGAAGCGATGACGTCATTGCCGGCACCCTGCGCACCAGCATCATGCTGATGATTTACGTGTTTCTGCTCAATCTGATCGTCAAACGCATGACCGGCAACGCCCCGCTTGATACGCAACGTCCTTACTACCTTGCCGTGGGTGCGGCCAGCGCCTTCCTGTGCTGGCAACTGATTTTTATGAATCTTTTCGTCGCAAACTGGATCTCGCCTCAGGACAATCCGATTGTCTTACAACTGATGATCTACACGCCGTTATTTGCGCTGCTGGCCCCGGCCATCCTGCTCACCCGCGCCCTGTTCGGCAGTTTCACCGGTCTGCTCAAAGCGCTCACCTGCCGCCTCACTTTTACGCCGCCTAACGCGGAAACGCTGGCACGCGTGCTGCTACCCCTGGCCCTGTTAGGACTAACAGCCGGTGCGGCATGGCCCGAAAAATTCTACTGGCTATTCTGGAGCGCGCCGCTGCTGCTGTTGACCGCCCTGCAATTATTCTGGCACGAGGGCACCATTTTCACCGGCCTCAAAACCGGCGACTGGGGACGCCTCGTATGCACGGCGGCAGCCGGCATCGTGGTCGGCAATCTCGCCGTGATCAGCTATCAGGCCAACGCCCTGCTGGACATCAATCTACCCAATATCTGGGTCGCGCAAGCAGGCCTTGCACTGTTCGCGCTGACCTGTTTGCAGCTCTCCGATGTACTGGCAGAAGTCTGGCGCGGCAAATCGCGCGCGGCGATGTATGCGGGCAAGAAAAAATTTCCGATTCCCGTGGTCGTCAAAAAATAGAGACTATATCGTAGCTGGCTGTTGATAATTGTTAATCACCTGAAACAGCGTTTTCACGCGGAGACGCGGAGAACGCGGAGAAAACCGAAGTAAAAACTCACTATCTGAATTTAGTTTAGGTTTAGATTTTGTTTGCATTTTCTCCGCGTCTCCGCGTGAGTATGATTTTGACTTTTTTTGACTGAGTTTCAACAGTTAATTGCGACATAGCCAAAATAATTACTCAAACTTTATTACCGTTTTTGAAAGTTAAACCATGTATGCACTGCTCCGCCCCGCGCTGTTCCGGCTCGATCCTGAAACAGCCCACCATCTGACGCTCAACGGCCTCAGCACCCTCAACAAACTGGGATTGAGCGGCCTTATTGCGCCCGCTATCGTCGATGACCCGCGCACCGTGATGGGACTGACGTTTCCCAATCCGGTAGGGCTGGCCGCAGGCCTCGACAAAAACGGCGACTGCATCGACGGTCTGGCTGCCATCGGCTTTGGCTCTATCGAAATCGGCACCATCACCCCGCTGCCGCAACCTGGCAACCCGAAGCCGCGCCTGTTTCGCCTGCCTGCCGCACAGGGCATCATCAATCGCATGGGATTTAACAACGAAGGGATTGATGCGCTGATCGCAAACGTGCAACGCGCTAATTTCCGTGGCATTCTGGGCATCAATATTGGCAAAAATGCGGCAACACCGATTGAGAAGGCCTCAGACGACTACTTAATCTGTTTGCGCAAAGCCTATGCGCACGCAAGCTATATCACGGTCAATATCTCGTCCCCCAACACAAAAAATCTGCGCCAGTTACAGGATGAAGCTGCCCTCAACGATCTGCTCTCGCAACTCAAAGCCGAACAGCAAAAATTATCCGACAGCCATGGAAAATATGTACCCATCGCCTTGAAAATCGCACCGGATATGGAGAACGAACAGATCACGCAAATTGCCCGCCTGCTGATGCAGCACCGCATCGACGGTGTGATCGCCACCAACACCACCCTCTCACGTGCAGGCGTGGAAAATCTCCCGCACGGCGATGAAACAGGCGGCCTCTCGGGTGCGCCCGTGCGCGACAAATCAACTCGCGTGATCAGTCAACTCGCCAAAAAACTGCAAGGCGCGCTCCCCATCATCGGGGTGGGCGGCATAATATCTGGCGATGATGCAGCGGAGAAAATCAAAGCCGGCGCATCCCTGGTGCAGATCTACAGCGGCCTGATTTACAAAGGGCCTGCGCTGGTCAGCGAATGCAGCCGTGCGATACGCGCTATTTAACGCATCTCACATAAATTGATACGCCTAATAACCTGCACTCATATAGTTATGCTAATAAAACGGTTGAACAGGGCAATAAATCATCGGATAATCCGCGCCTGATTTAGAAAGCACAATAATGACTGAATATCTGCTGATCTTGCTGGGCGCGGTGTTTGTAAACAACATCGTGATGGTCAAGATTCTCGGGCTATGCCCGTTCATGGGCGTCTCCAAAAAACTGGAGGCGGCAGTTGGCATGGGCGCTGCCACCACCTTCGTGCTGACCTTAGGATCGGGATCGAGCTACCTGATCAGCCATTATCTGCTGGGACCGGATCTGGCCTACCTGACCACGCTATCCTTTATCGTGGTGATCGCCGGCATCGTACAGTTCACCGAAATGGCCGTCGAAAAAACCAGCCCGTCGCTGTATCAGACACTGGGCATTTATCTGCCGCTGATCACCACCAACTGCGCGGTACTGGGCATTCCGCTGCTCAACGTACAGGCAAAACACAACTTCATGGAATCCCTGCTGTTCGGCTTCGGCGGCTCGGTCGGTTTTACGCTGGTGATGGTGCTGTTCGCAGGGTTGCGCGAACGCATGGAAGGCGCGGATGTGCCGGGCGTTTTCAAGGGATCGGCGATTGCGATGGTCACCGCAGGCCTGATGAGCCTGTCCTTCATGGGTTTTTCAGGATTGATTAAATAATGCTGGGCGCGTTACTGGTCATGGCGGCCATCGCCATCGTTCTGGGTGCGGTGTTAGGTTTTGCCGCAATCAAATTCCGCGTCGAAGGCAACCCGCTGGTCGACAAGATCGATGCCGTATTGCCTCAGACCCAGTGCGGCCAGTGCGGTTATCCGGGATGCAAACCCTATGCGACAGCTATTGCAGAAGGAGTGAGCGACATCAACAAATGTCCACCCGGAGGCGAAGAAGGCATCCACAAACTAGCCGACCTGCTGGGCATGGAATTCAAACCCTTCGGCGGCGAAACCATCCCCAAGCCCAAGGCCGTCGCGATCATCGACGAGACGACCTGCATCGGTTGTACGCTGTGCATACAGGCCTGCCCCGTTGATGCGATCGTGGGTGCCGCCAAGCAGATGCATACCATCATCGCCGCCGAATGTACCGGCTGCGAATTGTGTCTCGCGCCCTGCCCGGTTGATTGCATCAGCATGGCGCCGATTGCCGACACCGTGACAAACTGGAAGTGGAAATACCCCGTGTACGCCCTGACTGCGTCCAAATAAATCATGAGAACACTCTATCAATTTCACGGCGGAATACATCCTCCCACCAACAAGACGCAATCGAATGCCACGCCTATCGTTCAGGCGGCACTGCCCTCGAAGCTGGTCATTCCACTGCACCAGCATGTCGGCAACAGCGCAAGACCCGTCGTTGAAGCGGGACAGCATGTCCTAAAAGGACAGGTTATCGGCGTAGCCGAAGGGCATTTATCCAGCGCGGTACACGCCTCGACCTCAGGCACGATCAGTGCGATCGACCAGCAGCTGGTCGCCCATCCGTCCGGCATGCCGGATCTGTGCATCACGCTGATCCCGGACGGACGCGACGAATGGATTGCACTTGAGTCCTGCGAGGACTGGACGGAGCTCTCTCACAGCGAATTAAGGCACAAATTGCGCGAAGCGGGCGTCGTAGGTTTGGGCGGCGCGGTATTCCCGAGCGACATGAAGCTGTACTCGCACAAGCAAAAAATCAACACGCTGGTATTGAACGGGGCGGAGTGTGAGCCTTACATCACCTGCGACGATATGCTGATGCGCGAACGCGCAGCCGACATCCTGCAAGGCGCCGAGTTGATGCGCGCCCTGCTGTACGCGGAAGAGGTGCTGATCGGCATCGAAGACAATAAACCCGAAGCGATCACCGCAATGCGTGCGGCCGTTGCAGCCGGCGGCCATCAAAAGATGGACGTCATCGCTGTACCCACCGTTTATCCCGGCGGTGGTGCAAAACAACTGATCCGCGTGCTGACCGGCATCGAAGTCGCCGCCGGCGTGCGCTCGACCAATATGGGTGTGCAATGCTTCAACGTCGGCACAGCCTACAGCGCCTGGCGCGCAATCCGCTTTGGCGAGCCGCTGATTTCGCGCATCGTGACCCTCACCGGCAACGTAGCTCACCCTCAAAATGTCGAGGCGCTGATCGGCACGCCGATGGACGAACTGGTCGGACAGGCTGACCCATTACCAGGCACCACAGACTACATCATGGGCGGCCCGATGATGGGCGTGCTGATGCCCTCAAAAGAAGTCGGCGTCATCAAGGCGACCAACTGCATCATCGCCTCATCAGAGGCGATCTTCCCGAAGGCCTTGCCCGCCCTGCCCTGCATACGCTGCACGCGCTGCGCCGAGGTTTGCCCTTCAGAGTTGCAGCCGCAGGAACTGTACTGGTTCGCTAAGGCAAAGAATCTGGACAAGGCGGAAGACTATCATCTGTTCGATTGCATCGAATGCGGTGCGTGCAGCTACGTGTGCCCGAGCAATATTCCGCTGGTGCAATATTACCGTTTTGCCAAGAGTGAAATCTGGGCGAGGGACGCCAGCAAGAAAGCCGCAGATGCAGCGCGTGAACGCCATGAATTCCGCGAAAGCCGCATCGAACGCGAGAAACGCGAAAAAGCCGAAAAACTCGCCGCCAAGGAAAAAGCGGCTCAAGAGGCTAAGGCGGCGGTTCAACCGGCGATCGCCCCCGTCAATTCCGATGCCGATCCGGAAAACACCCTGCAACTGAAAATTCAGACGGCCATCGACCACGCAAAAGAACAGGCGGCGGCGATCAAACCGAAAAACACTGAACAACTCACGCCCGAGCAACAAGCTGAAATAGACGATATCGAGGCGCGCCGCGCAAGAATCCGCGAGCTTGCCAAAGACGCGACCCCCACCTAGGAACATTATGTCCGGATTTTTTTCACCCTTCATCACCAAACCGGTCAGCGTATCCCGGATCATGCTCAACGTGCTGTTGGCCCTAGTGCCCGGCATCGCGCTGTATGTATGGTTCTACGGCCCGGCAATTCTGATCTCACTCACGCTCGCCAGCGTCACCGCGCTCGGCGTCGAAGCGCTGATGCTGAAAATCCAGAATAAGCCGGTGGCATTTTTCCTCAAGGACAACACGGCACTCCTCACCGCATGGCTGCTCGCTCTATCCATCCCGCCGCTGGCACCCTGGTGGCTGGTGGTGGTCGGCACGGCATTCGCCATCAGCATCTCCAAGCATCTGTACGGCGGCCTTGGCAACAACCCGTTCAATCCGGCAATGATAGGCTACGCCGTCCTGATCATCTCGTTCCCGGTCCATATGACGCACTGGCTGACCCCGAACGGCTTGGGTGAAATCGCCTTCAGCTTCACGGACCAACTGAACTACATCTTCCGCGAAATTTTACCCAATGGCGTCAAGCTCGATGCGGTCACGATGGCTACACCGCTCGATACACTGAAAACCCAGTTGCATCTGAACGGCAGTATCAGCGACATCCTCGATATGCCGATCTATGGCCATCTGGCCGGCATCGGCAGCGAATGGATCGCGGCAGGATTTTTGCTGGGCGGCCTGTATTTGCTGGCCCAACGCATCATCAGCTGGCATCTGCCGGTCGCCTATCTGGGCACCTTATTTTTCATTGCCGCAGTGTTCCATCTGATTGATCCGGCACACTACGTACAGCCTGAGTTCCACTTGTTCTCGGGCGCTGCGATGCTGGGTGCGTTCTTCATCCTGACCGATCCGGTCACCAGTCCCACCACCCCGCGCGGCAAGATCTTTTTTGCGATGGGCGCCGCTTTGCTGACCTACCTGATCCGAACCTTTGGCGGTTTTCCGGACGGCATGGCCTTCGCCACCCTGCTGATGAACATCTGTGTGCCGCTGATCGACGCGTGGACGCAGCCCAAAGTATTCGGTAAAAAGGAGAAGCAGTCATGAGGCGCACCATCGCAAAAGCCTCGTTGCACACCGCGCTCAATCTGGCCGTGTTTGCCCTGATCGGCACGGCGATACTGGCTTTCACTTTCGCGCAGACCCACGAGCGGATTGCGCAAAGCGAAGAGGCGGAAAAGCTCAAACTGATTTCACAGATCGTGCCGCAAACCCTGTTCGACAACGATATCATCAAGGATACGCTGGACATCAAGACCGATGCCCTGCTGGGCAATGAAGACACCACCACCGCCTACCGCGCGCGTCTGGGGGGCGAGCCCTCGGTGATCGTGCTCGAGGCCATTGCGCCGGATGGTTACAGCGGAAAAATCGGCCTGCTGATCGCAATCAAAAGCACCGGTGAACTCGCTGGCGTACGCGTGCTGACACACAAGGAAACGCCGGGACTGGGCGATTACATTGAAATTGCCAGAAGCCCGTGGATCAAGGGATTTGACGGAAAATCGCAGGGACAGGACGCCGACTGGAAAGTCAAAAAAGATGGCGGCCAGTTCGACTACATGGCTGGCGCCACGATCACACCGCGCGCCGTCGTAAAAGCCGTGCATAAAGCCTTGCAGTATTTCGCCGCCCACCACGACGCGCTGTTCGCCCAAAAAACGACTTCCGCGACACAGGAGCTCAAGCCATGAACTATCAGGAACTCAAAGATATTTTATACAACGGCGTCTGGAAGCAGAATACCGGCGTCGTGCAACTACTCGGTATGTGCCCTATCCTTGCGGTCAGCTCATCTGTCGTCAACGGCGTGAGTCTGGGGCTCGCGACCTCGGTCGTGATGGCCTTGTCGGGCGCCGCGATCGCGCCGATCCGTACCGTGGTGCCAAATGAAGCGCGCATCCCCGTCTTCATTTTGATCATTGCCGTCCTGGTCACCGTGATCCAGTATCTGATGAATGCCTACATGTATTCGCTGTACGTCGTACTGGGCATCTTCATTCCGCTGATCGTCACCAACTGCATCGTGCTGGCGCGCATCGAAGCCTTTGCCGCTAAAAATCCGCCCATGCAGTCTGCCGTCGACGGCTTTGCGATGGGTCTAGGGCTGACCGCCGTGCTGGCTGTCTTGGGCGGCGTGCGCGAAATTTTCGGTCACGGCACCCTGCTCTCCGGCATCGACATGGCGCTGGGCGAATCGGCCAAATCGCTGGTGATCACCGTTGTGCCGGATTACCACGGATTTTTGCTGGCCATTCTGCCGCCTGGCGCGTTCATCACGTTAGGGATGCTGATCGCCACCAAGAACTGGCTGAACCTGCGCGCTGAAGCCCGTGCGCGCACCGATGCTCGCCAAACACCGCAGGAAATAACTGTTTAAATACTGATTATTCAATCGGTTAAAAACAATACCTATGCGTCTGAGCGATCAACAGTGTTCCATCATACGCAGCGCCGTTGCTGAACACTTTGGTCTCGACGCGGGCGTTTGGCTGTTTGGCTCGCGAGTAGATGACAGTCAACGTGGCGGCGATATTGATTTATATATTGAAGCTGCCACCGACGATGCGGATGAACTCGTCGACGCCAAGTTGAATTTCAAAGTCGCGTTATACAAACAACTGGGCGATCAGAAAATTGACGTTATCATCCGGCGTCCGGGCTACAAGGAAGCGTTGCCTATCTACGAGATCGCAAAACGAACCGGAGTGAAACTCTCATGAGCGCGACCTATACTCAGTCACTAGAAATATGCCAGCGTCACGCGGCCAGATTAGCTTGGGCAATGTCAGAATTCAGCGGTAAATTTCCACTCACATCCGACGTCATCATAGGCCTTACCAATACTGAATTAGCGGTATTGGACATGTTCTCGACACGCTTTGCCAAACTGCAAGACGCCATGGGCGCGACGCTTTTTCCTGCCGTTTTAGAGCTTACCAAGGAGCAGGGCAACTATCAGGCCTTTTTGGATAAGTTAAACCGCTTAGAAAAGATCGGTGCAATCGAATCAGCAGATCGGTGGCTGGTCTTGCGCGAAATGCGCAATGAATTTGCCTACGATTACCCTGACGACCCGGCGATACAAGCGGCCATCCTCAACAAAGCCTATCCTTTGGCAAATGAACTGTTAGCGATTTTGCACAACATTGAATTGTTTGCTGAGCCCTATAGCAGCGGGGCTGAGAAACCACCAAAATAAACCATGCGCATCACCCATGGAGAAGCCGAACAGGCTGTTAGCATTATCCGTAACGCTCTAGGTTCGGATGCGACGGTATGGCTATTCGGTTCACGCGCAGATGACAGCAAGCGTGGCGGCGATGTGGATCTGTACGCTGAATCATCCCTTGCGGGTGTGTTACTGAATGAAACTGTAAAAGCCAAAATTGCGCTGAACGATTTATTTGGCCGCTCAGTCGACCTTGTTGTGAACAATCACCGAAAATCCCGCCCTATCTATCAAATTGCCCGTAAACAAAGAATCCGCCTGTCATGAAAACACATTTGCAATAGATCTTAATCACTACGTATCCTCATCGGGGATTATTATATTGACCGTTTTTTCCCAAACCTATGAACGCAGATAAACGCCGGCAAATTTTTGAGCGCCTGCAAAAGGCCAATCCGCACCCGAAGACCGAACTCGAATACACGACGCCGTTCGAATTGCTGATCGCCGTGATGCTCTCAGCGCAAGCGACCGACATCAGCGTAAATGCGGCCACGCGACACCTGTATCCCGTCGCCAACACCCCCGAAGCCCTGCTGGATTTAGGTGAGGCAAAACTCGCGGAATACATCCAGCGCATCGGACTGTATAAAACCAAAGCCCGCCACGTCATACAGACCTGCCGGATGCTGGTCGAACTGCACAACAGTCAGGTGCCGCAGACCCGCGAGGCGCTCGAAGCCCTGCCGGGCGTAGGTCGCAAAACCGCCAATGTGATACTGAACACCGCGTTCGGACAAGCTGCTATGGCCGTAGATACGCATATCTTCCGCATCAGCAACCGCATCGGACTGGCGCCGGGCAAAAATGTGCTGGAAGTGGAACATAAGCTGATGAAGGTGATTCCCAAGGAATTCATACTGGACGCGCATCACTGGCTGATCCTGCACGGGCGCTACATCTGCCGCGCCCGCACCCCGAAATGCGCCGAATGTCTCATCTACGATCTGTGCGAATATCCACAAAAATCAACGGTATAAATGTGGCTACAAGGGAAAATCTGCCATACAACTAAAAAATCACAATATAATAATATTTAGTAAAATCAATTAGTTATAAAATAATCTCGACCGCAATAAATTAAGAAACAGCTGATTTAGGCTAGGTGTCGTTAAGTAGCGTTTTAAACATCATTGAACCCGCATTCTGGCGAAATACACCCAAAAATATCTTAATGCTGCTATCAATTGCATTGCGGAAATTAGCAGCAGGACTAGACTGCGGACTTGGTGATCAACAAAGGTGCCATAACCGTATGGCGATGTCTGAGAATTGTCAGCCATAAAGCGGTTGTTCGCGACCGGGGGAAATGTGTACATTGTGGTCAAATAACGCACAGGCCGTTATTTGACCGCACGAAACAAACACCGACGCCCCTGATTTGTTATGGCAGCCTGCGCCATATTATGAAATCTCATCTCGCATTCCACGACAAGGCTGTATACCCCGATGGTTCAATCGTTGAAATGACGATATGGGAATTACCGGGGTCTGTTGCCGGTAGCGGGCACACGCTGAAATACAGCCTGTTTTATGGCTTACCCGGAACACGCATCGTTGGCTATGACAACGAACGCGGCAAAGGTGATTACAAGCACATTGGCGAAGATGAAGAGGCCTATTTATTTACGGCAGTCGAGCAAATTGTCGCAGATTTTCTGAGTGATGTTGCTAAGGAAAGGAGCAAAGCATGAACGAAGTTAAATTGCATGTTGGTGATATCGATGGCATGGGAAAGCGTTTCATTGACGCTTGGAAACGATTGGAAAATGACCAAAAAGTGGAAGAGCGCCACCTGTCTTTTTTCAGCCTGGCTGCCATGATGGCGACCTTGTCGCAGAAGCGCCTAGAGATACTGAAGCACCTGCATCGTCATCAAGAAAAAAATGTAGCCACTTTGGCGCGCGTTCTTAATCGTGATTACAAAAGAGTTCATACCGATGTGGAAGCGCTTGCTGCGGCTGGATTGATTGAACGGGATGCCCAAGGGATTAGGACACGATATGACTCTGTTCAGGCAACAGTTAGCTTAAATTGAATTGCACTGGCATACACCAAAAATCTGATTATTGAGAATTGCCGGCGCCCTATACCCGGCAAATTCCACGACAGGCAGCTTTGCCGCAGGAGGTTTGCTGAGCTGCCCGTTTCTTTTGTGCCAAGAGCGGTTGGTCGGGATATAAAAATACCAGCCAGAAAGCGGATGGTCATGACCAATAGCAAGATGCCCGCTTCACTCCACAAAAAATTAGCTGTTACCGGTAGCGAGCATGCATTTTATCTATGGTCGCCGCCATTTGTTCGCGTAAAACTGCCGGTTGAATAACTTCAATACCATCCCCTAGGCCCAACAACCACCACTCCAGTTGAAGCGTATGCGGCACTGTTGCGATCAGTTTGACTGTGCCATCCTCCTGTTCGGTCAATATCTGATCGCGGGATAACGGGGTTTCAAACAGAATGTCGCTCTCACCCTTATACAAAATCGCCTCCAGCGTGATCATGCCTTTGGTGCAGAAACCAAACTTGCCTGTTTCAATAACCGTATCAATCGAGAAATCGGCTGGCACAGTTGACGCTTCATCGAGCATCGTGGCAGATTGAATACGGTGTAATGCTAGCGTGCGCAGGTCTTCATACTCAGCAAAGCGACAATAAAGGTAGCTGACATGACCTCGTTGTACCGTAGCGATGGGGTGTATGCGATATGCAACCGCGGTCTTTTTTCCTCGCTTGATATATTTAATTTCCAGCTGACGATCCGCCAGAAGTGCCTCGTATACGGTTTGTTGGACTTCAGGCTTGATCTGGGGCGCTAATAAAGGCTGCGATGTGGGGACTGTGCGCACCTTGTCCAGCCATGCTCGGGCCTGTTCACTTTTGGGTGCGTTGTTCAGATGCTGGCTGGCTGAATTGAAATATGGATCGAGCTGCTGCAGTGTGGATGCGGGTAGCAGGTTTTTCAAATGCTGTTCAACCATCGCTAGCGTAAGCGCCTCGGTCTGGCTCAAGCCCGGAAGGCTGAATAGCGGTGCATCTTTTTTCCAGCTCCAGCCAAATGGCCTGTCACGTTCATCCGCAACCAATGGAAATAATCCGGACAGTGACTGCAAATCCCGTTCGACGGTACGCTTACCCACATTAAATTCTACAGATAATTTTTCATGTAGATCACGCGCGGTGATTTTCTGCGGTTGGCGCGGAATCAGGCGCAGCATCTGCCATTGCCGTAGAAGAGTGTCGGGATGAAGTTGCGCCATGATTGTGTTTGTCGGGCTGGTTTTGATTGGTTTCATTTTAGCAGGATAACCCTTGTTAGCGTCATTACGTGTCGCGGTAGATGGCTTGATGATGAGTTCTTCAAAGAAGATTTTCACGCGTCACAGCCTGTCGCGATCACGCCTCATAATGCTTGTCAGCTCAATCAGATTGAAAAGGTGACAGATATGAATGACTTCAATATTTTCAGGCGCGCCAAGGCTCGCGGCAATCGTTCAGGAAAGCTGCTTAAAGATCCAGTTGAGTCTTATCGTCCGTTATTGGCGACGTGGCTGATCGAGATGACCTTGACCATGGGGTGGTATAAAAAACCAAAACCCAGCCGCCATCGTCGCTATATTCTTGAAGATGAGTCCTTTGCCGCAATCACGGGAATTGTTGTCGAAACTGATTCGGATGAGGAGCATGACGATTATATGATTATTGATGGAAATCGGATGGCGTATAGCGATGCGACATGTGCGCGGATATTGAAATTGCATCTGGTGACATTTCGAAATCAGCCAATGACTGATGAACTTTCACTGCTGGAAAATATTTGTACCCTAGGTCGGATACTGGGCTTAAACAACGCTGAGATGAGCATCTTGTCCTTTGCTGCTGTAATGGAAATATTTCCCGCCTTTAAGTTAGCAATTAGCGTGGCGTCAAGTGAAACGACACAACACCATTTAGCCTCGATAATCGCCCTTATCACAGGTCAAAAAAATACAGAGGTTCTGGCCGGTTTGCGAGAAGGCTCTACTTTGGTGTCATCCGGGATTGTCGAGGTGCAAACGTCCACTATCGACCTTGAAGGTAAACTCAGTTTGTTGGATGGCTTGAGTGACATCCTGTTTCAGTCGCATAAGAACGAAGAGGCTCTGACGGCTCGTTTCCTGAAGAAGGCAGGAGCATCTAGCTTGAAGATTAATGATTTTCCGCATCTTTTTCAGGATGTTCAAACTGTTGTTAACTATCTGGGCGGGGCACTGAAGAACAAGGAGTTGGGGGCAAATATTCTGTTCTACGGTGTTCCGGGTACGGGAAAAACTGAATGCGTCAAGGCCCTGGTGGCGAGCATAGGCATTGACCTTTATGAAGTCTCATTCGCCAATGAAGAAGGTAATCCGATCAGTGGCACTGACCGATTGCGCGCCTACAACATGTGTCAGCGCATGTTGCGCAGCAGCGACAACACCATTTTGATGTTCGACGAAATAGAGGACGTATTTCCTCGTGAAAGCGTCAGCATGGCGTTGTTCGGTCTTGATGATGCCGGTGGCCAGAAAAAATCTGGCAAAGCCTGGATCAACCGCGCGCTGGAGCGTAATGAAACTCCGGCGATCTGGGTGACCAACGATGCCGACATCGATCCGGCCTATCTGCGCCGTTTCGATTACTCAGTGCGTTTCTCCGTTCCTCCGCAACAGGTACGGATGTCGATTGCCCGTCATCATCTTGGACAATTCAAACCATCCGATGCCTGGCTGTCACGGATTGCCGCTAGTGAACAGGTGAGTCCGGCGCAGTATGAACGTGCCGCTAAGGTGGCGCGACTGGCAAGTCGCGGCGACCGGAAGCAGGATAGGCTGATGGTCGAGCAGACGCTGGATCGCAGCGCGCGCCTGTTAGGTCAAAATCGTCTGCCAGCGCGTAATGTGCTGCATACCTCGTATGACCTGCGCTTCGTCAATACCAGCGTGAGCGTTAAGAAAATCATAGACGGGCTCAACAGGCGACCACGCGGTACGTTCTGTTTTTATGGCCCGGCAGGAACAGGCAAGAGCGAGTTCGCACGCCATATCGCCGATCGAACCGGCAAGCCAGTTATCGTGAAACGGGCATCGGACATCCTGAGCAAATGGGTAGGTGAAGCCGAGCGGAATATTGCCGAAATGTTTGCTGAGGCGCGCCAGCAGGACGCTATCCTAGTGCTAGATGAGGCCGACAGTTTTCTGGCTGACCGGCGCGATGCACATAACAGCTGGGAAGTCACTCAGGTCAACGAATTGCTCACCCAGATGGAAGCGTTCGAAGGTATTTTTGTCTGCACCACCAATTTGCTGGATAAATTGGATCAGGCCAGTCTGCGCCGTTTTGCATTCAAGGTGAAGTTCGATTTTCTGAATGCAGATCAACGCTGGGAGATGTTCAAAAATGAGTTGACGCGACTGGGCGGTGATTTGGATGCCACGACAGATTGTGAGTCGCGTGTGCGCAGTCTTGAAAAACTCACCCCCGGCGATTTCGCGGTCGCTGCACGCCAGTTCGATGTGCTGGATATTAAAGCCACACCCGCCGAGCTGCTCCGTCAGCTGCAGGAGGAATGCAAGGTCAAGGGTGGTAAGACTTCCAAAATTGGGTTTATACAGTGAATTTGTGTTGTAAATTCTTGAATAGGAGAGGCAATGAGTGACGTTAATTGGCAGCCTGAATTCGATTTCGTTTCTCTTTCTGCTGTCGCATTACAAATAATTGAAGACCCCCGGTGTCAGACTAGTTGTCGCCTCAAAAAATTTAACTTTGAGGTGTGG
>JBAXJT010000016.1:0-48278 GCA_037137715.1 Nitrosomonadales bacterium
CAATGAGGAAATTTTGAAGCCACTGTGCTCTATCTAGTTCATAAAGTTATGTCATTCCTAAGTTTCATATGTCGAACTATCTTCTCGTCAATACTCAGCATCTATAGTGGAATTCCATTCAAAATTATAACTTTCTTAAGTTTCAACTAGTGGTATTAATTTTCGTCATAACTTGTAATTAAAAATAGAAGTTAGAGGTAGGTAGTTGCAACTGGCACAAATTCACTAACTACTGACTGTCAGGAATTCTATAGCTCAGCGGAGGTTCTTCTACAAAAAAGAAGTCCTTCAAGCTACCTCCATCTGGAGACAAGCAGCATCCAAAAAAAATGGACATAGACTATGCTTCTTGCGACGTTTGGCTTTTGTATGAAAAAAAGTCATTGATTTAAGTTTCGCTCAACAACTCGTGTCGGTACTGCCTATAAAATTTTAGTGACTTACCTTCCATTTAAAGCTATTGGTCACAGTATCCAGGTAGCCTTGTTTATTGATTTCCTCAGTTTTTGAGACTGGTATAGGTAGAAAATATGTGACTCCACCGTTAGAATGAGAAGGAGGTCCTACATCAGCAATATCAGATAGCATCACACCCACATCTTCCAGATAGTAGTCGTTTTTTTCGGTTGCAGCACCTCCAAAGCTAGTCTCTAGGCATTGCACCATCCACGCTGTTCCGGCTAATTGCGGGTTTAGTTGGCTCGCCGATGTTTTATTCATCACCTCACAAGCTGAAGTAACTGTGCTGGTAGTGTCAGACGTCACATTTTTATACTGGACAGTATGCGACAGCTTCGCTCCGATACGCATGGGGAACAGACTGCCTTTCAGATCATCCACTTTCTGGATAACTATGGCGGATTTCCCATATGCTGTAAAGCCAAGTGAGAATAAATTTCCGCAAGAATAAGTGCGCATATCGCTATCTGTAGTTGTCTCTAAAACATTTATTTTTTCTGTAGTAGTACTGTTACTGATCTCTCCGCATTTTTCACTCAAAGGAATATTCTTTTTGTTTGAAGTGTAGATTTGCCACTGAGTTGCTGTATGCCATGGCCTGCCTTGTCTATATTCTTTGATGTGGCTAACATTAATAGCTCGTGATCGTGGTAAATTGCGATAAGCTTCAGATGCTTCAATGGTGCGCCATATATCTTCGCTTATTTCTAACGGAATTTTTGGTCGCGCAGTAACAACCTGATGTGCCTCTTCATTCTGTTTGCGAGGTTCTGCTTCCGGCTTCTGTTGGTTTCGGGTTACATCTTTCTTTAGCTTGACTATTCGTGCCGCAACCAGCGCAGAAAATTTCCCCAGCGGATAAGCTGTCAGATAAGTCTGATAGCCCACTTCGCTGCCCGACGTTTCCGCAGACCGCCACGACTCCTGCTCTTTGCGAACCGCTTCCGCTGCCGCCGATTCCTGCAATTTTGCTACCCGGCTACGAGCAAGTGCTATGTACTTCCCCTTCGGATATTCCGCCAGATACACATCAAAGTCCTCACGATTGCTGCTGCTCTTCACTTCATCCCACAGCGAAGATTCATTGCCAGAACGTCCCGTATTCGCCGCAACAGACGTTACCGGATCTGCATGTCTTGACGCATTGCCCTTCAGCGCAGCGATCAGCACTCGCGCCTGACCTACAAACCGCCCCTTAGGGTATTGTTTTAAATACTCCTGAACCGCAGTTGCATTGTTGCTACCTTGCACGGCCTCCCAAGTGTCCTGCTCAATTTCGTCACGGTTTTTGATATGTGCCAGCGGTTGTGTCGGCGCAGCAACCGGAACGAGACTTGCGACTTGGGTGGCACTGCCTTCGATAAAGTAAAAATCACCCTCCGCCTGATCATAAATAGCTGGAAATTGCTCATGATCCACACTTTTTGCGCGTGCTCTGACACTGCTGCGGACTTGCAACACTGCATCGCGAATAGTCACGCCAGGTTTGGTTAACAAGGGTAAAAATTCACGGGTAAAAACCCCATTTGGATTGTGGTCGCTACTTGAAAGCTTATCCAACGCGTGTTGGTTAGCACCTGCCGAAAACACAACAATTTGTCCTTCGGCGGAACTGGCCTGTGTCAACCCACGAGTGCCTCCCAAAGAGCGCCCAGCCATTTTTGGAAGCGGGTTATTACGACAGGCATCGACTACCAAAAGGGAAAATTTTACACGAGCTTCAGCCAGCTTATCCTGCAAACCCTGCAAGCTCACTCCCTGATCGGCAATATCAGCCTCGCTCTGTATGTCTTGAAGATCGACAGGTATCAAGAAATTCTGGTTATTTACCTGCACTCCATGACCAGCGAAGAAGAAAACACCCACTCCACCACCTTTGACATCGTTAACAAAACGGTTTATCGCCGTATTCATCTGCGTACGTGAGGCATTTACAACAACCTTGGTTTGGAAGTGCGCCAGTTCCAGTGCCCGGCCCATTGCACGCGCATCATTCGCAGCCTTTTCAAGCGGGTCAACGTGTTTATAGATGTCGTTACCAATTACCAATGCAAATCTGTTGCTCGCCCCACTCGTGGTCACGCCTAGATTGCGTCCGTCACCGGCTTGAGCCTGAAACGAAACAAAAACCAACATAATCAGCGAAACCTTTAATATATTCATATGCATTTTTCAACTTATCTGATTAGCAATGGCAGCTTTAATACTTTAGTCTACCGAATGATCCCGTACTTACATTCGTCAATAAAGACAATTTCAAGTTGGAGCATATTCAATCTCATATTATTCAATTGCCGTTGTCCACTAGCAAGTGGTCACTCATTTTCAAAAATTTACCTACCGGTAATGGCACATTGCGGTTCAACGCCAATATCTGCTTTCTAGCAGTTCAACACATGATTCATTATTCCGCCTACGCCTGCCTACAGGCAGACAGATGAGAACGACAAAACCGAATAAACCAGAATTTCTGGACGCAATGTAGCAGCTTATCGGCGGCCTAGATATTAGCTCATTGGGGGGGGGGTAAGTTGGGGCGGTCGGCAGGCTCGTCGGGTATAACGTACTTTTCGAGGGCGAAAAATCTAATTTGATTACTGAAGCGGCCATCCCATCGTCCTAATGTTTCTGATGCAGCATGCGCCATCTCAGCGTGAGAAGAGATTGGGCGTTTGCAGTGACATTTAATTTTTTGTTCATATTTGCTTAACCCGCCCGCAATACTCAGTACTTAAGCTGTTCGTATCTACCCGACAGGAGAACGACCATGCTAGACCTGATTCGCCAGCCCGCAGCCCAGTCCGTGCGTCATTTAAGTTGCGATTTAGCAACCACCCATGCCCAGATGCAGGAAGCCCAGCGCATCCGCTATCAAGTCTTCGGTGAAGAGATGGGCGCAAAGTTGCCGAGTGCTGCGACTGGCCTGGACATAGATCGATTCGATATGTATTGCGATCACCTCTTAGTGCGCGACCAGAACAACAACAAAGTTGTCGGCACCTACCGGATTTTGCCGCCCGAGCAAGCGCGCATGGCCGGTGGATACTATTCGGAAACCGAATTCGAAATGAGTAAACTCGCCAGTCTGCGGGAGAATATGGCTGAAGTCGGGCGCTCCTGCGTCGATGCTGATTACCGGGACGGTGCGACCATCACTCAGCTGTGGAGCGGTCTGGCGGACTACATCACGAAGAACGGCCATGAATACCTGATAGGCTGCGCGAGTATGAGCATGTCCGACGGCGGGCATTATGCTGCCAGTGTGTTCAACAAGGTACACAAACTGCATGCAGCGCCTGACGAGTACACCGTCATTCCTCATAACCGTTTGCCGCTCGAATCGCTCAATGGCAATATGGAAGTGATCATTCCTCCGCTGGTCAAAGGTTATCTGCGCATGGGCGCCTACATCGCAGGGGAACCCGCCTGGGATCCGGAATTTAATTGCGCCGATCTTTTTATCTTGTTGCCGGTTTCTCGCATTACTGCGCGCTTTAGCAAACACTTCATGCGTAAGGCCTCATAATTTTTGCAAACTCGCGGTAGTTTTTTTGCGGCAGACATTTTGTTGTCATGTTTTTACCCCATAATCGCATTCTTTATTTCTGGAGTGCCCTATGGAGAGCCCTTACAAAGGAAAAACCGGTTTAAGACGCCTGCTCAATGCGTTTGGCTATTCCCTCGCCGGTTTTCGCGCCGCCTTCAAGCACGAAGATGCATTTCGTCAGGAAGCGCTGCTGGCCGCCATCCTGATTCCATTGGCGTTCTGGCTGTCCGTCAGTATGACGGGGCGTGCACTGATGATAGGCAGCGTGTTGCTGGTGATTATTGTCGAGCTATTGAATTCGGCCATCGAAGCCACGGTCGATCGCATTTCGCTCGACAGCCATGATCTGGCCAAACGCGCCAAGGATATCGGCAGCGCGGCAGTCCTCGTCAGTTTGATTAATGCGACGGTGATCTGGACGCTGGTTTTACTGGCCGACTAAATCCTAGTTGCGCGACTATGGATGAGCTACAGGACCACTCACGGGAATCACTGACGCTACAATACAGTGAGGAAGCGGCAACGCAGTTTTATCTCGCATCCGATTTTTTGGAATCAGGCGATCTTGCCAGCGCTGAAGCGAGCTTAAGATCGGCACTACAACTCTCGCCCGATTTTGCCGAGGCCTACGCAAACCTGGGGCTGATTCTGGATAAGCGCGATGCGCGAGAAGAAGCGGAGCAGTGTTATCGCCGCTCGCTTTTGCTCAATCCGATGCAAGCCGAAACTCACCTGAACTTAGGTGTACTGCTCGCTAAGACTAAACAATTCAGTCAAGCTGAAGCCGCCTATCAGCAATTCATCGCACTCAAGCCGCATATACCTGTGGGTTACTCAAATTTAGGTGTGCTGTATGCCTGCACACGACGCGACATTGAAGCTGAACGCAGCTATCGAACCGCCATTTTTCTTGATGACACCTACCGGCTGGCGCGATTTAACTTAAGCTATCTGCTCCTGCGGCAAGGCCGATTTGATGAGGGCTGGCAGTGCCTCGAGGCACGCAACCAACCCGACAGCCTCTCGGATCATAATCTAGCGCCCCGCTGGCAGGGCGAACCGCTCGCGGGAAAATCAATCCTCTTCCTCTCTGAAGCAGGTTACGGCGACACGATCCAGTTCTGCCGGTATGCGCACCTATTAAAAGCGCAAGGCGCCGCATCAGTCGGGATAATCTGTCATCAGCCGTTAAAATCATTGCTGCATAGTTTACAAGGCATCGATAGCGTCATCGATTTCACTGAATCGGTCTCTGATGCTGACTGGGATTTTTGGATTCCGGCAATGAGCATTCCCGGACTTTTCAAGACCCGCCTTGATTCAATTCCGGCCACCATTCCCTATCTATACGCTGACGCCGAACGGATCAAAAAGTGGTTGCCGTCCATTCCAAAAACCGGTCTGCGCGTGGCGCTCGTCTGGAAGGGCAATCCCCTGTTCGAAAATGATGCCGACCGCTCCTTACCCTCGCTGGCGACACTCTCCCCCTTGGCTGATGTTCCGGGGGTGAATTTGATCAGCCTGCAAAAGGGCGAGGGAGACGCGGAGGCGCTGCATCCGCCCGTCGGTCTGCACCTGCTGGATCTGGGATCGTTAGTGGATGATTTTGCTGACACTGCCGCGATCATCGCCAATATGGATCTGGTTATTTGTGTCGATACGGCGATCGCGCATCTGGCTGGCGCTTTGGGAAAACCTTGCTGGGTATTGCTGCCCGAATACAAAACGGATTGGCGTTGGCTGACAGGGCGGACCGATAGCCCCTGGTATCCCGTCACACTGCGTCTGTTCCGTCAGGCCAAGATGGGTGATTGGACGCCGGTGATTGCCGATGTTGTACGAGAACTCAAAAAATTGACCAAGCTGCCAGCGACAGATGGCGGCAATTATTAGAAAAATAAGCTAGAGAGTCGCTGATTTTGCCGGTCAGCGTCTATGTGCCGCTTAAACCCGGTGCCGCACGGACTTGAGTACAACAGGGAACTCTTTCGCTTCCCTGCAGCCTGCAGCCCGATTATATTTTTCTGACGAACACTTTGGATTTTCGCTGATAGTTATACAGCGATTTTTTCTGTGCGGGCAGTGCGGTGACAGGGCTTTCGATAAAACCGCGCTCCAGGAACCAGTGTGCGGTGCGCGTTGTGAGCACGAACAGTTTTTTTAGCTTCTGCGATTTGGCGAGTACGGCCATGTGATCGAGGATGGCTTCGCCATAGCCTTTGTCGCGACACTGTGCATCCACGGCCAGGCAGGCAAGTTCTGCGGCCGCTTCATCGGGAAACGGGTAGAGGGCCGCACATCCGACGATGCGGTGATCGTGCTCTAATACCACGAAGCGTTCGATTTCCTGCTCAAGCAGTTCGCGAGAACGTCTGACCAGTATGCCTTGCTCCTCAAGCGGACGCAGCAACTGTAAAATGCCGCCCACATCTTCGATCGACGCATCGCGCAGCGTGTTGAGTGTGGATTCAACGACCATCGTGCCGATGCCCTCATCGCTGAACAATTCCTGCAACACCGCGCCGTCTGTGTGACGGCTGATTAAATGCGTGCGCGCGACACCGGCTTCGCAGGCGCGGATTGCACAGGGCAGGAACAGGTTGATGTCGTCGCTCTGTATGCGTTTGGACGAGAGCGCAGCCTGAGCTTGCGCGACAGTGAGTTCTTTTAGAATTTCGCCCTGATCGCTTTGCACGCCGTCCGTGTCCATCAAAAATACCAGCTTGTCGGCATCCAGCGCAATCGCGGTGGCGGTGGCCACGTCTTCCAGCGTCAGGTTGAACACTTCGCCGGTTGGTGAATAGCCGAGCGGCGAGAGCAGCACCACTTCGCCGAAGTTAAGTCGATTTTTGAGTGCGGCAACATCCACCTTGCGCACGGAGCCCGTGTGCTGCAAATCCACGCCGTTGATCACACCGATCGGTTGCGCGGTGATGAAATTTCCCCCCGCCAGACGAATGTCGGCATTGGCCATCGGGGAGTTTGCCAGCCCCATCGAGAGCAGCGCCTCGATCTCCACGCGCACACGGCCGACCGATTCCTTGACGCACTGCATGGTTTGTTCATCGGTCAGGCGGATGCCTTGATGATAATTGTCTTCGAGGTTTTTGCGCGCTGAATGCTGTTCGATCTGCGGGCGTGCGCCGTGCACCAGCACCAGCCGGATACCTAAGGCGGCGAGCAGGTTGAAGTCGTGTGTCAGTGCGGTGAATTTGCCGTCCTCGACCATTTCGCCGCCAAACGCGATGACAAAGGTCTTGCCGCGAAAACTGTTGATGTAGGGTGCCACCGAGCGGAACCAGACAACGAAATTGGCGGGGGTGGTGTTGATCGGCATTTGGTTTTCCTTGTTTTTTGAAGGGAGAAGAGGGAAGGGAGAAGGGTAAATGCGGCCAGGAGGTTTTTCCCTTCCCCCTTAACTCTTATCAGTTATTTAAAATCGCCCCATAGCGTTTGCAGCACCGCCAACCCTGCCACGGCGGCCGTCTCAGTGCGCATGACTCGCGCGCCCAGACGAACGGGTGTAAACCCGCACCGTAGTGCGTTGTCGCTCTCGGCTTGAGTAAACCCGCCTTCCGCGCCGATCAGTAACACAGCCCCATTTTGGGGGCTTTCTTGTGCTTGTAAAGATTTTGCGCCTTGCGGCAGCAGGATGTATTTGCTCATTTCGGAGTCAAGCATGTGTTGCAGCCAGACACCGATCTCTACAGGTGGATGAATCACCGGCAACACATTGCGCCCGCATTGTTCGCAGGCGGAGATGGCGACCTGTTGCCAGTGTTCTGTGCGTTTTGCTGCGCGCTCAGCCGATAATCTGGCGATGCTGCGTTCGGTCGCCAGCGGCTGAATTTCAGCGGCACCCAATTCGGTCGCCTTCTGGATGACCCAGTCCATTTTTTCGCTGCTGCATAATGCCTGAGCCAGCACGATGTGCAACGGCGATTCACGGTCAGTCTCGACTTGGACGATGTCGCCCACGACAACCTGTTTGCCTGTCATGTCGGTGATGGCGCCGTGATATTCATGCCCCGCGCCGTCAAACAATTGCACGCTATCTCCTTCGCGCAGGCGCAATACACGGCTGGCATGGTGCGCCGCATCGGCGGGTAAGTTGAATGCGCCTTGTGCGGGTATCGGCGGCGGGCAGTAAAAGCGTGGCATGAGAACTGGCTATGAGTGGTGAATGGGCGTGATAATATACCGCCTCGCCGCCGCAAGGAATTGCAACGTGCGTTTTATGTCAGGAATTTTGTCAGGAGTAGGATATGGTCAGTTTGCAACCGCCTCTGTGTGACTTCGGTTGGAAGGCGCGAGATTTTGATTTGTTGGGCGTGGACGGTGTCCGGTATACCCTTGCTAATGCGCGCGGCCCGAACGGCTTGCTGGTGATGTTTATCTGTAATCATTGCCCTTATGTGAAATCCATCCGTGACCGTCTGGTGCGGGATGCGCGGCAATTAAAGCTGCAGGGTGTCAACACCATCGCCATCATGTCGAATGATCCGGCCGATTTTGAGGAAGACTCGTTCGAAAATATGAAGCGGGTGGCAACGGAATTCGCGTACCCCTTCCCTTATGTGTGGGACGAGACGCAGCAGATTGCCAAGGATTACGGTGCGGTCTGTACGCCCGACTTTTTCGGCTTTAACGCCGATCTTGAACTGCAATACCGCGGACGATTGGATGCGTCCCGCAAGGAGGCCGTGGAGAATGCACCGCGCGACTTGTATGATGCGATGACTCAGGTTGCAAAGACCGGGCGCGGGCCTCAGGAGCAGATTGCCAGCATGGGCTGCTCGATCAAATGGAAAACCGAATAATGGAAAAACACATACTGTCGAAAACAGGCGCGTTTGGGATGAGCGCCTTGCTCAAAGCGACCATTGCCGCTGTAAAACTGGTCGCGGCTGAAGAAATTATGCCGCGGTATCTGAAGGTGGCGCACAAACATAAGAGCGATGGCAGCCTGTGTACCGATGCGGATATCGCAACACAAACCGCGCTGATCCGCAAATTGCAGGCGATTTGCAACGTCCCTGTGTTGGGCGAAGAAATGCCTGAGGAAGAGCAGCTGGCGATTTGGGAGAATGCAGAGGAAGGTCTGTGGTGTGTCGATCCGATCGATGGCACGTCTAATTTTGTGCACGGTCTGCCTTATTTTGCCGTGTCGGTCGCCCTGTTGCGCGAGGGGCGCAGTGTGTTAGGCGTGGTGTACGACCCGGTCGCTGACGAGATGTTCGCCGCGGAAGCGGGTAAAGGCGCATATTTAAACGGGGAAAAATTGTTCGGCAAGGTGACCGCGGCCACGATGAGCGAGTCGCTTGCCAATGTCGACCTGAAACGGCTGAACAGTAAACTTGCCGGCACGCTGGCCTCAACGCCACCCTATGCGTCGCAGCGGAACTTCGGTGCCAGCACGCTGGACTGGTGCTATACCGCAGCCGGTCGCTATGATTTGTACCTGCATGGCGGGCAAAAGCTGTGGGATTATGCGGCGGGTATGCTGATCTTGTCGGAAACAGGCGGATACGCCTGCTGTATCGAGAGCGACGATTTCGCTTCTTGTGATATCTGGCAACGTTCCGTGATCGCCGCGCGCAGCGAGGCGTTGTTCAACGAGTGGAAAGACTGGATACGCGCGCAGAGCGCGACTGAAAAACAAGGATAACGCTTTGAAAATATTGATATTAGGTGCGGGGCAGGTCGGCTCTACGGTCGCGGAGAGTCTGGTGAGTGAAGCCAATGACATCACCGTGGTTGATTCGGATAGCGGCAAGCTCGCGCTGCTGCAGGAGCGCTTAGATCTGCGCACACTGGTGGGGAATGCCTCTCACCCTTCAGTTCTTGAGCAGGCCGGAATTGCCGACACCGATATGTTGCTTGCTGTCACACAAAGTGATGAAGTCAATATGGTGGCCTGCAAGCTGGCGGCGAGTCTCTACAATACGCCAACGCGCATTGCCCGGATACGATCAGCGGACTTTCTGGCAAGGCCTGAGCTTTTCAATAAAGATAATTTCTGCGTGGATTTTTCCATTTGTCCCGAGCAGATTCTGACTGATTACATCAGTAAGTTAATTGAGTTTCCCGAAGCGTTGCAAGTACTGCGCTTTTCTCAGGGTAAGGCCTCGCTCGTCGCGGTGCGCGCTTTTAAGGGCGGGCCGCTGGTGGGGCAGCCGCTGAGCTTTTTGCACGATCATATGCCTCATGTGGATACACGTGTTGCAGCGATTTTCCGCAAGGATAGTCCGTTAATTCCTCAAGGCGATACGGTCGTTGAAGAAGGTGATGAAATCTTTTTTATCGCCGCGACAAAAAACATCCGCACGGTACTCAAAGAAATACGCCGTATGGACAAGCCCACGCGCCGGGTGATGATCGTCGGTGGCGGCAATATAGGTCGTCGTCTGGCCAAAGCGCTCGAAGGCGACTACCAGGTCAAGTTGATCGAATACAACAAAAAGGCCTGTGAGAGTCTGGCGGGCGAACTGACCAATACGCTGGTGCTGAACGGCGATGGCACGGACGAGAAGCTGATGCAGCAGGAAAATGTCGGCGAGGTCGATGTATTTTGTGCGCTGACCAACGACGACGAGAACAACATCATGTCCGCGCTGCTCGCCAAGCAAGGTGGTGCGCGTAAAGTCATCGCGCTGATTAATCGCAGCGCCTATGTGGATCTGGTGCAGGGCGGCAAGATCGATATCGCGCTCTCCCCGGCTCATGTCACGATAGGCTCCTTGTTAGCTTACGTGCGTCAGGGCGATGTGGCGGCAGTGCACTCCCTGCGTCGCGGGGCAGCCGAAGCGCTAGAACTGGTGGTGCATGGTGACCGGAAATCTTCTGCCGTGGTCGGGCGCCGCATTGATGAAATCGCTCTGCCCAGTGGGGCGACCATCGGTGCAGTGGTGCGCGGCGACGAAGTGATGATGGGGCACCGCGATCTGGTGATCGAGAGCGAGGATCACGTCATTGTGTTCGTCATCAACAAGGCGATGGTGAAAAAAGTCGAGAAGCTGTTCCACGTTAATATCGGGTTTTTCTGATGCAGCGCACGTTAACGGTTATTCATGCTCTGGGGCTGATGCTGGCGGTATTTAGCTTCGCGTATCTGATGCCGCTCCTCACGGCGCTGATTTATGGTCAGGGTGAAGTCTTTCAGGACTTTTTGCTGGCGATGGTCTGGACGCTGTCGACGGGTGTGCTGATGTGGATGCTGACGCGCCGTTACAAGGGCGAATTGTCGATCCGGCACGGTTATTTGCTGGTGGTGGCGATGTGGACGGCGATGCCGGCTGTGGCAACGCTGCCCTTGCTGCTGGTGCTGCCTGATTTATCCTTTACCGATGCCTATTTTGAAACCATGTCCGGACTGACCACGACCGGTGCGACGGTGCTGGTAGGCTTGGATACGCTGCCGCCTGCGCTCAACATCTGGCGTCATGAATTAAACTGGCTGGGCGGCATGGGGATCATCGTGCTGGCCGTTGCCGTGTTGCCGCTGCTGGGTATCGGTGGCCGGCAGCTGTTTAAGGCTGAAACCCCGGGGCCGATGAAGGATTCAGCGCTCACGCCGCGCATCACCGAGACGGCGCGCAATCTGTGGCTGGTGTATCTGGGTATTACCATTGCCTGCATCGTTTCGTTGAAATTCGCCGGTATGGATTGGCTGGATTCAATTTGCCATGCGTTCGCTGCGATGGGGCTGGGCGGCTTTTCTACCCATGATGCCAGTGTCGGCTTTTTCAATTCACCTGCCATTGAGGCTGTGTTGATGGTCTTTATGCTGCTGGCGGCGATGAATTTTGCGACACATTTTCTGGCGTTGCGCGCCAGGAGTATCAAACCTTACCGCATGGATGTGGAAGGCTTGGCGACCGTTGGCCTGATTGTGCTCAGCTGTTTTGGAATTGCCGGATTTTTGTGGTGGCAGGGGACCTATCCTAGTTTCTTAACGGCCTTGCGGCATGCCAGCTTCAATCTGATATCGGTGGCAACCGATTGCGGTTTTGCCAGCGTGGATTTTAATCAGTGGCCGATTTTCGCCCCCCTGTGGATGCTGTTGTTGAGTTGTATTGCCGCCAGTTCTGGCTCGACCGGCGGTGGCATCAAGATGATCCGTACGCTGGTGCTGGTCAAGCAGGCCGGACGTGAGTTCGTCAAACTGCTGCATCCGGCTGCGATCAATCCGATGAAAATCGGCGGACACGTGATTTCAAACAGCGTGGTGTTCTCGGTGCTGGGCTTTATCTTTTTGTATTTCATGAGTGTTGCGACACTGACCTTCGCGCTCCTGATCAGCGGATTGGATTTTATTTCAGCATTTTCGGCCATTATCGCCTGCATCAACAATGCGGGGCCGGGGCTGGGGCTGGTCGGGCCCGCGAGCAATTTTGGCGTGCTGACTGATTTCCAGACCTGGGTCTGTACCACCGCCATGCTGATCGGTCGTCTGGAAATTTTCACGGTGCTGATCCTGTTTACGCCGCACTTCTGGCGTCGCTAGTGGCATGTCAGCCGTGCAATTGAGTTGTGCGCAGCAGGACGACGTGCTGGCGCAGTTGAATGGGCAACTCGCGCAGCGTAGTGACTGTGATGATGAAGTGGATGCGGGTTTATTGCCGGTATTTCTTGAAGAAGCCGGCGAGTTGATGTCAAAAATCGCGCTTTATCTGGCCGAGCGGAATCTGCCTGCACTACGGCGTCTGCTACATACCTTAAAGGGCGACGCGCGCATGACGGGATTGCTGCGTATCAGTCAAATCACACATCAAATGGAAGGTCAGTTGCACGATGAGGCCGCGGTGCAGGCGGATTTTGCAAACATCACTCGACTGCTGGACGCTTTGCGAAATGAGTTTGTCGAAGGGGTGGCGGCGAATTGGGATGAGCGGTTCTATCGCACGGTGTGGCAGGCCGCTAAAGAGACGGGGCGCGAGGTTCATCTTGAGCTGGTCGGCATTGATACGGGGCGGCTTGCGGCGCTGACGGCACCGATCGAGCATCTGCTATGCAATGCGGTCGTGCATGGCATTGAAAGCCCGTTGCATCGCATGGCCTGCGGCAAACCGCCTGTCGGCGAGGTACGCATTGAAGTTGGTCGGTTTGGCAATGAAATTGTGATCGAACTTGCCGATGACGGGCGGGGGCTGGATCTGGACGCATTGCGAACACGTGCCATCAGTATGGGGGTGTTGAAGGCGGATGGTTTGATGGGCGACGATGAACTCGCGCAATTAATTTTTATTCCCGGTATTTCAACCGCCGGTGAAATCACGCAACTGGCAGGGCGCGGCATCGGCATGGATGTAGTGAAAGATTTCGTTGCAGAACGGTCAGGCCGTATCAGCGTGAGTTCAGTGCGCGGGCAGGGGACGACGTTTACCCTTTATTGTCCGGATGTATAAATAATGCCGGACTATTTTAGCCGCTAATTGTAATGCCGAATTGTGAAGCGAGTCCGAGCCAGCTACAATGCCGACATGTCAAAATTCGATCTTACTAACCATTTCCTGATTGCTATGCCCGCCATGCAAGAGGGGTTCTTTGCCGGCACGCTCACCTATATCTGCGAACACGATGAAAACGGCGCGTTAGGCCTTGTCGTCAACCGCCCGGTTAGCCTGACCCTAGCCGACATGTTCAATCAGATCAATATTCCGCTGCATCAGCCCAGGCTTGCCAAGATGCCAGTGCATGTGGGCGGGCCTGTGCAAACCGAGCGCGGCTTTGTGCTGCATGATACAGGCGGTGACTGGCAGTCCACGATGCGTATCAATGATAAGCTGGCGTTGACGACCTCGAAGGATATCCTCGAAGCAATAGGCGAAGGACGCGGACCGGATAATCTGCTGGTGACGCTAGGGTATGCCGGTTGGGAACAAGGTCAGCTTGAGCATGAAATCAACGAAAATATCTGGCTGACGGTGCCGGCCAACGAACACATACTGTTTGAGCTGCCAGCTGAAGAACGACTGGCTGCGGCCATGGCCTTGCTGGGCGTGAATTATTCCATGCTGGTCGAGGACGCCGGGCATGCGTGAAGAAGCAGGATCGAGGAATGAGGATTTAGGACTAAGACGCGAGGAGCAGGTTTTCGGCGTCGATGAATTGAAATCTGAAGCCGCAAGCGGCTGCGCAGCGACACCACGCGATCCTCAATCCTCGCTCCTCAATCCTATCGTCGGCACTCTGCTCGCCTTTGATTTCGGCACGCAACGCATAGGCGTCGCAGTCGGTAATACCTTCTCATCCAGCGCCGAGCCGCTCGTCACGATCTCCGAGGAAAAAAACGAGCTGCGCTTCAAGGCAATTGCCGCGCTGGTGCGTGAGTGGCAACCCTGTGCTTTAGTGGTCGGCTTGCCTTGTAGCGATGACGGCACCCCGCATGAGCTGACGGCGTTGTGCCAGCGTTTCGCCAAGCGATTGCACGGGCGATATGGCCTGACCACCTTGCTGGTCGATGAGCGTTACTCGTCGCTGGCCGCCAGCGAACAACTCAATAAACAAGGCATACGCGGGCGCGAGCAGAAAAGTTTGCTCGACGAGTACGCCGCGCAGCAAATTTTGCAGGCCTATTTTGATGAACCCGCCGCCTGCGTTGTCGTCAATGCCGATAGAGGTATCCATGAAAAATCCGCAGCTCAATAAACACGGCGAACTCCAGCATTTACTCACCACGGAAGGTCTGCCGGTGCGCATCATGCGCGACATTCTCGACCGTGCCGCCGGCTTTTTAGATCTGGACGAAGGACGTGAAATCAAGAAAGTGCCGTTGCTGCATGGCAAATCCGTGTTCAACGTGTTCTTTGAAAACAGCACCCGCACCCGTACCACCTTTGAAATCGCCGCCAAGCGTTTGTCGGCGGACGTGGTCAATCTGAATATCGGCTCGTCCTCCACCAGCAAGGGTGAAACGCTGCTCGATACGGTTGATAATCTGTGCGCGATGCATGCCGATATGTTCGTGGTGCGTCATTCGCAAAGCGGTGCGGCGCATCTGATCGCACGCCATGTGGCACCGGAAATTCACGTCATCAATGCCGGCGATGGCCGTCATGCACATCCGACGCAAGCGTTGCTGGACATGTTCACCATCCGTCATTACAAGAAGGAATTTCATAATCTGCGTGTGGCGATCGTCGGCGACGTGCTGCATTCGCGCGTGGCGCGCTCGCAGATTCATGCGCTGACGACACTGGGTGTGCCGGAAGTGCGCGTGATTGCGCCGAAGACGTTGCTGCCCACCATGGTGGAAAATCTCGGCGTGCAGGTTTATCACGACATGGCGAAGGGCTTGAAAGATGTTGATGTGGTGTTGATGTTGCGCTTGCAGAATGAGCGCATGCAGGGCGCCGCCTTGCCATCCGGGCAAGAATACTTTAAAAATTATGGGCTTACCGAAGAGAAGCTGGCTTATGCTCGCCCGGATGCCATCGTCATGCACCCGGGACCTATGAATCGCGGCATTGAAATTGATTCCCGTGTCGCCGATGGTGTGCAATCGGTGATCTTGTCGCAAGTGACCTTCGGTATCGCGGTGCGCATGGCGGTGATGAGTACCCTGGCCGGGAGTAATAAATGAAAATCCATATCAAAAATGGTCGATTGATCGACCCTAGAAACAACCTCGACGCATTACTGGACCTGTATGTCTCCGGCAATTGTATTGCCGCTGTCGGCATCGCACCGGAGGACTTCGTTGCCGAACAGGTGATCGACGCGACGGGCTTGATCGTCTGCCCCGGCTTGATTGATCTGGCCGCGCGCTTGCGCGAGCCGGGTTATGAATACATGGCCACGCTCGAATCCGAAATGGAAGCGGCGGTTGCCGGTGGCGTGACCAGTTTGGCGTGCCCGCCGGATACCGATCCGCCGCTGGATGAGCCGGGTCTGGTGGAAATGCTGAAGCATCGCGCCAAGAATCTGCATCTGGCGCGCCTCTATCCGGTGGCCGCCTTGACCACCGCGCTGAAAGGTCAGGAGCTGACCGAGATGGCGGAGTTGGTGGATGCCGGATGCGTAGCGTTCAGTCAGGCCGATGCGCCGCTCACCGATACCCGCGTGTTATTTCGCGCCATGCAGTACGCGGCGACCTTCGGCTATTCCGTCTGGCTGCGCCCGCAAGACAGTTTCCTTGCCAAACAAGGCGTGGCGCATGATGGTGAAGTCGCGACGCGCTGCGGTCTGCCGGCCATTCCGGTGTGTGCTGAAACCATTGCGCTGGCGACCATGCTGACGCTGGCGAAAGAGACCGGCGTAAAGCTGCATGTCTGTCGCTTGTCGAGTGCGGCCGGCGTGGAAATGATTCGCGCTGCCAAGCTGCAAGGACTGCCGGTGAGCTGCGATGTGTCGGCCAATCACGTGCATTTATCTGAGATGGACATCGGCTTTTTTGATCCGAATTGCCGTCTGACGCCGCCGCTGCGCAGCCTGCGCGACCGTGCCGCGCTGCGTGCCGGCTTGCTGGATGGCACGATCGATGCGATCTGTTCCAACCATGCGCCGGTCGATGAAGACGCCAAGCAGTTGCCGTTTGCAGAAGCCGAATCGGGCGCGACCGGATTGGAATTGTTGCTGCCGCTAGTCCTGAAATGGGCAGAACAGGAAAAATTGGGTTTGTCTGCCGCGTTAGCCAGAGCCACGGTACAACCCGCTCGCATTCTTGGTCTGGATGCCGGTCACCTGAGTATCGCTGCCGCCGCCGACCTGTGCATCTTCGATCCTTTAGCCTATTGGAAAGTAGAACCCGCCGCCCTAAAGAGTCAGGGCAAAAACACCCCCTTCACCGGCATGGAAGTCCAGGGCAAAGTGCGCTACACGCTGGTTGACGGCAAAATCGTTTATCAGGCTTAAAACTTAAATCGCAGTCCGAAAGCGTTTTTCGGATTGCCTTTTTATCGTCACACTCACCTAAAAAATATCCTATGAATCCATTGCTAGATTTTTCCGGTTTGCCGCGCTTTGCCGAGATTCAGCCAGAACACGTTGCCCCTGCAATCGAGACCTTGCTCGGTGAATGCCGTGAATTGATCGGGCTTCTGCTGGCCGAATCCCTCGAGCCTGACTGGGATGGTTTTGTCGCCCCGATGGAAGACGCGCACGAGCGCCTCTCACGCGCCTGGGGGCCGGTTGGTCATTTAAATTCGGTGATGAATTCTCCAGCGTTGCGCGAGGCTTATAACGCTACGCTGCCGGTGATGACGCAGTATTACGCTGAGCTTGGGCAAAACCTCGCCCTATTCAATAAGTTCAAGGCGTTGCGCAATAGCGCGGAATTTTCGGGCTTGAGTGTCGCGCGCCAAAAAATCATCGAAAACGAATTGCGCGATTTTCGTCTGGGCGGCGCCGAATTGCCGGAAGACAAGAAAGCGCGCTATCTGGAAATTCAGGAAAGACAATCCGAGCTGTCGTCGCGTTTTTCCGATAATCTGCTCGATGCGACCAACGATTTTACCTTGTTGATTGAAAACAAAGATGAATTGAGCGGGCTGCCGGAGGACGTGTTGCAGGCGTCGTCGGACGCGGCAAGCGCGCAGGACAAAACCGGCTGGTTGTTTACGCTCAAAGCGCCCTCTTATCTACCGGTGATGCAGTTCGCCGACAACCGAGAATTGCGTGCAAAGCTGTATCGCGCCTATGCCACGCGCGCATCAGAATTTGGCAAGCCGGCGTGGGACAACTCAACACTTATGGATGAAATCGTGCAGTTGCGAGGTGAAGAGGCGCGCTTGTTGGGTTTTGCCAATTACGGCGAATTGTCGCTGGCGGCTAAGATGGCCAAAACGCCCGCCCAGGTCGTGGAGTTTATGCGCGAGCTGGCGCAGCGTTCACGCCCCTTCGCAGAAAAGGATTTATCCGAGTTGCGTCAATTCGCAGCGAAGGAGTTGGGCTTGACTGAACTGCATTCCTGGGACGTGACCTACGCCAGCGAAAAGCTGCGCGAGCGGCGCTATGCTTTTTCAGAACAGGAAGTCAAAGAATACTTCCCGGAAGACGCGGTCTTGAAAGGCTTGTTCAGTCTGGTTGAAACGCTGTATGGCCTGCACATCGTTGCATCCGTCGCGCCCGTATGGCATGAGAGCGTGCATTTCTTCGATATTCGCGACGCACAAGGTCAACTGGTCGGTCAGTTTTATTTCGACCTGTATGCAAGGGCGAGCAAACGCGGTGGCGCCTGGATGGATGACGTGATCACGCGCCGCCGTGTGGATGGGCGGATACAGACACCGGTTGCCTATATGAACTGCAATTTTGCCTCCCTCGTTGGTGATAAGCCTGCCGTTTTCACCCACGACGATGTGATTACCCTGTTCCATGAATTCGGTCACGGCCTGCATCATCTGCTCACCGAAGTGGAGGATCTGGGTGTGTCCGGCATTAACGGCGTGGAATGGGATGCGGTCGAGCTGCCCAGTCAGTTTATGGAAAACTACTGCTGGGAATGGGAGGTGCTGAGCGGCATGACGCGTCATGTTGAAACCGGCGCTCCGTTACCGCAGGCCTTGTTTGACAAGATGCTGGCGGCAAAGAATTTCCAGAGCGGCTTGCAAAGCTTGCGTCAGATCGAATTCGCGCTGTTCGATATGTTGATGCACAGCGACTTCGAAGCGGGCGGGGAAAAATCTATTTTAGGGCTGCTAGACGACGTGCGCGCGGAAGTCGCACTGCTGATTCCGCCTGAGTTCAACCGGTTCCCGCACAGCTTCTCGCATATTTTCGCGGGCGGTTACGGCGCGGGCTATTACAGCTACAAATGGGCGGAAGTGTTATCGGCCGATGCTTACAGTTTGTTCGAGGAACAGGGGGTGCTCAATCCAGCGGTTGGCGCACGTTTTCGTGCCGAGGTGCTGGCGGTGGGCGGATCGCGCCCCGCCATGCAGTCGTTTGCCGCTTTTCGCGGACGGGAACCTGCCATCGACGCGTTGTTGCGCCATAACGGCCTGACGGAAGCCGCCTGATGAAACTGGCGACCTGGAACGTAAACTCGTTAAAAGTGCGCCTGCCGCAGGTGCTGGACTGGCTGGCCGCCAATCCGGTTGACGTGTTATGTTTACAGGAAACCAAACAGCAGGATGCCGACTTCCCCGATACTGAACTGGCGGCAGCCGGTTATCAGAGTGTGTTTATCGGACAGAAGACTTACAACGGCGTGGCGATCTTAAGCCGCGAGGCCGCTTCTGATGTGCAGACCGGTATTCCGGGTTTCGAGGACGAACAAAAGCGCGTGATTGCCGCGACTTTCGGCGATATTCGCGTGGTGGATGTGTATATTCCTAACGGTCAGAGTCCGGATTCCGACAAATACCAGTACAAGTTGGGCTGGCTCGCCGCCTTGCACGACTGGTTAAAAGAAGAGTTGGTGCGCTATCCGAAGCTCGTGCTGCTGGGCGACTACAATATCGCACCGGAAGATCGTGATGTGCATGATCCGGCGGCGTGGGTGGGTAATGTGCTGGTAAGTGAGCCTGAACGCGACGCCTTCAAAGCCTTGCTGGCACTGGGTTTGACGGATAGTTACCGCTTGTTCGAACAGGCCGATAAAACCTTCAGCTGGTGGGATTACCGCATGATGGGCTTTCGCCGCAATTTAGGCATGCGCATCGATCACATTCTGATCAGCGCACCATTGGTCGCGCAATGCAAAAGCTGCATCATCGACAAGGCGCCGCGCAAACTCGAACGCCCGTCGGATCACACGCCGGTGGTGGTGGAATTGGCGAGTTAACCGTTCGCCCCGAACATCATGCGCTTGGCGACAAAACGCTTGGCGAACGGCAGGCAGTCCAGCGCGGTGAGCGAGGCGGCGCGGGCAGCACCCACCAGCGGCAGATCGTTGGAGAACAGGCGCACCAGACTGTCGGTGAATGTAATACCGGCTTCGCGATCGAGCTTTCGTCGCTTGCGGTAGCCGGCCAGCATCTCATCGGTTCCTAGCGACGCGGGTGAAACATCCAGTATTTCCTGCGCCAAATCCCACGCATCGCGCAGTCCCAGATTAAAACCTTGCCCTGCCACCGGATGCATGGTCTGCGCGGCGTTACCGAGCAGCACGACATGCGGCATCGGTGATTGTGCGGGTGCCTTTTTTAACCCCAGCGGGAAGCAGGTTCTGCTGCCGACCGTCAAAAATGCGCCGACCCGGTCACCGAAATGCCGGTGCAATTCAGACAGAAACTGTTCGTCGTCCCAAGCCAGCATGGCCTCCATATCCTGATGCGGTGCTGTCCAGACAATCTCGTAACCGTCTTTGTAGGGCAGCAGAGCCACCGGTCCTTGCGGCGTAAATCGCTCAAATGCCGTGCCGGCCTTTGGATTTGCGCACGTCACGTGCGTAATCAGTGCGCTCTGGCCGTAGTCGCGCAGGTCGGGCGGATGGCGTTCTGCCAGCAATTTTCCGCCATCGGCTACCACCGCTAAACGGGTCGTCAGGGTATGCGGTGCACCGTCCAGCTGGTAATCGATGACCGCATGGTCTGCCTGAGCCAAAAGACCGGTGACGCTCGCACCATACACCGTTTTCGTCGCGCCACTCTTCAGGGCGGCAGTCAGTGTGTTTTGCAGCATAGGATAAGGCAGCACATAGCCTAATTCCGGCACCTGCATGTCGCGGGCTTGCAGTACAGCGCGGCCGAAGCTTTTCTTTTGCGAGATATGGATGGTTTGAATCAAGGATACGTCCTGCAGCTTGTCCCATACGCCCAGACGATCGAGCAACAAACGGCTGCCGTAGGATAAGGCCAGCGCGCGCGCATCCGAGCTGTCTGTGGCGGGGCGCGCTTCGAGCACGCAAACCTGCAGCCCGCTACCGCGCAAGGATAGAGCCAGCGCTGTGCCGACGGGGCCGCCGCCGATAATGGCGATGTCGTAATCAGTCATGTCGCATGATCTCCTCAATTTCGTTGATGGTTTTTGGCGCTGCCGCTGTCAGCACTTCATGGCCTGTTTGCGTGATGACGATATCGTCTTCGATGCGGATGCCGGTATTCCACAGCGCCAGCGGCACGTCGTCAGCGGGCCGGATATAGCAGCCGGGTTCGACCGTCAGCACCATGCCCGCTTGCAGATTGCGCCACTGACCCTCGAGCTTGTAATCGCCGACATCGTGTACATCCATCCCCATCCAGTGTCCGGTGCGATGCATATAATATTTTTTGTAACTCTCGCTCTCCAACACGCCGTCCACCGTGCCGTGACAAAGTTTCAGATCGATGAATCCCTGTGCCAGTATCTTTAAAGCCGCGTTATGCGGGGCTTCCCAGTTGTTGCCGGGTTGGGCGGCTGAGATGGCGGCATACTGGGCTGCCAGCACCAGTTCATACACGTCCTTTTGTGCGCCCTGAAAGCGACCGTTTACGGGATAGGTGCGCGTGATATCTGAGGCATAGCCTTCAAGTTCGCAACCCGCATCGATCAGCAGCAGATCGCCATCGTGCAGTCTGGCATTGTTTTCGATGTAATGCAGCACGCAGGCATTCGCGCCGCCCGCAACGATCGAGGTATAAGCCGGGTCGCGCGCCCCGTTGCGGCAAAATTCATGCAGTAACTCCGCCTCGACTTGATATTCAAACTGTCCGGGACGGGTAAATTGCATCGCGCGTCGGTGAGCAGCGGTCGAAATATCAGCCGCACGGCGCAGGATCGAAAGTTCATGCGCATCCTTGAATAAGCGCATTTCATGGATCAGGGCGCGTACATCACGCAGTTCATCGGGCGCACGAATACCGCTGCGCGCTTTTTCCTGAACGGCACTGCGCAGTTTTAATAGGCGCTGATCCCATGCGGCACTGGCACCCAAGGGGGAGTAGATCGCGGGCAAATTGCACATCAGTTCGATGAGTTTTTCATCGAGTTTTGCAATGGGAAAAGCCGCGTCGAAGCCGAATTTTTCCTGTGCGGCCTCCGGGCCATGACGATAACCGTCCCATATTTCGCGATCTAGATCTTTTTCACGGCAGAACAGGATGGACTGATGGCAGCCGGCAGGCTCTGCGATCAGCACCAGCACGGATTCGGGCTCAGCAAAGCCGCTCAGGTAGTGAAAACTGCTGTCGAAGCGATAAGGGTAGTCGGCGTCAGCGTTACGTTGCTGTTCGGGCGCATTAGGCAAAATACAGAGGCCGTGCTGAATTTTAGTCAGCAGTCGGGCGCGACGCTGCGCATAGAGGAGTTTGTCAAACATGGGCTTCCTTGCGCAATTTTGCGTCGAGTTCCGTTAAGCGCTGCGGTGTGCCGACATCGATCCATAAGCCTGCGTGATGTTCGCCGCTGACTTTGCCCTGTTTTATCGCCGCGCGCAGCAGCGGGGCCAGCGGGGCGACCGCGCCGCGAGGGATGGATTCGAATAAGGCGGGTTGATATAGCCCGATGCCGCTAAAAGTTAGCAAGGAATCAGGATTCAGGATGTCGGATTCAGGATTTGGCGGGGCGCTTGGCGTCGAAAATGACGTGACGCGATTGCCTGTCAGGCAAAAATCGCCCTTCGGGTGCTGCGGCGGATTGTCCACCAGGATCAGATGCGCCAGATCGCCACTTGATTTCATGCCAGCGGCGAACGAGGGCAGCCGGGAAAAATCGTAATCGCACCAGATGTCGCCGTTGATCACCGCGAAAGGTTGCTCGTTCAGCCAGGGCTGCGCATAGGCGATGCCGCCTGCGGTTTCCAGTGCAAGGGTTTCAGCAGAATAGCGAATTTGTGCGCCGATCCATCTGCCATCACCTAGCGCGGCTTCGATTTGTGCGCCCAGATGCGCATGATTGATGACCAGTTGGTCTATGCCTGCCGCCACCAGTCTTTCAATATGCCAGACGATCAGCGCTTTGCCGCCGACTTCGAGCAGCGGTTTTGGCGTGTGATCGGTCAGCGGGCGCATACGCTCGCCTCGTCCCGCCGCTAATATCATCGCGATCATCGTGCGCCTTAAAATCCGTAACCTGTCGGCGCTTCAACCGGTGGCTCGAGTTCATTGAGCAGGTTGAACAGGGGTTTGAGATCGACGTAGCGTGCGGCTGCCGCGCGCAGATAGCTCATCACCAGCGGCATATCTTTGAGGTAGCCGTCTTTGCCATCGCGGTGACACAGGCGCGCAAAAATACCCAACACCTTGATGTGACGCTGTACGCCCATCCACTCGAAATCCCAGTAGAATTGGCCGAAATCCTCATGCACCGGCAGGCCGGCACGGCGGGCATTTTGCCAATAGCCGATCAGGTAGTCGATGATCTGAGGTTCTTCCCATTTGATATAGGCGTCCTTGAATAGCGAGGCCAGATCGTAGGTGATCGGGCCGTACACCGCGTCCTGAAAATCGATGATGCCGGGATTGGGTTCGGTGACCATCAGATTGCGCGAGTGATAGTCCCGGTGTACATACACGCGCGGCTGCGACAGATTGTTGGCGACAATGCGGGCAAACACCGATTCGAGTTTTGTGTTTTGCGTCTCGGTGAGCGTGATATTCAGATGCTTGCTGATGTACCACTCAGGGAACAGGCGCATTTCGCGCAACAATAGCGCTTCGTCATAGGGCGGTAATTCGGCCTCATTCGAGGCTAACTGAATTTTAATCAGCGCATCGGTGGCTGCGGCATAGAGGCCGCGCGCATTGTCAGGCGTCAAGGCCTGCAGGTAAGTGGTGTTGCCAAGGTCGGACAGCAATAAAAATCCCTGCTCCAAATCTTCTGCATAAACGTGCGGCGTATGAGTGCCAGCGTCCTCGAATAATTTGGCGACATGCAAAAAAGGCTGGCAGTCCTCATGTTCCGGCGGTGCATCCATGATGATGCGTGTCGTGCCGTCGTCAAAGGTGGCGCGGAAATAGCGGCGAAAACTCGCATCGGCGGAAGCGGGTGTGAGCGTGAAGGTGTCGTCGGGAAACTGGCCTTGCAGCCAAACGGTGAGTTGTTGTTCGCGTTTCATAATTGGGCTATTGGAGTGGTCTTAATGGTAAACTTGCAAAAGTTTACCACCTTAACAATATTATGCGGTTTAGTCTTAAGCCTGTTTTACTCACTTTGTTGTGCGTTTTTGCCCATTCCGTTGCGGCGGAAGAGTCGCGTGCGCCTGTTGCGGCGGGCGCTGAGAGCGAAGAGCCTGTGTTTGTTGAGGCGGATAATCTGACCGGCGATAAAAAAAATCAGATGGAGGCAACCGGCAATGCCGTGCTGCTAAGATCCGATCAGACAGTGCGGGCAGACCGGCTTTTGTATGATCAGGAAACCGCAGATCTCGATGGGACAGGTTCCGTTGTGGTCGAACAACGAGGCAGCACCATGAGCGGCCCGCATCTAGAACTCAATTTGGATACGCATGCCGGTTTTATGGAAAAGCCGGTGTTTTTCCTCAAGGAGAATGAGGGGCGCGGCAAGGGCGATATGCTGCACATACAGGATCAGCAGCATTACACGCTGGATAATGGTACCTATACCACCTGCCCTGCCGATCGCGAAGACTGGCAGATGAGAATGTCCAGTCTGGAAATCGATCGCGAACAGCAGGTCGGCGTGGCGCGTCACGCCTGGGTGGAATTTAAAGGCGTGCCGATTTTGTATTCGCCGTGGATGGATTTTCCCTTAAATAACAGGAATAAGTCGGGTTTTTTGTCCCCCGTCATCGGGAGTACCACCAAGGGTGGCGCCGAACTGACCGTGCCGTATTATCTGAGTCTGGCACCCAATTACGATTTGACTCTGGCGCCCCGCATCATGAGCAAGCGCGGCGTGATGCTGGGTAATCAGTTTCGCTATCTGCAGCCGGAATACCGTGGCGAAGTTAACCTCGATGTATTGCCCGGTGATGCGATCACCCAAACGAACCGGACGCGTTTCGGTCTGAAGCATGCTCAGGTTTTAGGCGGTGGTTTTAGCGGGCAGATCAATTTCAACCGCGTCTCAGACAATGCCTATTACCGGGATTTGTCCAGCGAGATGAGCGTTACGTCGCAAATCAACTTATTGCAGGATGCCTCGGTGAGCTACGGCGGCGGCTGGTGGAACAGTACCGCTCGCGTGCAGCGCTATCAAACGCTGCAGGATCCCTTGGCGCCGGTCGGCGAGCCTTATGCGCGCCTGCCTCAGGTGAATGTGAATGCGGCACAAAATTACGCCGGCGCAAATTTCGCGCTGGCAGGCGAGTACGTGAGTTTTACCCATACTACCGCCGTCAACGGTCAGCGGATGGTGGTGGCCCCCAGCGTCAGCATTCCGTTGCTGCGCACGCCCGGTTATTACGTCACGCCCAAGCTCACCCTGCACAGCACAAGCTATGCGATGGGGTCGAACAATACGACGTTATTGCCTGACGCCTCGAGAGTGTTGCCGCTGTTTAGCATCGATAGCGGAGCCGTCTTCGAGCGCGATGTTAATTTGTTCGGCAAGAGTTATTTGAACACGCTGGAGCCGCGCGCCTACTATGTGTTTGTGCCCTACCAGAATCAGGATAAATTGCCGGTGTTTGACTCGGCACAGGCACCGTTCAGTTTCGTGCAGATGTTCACCGAGAACCGTTTTTTCGGCAACGATCGGATAGGCGATGCCAATCAACTGACGCTTGCGGTCGTCTCGCGCTTTCTGGGGCAGGATGATGGCGCTGAGAATCTGAAGTTGACGGTAGGCGAGCGTTTCAGTCTGAGTGCGCCTCAAGTGAATCTGGTCGCGCCAACCACGACTACCAATAAGTCGGATATTTTGCTGGGCGCCTCAGGGCGTCTCAATGCGGCGCTGTCGTTTGATAGTGAGCTGCAATATAGCCCAGCCTTGGCGCGAATTCAGCATTACAACGTGATGGCGCGCTATCGTCCGGAGGCCGGCAAGGTGCTTAATCTGGGATACCGTTTCGTCAGCGACTCATTAGGTGCCCTGATTCCGGGTACGGTGACAGCCACCGGTTCTATGATGATCAATAATGTCGTGTACCCGACTTTTGGCGGTGTGCCTTACACGACCTTAGGCGGCAATAACTACTCGGTTGCATCCCCGGGTTTGCGGCAAATCAATGTTTCCGGGCAGTGGCCTTTATCCGGACGCTGGCATGCGGTGGGCCAATGGAATTATTCTTATCTGGATCAGCGTTTGCTCAGCGGTGTGGCGGGTCTCGAATACGAGCAAAGCTGCTGGATGCTGCGTCTGGTCGCACACAGCTTTACCGTCGGCACACAGCAGACCAGCACCGGGATATTTGTGCAGCTTGAATTGAATGAGCTGGTCAAGGTAGGCTCGGATCCGCTGGTGTTGCTCAAGCAAAGCGTGCCGGGTTACAAGAAATTGAATGAAAAGCCCACAAGCCCCGCTGTTTTGCGTTAATTAATCTGAAGAGATCGCTATGTCAAAAATTAAATTACCTGTTTTGTTCAGCGTTCTTTTGCTGACCTCTATGTCTGTTATGGCCGGTGAAACGCATGTGATTGCGCCGCAGCAGCAGGTCGCGACGATTGATGCTGTGGTGGCGGTGGTAAATGACGATGTCATCACTCGCCTTGAACTCGATGAGCGCTTGCGTACGGTGGTTAGTCAGTTGAAAAAGCAGGGTACGCCACTGCCGGAGCGCGCTGTGCTGGAAACGCAAGTGCTGGAACGAATGATCGCGGAAATGTTGCAGGCACAGTTCGCCAAAGAGAATGGCGTGCGGGTGGATGACACGCAGCTGGATATGGCAATTACGCGTATCGCTCAGCAAAACAACTTCCCGACGCTGGTTGAATTCATGGCCAAGTTGGAATCGGATGGCGTGAATGTTAAAAAATTCCGCGAAGAAATACGTGCGGAAATTGTCTCTACGCGACTGCGCGAGCGCGAAGTAGAAAGCAAACTGGTGATCAGCGACACCGAAGTGGATAACTATCTGTCCAACAAATCGAAGATGGGGCTGGATAACGACGAATATCATCTGGCGCACATTCTGGTGGTTGTGCCGGAGCAGGCCAGCGCTGAGAAGATTCGTGCAGCACGAGAACGAGCAGATCAGGCGTTTACGCAATTGTCGGGTGGCGCGGACTTTTCGCAAGTATCGGCCGGTTTTTCAGACGCGAAGGATGCGTTAAAAGGCGGAGATTTGGGTTGGCGTTCGGGAGACCGTATTCCGCCAGCGTTCATGACTGAGTTGCAAAATTTGAAGCCGGGTCAGACGACCGCCGTGTTGCGCAGTCCGAGCGGCTTTCATATTCTCAAGCTGGTTGAAAAACGCGGTGGCAGCGCGTCGGTTGTGATTACCCAGATTCACGCGCGGCATATCCTGATTAAAACCAGTGAAATCGTCACGGAAGCGGAAGCGAAAAAGCTGATCCTTGAGATCAAGCAGCGCATTGACGGTGGTGCGGGTTTCGCAGAGCAGGCCAAACGTTATTCGCAGGATGGTAGCGCGCAGCAGGGGGGCGATCTGGACTGGCTCTCGCCCGGGCAGACGGTGCCGGAATTTGAAGGTGCGATCAATAAATTGCAGGCGAACCAGATTGGCATGGTACAAACCCAGTTCGGCTGGCATCTGATTCAGGTACTGGAGCGTCGTAACACCGATGTCAGCGAGCAGCAAAAACGTCAGCAGGCACGCGTTTCAATCGGGACTTTCAAATCTGAAGAGTTGTATCAGGACTGGTTGCGTCAGTTGCGCGATCGCGCGTTCGTTGAATACCGCCTCGAAGAAAAGTGAATGCCCGTTATGCACCGCTGGTCATTACCGCCGGAGAGCCGGCCGGCATAGGCCCTGAGTTGTGCGTGCAGATTGCCGCTGCGGCCTTGAATGTGGTGGTCGTGGCCGACAGGAATCTGTTGCAACAACGGGCGCAGCAGCTCGGCATAGACCTTGAAATCAGCGAGTGGGACAGGAGTAAGCGGGAAGCGGTACGTGCCGGTTGCCTTGCCGTCATCCACGTTCCGCTCGCCGTTCCGTCTGTGGCGGGCGAGTTAAATGCGGCTAACAGCCCCTATGTGCTCGAGACGTTGCGCCGCGCTTTGCTAGGCTGCCAGTCTGGCGAATTTAGCGGCATGGTGACAGCCCCCGTTCATAAAGGCATCATCAACGATGCCGGGATTCCTTTTTCCGGACACACCGAATTTTTGGCAGAACTCACGCAAACGCCGCAGGTAGTGATGATGCTGGCAGGCGGCGGGATGCGCGTGGCGCTGGTCACGACGCACATGGCGTTGCGCGATGTGCCTGATGCGATCACAGTGGAACTCTTGGCGCTGGTGTTGCGCATCATTCATCGCGATCTGGCGAGTCGTTTCGGCGTGGCGGCGCCGCGCATTTTAGTGGCAGGCTTAAATCCGCATGCCGGCGAGGGTGGTCACATGGGGCGCGAGGAGATTGAGGTGATGACCCCCGTGCTCGACAGGCTGCGCGCTGAGGGTATGAATGTCAGTCCGCCCCTGCCTGCCGATACGCTGTTTACGCAGGACAAGCTATCAGCCTGCGACTGCGTGCTGACCATGTACCATGATCAGGGCTTGCCGGTATTAAAACACGCAAGTTTCGGGCAGGGCGTTAATATCACGTTGGGCTTGCCAGTGATACGCACCTCGGTCGATCATGGTACGGCGCTGGATTTGGCAGGAACGGGGCGGGCCAATAGCGGCAGTCTGCTCGAAGCGATTTTGGTTGCCGAACAGATGGCTCAATTTGAAAGATTTTCATCCGGACCCTTGCATGAGCGCGCATAAAGCTAAAAAGAAATTCGGTCAGAACTTTCTGGTCGACCAAAATATCATCGCCGATATCATTGCAGCGATTCGCCCTGAAACCTGCGACAATCTGGTGGAAATCGGCCCCGGTTTGGGTGCGCTGACACGCCCGTTGCTCAAAAGCTTGGCGCATCTTCATGTGGTGGAAATTGACCGGGATATTATCGCGCGTCTCGAAGCGGACTACCCGCAGCCCCATACGAAAATGACCATTCATGCGGGGGATGCACTCAAATTTGATCTGGCTACGCTAGGTGCGCCGCTGCGCATTGTCGGCAACCTGCCCTACAATATTTCATCCCCGCTGCTGTTTTATTTTGCCGAATATGCCGACCGCATCACCGACATGCATTTTATGCTGCAAAATGAAGTGGTTGAGCGCATGGTGGCCGATCACTCAACGGCGGCTTACGGGCGACTATCGGTCATGTTGCAATACCGTTTTTTCATGGAAAAGCTGCTGGATGTGCCCCCGGATTCGTTCCGCCCCGCGCCTAAAGTGGATTCCGCCATCGTGCGCATGATCCCGATACCGGTCGATCAGATTGTCGTTAAAAATGAAAAGCTGTTCGGCGAGATTGTCGGGACCGCCTTCGGTCAGCGCCGCAAGACGTTGCGCAACACGCTGAAAAGTTTTTTGAACGAGGCTGAGTTCGAGAGCTTGGGCATCAATCCGCAACTGCGCGCTGAGAATTTATCGGTAGATGAGTTCGCCAGAATTGCCGCGTATGTGGACGGACGCGCGACGCGCTAACTCACTTTTTCTGTATCAGTTCGATCTTGTAACCGTCCGGGTCTTCGACAAAGGCCAGTATGGTGCTGCCGTGCTGCATGGGGCCGGCTTCCCGCACGACTTTGCCGCCGCGCTGCTTGATTTTTTCACAGGCCTCATAGGCGTTGTCGACTTCGATTGCGACGTGGCCGAACGCAGTGCCGATCTCGTATTGTGTCACGCCCCAGTTGTGCGTGAGTTCGATCACCGCACCTTCAGCTTCTCCTGTGTAGCCTAAAAAGGCCAGCGTGAATTTTCCTTCCGGATAATCAGTGCGGCGCAGCAGTTTCATGCCCAGCACATCGGAATAATAGGCGATGGAAGTTTCCAGATTAACCACGCGTAACATGGTGTGCAGTATGCGCATAAAAGCTCCCGTACTTTGAAATTGTTATTCGGTAATCAGTCACATATAGGGTAAAATGCCAGACCCGATGCGCATAATACCATTCTCCTTATCATGTCCGAACCCTTCCCATTAGTTATGAGTTTTGCCGCGACCGATCCTTCGGGGGGTGCCGGCTTGCAGGCTGATATGCTGACCATTTCCAGTATGGGCTGCCATCCGCTGTCCGTTGTGACCGCCATCACGGTGCAGGATACCAGTGGCGTGGAGGATGTGTTGCCGATGGAGGCAGAGTGGGTGATCGATCAGGCGCGCGCGATGCTAGAAGATGTGCCGGTGGCGGCCTTTAAGATCGGTATGCTGGGCAGCGTTGAAAATGTCGTGGCGATCGCCGAGATTTTGGCAGATTATCCTGATGTGCCGTTTGTGCTGGATACCGTGTTAGCTTCCGGACGCGGCGATGAACTCGCCGATGAGGATATGCTCGATGCGATGTGCGAGTTGCTGATACCGCAGGCCACGATAGTCACGCCCAACAGCATCGAAGCGCGCCGTCTGGCAATCGATGAAGATGATGAAGAGGACAATCCTAGCTTGGAGGAATGCGCGCGGCGCATTCTGGAGATGGGTTGTGAATACGTGCTGATCACCGGCACGCACGAGCAATCGGCCAAAGTGGTCAATACCTTATACAGCGATCAAGGTGTCGTGCGCAGCGATGCATGGGCGCGTCTGCCGGGCAGTTACCACGGTTCCGGATGTACCCTCGCCTCTGCGATTGCGGCATTGCTGGCGCAAGGCGTAGAGGTGTCCGAGGCGGTCAAGGAGGCTCAGGAGTACACCTGGCAATCGCTTAATGCCGGCTTCAGGCCAGGGATGGGGCAGTTTATTCCGGACCGGTTGTTCTGGGCGCGCGGCGAAGACGACGAAGAAAAAAAGCAGGATTGAGGATCGTGGATTGAGGATTAAGATTAAAGGCCTGTATGCGATTACGCCGGAAGAGCCTGACACCGTTAAGTTACTGGACAAGGTAAGGTGTGCCTTGCAGGGAGGCGTTAATCTCTTACAGTACCGCAACAAGTTGAGCGCCCCTGCGGTGCGCATCGAACAGGCTTCGGCCTTGCGTCAGTTGACCCGCGAATTCGGTGTGGCGCTGATTATCAATGATGATGCGGTGCTGGCGCAGCAGGTGGATGCGGACGGCGTGCATTTGGGTGGCGAGGATGGCAGCATTGCGGCCGCACGGCAGGTGCTGGGCTTTAATAAAATCATCGGTGTATCTTGCTATAATCGCCTGAGTCTAGCGCAGCAAGCTGAAGATTTAGGTGCGGACTATGTCGCGTTCGGCGCTTTTTTCGCGTCCAGCGTTAAGCCTGATGCGAAAGTGGCAGAACTCTTATTTCTGCAGGAGGCCAGAGGCGTGATCACACTGCCGGTCGTGGCGATAGGCGGCATCACGCTGGAAAACGGCGCATCGGTGCTGGAGGCGGGTGCTGATGCGCTGGCTGTTATTTCAGCATTGTTTGGCGCACCTGATATCACGCTTGCTGCCAGGCAGTTTGCAAATTTGAATACTCAATAATCAGTTTAGGAATACGCGACATGACTTCACACTCGATTTCTCAAAATCAATCTCTTTTCGATGCATCGCAATTACGCATTCCGGGCGGCGTGAATTCGCCGGTACGCGCGTTTCGCTCGGTAGGCGGCACGCCGTTGTTTTTTCAGAAAGGCAGCGGCGCCTATGTCTGGGACGCGGATGGCAAGCGTTATACGGATTATGTTGGCTCCTGGGGCCCGATGATTGCAGGTCACTGCCATCCCGCTGTGGTCAAGGCGGTGCAGGATGCCGCGGCCAATGGTCTGGGTTTTGGCGCGCCAACCGCCTCTGAGCTGGAAATCGCCGAGCTGTTGTGTAAGCTATTGCCGAGTCTGGAAATGGTTCGGCTGGTGAGTTCCGGTACGGAAGCGACCATGACGGCGATTCGACTGGCGCGCGGCTTTACCAATCGTTCGCGCATTATTAAGTTTGAGGGGTGTTATCACGGGCATTCCGATGGCTTGCTGGTCAAGGCAGGTTCCGGTGCATTGACTTTCGGTCAGCCCAGTTCTTCCGGCGTGCCGGCTGAGATCGCAGCACTCACCACCGTGCTCGACTACAACGATGCGGCAGGGCTTGAGCGCGCGTTTGCCGAATCCGGCAATGAGATTGCAGCCGTGATCGTCGAGCCTGTTGCCGGCAACATGAATCTGATTACCCCGAAACGCGAATTTCTCGATGCGCTGCGCAATTTGTGCACAAAATATGGTGCGGTGCTGATACTTGATGAAGTCATGACGGGATTCCGCGTCAGTTTGCAGGGTGCTCAGGGTTATTACGACATCAAGCCTGATCTGGTGACGCTGGGTAAGGTGATGGGCGGCGGGTTGCCTGCGGCCGCTTTCGGCGGGCGACGCGACATCATGCAGTGTCTGGCCCCCTTGGGTTCTGTGTATCAGGCAGGCACCTTGTCGGGCAATCCGGTTGCGGTCGCAGCAGGCATGGCGACATTGAAGCTCGTGCAGGAGCCCGGTTTTTACGAAAATCTGTCGAATCTGGCAACACGGCTGACGACAGGGTTGACGGCGAGTGCCAAAAAGCACGGCGTTGAATTCTGCGCGCAATCGGTGGGCGGCATGTTCGGCTTGTATTTCAGCAGCGCTGTGCCAACCGGTTACGCAGAGGTGATGGCTTGCGACAAAGAGGCCTTCAATCGCTTCTTCCACGCCATGCTGGACGCGGGCGTGTATCTGGCGCCTTCCGCATTCGAGGCGGGATTCGTCTCGTCCGCACACACTGAGGCAGATATCGATGAGACGATTGCCGCAGCAGATCGTATTTTCTCGGACTGGAAATAATGGGACTCTTCTCGCTGGCAACGTTTTACACCACGGTCAATCATATCAAGGATTTGCCGATGCATGGCGGTCGAGAGGTCGCCTTTGTGGGGCGCTCGAATGCCGGAAAATCCAGTGCAATCAATACGCTGGCAAATCACGTTCGTCTGGCGTACACCAGCAAGACGCCGGGACGCACGCAGCATCTGAATTACTTTTCATTGGGCAATGACGGCTATATCGTCGACTTGCCGGGATACGGCTACGCCAAGGTGCCGCCGGAAGCTAAGCGTCACTGGGAAGCGCTGCTCAGTACTTACTTGCAAAAGCGCGAAGAGTTGAGCGGGCTGATTGTGATTATGGACATCCGCAGGCCGTTGCTGGAGCTCGATGAGACGATGCTGGACTGGTTCGCCACCACCGGCAAGCCGGTGCACATTTTGCTGACTAAGTCTGACAAGTTGAGCCGCCAGCAGTCGACGCTGACGCTGATGAAAGTCAAAGCGTATCTGGCAGAAAATTATCCGCAGTGTTCGGTACAACTGTTTTCCAGTCTGAAAAAGCAGGGGTTGGAAGAGGCAGAGGCCGTGATTGCCGGTTGGTTAAAGGCGGACGTTGTCGCAGAGGATCAGCCTGAAGAATAGTAAAAAAAAGCCCCCAACAAGTGGGGGCTAAAATCTTAACAAGGTTAAGACACGCTCAGGGAGGAGAAACGTGGAACGATTCATCATCATTCACACACTCTGATAGGCGTTTTCTGAAATAGTTCAAAAATAAAATAATTTTTTAGGAAAAATCGTGCAGACACTAGGAAAATACCCTAATAAACGCATGCGCCGCATGCGCCATGATGCTTTTTCACGCAATTTGATGCGCGAGAATGTGCTCACATCCGCAGATTTTATCTATCCCGTTTTCGTGCTGGAAGGCACCAATACGGTTGAGGATATCAAATCCATGCCCGGCGTACAGCGCAAGACGCTGGATTTGCTGTTAAAGGATGCAGAGGCTTGTGTAGCGCTGGGTATACCGGTGATGGCGATTTTTCCGGTTGTCGATGTATCCAAAAAATCGCTCGATGCGCGTGAGGCTTACAACCCGGACGGACTAGTGCCGCGTGTCGTAGCCACGCTGAAAAAGCATTTTCCTGAACTCGGTATCATGACCGACATCGCGCTGGATCCTTATACCAGTCACGGGCAGGACGGCCTGATCGATGAGGCAGGTTATGTGCTCAACGATGAGACCATCGCCGTGCTGACACGGCAGGCGCAAACGCACGCAGCCGCGGGTGCTGACATCGTGGCGCCCTCAGACATGATGGACGGTCGTATCGGTGCAGTGCGTGCGGCGTTAGATGAACAAGGCCACATTCATACCCGTATCATGGCGTACTCGGCCAAATACGCATCTAGCTTCTATGGCCCGTTCCGCGATGCGGTGGGATCCAGCGCAAATCTGGGTTCGGGGAACAAATACACTTATCAGATGGATCCGGCCAATTCCGACGAAGCTTTGTGGGAAGTCGGCATGGATTTGCAGGAGGGCGCGGACATGGTGATGGTCAAGCCTGGCATGCCCTATTTGGACATTCTGCGTCGCGTCAAAGATGAATTTAAAGCGCCCACTTTCGTCTATCAGGTCAGCGGAGAATATGCGATGCTCAAGGCGGCGGCGCAAAACGGCTGGCTGAACGAGGAAGCGTGTGTGCTCGAATCCTTGCTGGCCTTTAAACGTGCGGGAGCGGATGGGATTTTGACCTACTTTGCGCTGGATGCGGCAAGATGGCTTAAGGGCTAGGCAGATGCCAGAAACAGCGCGGCGCGTGAATTGAAATTCACGCGCCGCATCACTGGTAGATTGATTTAGCCGAAATGATGCTCTGTCTCGGTGCTAGAAATATTCCCAGACAGGACTTGGAATGCTTCTATTGCAAGCCGGACAGCCAGTACGCAGGAAATAAATTGTAGTGCCAGTATGGGCAAGGCGGCAGCGCCGCCATATTCAGATAAATAAATCGTTGCGAAAAAAAGCGCGCTCAGTGTGGTAAACAGACCAGCCGCATGGGTAACAATTTTGTTCATGGCAAGCTCCCGATAAATGATTTCGATGGGCGTACTTTAAACAATCAAGTTGACGTGCCGCTTACAAATTGAAAAAAGTTTGTAATTAATTTAATCGGTTAGAAAAACAATCAGGCATTCTGAATTTTCTCGTCAATTGCCAGCAGTTTTTCGACTGTGTGTATGTCAGCATGTGTTTCAGGATGGCGAGCACCGCTATGACGGGCATTTTCAGGCAATACGACGATATGAATTTGTGTGCCGGATTCACCTGTCAGTGTATAGCTCGGTACCGTTTTTTCAGCGCCGCCTAGCTTTAATCGCCACTCCCCATCTTCAAAATTCAGCTTCGTTTTAAGCAGAAACAGCAGCACAGCCTTCGCGTCGTCAGAAAAAAGTATCAAATTGATGTCGGAATGTTCACTCGCAGTGCCATTCAATACAGAGCCGGTCAAATACGGATTAAAAACTGAGAGCAGCCGCATGCAATCTAAGGCTTCAGTGCGCAGTCTATGGAGCACATTCGGGTGTCTGTGGCTTTGATATAGTGCGCGGTAACTTTGCAAGGCATCCAGAATTTGCTTATTGCTGGGTAGGTGCTGCGTGTCGGTCGCGCCAAGCTGACGAGCCGCTTTGTGCTTGGCGAAAGCAAAATCATCTACGCCCGTTTCAGCAATCAGTTTGGCCGCCTGATGCGCCAATTGCTCGCGCATCAGATCTCGTTTAGCAGTGCGTTGCATGGGATTGGCAGATCATGAGCCTCAGAGCAACTGATCCTTAATGGCCTCGGCGGGTTTTTCACCATCAGGGATGACCGGCGAGGCTTGGCCACCGGGTATGTTTTCCTGATAAAAATATTCCACTCTGGCGCCATTGTCGTCACGATGACCGCTTTCATTGATGCGGGCGGCGACCATGTTGTCAGGCATGCTGTACTCGGCTTGCGGAACGTTTTTAAGCACCTTCTCCATATAGTTGATCCAAATCGGCAGGGCAGCGCCACCGCCGGTTTCCTTGTCGCCTAAGCTGCGCGGCTGATCAAATCCCATCCAGGCGATACCCACGACGGTCGGTTGAAAACCGCAAAACCAGGCATCGATAGAGTCGCTGGTGGTGCCGGTCTTGCCCGCCAGATCCTGACGGCCCAGCTGCATCGCGCGGATGGCTGTGCCGTGCTTGACTACATCCTGCATCATGTTGACCATCGTAAATGCATTTCGTACATCTATGACAGGCTCTGCGTTCAAGTTGGCTACCGTCGGTATGGCCTGGCTGAGCTTGCGGCCCTGAGCATCCTCAATGCGCTGTATAAAATACGGATAGACGCGGAAGCCGCCGTTGGCAAATACCGAATATCCGGTCAGCATCTGCAACGGGGTCACTGAGCCGGCACCCAAGGCCATGGTCAGATAAGGCGGGTGCTTTTCAGCATCCAAACCGAATTTCGTGATGTAGTCCTGAGCGTAGCGCGGCGTAATGGATTGCAATATTCGTATGGATACCATGTTTTTGGACTTGGTCAGCGCCTGACGCATGCGCATCGGGCCTTCAAACTTGCCGTCGTAGTTTTTTGGCTGCCAAGGTTCGCTGCCTGTTTGATCGGAGCCGAACGATAGCGGACCATCATTGATCAGGGTCGCTGGTGTAAAGCCCTTTTCCAGCGCGGCGGAATAGATGAACGGCTTGAAACTGGAGCCGGGTTGACGCCAAGCCTGGGTGATGTGGTTGAACTGATTGTGATTGAAATCAAATCCGCCCACCAGCGCATAAATTGCACCATCGATCGGGTTGCCAGAAACAAAGGCAGATTCAACTTGCGGCAACTGACTGATTTGCCATGCACCCTGCTCGGTTTTTTGCACGCGGATGATGGAGCCTGCCACGATGCGCTGGTTCAAGGCAACTTTGTCACTTAAAGCACGTTGCGCGAAACGCAATGCATCTCCGCTAATTGTGATGCGTTCGCCCCCTTTGCAGTAGGCCTGAATTTGAGTAGCAGAAGCGGCAAGCACGATCGCGGGCAATAAGTCATCATTGTCGGTAGAGTCCTGCAGCGCCTCTTCGAAAGCCTCCTCACCATTACCCTGCGGCAAGTCCGCGTACCCTTCAGGCCCGCGGTAGCCATGACGCCTGTCATATTCGAGCACGCCGCGTCGCACTGCCTGATAGGCCGCTAGCTGATCCTGTGAACGGATGGTGGTGTAAACCTTAAACCCCTCTGTGTAGGTGGCATCCTGGTATTTTTGATAGACCGCCTGTCGCACCATTTCGGTCAGATAATCAGATTTAACCGAAAATTCCTGATTGCCGTGTTTAGTGGCGAGCGGCTCGGTTTGTGCAGCTTTGAACTGATCATCATTGATGAAGTGCAGCTCATGCATGCGTCTTAACACATACATCTGGCGCAGTTTTGCGCGCTTCGGGTTGACGACTGGGTTGAAGCTGGAGGGTGCTTTAGGCAGACCTGCCAGCATAGCGGCTTCTGCAACAGAGATTTGGCTTAGTGGCTTGCCAAAGTAAATTTGCGCAGCAGAGGCGAAGCCGTAGGAGCGCTGGCCGAGATAAATCTGGTTGATATAAAGCTGAAAGATGTCGTCTTTAGATAAATAGTGCTCAATCTTAAAGGCCAGCAGCATTTCATTAAACTTGCGCGTAAATGTTTTTTCCTTGGAAAGGAAAAAGTTGCGGGCAACCTGCATCGTGATGGTGCTCGCGCCCTGCTTGGAGCCGCCTGCAGTAAAGTTTGAAAGAGCCGCCCGCATCACGCCCATGTAGTCAACGCCGCCGTGCTGATAAAACCGATCATCTTCAGCGGCTAAAATAGCTTTTTTCATTGCGTCAGGCACATCGGCAATTTTGACCAGCGCGCGGCGTTCTTCGCCGAACTCGCCCAGCAGCGTGCCTTCGGCGCTATAAATGCGCAAGGGGACTTTTGGGTGGTAATCGGTGAGTACTTCTAAAGAGGGGAGGCTGGGATAGGTCAGCATGACAGCCATGCCGAGCAGCAGCACAGGCAGTGATAGCAGGGTGAGTAGGATGATAACGGGGAGCAGCCAGCGGCGAGTAGTCATTGAATTGTTGTTCAAGAATAATTAAAAATGGTATTGTTCAACCGACGCAACGATTATACGAGATAAATGCACTTGCAAAAACGCCTTTACAGTGTCGATACTTGTTGCTAGGATTTCAACCACTTTATACGGAAAAGCTCCGAACGGCCTATGCCTAAAGTAAATTTTGATTTTTTTGTGGACTTTATACAGTCCAAAGCCCCACCTCTGATCGGGGTGGATATTAGTTCGTCCTCGGTAAAATTGGTTGAATTAAGCCAGTCGCCAAACAATGGCGGCTATATCGTTGAGCGCTATGTGATCGAAACATTGCCGAAAGATGCTTTTTTCGACGGCAATATCAATAATTTAGATGCCTTGGCCGATGCGCTGCAACGTGCGTGGAAGCGTCTGGGTACTAAGATTACAAACATCAGCGTAGCGCTACCTGCTTCTGCGGTGATCACCAAAAAAATCCTCTTGCCGGCGGGTATGCGCGACGAAGATCTGGAGTTTCAGGTCGAGTCAGAGGCTAATCAATACATTCCCTTTGCGCTGGATGAAGTTAATCTGGACTTTCAAGTGTTAGGGCCTGCGCCGGGCAATGCGGATGAAGTTGAGGTGTTGCTGGCCGCTTCTCGCAAGGCTAATGTGGAAGACCGGGTCGCCGCAGCGCAAGCCGCCGGACTTAAAGTCTCGGTGGTCGATGTTGAGCCCTATGCAGCAGAAGCCGCCTTTTCGCAGATACGCGCGCAGTTGCCTGACAATGCAGATGATAAATGCGTAGCGCTGATCGACATTGGTGCCACGGTGATGAACGTCAATGTGTTGCGCAACGGTCAGTCTATTTATACGCGTGATCAGCAAATAGGTGGTGAGCAATTGACGCAGCAAATTCAGACTGTGTTTGGTCTGAGCACTGAACAGGCTGAGGCTGCCAAGCGCAGCGGCGATTTGCCGGCAAATTACGACAGTGAAGTGCTCTCACCTTTCCGTGAAAATCTGGTGATGGAAATTGCCCGCGCCTTGCAGTTTTTCTTTACCTCCTCGCAACATTACAACGAGATCGACTATATCGTACTCGCCGGCGGCTGTGCCGTATTGCCGGGTCTCGATGATGCGGTAGCCACGCGCACTCAAGTGAGCACGATGGTCGCCAATCCATTTGCACTGATGACTTTGTCAGGAAAAATAAAGAACCGCCAGTTGCAAGCGGATGCGCCGGCTTTGATAGTCGCCTGCGGTTTGGCGATGCGGAGGTTTGACCCATCATGATACGCATCAATTTATTGCCGCACCGTGAGGGAAAACGGCGTATCAAACAAACGCAGTTCATCACCCTGAGCGTGTTGTCGCTGGTGCTGGGGCTCTTGGTCTGGGGTGTCGTGCATGCCGTGATCAGTGCGCAAATCGGCTATCAGGAGCGCCGCAATGATTATCTGAAGCAGGAAACATTGATTCTGGATAAGCAGATAGCGGAAATCCGCAAACTGCGCGAACAGACCAGAGCACTGCTCGAACGTAAAGACGCAGTTGAAAAATTGCAAAGCGACCGTTCGAATGTGGTGCATTTGCTCGATCAAATGCTGCGTATCTTGCCCGACGGCGTATATATCAAGTCGATCAAGCAAACGGGTGACGCAATCAACCTGGTCGGTTTTGCCCAATCGAATGCGCGCGTCTCAACGCTGATGCGTGCCGTTGAGGATTCACCTTGGCTTGAATCGCCCGCTTTGGTAGAAATCCATGCTTCAAGCGCGAACGGGGCAAGAGTCAGTGAGTTCACGCTGACTTTCAGGTTGACCAAGCTGCCAGGTGCTGAAGCGGCGAAGTTGGCCGAAGGAAGGAATCAGGTGCCATGATGAACTTAGAAGAACTGAAAAATCTCAATCCTAAAACGCCGGGTGCGTGGCCTTGGGCAGCGAAAATCTTAAGTTTTGCTTTGATGTTTGTCGTGGTGGTGATTGCCGGTGCCTTGCTGGACTGGCAGGAGCAATGGGATAGCTTGAATGCGGCCAAGGCGCAGGAAGATACCCTCAAAGAGACATTCTTATCCAAAAAACGTCAGGCGGTGAATCTCGATCTGATCAAGAAGCAGTTGCTCGAAACGCAAGAGGCTTTCGGTGCCTTGCTCAAGCAGTTGCCGAACAAGTCTGAAATGGATGCACTGTTAACGGATATCAATCAGGCGGGGTTGGGGCGGGGCTTACAGTTTGAATTGTTCCGTCCGGGTACAGAAACCATTCAAGGTTCGTTTGCTGAGCAACCGATTTCCATCAAGGTGACCGGCAGTTACGATGATCTGGGTAAGTTTTCCAGCGACATTTCAATGTTGCCGCGCATCGTGACACTGAATGAAATTTCGATTACGCCCAATGCCGGAATTTTGACGATGGACGCCGTCGCGAAGACCTTTCGCTATCTGGATGATGAGGAACTCGCTTCTCAGAAAAAAGCTAATAAGCCTGCAGGAGCCAGCAAATGAAGCTCATCTATGTCGTGCTGGCCAGCATGCTGTTAACGGGGTGTGTCGGCGAGGAGTTTGGCGACTTGCGCGAGTTTGTTAAAAATTCAGGCAATGATCTGCGCGGGAAAATCCCGCCGCCGCCCACCGTCAAACTTTTTGAACCTTACGCCTATGTAAACGATACCAATCTGGCCGATCCGTTCAAGCCGCGCAAACCTGAGGCAAGCGTTGGCGACAAGCGCGGTGAAAATGAACCCGATCGCAATCGTCCGAAAGAGGCGCTGGAAGAATTTTCGCTGGAAAGCCTCAAGATGGTGGGCTATGTTCTGAAGGCTAAAATAGGACACGCTGTGATTCGTGCGCCGGATAAAAAACTCTATCAGGTCAAGGCGGGTAATTACATCGGCATGAATTTCGGGTTGATTAAGAAATTGACCGACACGGAAATTACGATTAAAGAAGTGGTGCAGGACAGCACCGGAGACTGGTCTGAGCGCACCAGCAGTCTGCAATTGGTTGATAAGGAGTAGGGCATGAACATGACGATAAGAACTGCCGGGATTGCAAAGGCCGCGCTATTGAGTTTGCTGATGGTGTGTGGTCAGGCACAGGCTCAGGCGCAGAATAAAATAACTGCGCTGAGCGTATCCGAAGCAGGCCCGGGTTTGACGGTGATCAAGGTTGAGATGGCAGAGCCTTTAAACAATCCGCCTGCCGGATTTACCATCAATGTTCCTCCCCGTATTGCACTTGATTTTCCTAATACCGAGAATGCGCTGGGCCGCTCGGCTCAGGATTTTTCAGCCGGGGATTTACGCAGCGCCAATATCGTTCAGGCGGGTTCCCGCACGCGCCTCGTGATCAATCTTAACCAGATGCTAGGTTATGAAACCCGTACAGATGGCAAAAATATCCTGATTACTTTGCATGCAAAGCAGGCTGAACAGTCAGCGCCTAGCACCACGCGTTTCGCGGATGCACGTCAGACAGCGCAGAAGCATACCCTGAGCGCCGTTGATTTTCGTCGCGGTAAAAATGGCGAAGGCCGGATACAGGTTGATCTTTCAGATTCAGGTGTTGGCATCGACATTCATCGTCAGGGCACCAAGCTGATCGTCGACTTTATGAAAACAAATCTGCCGGGCAAATTGCAGCGCAAACTCGACGTCGTTGATTTTGCAACGCCTGTGCAGCTGGTGGATACCTTTGCTCAGGGTGAGAACATCCGTATGGTGATTGAACCTAAGGGGATGTGGGAACATGCGGCATATCAGACGGACAATAAGTTTATCATCGAAGTAAAACCCGTCGTTGAAGACCCGAATAAACTCGTCAAGGGTGTGCAAGCGGGCTATGCGGGTGAAAAACTGACGCTCAACTTTCAGGATATCTCCGTGCGTGAAGCGCTGAACGTGATTGCGGACTTTACTGAATTGAACATGGTGATCAGCGATACGGTTGTAGGTAATCTCACCTTGCGCTTGAAAGATGTGCCTTGGGATCAGGCGCTCGACATCATCTTGCAAAGCCGGGGATTGGCGATGCGCAAGAACGGTAATGTGATTCAGGTCGCACCGATCGGCGAAATTGCAGCATCAGAAAAGAGCGATCTGACCGCAAAGCAGGATATTTCAGAACTGGAAGAACTGCGTACGGAAAGTTTTCAGCTGGGATATCAAACGGCGACTGCCGCCGCCGCTTTATTGAACGGCGTATCTGCACCCGGCGGTTCAGCTCAAGGTGGTGTTCCTGCAGGTGCAGCAGTGCCATCAGGTGCGGCTAGTCAAGCTGCATCAGCGCGTATTCTTTCTAAACGCGGCAGTGCGATGGCTGATGTGCGTACCAATACCCTGTTCGTCAAAGACACGCCATCGCGTCTCGATGAGGTTCGCAAGTTGCTCAAGCAGATCGACGTGCCTGTGCGTCAGGTGATGATAGAAGCACGTTTTGTCTCCGCGGGCGACTCTTTTGCCAGATCGCTGGGTGGCAAGCTGGGCTTTACCAGTCCAGCTAATGCGGCTAACGGTGGGGCGGCCACGACAGGTGCTGTTAACGGTATTAATGTGAATTTGCCTAATTCGCTGGCCGGTACAGGCGGCGGCTTGCTGCTGTCACTGTTTAATCCTGCTGCCACCAAGGTGTTGACGCTAGAATTGAATGCATCCGAAACCGACGGTATTACCAAAAATATCGCCAGCCCTCGCGTGGTGACCGCCGATAAGACTAAAGCCTCCATCAAGTCGGGTGTCGAGATACCGTATACGATTGCAGGTACCGTGGGCAGTCCTCCGACCACTGCATTTAAGACCGCCGCGTTAAGCTTGGACGTGACGCCGCATATCACGCCCGATAACAACATCAACATGACGCTGGTCGCAAGCCAAGATACCGTCGGCGCGTTGTACAGCGGTGTGCCCAGCATCAACAGCAAAATGGTGACCACCGAAGTGCTGATCGAAAACGGCGGTACGGTGGTGGTGGGTGGTGTGTTCACTCAGGACGTAGCCGACACCGTTAATAAGGTGCCGCTGCTGGGTGACATCCCTGTGCTGGGCTGGATGTTCAAAAATAAGGTTAAGACGGATGCCAAGAATGAATTGCTGATTTTTATTACGCCTAAAATCATGCAAGATTCGATGAACTTGCGCTAAACGTTGTTCAATTAACCTGCACGATCTAGGCCCGGCTGAGTCCGGGCTTTTGATTGTTATCGTTTACAATACGCACTATGCAAAACAGTCCTACAAATAGCACACGAAAATTTCAGTCCGGTAATCTGATTCTGGTCGGCATGATGGGTTCGGGAAAAACCACCATGGGGCGGATTCTGGCACGTCATCTGAATAAGGTGTTCGTCGACAGCGATGAAGAAATTCAGTTTCGCACCGGCGTGACGATACCGCATATCTTTGATGTTGAGGGTGAACCGGGATTTCGCCAGCGTGAAACGGATGCGCTAGAAGCCTTAGTTGTTCGGGATGATCTGGTCATTGCAACCGGTGGCGGTGCGGTACTCGCGCCAGAAAATCGCAAGATGTTGAACGAATCCGGCATCGTGATTTATCTGAAAGCCGGTGTGCATGACCTGTGGTTGCGCACGCGCAACGACCGGAATCGCCCGTTGCTGCAGACGGGTAATGTGCATGCCAAACTGGCCGAATTATTGCAGCAGCGCGATGGCTTGTATCAGCAGGTGGCGGATATTGTGATGCCGACCGGCCGCCAGAGCGTGCACGCCTTGATGTTGAAGCTGGTCAATGAAATTGAACTCTACCGGAAGAAGAATCAATGATACAAACACTGACCGTTGGCTTGGCTGAACGCAGCTACCCGATACACATCGGCACCGATTTGCTGAGCAATGCCGCGTTGCTGGCGCCCTATATACCCAGAAAACGCGTTGCGATTGTGACCAATACGACCATCGCACCGCTGTATCTGAACAAATTGCAGCAAACCTTGCGGGAAATCGGCGTGCAGAGTGTCGAAATCATTTTGCCTGACGGTGAGGTATATAAGACGGGTGAAACGCTCAATCTGATCTACGACGGTTTGCTCACTCATCGCTGCGAGCGCACCACGCCGCTGATTGCGCTGGGTGGTGGAGTGATCGGCGACATGACGGGATTTGCGGCGGCCAGCTTCTTGCGCGGCGTACCGTTTATCCAGATTCCTACGACGCTGCTGTCTCAAGTCGACTCCTCGGTGGGCGGTAAGACGGGTATCAATCACCCGCTGGGTAAAAATATGATCGGTGCATTTTATCAGCCGCAGTTGGTCCTCGCGGATATCTCGACGCTCAACACCTTGAATAACAAGGAATTATCGGCAGGTCTGGCTGAGGTCATCAAGTACGGCCTGATACGCGATTTGCCGTTTCTTGAGTGGCTGGAGCAGAACATTGAAAAATTACTGGCACGCGATACCGCAGCGCTGCAATATGCCGTGATGCGCAGTTGCCAGAATAAGGCTGAGGTGGTCGCGGCGGATGAGCGGGAAAGTGGCGAGCGCGCCTTGCTGAATTTAGGGCATACCTTTGGTCATGCGATTGAATCAGGTATGGGGTATGGTAACTGGCTGCATGGCGAAGGGGTCGCCGCAGGCACGATGATGGCGGCCGATCTGTCTCAAAGGATGGGCTGGATCAGCACTGAGGATGTGTCGCGCATTCGTGCCTTATTTTTACGCGCAAATTTGCCGGTTGTATCGCCTGATTTGGGTGTCGATCGCTATCTAGACTATATGGGCATGGATAAAAAAGTTGAAGGTGGAAAATTGCGTTTCGTGCTGTTGAAAAAAGTAGGCCAGGCCGCACTTGTCAGCGATGTGCCGTTAGCGCTGTTGCAACAGACGCTGGCCGCGTGTGTTGTGCGATGAGCGAGCTCGCATCCTATGCTGTTTCCGAGTCAAACTCGCGGGGCAGAAGATGTCATGAAGCATCCCCGTCAGGTCGCAGCGAGTTCCAGCGCGACCGCGACCGCATCATTCATTCAGGGGCATTTCGCCGTCTGGAATACAAAACGCAGGTGTTCGTCAATCATGAAGGCGACCTGTTCCGTACCCGCCTCACCCATAGTATTGAAGTGGCGCAAATTGCGCGCTCGATTGCACGCCGTCTGAATCTCAATGAAGATTTGGCTGAGGCGATTTCTCTGGCCCATGATTTAGGGCATACCCCGTTCGGTCATGCAGGGCAAGATGCGTTGAACGGTTGCATGAAAGCCTATGGCGGTTTTGAACATAATCTGCAATCCGTGCGGGTGGTCGATATGCTCGAAGCGCGTTATGCCACGTTCGACGGGCTGAATTTGTGCTTCGAGACCCGTGAGGGGATCTTAAAACACTGCTCACCGGTGCATGCCGCCACCATGGGAGAATTGGGCGAGCGATTTTTAGCTGATCGGCGTCCGTCGCTAGAAGCGCAGATCGCTAATCTAGCCGATGAAATCGCCTACAACAATCACGATGTGGATGACGGCCTGCGATCCGGTTTAATTACGCTGGAACAATTGTCTGCCGTGCCGCTGGTGAATGAGCATTTGTGCGAAGTTCGTCAGGCGTACCCTGAGATAAACGACCGGCGTGTCGTGCATGAAACGGTGCGGCGCATGATCAATACGCTGGTGACGGATTTGATCAGCCAGAGTGCCGCCAATATTGCAGCACAACACTTGGTGACGCTCGATGATGTGCGCCGCGCCCCTGCGCTGATTGCATTTAGTGATGAACTGAATGCAAAGCAGCTTGTCCTGAAAAAGTTTTTGCACACGCATTTGTATCGCCACTATCGTGTGATGCGCATGAGCGCCAAGGCGCAGCGCATTATTCGCGATTTGTTCGGCGTATTCATGGAAGATCCCCGCTTGCTACCCACCCAGTTTCAAACCAGCGAAACCCAACTAGAATCAAGCCGTGCGCGGGTCGTGGCGGATTACATCGCCGGTATGACCGATCGGTATGCGATACGCGAGCATAAACGCATTTTCGCAGTGGAAGAAGACTCGATTTAGCCAAACTGGCTATTGGACCGATATTTCAGTCTATGCGATATCGATCATAATCGCTGTTCGGTAACGCAGGGAAATAATTTTTTGTACAGTTATGGCAACCATATATCCGATTATGCAAATTCAAAGATTACGCGGGATATGTTACCGATGCTCCAGAATCTAATTCACTGAGCTAAGCGCACGCTTGCAGATTCAGTCAGTAAATAGTTCGGGGAAATTTTGCCTTGCGAGTTTTAATCGAACAATTTCCTTAATTCTGCGTTTTAAGTTGTTTTTGTAATATTTCCCAGACCCGCCGCCAACGCCACAGATTACGGGAGGAATGCTGAAAAGTACCCGGCTCAGATGCTCTTTGATGATGACATCCTTAAAGCAGTCTTCCAAGCTAAGCCCCTGTTCACCACCTACATTGAGATAGGCTGTCGCCAGATTTTTCAGGTAGAACGATTTATTTACTAAGTAAAATCGGGTGTCTATGTAGGAAAACTGAGTCTTTTTAAAGGAAAAGACATCAGAGAAAACACCTTTGCATACAAATAACCCATTCCATTGGGCCAAACAGTCTAAAAAATTTTCCACCCAAAGTTTGGCAGTGCATTTGCCATAAAAATCAGCATCCTTCAGAAAAACCGAATGCTCAAGGGCAAAAGACACGATTTCTCCTTCGCCAAATCCTTTACCGTGTATGCGAACGAGCTCCATATTATTTTGAAAATAAAGGCATTCGATTTTTGCGTTTGGAAATTTATCTTGAACGATAGATGAAAAATCAAAATTTGAACCATCGCAAATAACTAATCGCATATCAGGCGAAATTAACAACCATTTGTCTAACGATTCGAGCGTTAGCCTGATACGAGACTCTTGATCCTTAAGGGCAACTGAATGATCGGAAACAATCACGCAGGATGTAAAAAGAATCGGCGGGAGTTTGGAAGTCATAAGGCGCTTAGATTAGAGATTTATAATTTAAATGGGTTTCACAAAATAATGCGATGAAAATGCGAATCAACGTAACGATTTTAAAGCCATTTAGCGTCTGTTCACTGATTTTTTAATAAACCTGTTACAAGACTGCCCATGTAGAGGTAGCCGTTTGTACTTAGATGCACGTCATTAGGTTTGTAAAAATCTCTAATTATATGGCTTTGTTGAGTAAATAATTCCGCTAGATTTGGTGCTCGCAATTCGGTATGCTGTGCCATTATATCCCAAGGATTTACGAAGAAATTTTCGTTAAATTTTCCATAGCCCAAATACACTGTCGCTTTGTCTGGTACGACAAGCCACATTGATTCAAGCCCATTCTTTTTAAGATTACTATTTATTGTTAGAATGTTGTTGATCGATGTAAAAGTTTTTTTGTCGAAATCATGTGAATAAAATAAGCCGAAATTACATTTTTTATTTGAAAATAGCGCACAACCATTATTGACAGGCACAACACGAGCACCAGAGTTGCCGAAATCCAAATATTTTTTCGCATCATCAAATAAGTAAGTAAATTTAATTTTATTGATTAGCGCATTGAAGACCCAATCTCCCCCTAGTGGGGGCTTACTGAGGGATAAGCTTGCGTCCGGAGGCATGGTTGCTGGAAGTGGTTGTTGATAGGAAGTGCTTCTCATCTTATTCGTTATTTCGCAATGGGAATCCATACGATTTTGAAAGCCATGTTCAATACTTTCAATGATTACATAGCGACCTTTAAATCCTGCCGATCGTATAACTTCACCGAGGTTCTCACCCATTCCGCATGGCTTAAAATCTTCCCATTTCAAAGTGGCGGGTTTATACCCAGCATTAATTAATTGACTTTGCCAAATCAGACCGTTTGAAAATGAATCCCCTATCACCAAAATATCTGCCTCATTAAGTGGAGAGCTTATGAGAAGATGGCCTGAGATATTTGGCTGTTGCATTCTCCATCCAAAGTCATTTTCATCTAATTGACCTATGCGCGTTAAGTCTCCATACAGCGTCCCGAAGTAAGCTTCCAACACTGACATTGCTACTGCAATGACAAAAATAGGTATTATGACCAATAAGCTGTAATTTTTATAACTGATACGGCCTAGAGTGGGCATATATTTTCGTAAAAAATTTAGCATTAGAATTGAAAGTATAAAAAGGGGGATTGCTTATGTAAGCTGCTAAGTGCAAAAAATGCTAATACTATTATCAAAAGTGCATTCTGAATTGTCGGATACCAAATTCGCTTACTGCTTGTAACGTTATCATCTGTGCAAGAGTAATTATTTTTATTAGCCATTATCTGCTGTACGTTTGGCATTTTAAAAACAACAACTGAGCCTATAATAACTATAACTATAGCATTACCCGGATTTAATTCTGTCATGGGCATTAGTCCTGAAAGCTGAATACCGTAACTATGTAGCGCGTTAGTTAAGTCGGTATTAGCATATTTAATCGATATCCCGTTGAGTCCTGACATGCCCTTGCGGAAATTGTCAACCTAGTTGTCGCCTGACTGCCTGCGATTATGCTGCCATTT
>JBAXJT010000017.1:0-43888 GCA_037137715.1 Nitrosomonadales bacterium
AATGGCAGCATAATCGCAGGCAGTCAGGCGACAACTAGGTTGACAATTTCCGACTGCGGATATTAACTTTGCCGCTGACCGCCAGTGCACGCTCTTTCATGCCCATCAGACCAAAGGATTTTTTAGACGGCAGTAAGTTCACATCAAACCCTGCGCCGTTGTCTGCAATCTCAATATAAATATGCTCTTGATCGCAATCAATGGTGATTCTCACCTCAAGGGCATTCGCATGACGCATGATATTGGTGATCGATTCTTGCACAATCCGGAACAAGGTCAGGGTCACCGTATCCTCGATTTCGGGCGGATCGTTGATCACTTCCAGGGTACAGTTGATTTCACTACGCGACATCAATTCATCCTTGAGCCAGATGGCCGCTGCCACGATCCCCAGATCGAGCGCCGGCGGATGTAAGTTGCTGGTGACATCGCGTGCGCCCTGGATCGCCTTGTCAACCAGTCTCAGCATGTCCTGAACTTTCGGCATCAACAGTGGATTGTGATTGGCGAATTGAATGCGCACCAGCGAGATATCCATACGCAATGCGGTCAATAACTGCCCCAGTTCATCGTGCACTTCACGTGCGATATGTTTGAGTTCCGCTTCGCGCAATGCGGCCCCTTGCGCTGCCAGATCGCGCAGCAGTTGCTGGTATTCTTTGAGTTCCTGCTCTCTTAAACGGGCGAGCGTGATATCTCTGACCGTGGCTTGCAAAATCAACTCCTCACCCAGTTGCATGCGGGTCAACAGCACGTCGGCGGTGAACAAGGTGCCATCGAGCCGCCTGTGTTGCCACTCAAAACTGCACAGCCCTGATTCGAGCGCCCGTTGCATCCATTGGCGGGCCTTATCGCTGGACAGCGTACCGTCCGGCTGGTGTTCCGGCGACACATCCCAGGGTTTCAGTGCAATAAACTCATCCAGGCTGTTTGCCGCGAATAAGCTCAGCGTTGCTGCATTCGCACTGGTAAAATCTAACGCGGGCACGGACAGCGTCATCAGCGCATCGCGCGAATGTTCAAACAAGATCTGATGCCGGCGCGCACTCATCTTCAGTTGCGCATCCGCCAGACGGCGCTCGGTGATGTCGCGAAAGATGCCGACCAAATAGAGCTTGCCACCGAGCACGACGGGCGCTGATTTAATATCGACAAACACCACCTGGCCGTCCTGTCGTTTGACCGGAATATCTGTGCTGATCACCTGCTCGCCTTTAACATGCCGGACGAGTTGTTCTGCAACCCAGGGCAAATCCTCAGCACGATGGATATCCCGCACGCTCAGCTGGTCCATTACCTGCTGACTGTATCCGGTCATCTTGCAAAATGCCGGATTGGCGCTGGTGAAACGCAAACTGTCCGGATCCAGCAACACAATGCCGTCGAGTGCGCCATCGACAATGGCGCGCATTTTTTCCTCCGACTCACTGAGCCGATTTGCCGCGCGTTCGCGCTCGGTGATGTCCACTGAAATTCCCAAAAGATGGGTCGCTACACCGGCGTTATCGCGCAAGGCAATTTTCCAGGTATGCAGGTCACGCACGTCGCCACTGGCGATGGTAATCTGCTCCCTGGCTATTTCCTTAAGCTCACGGGAATTCAACACCTGGCGATCCGCCGCAATAAAGCCCTCCGCCTGCTCACGCGGCCAAAAGTCGGCATCGCTACGCCCCAGCAGCACGCTGCGGTCATAGCCTAGCAGCGTCTCGCCGGCACGATTGAACAACTCGAAAGTCAAATCGCTGGCGCGTTTAACAAACACCATGGCGGGAATATGCTCAACAATCGCTTCGAGCAGCTGCGCTGAATGGTGTAATTTCTCATCCGCAATGTTCAAATTGATCTCGGTCAGTTTTCTTTGCGTGATGTCTGATGCAACGCCCGCCGTATTGATAACATGGCCTGCCGTATCACGGATGGCATAGCCCCTGTCTTTGACCCAGCGCAGCTCGCCATCGGGTCTGATAATGCGGTATTCGAGGTCGTAGTTTATTCCAAGCAATAACTGCGAGGCAGCCTGTTCGACCCGCGCCCGGTCATCGGGATGCGCCATCAGGGCGCACTGATCGGGGTCAGCGTACACCTGCTCGCAGCTGATGCCCCAGATTTTTTCAAAGGCGGGGTTGATGTACTGGAGCGTTTTTCCATCCGGCGACATCAGCCAGAATACTTCATCGACCGCCTCTGCCATCTGACGAAAGCGCGCTTCGCTCCGGCGCAAGGCCGCTTCCGTTTGCAGGCGTTCAGAGATGTCTTCAACGATAGACCATATGTAAGTTTGGCCATCCGCTCCCGTCGTTAACATGCCATTGAGCCGCAGAGGCACCCGGCTGCCATCACGGCGGCGGTATTCTTTTTCGTAAGGCCCGTATCGACCGGTAAGCTGCAAAGCGGCCAGCTGACTCGCCTCTTGATCGGCATAGCTTTCCGGGGTCAACGCCCAGTAGTCCAGCTGCATCAACGCTTCTTTTGAATAGCCGGTTATATCAATAAACGATTGATTAAACTCAATATATTTACCATTTATATCCGTGAGCGCAATACCCAGCGGCGACAAATCGAACAGACCTCGCAACTTGATATCATTGGCCCGCAGCGCAAGTTCAGCATTCCGGCGTTCCGTGATGTCAGTTAAGGTGATCCGCACCGATTTTTCGAGGCCATCGATGCAAATACCGTCTATTCCTGCATAAAATAAAGCGCCCTCATGACGCTGAAAACAAAACTCACCGTGACACGCGCTGATAGTGTTCAACGTATGGATGAAACAACGATGCCAGCGATCACTGTCTTCCGGACTGAGAAAATTCGATAAGCGACGCTTCAAAATCTTTTTACGTTCCAACCCCAGCAACTGTGCACCGGTATGATTGATTTCAACAATCATGCCCGCAGCGTTGATTGTCAGGTAGGCGACCGGCGCAAAATCATATAAATCCAGATAGCGGTCACGCGATTCCTCAAGCTGAATCTGGTTCTGGCGCAGGGTTTCATTCTGCATTTCCAGCTCTATCTGGTGCACCTGCAACTCATGGAGTAATTCCTGTGCAGTGCGCCCGGACGGATCAGCGACTTGACCGTTAAGCTTTTTTTCTGCCAGTTTGCGAAGCTTCATATCATTCACGGCGCTTCCTGTTTTGCAAGACTTAAAGGAGATAGCTTATCCTGCTCAAAAAATATCACCCGGTTGCGTCCGGCCGCCTTGGCGCGATACATCGCGATATCGGCCCATTTTAAAATATCATCCGGACGCGTATCGTGATTGAGGAATAACACCACGCCGATGCTCGAACTGCAATGATGCTCAAGCGCCTCGCGCTCGTGCGAGGTGAGCCGATAAGGCTCGGCCAGTGCACTGCGAATTTTTTCAGCGATGTGGCGCGCCTGACTGACGGAGGCTTCTTTTTCGGTATCAAGCTCATTGAGCAGCACCACGAACTCATCGCCACCAAAACGCGCCACGGTATCCATTTCACGCAGGCAGCGCGTGATGCGACGGGCCACCTCCATCAACAGTAAATCACCGGCATCATGACCGTATTGATCGTTGAGCGGCTTGAAATTATCCAGATCGACAAACATCAGCGCGCCATAGCGCAGGCTGCGGCGACTGCCCGCCATGGCCTGATCTAAGCGGTCATTGAGCAGGCGGCGGTTGGGCAGTTGAGTGAGCGCATCGTAAAAAGCCAGCTTGCGGATTTCCTCCTCGTTGCGGATCCGTTGGGTGATATCGGTCATCACAATGCGCACTTCCGGCTCGCGCCCCGCTTTACTCTGTCGCAAACAATCCATGCGTGCAAAAAAAATTGACCCGTCGTTACGCAGCATCGCCAGATCACAGGCTTGCGGTTCATCAGACGCCAGCACCGTCATAAAATGGCGTAGCCAGCGGTCGTGATAATCGGTTGACATGTAGGGGGGCAGACGGTGATAGAGCAATTTGCTGCGCTCCACCCCCAGCATGGCGGCGCCAGTCAGATTGATTTCCAGTATTTGGCCCGATTCACTCAGCGTAATATAGCCGACGGGCGCGAAATCATAGAAATCCATATAGCGGTCACGCGACTTCTCCAGCTCGAACTGCGACTGACGCAAATTTTCATTTTGCATCTCAAGCTCAATTTGATGCACCTGAAGCTCGTGCAGCACGGATTCAAGCGGGATCTCGGGTGCGACAGGGGTCTGGCGCGCCAGCTTCGTTTCAGCGGCTCGCCTAAGTTGCGCAGCGTTGGGCTGATCGCTCATGCAGCCTCCTCCATCACCAGCAGGATCATCTCCCGTGTTCTGTCACCGTAGGCGATGCGCCGTGCGTTGAGCCGCATTTTGCGCTGACCGGTGAGCGGGAACGGATATTCGACGAGGTAATTCTCAATGACCTGATTACCGGATAAAATCGTCTCAAGCAAATGTCTGAGCTCAGGAATATCCCATTGACTATTGCCTAACTGGTAAATCAGACAGCCGATGGTGTCCTTTTCAGCCGTATGAAAATATTGATAAAAAGAACGGCTGGCGGATACGATGCGCAACTCACTGTCGAGCACCAGCAGGGGTTCTTTGACCATATTGACGATCCCCTCGGCCAAATCCCGCGCCTCGATGACCGCCTGTTGCACCTGTCTACGCTGGGTAATATCGGTAAAAGTCAGCACCACGCCGCTAATCACATTCTCCAGCGTGCGGTAGGGTTGGATGCGCGTCAGATAACAGGCGCCCCCGTTGGTCGTCACCTCACGCTCAAAGGGCTGCAGGGTATCGAGTACGGCTTGTGCATCCGCTAACAAATCGATCTCGAGGATATTCGATTTGATGTCCGAGAGCGGCCGGCCGACGTCAGATGAAACCAGACGATAGATCTTCATCGCATCGCGAGTCATGCGCTTGATTTTCAAATGACTATCCAGAAACAGCGTACCGATATTGATGCTGTCGAGCAGATTTTTCATGTCATTCTGCATCATGGCCAATTGCTCTATTTTTGACTGCAATTCAGCGTTGACAGTGACCAGTTCCTCATTGACCGACTGCAACTCTTCCTTGGAGGTTTCCAGTTCTTCATTGGTCGATTGCAACTCCTCATTAGTCGATTGCAACTCCTCGTTGGTGGATTTGAGTTCTTCGTTGGACGCCTGCTGTTCCTCGATTGTGCCTTGCAGGCTCTCCTTGGTATACGCTAATTCGCGCTCCAGCTCCTCAACCCTGGCCAGCTCCAGCACGCCGGGTTGTGCGCCCTTGTGGCGTTTTCCTGCCGGCGCTGGTGCGACATCCTGAAAACTCACCAGCAACAAGCGCTGCCGGCTATCGGGGGCGGGCATCTGGCGTACGCTAAAACTGACATGTTTCAGTTCCCCGTTGCACTTAATTGACACCTCATGATTTAACGTCGGATGTGCCTGATTCACCGCCTCACTGATTGCATTACGTAAGTTTAATTGCAAGCCGTCCCGCGCCATCTCGACGATATTCAAGGTCGCCTGTCCCGGTGCCGGTCTCAGATAGTGCCCGGTATCTCCATGCACATACAGTATCGTGCCTTTTTCATCCGTCACCACCGAGGCGGGTGCGTAAGATTGCAATAACATGCGACGTGTCAGTTCGGCAAAGTTAGTTTCGCGTGGTTTGATGTTCATCTCTTCGGGTTCTTTTGAATTGGGACTACGCGCCCAGACGAGGCCACCTGACATCACGGCATTGGTTGACGATATGGCACCGCTCGCGCGATAAAATTTCCACTTGCGATTGATCGGTGTAAACAGATCCGGATAATTCCCTATACTCTCGGAAGGCGACAAAAACAACACCCCGCCCGGCTTCAAGGCATAGTGAAAGGCCGGAATCAAGCGGTTTTGCACCTCAGGCTCCAGATATATCATCAGATTACGACAACTGAGTAGATCCAGCCTGGTAAACGGCGGGTCTTTAATCACGTTCTGGATCGCGAATACGACCATTTCGCGGATCGATTTTTTGATCCGGTAGCCTGATTCCTCTTTCACGAAATAGCGACGCAGGCGTTCAGCGCTGACATCCTGTGCGATATTGGGCGGATAAACACCGGCGCGTGCCACTGCGATGGCATCGTCATCCAGATCGGTCGCAAACAGCATCACCTTGAGCGGGAGATGAGCGTTTTCAAACAATTCGCAAATTAAAATCGCGATGGAATAGGCCTCTTCCCCCGTCGCACAGCCGGCAACCCAGATACTGAGCACATAATTTTCCGGCTTATCGGCCAGCAACTGCGGCAAAACAACCGTTTTCAGTACCTCAAAGGCCTCAGTATCACGGAAAAAACTCGTGACATTGATCAGCAGTTCCTTGAACAGTTTGCCCGTTTCTTCAGGATGTTCCTTCAGATACCGTCCGTACACCACAAGGTTATCGATGTCATGCATCGCCATGCGCCGCTCGATGCGCCGCCCTATCGTGCTTTTCTTATACTGGGAAAAATCATGCCCCGTCACGCTGCGCAATTGCATCAGGATGCGATTTAAGTCACCTGTGACCGCCGGTTCAACCTTCGTGCCGACCGCGCTACGCATGCCGGACAGTAAGGCGGCTGGCATGCGCTCAACCGGCATCACCCCTGTGGCGTAGCCCGCCTTAATCGCGCTCTCCGGCATGCCGTTGTATTTCGCAGACTCAGGTTCCTGCACCAGCGAGACGCCGCCTGCCCCTAATATGGCACGCAAACCCAGCGTGCCGTCGGTACCGGTACCGGAGAGGATGATCCCGACAGCCCGCTCGCCCAGATCATCCGCCAGCGAACGAAAAAAAGCATCGATGGGCAATCGCTGTGCATGCGGTTGAACAGGGATGGATAACTGCAAGACACCGTGAAAAATGGTCAAATCCCGGTTGGGTGGAATCACGTAAACGGTATCGGGTTCAACCTGAGTCTGATCTAGAATTTCAACCACCCGCATCTGCGTTGCACGCTGCAAAATTTCCGTCAGGATGCTGGCATGCGCCGGATCCAGATGCGAGACGATGACAAACGCCATGCCGCTGTCTGCGGGCATATGATGGAAGAACACCTCGAACGATTCAAGTCCTCCGGCTGACGCCCCTAGCCCAACCACATTAAAGGATGCGGGTGTGCTCACCGGCTGGGCGGGCGGAACGGATAATTCAGTTTGATCAGCGGCCACGCAATATCCTTAGTGGAAAACTTGAGTATGCCCGCAAGATACAGCCAGTTGCTATCCGGTGTCCATCGGACAATCCCCACTACCTGCGATACTATTCCGATACGGGCGTTAGAATGCCTAAAAAAGGGGGCTGCGCCCGTTTAAAGTCCGCTCAATTCCCTGACGTGGGCGGTGACGCTTCGGCCCAGCGCGCTCAAGGAATAACCGCCTTCCAGCACCGAGACAATGCGCCGCAATGCGTGATGCTGGGCGAGGGTTTTCATCTTTTCTGTCACCCACGCATAATCCGCTTCACGCAGTGCCAAGCCGCCCATATCGTCTTCACGGTGCGCGTCAAACCCTGCCGAAATGAAGAGCAGTTGCGGCGAAAAAGCCTCCAGCGCGGGCAGCCAGTGCTGCATGACGGCCGCCTGAAAATCCACGCCCGAGGTGCCCGCTGCCAGCGGCACGTTGATGATGTGCGAATTACCGCTGTCCGCCCCGCAATAAGGATAATAGGGATGACGAAAGGTTGAGCAAAACATCACGCGCTGCTCGTCATGGAAAATCGCTTCCGTACCATCGCCGTGATGCACATCGAAGTCAACGATCGCCACGCGTTGCAACCCGTGATGGTCGAGCGCATGGGCCGCTGCGATGGCGACATTATTAAAGATGCAAAACCCGGCCGCACTCGCAGGCCCCGCGTGATGGCCGGGCGGACGGACATTGCAAAAGGCATTTTCTGCCTGTCCGCTCATCACCAGGTCTACCGCGTGTACCGCCGCACCCGCCGCATGAAGGGCTGCATCCAGCGTAAACGGATTCATCAGCGTATCGCCGTCGAGTTCAACGTGTCCCGTTTCCGGTGCGCGCGCGAAAACGCTGTCAACGTAACTTGCCTCATGCACCCGCAATAATTGCTCGCGTGTGACCTTGGGCGCATCAAAATGCGCAAGATAGTGAAACAAGCCCGATGCGATCAGCTGATCTTCGATCGCGTGAATCCGCGCAGGACACTCCGGGTGGTCCGCCCCCATATCGTGTTTCAAGCAGACCGGATGCGTCAAATAGGCAGTTTGCATAAATTATAGAGATTCAAAAACTATAAAATCTGTCCACGAAAGACACGAAAAAACGACACCATCTTCAACGTCAAAAATAATGTTTTTTTGCAAACGGAAAATTTTCCATGTAGTTACACAAAGACATTAACCAAGCCACTTTCTACATAGCCAGTTTTTAACTATTTCGTGCTTTTCGTGTATTTCGTGGACGGCTGTTTTGCTTTTTACAGCACCTTCCTCACCGCCTTGATGCTGTCGTCGTCCTCGCTGGTCGCAACATCAAAGCCCATCCTGTCCATCAGATGCAGCATATCGGTGTTATTCCTGAGCACTTCACCCTCGATCACTTTCAAGCCCTTAGCTTTGGCGGACTCCATCAGGGTCGTCATCAAGCGCTGCCCCAATCCCTTGCCGTGCATGCTGTCGGCGATCGCCAGCGCAAATTCGCAACTCTCGCCATCGGGATTAATCGCAAAGCGTGCGACTCCCAGTTCGACTTCTTTACCCTGCACCTCCGTCACGGCAATCAGCGCCATCTCGCGGCTGTAATCGATCTGCGTGAAACGCACCAGCATCGCCTGGCTCAGTTCCTGCACGCTGTTCATGAAACGGAAGAAACGCGACTGCTCGGACAGATTGCGGACAAATTCCTGCACCAGTTCCGCGTCTTCCGGGCGTATCGGGCGGATCGTAATGTCCATGCCGTCAGCCAACTGCCAGCGGTTAACCAGATGAGTCGGGTACGGATAAATCGCCATGTGCGAATAACGATCCGCGCTCGGCTGCTTAAATTCCACCACCACACGCGCATCGGCCGCCAGCACGCCGTGCTCGTCCAAAATCAGCGGATTGATGTCCATTTCGGTCAGCATCGGCAACTCGCACACCATTTCGGATACGCGCAGCAACACCGATTCGAGCGCCGCCATGTTCGCCGGTGGCATATGACGGAAAGCGCCCAGCAAACGCGAGACATTGGTGCGATTGATCAAATCGCGCGCCAGGAAGGAATTCAAAGGCGGCAGCGTCACCTGAGCATCCCCCATCACTTCCACCATCGTGCCACCGGCACCAAAGGTAATCACAGGGCCGAACACCGGATCGCAGATCACGCCGACCATCAGCTCACGGCCATTGGGTTTGACGATCATCGGCTGTATCGAGATGCCGTCCATGTGCGCACCGGGACGGTTTTTCTTAATGTTTTCGGTGATCTCGTGATACGCCGCCCTCACTGCCTGCGCATTGCTCAGATTCAGCTTCACGCCGCCGGCATCGCTCTTGTGCGTGATGTCGCGGGAATTGACCTTCATCGCCACCGGAAAGCCCAGTTGCTGAGCAATCAGCAAGGCTTCATTCGGCGAGCGTGCGACCATGGTTTGGGCGACCGGAATATGGAACGCGGCCAGCACGGCCTTGGATTCCATCTCGCTCAACACCTTGCGCTTATCCATCAGCGCGCCTTCGATGACCATACGCGCACCCTCAACATCCGGTGCGACATGGTGCGACAAGGGTTCAGGCATCTGCATCAACAGTTTTTGGTTGCTGTAGTAATCGGACAAATAGGAGAACACTTCGACCGCAGGTTCCGGTGTGCGGAAATTGGGTTTTTTCGAATGCGCGAACAGGCGGCGCGATTCGGCCACCTGCGTCTCGCCCATCCAGCAGGTCAACAGCGGCTTGCTGTATTTATTGGCCAGTTCAATCACGACTTGCGCCGCTTCCAACGGTTTGGTCATCGCCTGCGGTGTCAGGATGGTCAAGACGCCATCGACGTTCGGATCTTCCATGCAGGCCGCGACTGCATGCTGATAACGATCGGCCTGTGCATCGCCGATAATATCCACCGGATTGCCGTGCGACCAGTTAGGCGGCAGCACTTCGTTGAGCCGCGCAATCGTCACATCGGATAACTCCGCCATCACCAGCCCCAGATCAGATGCGCGATCGGTCGCCATCACACCGGGCCCCCCGCCATTGGTGACGATCGCCAGACGGTTGCCGGACGGATGAAAACCGCAAGACAACGCTTTGGCCGCTGAAAACAACTGGGTGACGGTTTCAACCCGCACCACCCCTGCGCGGCGCACGGCGGCGTCAAAGGCATCATCAGAACCGACCAGCGAGGCGGTATGTGACATCGCAGCCTTGGAGCCTGCCTCGTGACGACCAACCTTAATCAAAATAACCGGTTTAACACGGGCGGCAGCGCGCAGCGAGCTCATGAAACGGCGCGACTCCTTGATCCCCTCGATGTACAGCAAAATACTCTGTGTTTTTGAATCGGACACTAAATAATCGAGCGTCTCGCCAAAATCGACGTCAGCGGATGAACCCATCGACACGACGCTGGAAAACCCCACATCATTGATCTGCGCCCAGTCTAAAATCGCGGTGCACAATGCACCCGACTGGGAGACCAGCGCCAGATTGCCGGCATTCGCCCCGCCGTTATTAAACGTCGCATTCAGCCCTATCGATGGACGCATCACGCCCAGACAATTAGGACCAATTAAGCGGATCCCGTAGCGCGCCGCATTGGCTAGCACCTGACGCTCCAACTCCTGCCCTTCCGCGCCAATTTCACCAAAGCCTGCCGTGATAATCACCGCTGCTTTAACGCCGTGTTTGCCGCATTCTTCGATGATATCCGGCACAGTTTTAGGCGGGGTGGCGATCACCACCAGTTCAACTTCACCTTCGATTTCGCTAATCGCAGCGTAGGCACGACAGCCCTGCACTTCGGCGACGCGGGAGTTGATCGGATAGAGCGCGCCCTTAAAACCGCCCTCGAGCATATTGTGAAAGACGATTTGACCGACGGAATCGACCCGGTCACTAGCACCAAATACGGCTACGGACTTAGGTGAGAAAAGCGATGTAAGGTAATGTTTTGACATGATATTTTATTTTAACGAATTGAATTCTGAAATAGAGAACCGGAAAGTGAGCACGGTCGAAGAGGATATTTTATGGCAGACATATTACAAACTGGTTAGCCTGTTGCGTGAAGGGCTAGATTATCCTCGCAGCGCTGCGATAGTTCCATCTATTTTTACCGCCCGGTCAGCCCTTTTGCATATACTGCTCAAGATGACTGATAAAGGCGCGCGTCTTGGCCGGCAGATAACGGCGCATCGGCATCACAGCCCAAGCAGGCACTGTCGGCTGCGACCAGTCAGGCAGCACCTGCACCAGACGACCTTGCAACAAGTCCGACTTAGCAAAACTGCACGGCAAGGCGGCAATCCCCGCGCCATCTAACAATAACTGCTGAATCATGTCGGGTGAGTTGAGCGTGAGCCGTCCGGGCGGCGTACCCACCCACTCAGCTTTGCCGGACTGCAACTTCCACGGCACGGCATTACCCCGGTCGGATAACAGGCGTACCGCCGTATGATGCATCAGCTCATCAGGATGAGCGGGCGCCGGATGCAGCGCGAGATAGATCGGACTCGCATACAGCGCAAAATGCTGTTCGTCGATTTTTCTGGCCACCAGCGTCGCATCGTCAGCCAACTCCCCCATGCGGATCGCCAGATCGTAGCGTTCACCGATCAGATCGACGCGCCTCGAGGACAAATCAAGATCGAGCTGAATTTCGGCATAGGCATCGATAAAAGTGGCAATCGCGCGCGAAAAATGATGCCGTGCATAATCACCCGGCATTGAGACGCGCAAACGGCCATGCGGCTGCGCGTCCTGACTGCGGACAAAATCCTGTACCGCCGCGACCTCCTCGCTCACCCGCCGGCAATGATCGAGAAACTCCAGTCCGAATTCGGTAAGCGTTAAGCGGCGCGTGGTGCGAATGAGCAGACGTTGACCTAAGGCCGCCTCCATATTCGCCAGACGGCGCGAAACGGTCGCCTTAGGCATAGCAAGGTGTTCTGCCGCACGGACCATGCTGTGAAATTCAGCGATAGTGGCGAACAGAATATAGTCATCGGCGGAGAGTTGTTCCATTTACGGGATAGTCTATCCCGAATTGGCGTCTTTATCTATCTTTATGCTTACCCTATGATGCGTTAACCCAAAAACAGCAGCCGTTCACGAAAGGCACTAAAAAATACGAACAAATTCATGTGGTTATATTTTGTAGCGTTTTCACCAACCTGGCAAATGAAAATCATAACTAATATATTGATTTATTTGCGAGTTATTGCGCATAGCGCAATATACCTGCTTAACCCATTTCGTGAATTTGCGAGCATCTGCTACGCAGATTGCCGGCTTAACCCTTTTCGTGTTTTTCGTGGATAAAAAACTTTTTCATGCGTTAACGATTAAACAGAGACCATCATGAATACACTAACATCGCGCAGCGTAGAACAAGTCATCGAAGGCGTTTTAACCTCGGACGGTGCAGGCGTCAAACTCACCCGCGTCTTGACCGGAAAACTCCAGCGCCGCCTCGATCCATTTTTAATGCTGGACGCCTTCGGCAGCGACATCCCCGGTGACTACATCGCAGGGTTTCCCGATCACCCGCATCGCGGCTTCGAAACCGTAACCTATATGTTGTCAGGCCGTATGCGCCACCGCGACAGCGCAGGTCACGAGGGCTTGCTGGAAAACGGCGGCGTGCAGTGGATGACTGCCGGACGCGGCGTGATTCATTCGGAAATGCCAGAACAAGAAGACGGTGTCATGGAAGGCTTTCAGCTCTGGCTCAACCTCCCCGCCGGTCAAAAAATGACTGCGCCCTGGTATCAGGACTATGCCAGCCATGATGTCCCAGAATATCAGACCCGTGAGGGCGTGACGGTGCGTGTGATCGCGGGGCTTAGCGGCACCACAAGGGGCTTAGTCAGTCGCGAGGATACCGAGCCCTTGTATCTGGATGTGCATCTGCCGGCAGGCGCGCGCTTTGAGACAGATATTCCGCTCACCCATAACGCCTTTATCTACGTCTATCGTGGCGCTGCGCGTGTAAACGACACAGAAATCAATGCGCAGCGTATGGGGATTTTGGACAACAGCGGTCAGGGCGTGGCGCTGGATGCTGCAACCGACACGCGCCTGATTCTGATTGCCGGCAAACCGTTGAATGAGCCCATCGTACAGTACGGACCGTTCGTGATGAATACGCAGGAACAAATTCATCAGGCGCTGGATGACTTTCGCTCAGGCCATTTTGCCTGAGTGCGCGAGGAGATTGCATACCATGACGACACGCTATACCCCCACCGCAATGGTGCTGCACTGGCTGATGGCGCTGCTGCTCACAGGAACGTTTGTGCTGGGGCTTTACATGAGCGACTTGAAATTATCGCCGGCGAAGTTGCAGCTCTACAGTTACCACAAATGGATAGGCATCACGCTACTGGCACTGGCAGTGTTTCGTGTGCTCTGGCGACTCAGCCACAGACCGCCTGAAATTCACCTGCCGCGCTGGCAGCAACGACTAAGCAGCGGCGTGCACGGCCTGCTGTATCTGCTGTTCATCGCCATCCCGCTCACCGGCTGGCTGATGAGTTCGGCCAAGGGGTTTCAGACTGTGCTGTTCGGCGTCCTGCCGCTGCCGGATCTGGTTGGCAAAGATAAGGCGCTCGGCGTGTTGCTCACCTCGGTACACGAAAGCCTCAATTACCTGCTGCTGGCGCTGGTGCTGCTGCACGTGGCGGCCGCCTTAAAACATCAATTGATCGACCGCGACGGCATCCTGTCCCGCATGTTACCCGGAGGAATTGCAAAATGAAGCTCGCTAAATTTGCCGTAATCGGCCTGCTGCTCAATGCCTGCGCTGTGCAAGCCGTCGAATACAATCAAGTGGTACCCGCCCAGAGTGCCCTGACCTTTGGCTACCGGCAGATGGGCGTCGCAATGGAAGGAAAATTCAGTAAATTTGCCGCGCAACTGGCCTTTGATCCGGCAAAACTGGCCACCGCCCGCGCCAGCATCGATGTGAATCTGGCGAGCATCGACACCGGTTCAACTGACGCGGATGAGGAAGTTGCCGGCAAAAAGTGGTTCAATGCCAAAGCTTATCCGCTGGCCACCTTCGTCTCCAGCGGCGTTAAATCTATCGGCGGCAATCGCTATCAGGCCACGGGAAAACTCACCATCAAAGGTAAAACGCTGGATGTGACAGCGCCTGTCACCTTTGATGGTCGCGCCTTCGACGGCAGCTTCACCATCAAACGCTTAGCCTATGGCATCGGCACCGACGAGTGGGCCGATTTAGGTACCGTCGCCGACGAAATTCAGATCAAGTTTCACTTAGTCGTTTTAGCCTCACCTGCAAAAAAGTAAGCCCAATCCCACCCAACCAAAAAGGAAAAACATCATGAAAAAACTGATCGCACTCACCCTCGCCGCGACCTTCGCCTCAGCCGCCTACGCTGCACCTGAAACCTATGTGCTGGAGCAAAACCACACTAAGCCGCGCTTCGAATACAGTCACATGGGCTACTCGACCCAGCAAAGCCGCTTTGACACCGTGACCGGAAAAATCATCATCGATCGCGCCGCTCACACAGGTTCAGTCGATGTCACGATCGATGCAAAATCGGTCAATACCGGCTCGACACCGTTCAATGCCCACATTCAGGGTGAAGACTTTTTCAACACCGAAAAATATCCGACCATTACCTACCAGTCTGATAAGTTCAAGTTTGACGGCGACAAACTGATCAGTATCGAGGGCAATCTGACTATCAAGGGCGTGACGAAACCTGTCACCCTGACGGTCACTTCGCTCAAATGTATGCCACACCCGATGATGAAAAAGGATGCCTGCGGTGCAGATGCAACCGCGCACATCAAGCGTTCTGATTTCAACATGGCAAAATATGCACCGCTGGTCGGTGATGAGGTCACGCTGACAATTCCGGTAGAATCAATCAAGCAGTAATTGATTACTCACGCGGAGGCGCAGAGTTCGCGGAGAATAGAAAGATATAAACCAAATCAGATTTAATTAAATTAAGAATTTTTCCTAATTTTTTAAATGGTTGATTTTATTTTTTGTATTTGATTTTCTCCGCGATTTCCGCGCCTCCGCGTGTATCGTTTTTACCCTCAATTTATAAAGGAATTTTACATGACAACCACCCTATTCACCCCGATCACGCTGGGACCGCTGCAACTGCCCAATCGCATCGCGATGGCACCGATGACGCGCTGCCGTGCCATCGGCTCGGTGCCTAACGCGCTGATGGAAGCGTATTACCGCAACCGTGCGGATGCCGGACTCCTCATCAGCGAAGGAATCTCACCCTCAGTCAACGGTTTGGGTTACGCGCGTCAACCCGGCCTGTTCAGCAGCGAACAAATTGCAGGCTGGCAGCGCGTCAATCAGGGCGTACATCAGGCGGGCGGCCATATTTACGTGCAACTGATGCACACCGGTCGTGTGAGCCATCCGGCCAATATGCAGGAGGGCAGTAAAATACTTGCGCCCTCAGCGCTCGCCGCCCCCGGTGAAATGTGGACCGATACCAGCGGCATGCAGCCCTACCCTGTGCCGTCTGCCATGACAGAAGCTGAAATCGAACAGACGATTGCCGAGTATGTACAGGGCGCAAAAAATGCGCGTGAAGCGGGCTTCGATGGCGTGGAAATTCATGCGGCCAACGGCTACATGATCGACCAGTTTTTAAATACGGCAACCAATCAGCGTACCGATAACTGGGGGGGCAGCATCGCAAACCGCATCCGTTTCGCCGTCGAAATCGCCAAAAGAACGGCCGCCGCAATTGGCGCGGATCGCGTCGGTATGCGCATCTCACCCTACGGCGTATTCAATGGCACCGCCCCCGATGCCGAAATGGATGCCCTGTATCTTGCGCTGATTGAAGAGCTGAACCGCATCGGTCTTGTGTACATCCACATAGTCGATCACAGCGCGATGGGTGCACCGGAAGTGAGTCCGACTTTAAAAGCGGCGATACGCGCAAATTTTAAGGGACGCTACATCCTGTCAGGCGGCTACGATCTGGCGCGTGCGAACAGTGATCTTGATGCGGGACGCGGCGATCTGGTGGCCTTCGGTCGTCCATTCATCTCGAACCCGGATCTGGTTACAAAACTGCGCACCGGTGCTGAGCTGACTGCAGCTGATTTCTCCACCTTCTACACACCCGGCGAAAAAGGCTATTCAGACTACTGATCACCCGCACCACCCGCCCGCGCCAACACGGCCCGTGGCGGGCGATTTCCCTTCTGTGACACCTCGCTGCACTCAAAAAATATCAAGGAAATTTTCAGGTAAGTTAAAATACCCGAATAATTTTACCCTGCATGGCTGATTCTCAGCATCCCCATTCTTTAGCTAGTTGTATTTGCTACTATTTTTAAGGAGTTCAGCAATTGAAAACCGTTGTCATTCTTGATGTAATGAAACATAGCGGCGTGACCTTTGGCACCAGCGGTGCGCGCGGCCTGGTCAGTGCGATGACTGATGAGGTTTGCGCAGCCTATGCAGCCGCTTTCCTCTCGGTGATCAGGCCATCATTCAAGGTGACGCGGATTGCACTCGGGATGGATCTGCGCCCCAGCAGTCCGCGTATCGTGGCCGCCTGTGCCGCAGCACTCAAAGAACAGGGAATTCAGGTTGATTTTTGCGGCGCGCTGCCGACACCCGCGCTCGCACTTTATGCGCAGAATGAAGGCATTGCTGCTATCGTCGTGACCGGCAGTCACATTCCTTTTGATCGCAACGGCATCAAATTCTACCGGCCCGACGGCGAAATCACCAAGGCGGATGAGCTGGCCATTAGCGAAGCGGTGGTGCAAATCGGCCAAGTAAGCGGCGATTTACCGGTGGTGAATCCCGCTGCGCTCAACCAGTTCGTGCTGCGCTATCTCGACTTTTTCCCTAAAGACGCTTTCAAGGGTCTGCGTCTTGGCGTCTATGAGCACTCGAGCGTTGCACGCGATGTGTTGCGTACCATCCTGGAGGGTTTAGGCGCCGAAGTCACCTCCCTCGGCAGGACGGAGCAATTCGTGCCGATCGACACTGAGGCTGTGGCAGAAATCGATATTCAGCGCGGCAAAGACTGGTCTCAACAATATCATTTCGATGCCATCATTTCGACCGATGGCGACGGCGACCGTCCGCTGATCTCGGATGAAAACGGAAATTGGTTGCGCGGCGATATCGTAGGACTGATTTGCGCCCGTTATCTGAAGGCAAATAAAATCGTGGTGCCGGTCAGTTGCAACACCGCGATCGAGCTGTGCGGCGAATTTGCAACAGTGCTGCGCACTAAAATTGGTTCGCCTTATGTGATCGCAGGGATGCAGCAAGTTGCAAGCAATGAAGCCGATGCGATCGTAGGTTTCGAAGCCAACGGCGGTTTTTTAGTCGGCTCCCGTTTTTCACGTGACGGGAGCTATCTGGCGCCGCTACCGACTCGCGATTCGATTTTGCCCGCACTGGCCGTACTGGCGGCAGCAGGCAGCGGCCGCGTATCCGATTTAATGCAGGGTCTGCCGGCGCGTTTTACCGCCAGTGACAGGCTGCAGGAGTTCCCGGTAGCTACCAGCCGCCAGTTAATTGAAACACTCACTAGCGACCCTGAAGCGCTGCTGCGCTATCTGGCACCCGATGATGCCAAGCCCGTCGATTGCAACACCACAGACGGATTACGCATTCGCTTTAACAACGGCGAAATCGTGCATCTGCGCCCCTCAGGCAATGCACCTGAATTGCGCTGTTACTGTGAAGCGGGGAGTGAAGCACGTGCAATGCAACTGGTGCAGTGCGTACTTGGCAAAATAAAGAGTTAACCCTTTAAAAAATGTTAGGGCAACGCGGATACATTCATCAAAGGTGCCTGACCGACGCGTTCATAGTCTTCCATGGCTATGAAGCTTGAGAGCATTACAGAATGTTAATGCTTTTGTCGCTGATGCAGCACCGCGGCGATGATAACTTTTGATGCAGTCACGCGATAAACCACGATGTAAGGATACTTGGTTAAAACTAGCTCCCTTGTGTTTGCTCTTCGCCCCGAATGCCCTATCAGCGGAAAATCGCGCAAACCCGTTGCCACCTGCCTGATTACATCCAGCACACGCTCTGCCGCGACTGGATTTTTGCTGATTAGATAATCACGAATATCCGCAACATTATTTCGCGAACGAATAGACCACTCAAGCAGCTTTTTTTCTGTCATGCCGTGGCATTTCTATTTGTTTCCAGAACTCCTCGTCTGACAGAACTCGCCCCGCCTTAATGTCTGCGATTCCTTCGTCGATCTGTTCAAGCGCCCACTCTTCATAATCCAGACGGTCAGAGATAGCCTTGCTAATAATGGATTGCGGCGTAAGCCTTGATGATGCTGAAATTTTCTCCAGCCGATTGATAATTGATTGCGGCAATGTAACCGTGTTGCTCATGATGTCCTCCAAGGTGCTGACGTGCCGTAGATTCTACGCCAAAATTCCTGTAGCAGAAAATCCGTTGCCGTTATTACCTGCGCCCTTCGGTGCGGTTGGGTTGCCGTGTCCCGCCACAACACGACGAGACTCGCGGCCCTAATTTAAAAGCTCAGCATGCGGTAGCTGGCATCGAGTCGCTCGGTAAATTTGTCGCTGTGCACCGCCTGAAAACGCACCAAGGTGACCGTCCAGTCGCGACGGTCGAACCCGATCAATTCCTCAAAGACCAGCGTATTGCCTGATATGGCGGAATCGAGAGGCTGTTTAACACCCATGGCATCGAGCTTTAAAGTAGAGGGCGTCAAGCGCAATGAATGCTCCGGATTGCACAGCACAGCCTCAAAATCATCAGAATAATTCCTCAAATCCAGCGAACGCGTGGTATCCGCCATCTCGTCCATCAACGCAGCTAATTTTTCTTCAAGTGCGGGACGGGAATCCCGGTCAGCCGTGCGCAACCTGGCAACGAGCAACTCCCTCTCCTGGCGTTGCGACTGTAATTTTTGCTTGCGCTGCGACACCCGTTTGGCAACCTTAGCCAGCAAGCTATCGAAGAATGACCAAGCGATATTCTTCCGTGCTAATGCCTCGCTGGGCGCCGGATTTTCGATGGTATGACTGCCAAAATACACGACTTGCTGAGCGACATCCTGCTGGATAAACTGTCCGGACAACGCCATACCCAGACTATTCTTTTCGATACGTCGCATCCCCAGCAAGGCGAAGAGTTCCTCACCGGCAGTCTCTTGACGCAAGTAGTCCTGCATGGCGCGACTCATATTGATCGCTTCCGGAAAACTCTCTAGAGACGGGAAAATGGCATGCACATAGGCATCGAGGGCATACGCTTCAGGATTAATACAGACAGGGCCCGGCAGCTTAGCGGCCAGCTCCTGTGCGTATTGGAGCGCTTTAATGACGGGTTTGCGAAAATCCCCGGGATATCCGCCCGTTTGCCTGAGCAGTGGCTCGACTCTACCCACCGCATAGTCAATTGCGGCGAGCAGTTCAGGCGTATCTTTATTCAGAGAAAAGCCAAACACAGTCGTTCTCCAACGGTGCGGCTACACCGCTACAATTACTGTTTGCCGTACAGTTTTCGGCCACGAATACGCGCACGGTGAGCCGAACGCTGTTCGGCCTCGGTCAATGCACGCGGCTTCTTACCCTCGAACGGATTTTTACTTGAATTGAACTGGATCTTCAACGGTGTGCCTTCCAGTTTGAAGATTTCCGCGAAAGATCGCTCCAGATAACGCGCATAGCTGGCAGGAATATTGTCCAGACCGCTGCCGTGAATCACGATCAGCGGTGGATTGCTGCCGCCTTGATGGGCGTAGCGCATCTTGGGCAGGAAACGCCCCACCTTAGGCGGCGCCTGCTTTTCGGTCGCGCCAAGCAGCGCACGGGTGAGCTTAGGCGTGGACATCTTCGACATCGCCGCAGCATACGCGTCTTCCGCTGATTTCAACACATTGCTAATGCCGTTACCGTTCAGCGCAGAAATATAGTGGCGCTTAGCAAAACCTAAGAAATGCAGCTTGCGCTCGATATCGCTCTTGACCATCTCGCGCTGGTGATTATCCAGTCCGTCCCACTTATTGACCGCCAGCACCAGTGCGCGCCCCGCCTGTAAAACAAAATCAGCCACGTGGGCATCCTGTTCGGTAATCTGATCGCGCGCATCCACCACCAGCACAACCACATTGGCGTCTTCGATCGCCTGCATTGTCTTGATTACACTGAATTTTTCAATCGCCTCTTCAACCTTGCCGCGGCGACGCACACCGGCCGTGTCGATGATGGTGTACTGCTTACCATCGCGCTCGAAGTCGATATAAATACTGTCTCGGGTGGTGCCGGGCTGATCAAACGCAATCACGCGCTGCTCGCCCAAAATCGCATTCACCAGGGTGGATTTACCCACATTTGGCCGTCCCACAATCGCCAGTTTAGGCGGCTTATCTTCGACCACAGCATCCTCTTCAACGATTTCTTCCGGGAAATTTTCCAGTGCGATTTCGATAACTTCGACGACATTGTCGCCATGTGCGGAGGAAATCGGATACGGCTCTCCCAGCCCCAATTCGAAAAACTCGGCGGTCACCCGCGCGCGCGCCATGCCTTCAGCCTTGTTGACCAGCAGCAGAATCGGCTTGCCAGTCTTACGTAACTGGGTCGCGATGATCAAATCCTGCGGCGTGCATCCGGCGCGTCCGTCGACCAGAAACATCACAACATCGGCCTCATCGACAGCCTGGCGACTCTGCCTTGCCATTTCGAACATGATGCCGTCTTTAGCGACAGGCTCAAGACCACCGGTATCGACGACCAGATAGGGGCGTTCACCGACGCGACCTTTACCGTAATGGCGATCGCGCGTGAGGCCGGGCTGATCCGCAACCAGTGCATCGCGGCTGCGGGTGAGACGATTGAACAAAGTGGACTTACCCACATTCGGACGACCAACTAATACAAGTGTGGGTAACATGATGAAAACCTTAAAAAATAAATGGGGAAGGGAGAAGGGGGAAGAGTAGAGGATGCAGGATTTTCCCCTTATCCATTAAGCGCCGAAGGCGCGTACACGTCCCTCTTCCCGTTAGTTAACAGATAACGAATAAATTCCACCGCTGCGGGTTTGCACCAGCAGGCCGCTATCCATTTCCACAGGCGGCGTTTGAATCGGGCTGCCATCAAGCTTAATGCGTGCGGCAAAACGGCCGTCTTCTCGGCTCAGCGCATGCAATACGCCCTGATAATCACCGACAATGACATACTGATCCTGCGCGCATGGGGTCGAGGTATCTCTAAGTTGCAGTTGATCGTTCTTCCAGACCGTACTGCCGCTGTCTTTATCCAGCGCCATGACATTACCTGTGGCATCGCTCAGATAAAGTTGCTTGCGTAAAATAGACAAGCCCTTATCGCTGCTAATCTCACGGTTCCACAAAGGATTGCCTTGTCCTGCCTCATAGCAGGCCAGACGCCCCTGAAAGGCGATCGCACACACTTGCGCATCACTCACCACCGGATTGCTGGTGATATCGCTGATGCGTTCGAGCTCGGTATTGCCGCGTGGTTGAGAAACGGAATTTTCCCAAAGCAACGAACCGTCGGAAATCTTAATGGCAACGAGTTTTCCGCCGGCAAAGCCCGCATAGGCCACACCGCGACGCAGTGTCACGCCGGCATGACTTCTGACCACGAGCGCGGGCGTGCTGCGTTCATACACCCACAGACGGTGTCCGTCGGCAACACTCAATCCTGCAATATGACCATCGCCGGTGCGAACCACAACGACGCTATCACTCGCCTGCGGTACGCCTAACACTTCGCTCGATACCGTCTGTTTCCAGCGCAGTTTTCCGTCCTCGCCAAAGGCGTGCACTTCTCCCTTGTCGCTGCCGATCAGCACCAACCCCTCGCCTGCACCGACTCCTGCAGACACTTGAATTTTGCTCTCCACGCTCCACACCTGACGGCCGGTATCGCGCTGCAAACGAGTCAGCGTCCCCTTGCCGGACACACCGTAAACCGCATCGGATGTCATCGCGGCGTATAAGGGGTTCTGTCCCGCATCGCCAAAACTGGCATGCCAGCGTTCGGTGAATCTAGCCGATTCATTGAAAGCCACTAATACCGCGGGATCATCAGGACCATGGGCTTTACCCATCCAGCCCTTAACCGTATCGACCGTGCCGCATCCGCCCAAAGCCAGCAGTATTAACAGCGACAGTTTTTTCATTTGGCATCCCCTGCCGCATCCAACTTCAACTGCACAAGGTTGCGGTAGGCGCTTTTCTCGTCCAGTTTGTCATAGGCCAGCTTGTAAGCCTGTTTAGCATCGCTAAGTTTGCCTTGTGCGGTTAACACATCGCCTTTTAAATCGGCGTAGAGCGCATCAAATGAAGACGCGTGCTTCGCGTCGAGTAATTTGAGCGCACCGGCGAAATTCTTTTCATCGAGCAAAAGCGATGCCATCCGCAAACTGGCCACGCTTTTGAGTCCGTCCTCAGACGCATGCTCAATCACCCATTGCAATTGCGTCTTGGCGCGCAAGGGTTCTTTACCCGCTTCATTGACCTGAGCGGCAATCAAAGCCGCGCGAGCGGCATAAGGCGTGCCGGCATATTTATCCATCACTGCAGCGGCCGCATCATTGACGCGCTTGACGTCATTGCTGGCCAGTTGTTCAGTGAATTGCTGATACAACGTTGCCGCCTCCGTCGTTTGCTTGTTCTGGTAATAATGATAGCCGCGCACGCCGGCCATCGCGAGTGTGGCAACCAGCACGACGCCTACGATCCAGTTGCCATTGTCTTTCCACCAGGCTTTTAGGGTGTCGAGCTGTTCTTGTTCCTGCAAATCCAAAGCTGCCATGTTTTACTCCTGCTTGATTAATTTGATCATTGTGGCGGGGAGATCCTGCACCCTCACCCGCACTTGTTCGCCACCTTGCATCGGTTTGATGCTGACTTCATTCGCTGCCGCTTCATCGTCCCCGATCACCACCGCAACATACGCACCGCTGGCGTCCGCCTTTTTCATTTGCGATTTAAAACTGCCGCCGCCGCAATGCATCACAACGCGCAGTTCGCCATCTCGCAACTGCTCCGCCACGGTACTGGCCAATTTCGCAGCCAACTCGCCCTGATGCACGACATACACATCAACTTTTGCTTTAGGCAACGCCATACCCGCTTCCTGCAACAACACCAGCAAGCGCTCGATGCCCATCGCAAATCCCATCGCGGGCGCTGGCTTACCGCCGATTTGTTCGACTAACCCATCGTAACGGCCGCCGGCACAAATCGTACCCTGCGCGCCTAATTTTGTTGTCACCCATTCGAACACGGTGCGATTGTAATAGTCCAGCCCGCGCACCAAACGCGGGTTGATCTCAAAAGCAATGCCGTGCTGCGTCAAAATGGCTTGTACAGCGGCAAAATGCGTCAGCGCCGCCTCATCCAATTCATCCATCAATTGGGGCGCTGCCTCAATCATGGCCTGCATCGCCGGATTTTTACTATCCAAAATTCGCAACGGATTGCTATGCAAACGGCGCACAGCTTCTGCGTCCAGCAACTCACTGTTCTGTTCGAAATAGGCAATCAGTTTGGCGCGATGACGCTGGCGCGATTCCGCATCACCCAGCGTATTTAGCTGCAGCGTCACATCGGTCAGCCCCAGCTTCTTCCAAAGTCTGGCACACATCAAAATCTGCTCGGCATCAATATCGGGCCCCGCAAAACCCAACGCTTCGACGCCGATTTGATGAAACTGACGATAGCGGCCCTTTTGCGGACGCTCGTGGCGAAACATCGGTCCGCTGTAATACAAACGCTGCGGCGCGTTATACAGCAAATTGTGTTGCAACACAGCACGCACACAGGAGGCCGTGCCTTCAGGGCGCAGCGTCAACTGATCGCCATTCAGGCTATCTTCAAAACTGTACATCTCTTTTTCGACGATATCGGTCACTTCACCGATAGCACGGCAAAAAAGCGAGGTGGGTTCAACCAGCGGCATGCGGATATTGCGATAGCCGTAGCTCGCTAACCACTCGCGCACCACGCCCTCAAACCACAACCAGAGTTCGGCCTCGTCGGGCAGAATGTCGTTCATGCCGCGTACGGCTTGTAATGTTTCGTTGCTCATGTTCAATCCTGGCGAGTGGTTAATAGTAAGTAGGAAGTGGGAAAACCCGACTTACTACTCCCCACTTTCCACTTCCCGTTTAATATATTTTCTAGCCACATATTCATCCACGATGACAGTGAACTCCTCGGCGATATTCTCGCCGCGCAGGGTCATCGCTTTTTCGCCGTCGATATAAATCGGTGCGGCGGGCGTCTCACCGGTACCCGGCAGACTGATGCCGATATTGGCCATCTTGCTCTCCCCCGGGCCGTTCACGATGCACCCCATGACCGCCACGGTCATGTTCTCCACGCCGTCATATTGTTCACGCCAAACCGGCATTTGCGTACGCAAGTGGCGCTGTATGCTTTGCGCCAGTTCCTGAAAGAAACTGCTGGTGGTGCGTCCGCACCCTGGACAGGCTGTGACCATTGGTGCAAAGGCGCGCATTCCCATGGTCTGCAAAATCTCCTGCCCGACCAATACTTCCTGCGTGCGGTCCCCTCCCGGTTCTGGCGTCAACGAAATCCGTATCGTGTCGCCGATGCCTTCTTGCAACAGCACGGCCAAGGCTGCTGTCGAGGCGACAATCCCTTTGGAACCCATACCGGCTTCCGTCAATCCCAGATGCAAGGCGTAGTCGCACTGCTGCGTCAGGGAACGGTAAACGGCGATCAAATCTTGTACTTCGCTCACCTTACAGGACAGCACGATGCGGTTATGCCCCAACCCTAGTTGTTCGGCACGCTGCGCGCTCTCGATAGCGGATGCAATCAGCGCAGCACGCGTCACTTCTTTTACATCCTTTGGTTCTGCCAGACGCGCATTTTCATCCATCATACGCACTACTAATTTTTGATCCAAACTCCCCCAATTCACCCCGATGCGTACCGGCTTGTCATACTTGATCGCGGTCTGAATCATGATGGTAAAGGGATCTTCCTCAGCGCGATTGCGCCCGACATTGCCCGGATTGATGCGATACTTTGCCAGTGCCTGCGCGCAGTCAGGATAGTCGATCAGCAGACGATGGCCGTTATAGTGAAAATCCCCCACCAGCGGCACATAACAGCCCAGCGCATCCAGCCTACGGCGAATATGCACCACGGCCGCGGCCGCTTCCGGTGTATTCACCGTGATGCGCACTAATTCGGAACCGGCTTTAGCCAACTCAAAAACTTGTTTGGTCGTACCATCGATATCAGCCGTATCGGTGTTGGTCATGGATTGCACCACGATAGGCGCACCGCCACCCAGCATTACTTTACCGACTAAAACACGCTGTGACGGGCGACGTTTGATGGCGTCCATGATTACTCCAGCGTCATGCGCGCCACATCGCCGCCGCCTTTAACATAGGACGACAAATCGACTGGTTTTTCGCGGTAAAACATATGCACTGCCGACGCATGCCCGATTACCATCGTGAAAGGTGCCGCGCCTTCAACACGCAATTCGCTCCCCGCTGCATTGACCTGTCTGGCCAGTACTTTTCCGGATTGGTCTTTGATCTCAGCCCAGGATTCCTTATCGAACACCAGACGCAAGGCCGATAGCGTTTGGGCCGCAACCGGGGCGGATGCAGCCGGAACGACAGCAGGCACGGCGACAGGCGAAGAGGCGGATGCATCCGCTGCGCCGGACTCAGCCACACCGGATGAAACGAGCATTTCAACTTGATCAGGCATGGGCAGCGAAGCCACATCCGATGCAGCAAGGTCAATCACGGCAACCGGCACGGATTCCACGGGCGTATTACTTTGCCAGGCGGCGAAGCCTGCAATCAGCACCGCGACCACCAGAGCCGCACTCAGCAAATTGACATTTTGGCGACGACTGGTTTTTTCAGTCGGGAAAGGCGCTTCGACTTTTACTTGAGCTGCGTTAGCAACAGCCGAGCCTGGCAAAGCATCGAGCAGCGGCTGTACTTCCAATTGCAACAGTTTGGCATAGCTGCGTACAAATCCGCGCAAAAAAGCCGTCTCGGGCAGCGACTGATAATCATCGGCTTCGAGCGCAATAATTTGACGCGGTGCGAGCTTAATCTTGACGACCACATCGTCGATGCTCATGCCCATGTCTTCGCGAGCCGCGCGCAAAATGCCACCCACCGAGGGTGCTGCAACGAACGCCTGAGCGACGTATGCTTGTTCAATCGACGCTTGCGCGACAGACTCTTCCATGCTTTGAGATGCCACCTCAGACGCTGTGTGTTGCTCCGCGACCTCGGTCTGATCGGATTCTTGCTTTGCTAACTGTTCCATCATTCACCATGCATCAATAATTGAGTTTCACGCGCATCAGGATAACGCTGACGCAAATGCATGGCATAACTCGCCTCTGCATTGACATTCCCGACACGGCGTTCGATACGAACGGCCAGCCATAACTGCGCCGCCGTCAGATTTTCTTTTTTAAGCGTTGCCACATATTTGCTGGCGGCAGAATATTCGCCTGCTGCAAATTTAAGTTCAGCCATGGCCAACAGCGCCTGAGTTAATTCAGGCTGCAAACGCAAGGCGCGCTGCAAAAATTCTTCCGCATCCTGTGCTTTACCCGCCTTTTGAAAACACAGACCCGCATTCAAATAGGCACGCTCAGGCGTGGTGTAGAGCGGATTTTTAACCGCGGCCATAAAGTGAGTGATTGATTCTGCTTCCTTGCCGCGCTGACACAAGAACCAACCGTAGTTGTTATGCGCCTCAGAATCAGTCTTATCCAGACGCAAACTTTGCACAAAATCCGCCTCAGCCTCAGCGTCTTCGCGCAACGACATATGGATCAGTCCGCGCACATTGTAGGCAGGTGCATAATTTTGATCCGCCCGCAACGCCAGATCGATTTCAGACAGTGCAATCCCCATTTGGGTGCGCTCAAAATACATGCCGGCCAACTCGGTGTGAATTTTGGCACTGTTTTGCGCGCGTTCGCTGCTCTGCTGCTTCACCGCAGCGCCTCCACACCCGGCCAGCAGTAACGCCAGCAGTAACGCCAGGCGCTTCATCGTCCGGCCCCCTGAAACACCACAGGTCGCGCCGATGTGCGACGGGTTTTGTCCAGCACTTGACCGGCCAGTTGACCACAGGCCGCAGCGATATCGTCGCCGCGCGTCTTGCGGGTCGTCGTGATGATATCCGCCTGCATCAGCACATCGCGAAAGCGCTGGATTGCATCCGGTCTTGAGCGCTTATAGGGCGATTGCGGAAACGGATTGAACGGAATCAGGTTAAATTTGCACGGCGTATCTTTCACCAGTCTCACCAACTCATGCGCATGCTGCACCGTATCGTTCACGCCATCGAGCATCACATATTCGAAGGTGATGAAATCGCGCGGCGCTTTTTCCAGATAACGCCGGCAGGCGGCCAGCAATTCCTTGAGTGGATACTTTTGATTGATCGGCACAAGCTGATCGCGCAATGCGTCATTCGGCGCATGCAAGGAAACGGCCAGCGCCACCGGACATTCATCGCGCAATCTGTCCATCGCCGGCACGATCCCCGAGGTCGACACCGTCACGCGGCGGCGCGACAGCCCGTAGGCCTGATCATCGAGCATCAGACGCAGTGCACTCACGGTATTGTCAAAATTCAATAACGGCTCGCCCATGCCCATCATCACCACATTGCTCACCGGCCAGTTACCCTCACTGTTCTTACCCAGTTGATGATTGGCCCACCAGAGCTGACCAATGATCTCGGCGACAGACAGGTTGCGATTAAATCCCTGCTTGCCGGTTGAGCAAAACGAGCAATCGAGCGCACAGCCGGCCTGAGATGAGATACACAGCGTGCCACGCGCGGATTCTGGGATATACACCGCCTCCACCGCGTTGCCGCTCCCGACGCTCAGCAACCACTTGCGTGTGCCGTCATCGGACAATTCTTCCCGAACAATTTCGGGTACGGTAATACAGGCGCTTTGCGCCAGCTTGTTACGTAATACAGCCGCGATATCCGTCATCGCAGAAAAATCAGACTCCCCGACCTGGTACATCCAGCGCAACAGCTGCTTGGCACGAAAAGGCTTTTCACCCATTTCCGTGAAATAAGCGGTCAGCGCATGGGCATCCAGATCAAGGAGATTTTGTTTTGTCATCGTCATAAACCTATTACGCAGACCGATAGCAGCGTCGCGTGCTCGCTCACACCTCGCCTACCGGCGTGGTATGTCTCGTCGTTCGCTGCGCGGCTTCTTGTTCTCGAACTGCTCATAACGGTTTCTAACGATGACATCTCGTTGATTAACGAGAGTAAACGTTCAATGCAGGGAAGAAATACGCGATTTCAACTGCTGCTGTTTCAGCCGCATCAGAACCGTGTACCGCATTCGCATCGATACTATCAGCGAAATCAGCACGGATCGTACCTTTGTCAGCCTTCTTAGGATCTGTTGCGCCCATCAGGTCACGATTCTTCAAGATTGCGCCTTCGCCTTCCAAAGCCTGGATCATCACAGGACCGGAAATCATGAAGCTCACCAAGTCTTTAAAGAAAGGACGTGCGGCGTGTACAGCGTAAAAACCTTCGGCTTCTTTCTGGGACAATTGCGTCATGCGTGCAGCAATAACCTTAAGGCCAGCGCCTTCAAAACGCGAGTAGATTTGACCGATTACATTTTTTGCAACAGCATCAGGTTTGATAATTGACAGAGTACGTTCAACAGCCATGCTAAATTCTCCAAACTGGGATTGATAAAATAACGACCGCTCATTCTACCAGAGTTTGCCCCTGCCGTCGCTTATCGGACGCGACCGCACAGGCTGGCACAGGGGATTTCCGCCTAAATACTGACCTTGAGACATCGCTGAAGTAAAGTTTGTCACCCGGATGCCGATATTGTTAACAATATCGATAAATATCGTCGATGAATGCAGCGCCTGTATCGTTCTGACGGTAAAATCGAAATGCGGCAGAATACTTAACCACAAACTTAACTTACCTACTTATGCATATCTTGTTTGCGTTGATGCTGCTGGTCGCCTGTTCCTCACAAGCGGCAACTGACAATCCAGCCACCGCGCAACGCGCAGAGGCTCAACGGGCACAGGAAGCCGGCGATTACGCACGTGCCGCAACCTTATTTTTGCCGCTCGCCGAAAAAGGGGATGCCATCGCCCAGTTCAATCTGGGCCTGCTGTATACGCTAGGCCAGGTGATATTGAAAGACTACCGGATTGCCTTGCAATGGTATCTGGCGGCAGCCGAACAAGGACACGCTGAGGCACAAAACAAATTAGGCGAACTCTATTTTTCAGGCCGAGGAGTGGCACAAGACTTCAAAAAGGCCATGCACTGGTTTTTATTGTCGGCAAAACAGGAAAACGCATCGGCCCAATTACATATCGGCGATATGTATGCCGAAGGACAGGGCGTGCCGCAGGATTACCGCGAAGTATTTAAGTGGTATCAGTTAGCCGCAAAACAAGGGGACGCCGTAGCACACGCCCGATTGGCTGAGTGTTATGAAAAGGGATTAGGCACTGCGCAAAACAGCAAAATCGCGATTGACTGGCTCAACACTGCCATCACCAGCGCACCCGACATGAACATGCGCAATGCCTATACGGCCCGACGCAATGAGATCGCCCAAGGCATCGACAGTCGAAAACAGGCGGAAGAACAAAAACTGGCGCGAGAAGCAGCTGAACGACTCAGCGCGGCAGAAGCCGTTCGCGTTGAGGCCGAACGGGTTGCAGCCGAAAAAGCGGCGATCGCGCAGGCGGAGGAAAAAGCCAGACAAAAGGCTGCTGCAGACGAGGCGCTCGCATCACAAATTGCCGCCTATAAACAGGCCGCGGCCGATGAAAAAGCCGCCCGACTGCTCGCGCAGCAGGAAGAAAAAGCGGCGAAAATTAAAGCGAAGCAGGAAGCCCGCGCCGAACGCGATGCCGACCGTGCGAGCCAAAAAGCCAATCACGCCAACAACATCAAGGCGCGCGAAGATCAACGCCGCGCCGACATCAACGCGGAAGTGGCCAGACACCGTGCCGAAGATATCGCCAGACACAAAAAAACTGACATCGCCCCCCAAAAAAAGAAATCAGCCAAAAGCGATGACGACGCAGATCATCCACTACTGAACGAAGCTAAACCGACACCAAAACGAGAGCCTGCCAAAAAACCAGTCCGACGCGACGCAGCGCCTCTGGTGCCGATTGAAAACACTAGCACCGAAAGCCATCCAGCAACTGAAGCAGAACCCGCCCCGCAAGCTTCCACACCCAAGGCGGCCCCCAAGATTGAGCCAAAGATACGGGAACTTCCCGTTAAAAACATCAAGAAAGCGGACGTCAAGCCGCACTACCCTGCACGAATCGAACTCACGGACGAAGAGCTCGGGGTACATGAACCAAAACCGGCGGAAAGCGCAGAACCTGTCAAAACACCCGTCAAAAAAATCGAATGGTCCAAAAAACCCGCCACGCCCTAGCGTTAGATTAGCGCGCTGTCAGCGCAACCAAAATAGCCGCCTCGTTCTCAGTCGCCCGATATGCCGCAGCAATCGCAACCCCGGGCACACACACCAGATCTTCACCACAGTACAGCAAGGGTAAGCGTTCGCGCCGCCAAGGCGGGATATCAAATTCCTGAAGCAGATTTTTCAAGGTACGCGTGGAGCCTGCCAATTTAGGGCGCAACGACTCACCGCCCTGACGCTGCCGCAAGCTCACCTCGCCCGCCTGTAACTTCGCAAGACTAATCCCCTGACCTTCGGTGTGATGAAATGCAACAGAGGCGTTCAACGCGGGCCATGACAACACCGCCTCTCCCTGCCATACCTGCACGCCACACCATTGAGCCTGCGCCTGAAAAACATATACTTTCCCCCGATAGCGCCGCACCTGCCAGCCACCAAAATCGATGCACACGGCAGCATCGTCACGGGCAGTACAGAGCTGTTGCAGCATGTCATCGAGTTTGGCCGCTTGCGGCATCGGTGCACCTTGCTGATCGAAAAAATAGCGCAGTAGATTTTTTGCCCGCGAATAACTCAATGCCTGCAAGGCCGTAACGTTCAGACACGCGTCAATCAGCGCGTCCGAGGCATCGATAGCCGCCAGTTCATCGAGCAAGAGAGCGGCCTCGGCAAAATGACTCGTGCTGCGTGTCAATGTCTCCCGGTAGGCGGGAAATTGAGTCGCCAACTCAGGCAGCAAGCGATGGCGCAAAAAATTGCGCGGATAGCGTTCATCCGCGTTGCTTTCGTCTTCTATCCATTCCAGACAGTGCGCTGCCGCGTAAGCTGTAATGTCATCACGCGTAAAATGCAGCAGAGGGCGCACCAGCCGGTGCCGAGTAGCATTTACCTGGCTCAGGACCGGCATTGCGCTCGCCCCCTTGACACCCGCACCGCGCAGCAACTGCAAAAACAGGGTTTCAACCTGATCATCGGCGTGATGAGCGAGTACAACAAAATCGCAGCGCTGCGCGTCAAACGCGGCATGGCGCAAGCGACGCGCGGCAGCTTCTATCCCCTGCGATCGCAACGGCGTGATATCCACCCGTTCGATGCAAAGCGGGATCTCGTGCCGCTCGCACAGCTGCGCACAGAACTGCGCCCAGGCGTCCGCATTGCGGCTGATCCCGTGATGAACATGCAGTGCGGAAATTTTCCAGGAGAAACGCGGGGCGAGGCTGTGCAACAGGTGCAGCAGCACGACAGAGTCCACACCACCGCTCAGTCCCAGCAGCAGGATGCTGCCTTCGGGCAAGAGCTGCCCGAGGCTGATCGCTACCTGCTCCGCCAGATTAAGTAAGCTCGACTTCCTTGAACTTGCCATAACTCATCAGGCGATTGAAGCGGTCACGCAACAAGTCGTTGGTTGGTTTGTCCTGCGCGATTTTCAATGCATCCTGCAGCGCCTTTTTCACGCTTTGCATGGTCGCCGGATAATCGCGGTGTGCGCCACCCAGCGGTTCGCTGATGATTTTGTCAACAATACCAAGGGATTTAAGACGCGTGGCCGTAATCCCCAGCGTTTCGGCGGCATCTTCAGCCTTGTCGGCGCTCTTCCATAAAATGGACGCACAGCCTTCGGGTGAAATCACCGAATAGGTGCTGTATTGCAGCATCAGCATGGCATCCCCTACCGCAATCGCCAGCGCACCGCCCGAACCGCCTTCGCCGATGATGGTGCAGATGACCGGCACGCGCAATTCGCTCATTTCATACAGATTGCGGCCGATCGCTTCAGACTGACCGCGCTCCTCCGCATTCACGCCGGGGTAGGCCCCGGGCGTGTCGACGAACGTCATAATGGGAATGCCAAATTTTTCGGCCGTGCGCATCAGGCGCATCGCCTTGCGATAGCCTTCAGGACGCGGCATGCCGAAATTGCGTATGATCTTTTCCTTAGTATCGCGCCCCTTCTGATGACCGATCACCATGACGCTCTGACCGTTGAATCGCGCCAATCCCCCGACAATTGCCTTGTCATCGGCAAAATTTCGGTCGCCGTGCAACTCCTCGAAATCGGTAAACAAGTGCTCAATGTAATCAAGGGTATAAGGGCGCTGCGGGTGACGCGACACCTTGGAGATTTGCCAGGGCGTGAGTTTTGCGTAGATGTCTTTGGTCAACGCTTCGCTTTTCTTGGACAACTGATCGATCTCATCCGTGATATCCAGTGCGGCCGTATCATCGTGCACATCGCGCAACTGCTCGATTTTATCTTCCAGTTCAGCGATCGGACTTTCAAAGTCTAAAAAGGTAATTTTCATATTGATCCTTAACATCCCGCCGCAAGCGGCGGCTTTTAATTAATTCTTCCGGCGTAAACCCAACCGGCTGCGGCGAGATGATACTACAAACCGAAGAAACGTTTGATAGTCACCAGCAATTCGTTGTGCTGCGAACTCTTCTCCTGCCGTCTGGTTTGCTCATCCAGATGATGCAATACGCTGTCCAACTGCACCCGACGTTCCACCAGAATATGGGTGATTTCATCCGCCAAACCGGGTCTAGCCTGCATGATACCGGCAAAGGCCTCCTTATCGAGCCGGTAGCATTCCACGTCGGTCGTTGCAATCACAGAGGCTGAACGCGGAGCGCCGGTCATCATCCCCATCTCGCCGAAAAAGCTGCCGCGTCCCAGCACATTCACCGTGCGCCGCACCCCGTTGGGTGCTTCGAGATACACCTCGGCTTCACCGTTGATGATGATATACAACCAGTGCGCAACGGCGCCCTGCTTTGAAATAATATTGCCTTTGGCAAACTGCGCATATTTGAGCCGCTCGGCCAGCGCAATCAATTCGTCATCGGTCATTTTGGCGAACAATTCGACGTTCTTGAGCGTTTTTAAGCGTTGCTGAGCTTCACGCTGATGAATCGCCCCTTCGTACTTTTCATTTTCCTTGATGTAGTGGACGTTCTGCATTTCGACCGCCAGCGAAATTCCGGCCCGCTCGAGCGAGGTATACACATGCCAGCGTACCGCAGCATCAGTCGGATCATCCAGCGCCATATCGGTGAGCCAGTAGCGCAATGCATAGCGGGCAACGCCCTTGTCAATTTCCATCAGCACACAATTGGGGGCGGGATATTTGGCGACATTGCTGATATCCGCCTGCAAAATAGTCTCTTCAACCGCACGCGTCACCTGGCGCGGCGTGGTGTTTAAGCCGACATTAAACCAGACCCACCGGCGCAACTGAACAGACTGCCCGCTGCGCCGCCCCAGCACCAGAAATTTATTTTTCATCAACTGACTATTGGGAAATACCACCGTCTCCCAATTGCGCGTCTCCACCAGCGTCGAGCGCCAGCGGATATCCACCACACGCCCGACCATGTCCTCCACTTTGATCCAGTCGCCGATCTCGATCGAGTTATCCAGTTGCAACGCCAGCCCGCCTAATATATTCCCCAGCGTATCCTGCATGGAAAAGGCCACCACGGCGGTGATCATGGCCGATGTCGCGACGATGCTGCCTAGATCGAGACCTGCATAACGCAACCTGACCAGGCACCAGATGAGATAAGCGATGATGACAAAGATATCTTCGGTGATGCGCGGCGGCTGCAGCCTAACTGATGGCAACACGATGCGGAATGCCATTAATCCGCACAATCGGATGATGGCGATGCCCGAACCGATCACCGCCGCCTCATGAAATAGCGCTGCGACAAAGGTGTAGTTCATGGCGTGAACCAGACCACTCAGGAGCGCGACCGCTTGGCAGGCCGCAAAGAAAATCAGCGTATTGGTGACACTCTTGCGATCATCCTTGATGAAATAAAACAGAAAAAAGGACAGCAGCAGCACCGATATAAACACAAGCAGCGCTTCGTCGCGCCAAAAATACTGGATTGCTGTTTGCCAAAAAACCATGATGTCTCCGCTATTCAATTGGATTTCGATTCTACCGAATAGGCGGCTAACGATTTGTTGCGCCGCCAGAATGCCCACGCATCAAAGCGCGCAAGACTCGCCTGCCGCAGACCGTTACCGCCCATCACATCGACTTGCAATTGCTCGATTTTCCCGCTGCGCAAGGCCTGCCAAAGTGGCTCGGCATAACCCGTTTCAAACGATTGCAGTGCATCGCGCCACCCGGCCAGATCGCCGCGCTGCAACGCACGGCGCAACCCGGTCCAGACCAGCAGTTGCCTGCCCTCGCCGCACGACCATGCAGGCTGCCAGTCGAAAAATGGCACGTCAGCCGCCGAGGCGAGCATTTCGACGAGCACTTCATCGGAACTGACGCTGTCGTATGCGGAACTGGCATGATCATCCCGTGCAGGCCCGGATTGCGCGCCATTCCCCCAGAACCACACGCTGTTGACCGGCACATCGCCGCGCGCCTCGCGCACGTCGTTGAGCGGATGAGCGAATAACAGCATCTGAATCTCGTTAAACAGCTGGTGCCAGCGGCGCGCCTCAGCCCCTGCCGGCAGATTGCCGTGAATATTTCGCCCGGCCGCCTGCGACAGCGGCATCGTTTGAATATCAGGGTGTTCGTCCAGACGCACATACCAGCGATTGGGATGCGGCGCAAAAAACGTCACGCCCTGCCCGGCAAAATGCGCGTTCAGGCTGATACAAAATTGCATCGCTTCGTCAGCGCTGACCGCCACATCCGGCAGCAATACCACCTGTTCCCTCTGCAGCCTTACATGCACCGGGTCCGCGCGCAACCAGACGCCTTCGGGCAAACCGTCAAATGCGGCAGAAATCGATGCGACTCCCGATGATGCGGAAAAAAGACCGCAAACAGACGCTTCCAGCGACAAGTCATCCGCACGGGCCTGACCTGTCACAGCCCCGCGCGCCAGCAACTTTTCCAGCGCCGGCAGCGGCAAGCCTGCACACACCTCGGCCGCAAATTCTTTAGGCAGGAATAAATCGGTAATCACCAGATGTACTTTTTTCATGGGCGCGAGTTTAACCCAGATTTCTAATCAAACCGACGGCGCCCTCCCCGATATGTCGACTTTCAAGGGGCTATCGTTTGAGCATTCAGCGCGTAACTCATAAACCTAGAAACCTTTTTAATCCACGAAGGTCACGAAAGTAAAGAAACAAATCAATACGTTACATAAATTCAGCAAGTCACCTATCAGGTTACAGTATCAACAACGATATGTATTTGAATCTGTTCGTGTTTTTTCGTGTGGTTCGTGGACAACAGCTTTTTCTAGGATAAACGCCCCCTTGGTCTTTAGTTCCGTGCCGCTAGAGACGCTTCGCTGATCACGGTTTCAATGCGCTGTCATCCACCGCCTGCTTGTGGCAAACTGTCGGCTTGTTCCATCACACTGATCAAACACATTGCAACCCTACGAACTCTTCATCGGCCTGCGCTACACGCGCGCCAAACGACGCAATCATTTTATTTCCTTTATTTCGCTCATCTCCATGCTGGGGATGGGACTGGGCGTCATGGCGCTGATCGTCGTGCTATCGGTGATGAACGGTTTCCAGAAGGAAATCCGCGCACGCATGCTGGGCGCCTCCCCGCACCTCGAAGTGGTCGCCGACGGCGGGCGCATGGAAAACTGGCAACCGCTGCTGGGCACCGTTCTACATCACCCGCAAGTCTTAGCTGCTGCGCCCTATGTCGCAGGCCAGGGCATGCTGTCGTTCGGCCAGAGCGTACAGGGCGTGATGGTGCGCGGCATCGACCCGTCGCTTGAGACCGCCATTACGGATTTATCCAATAACGTCAAGGCGGGAAAACTGACCGATTTGCGCAGCACCGAATTCGGCATCGTGTTGGGTTCCGATCTGGCGCGCGCACTGGGCGTGCGCATGGGTGAAAAAGTCATGCTGATCGCGCCGCAAGGATCGATCACCCCCGCCGGCATGATGCCGCGCGTGAAGCAATTTCGCGTGGTTGGAATATTCGAAATCGGCATGGCCCCTTACGATAACAGTCTGGCGCTGGTGAACATTAACGACGCGCAAAAGTTGTTTCAGTTAGGCGATGCGGTAACCGGCATCAGCACTAAACTGCGCGAAATAGACAAAGCGCCCGATGTCGCCAGCGAATTGCAAAACCAGTTGCCGCAAGGCTTGTATGCGAATGACTGGACGCACCAGAACAGCAACTATTTCAAGGCGGTGCAGATGGAAAAGAAGATGATGTTCATCATTCTGTCCCTGATCGTCGCGGTCGCCGCGTTCAACATCGTCTCCACACTGGTGATGGCCGTCACCGACAAGCAGGCCGATATCGCCATTTTGCGCACGCTCGGCGCATCCCCTCGCAGCATCATGAAGATTTTCATGGTGCAAGGCGTGATCATCGGGCTGACAGGCACGCTGCTGGGCTGTTTCTTTGGCATTTTGCTCGCGCTGAATCTGAACGTGGTCGTGCCGTTTATCGAGCACCTGTTCGGTGTGCAGTTTTTAGCGAAAGACGTGTATTACATCAGCGAACTTCCCTCCGACCTGCGTTACGCAGAGGTTGCGACTGTTGCAGGATTATCATTTATAATCAGCTTATTAGCAACCATTTATCCGAGCTGGCGCGCATCCAAAACACAACCGGCGGAGGCATTGCGCTATGAATAATTCCAAGCTAGAGCCGGTGGTTTCCTGCCTTGATTTGAGCAAAACCTTCACGCTGGGCAAACAGCAAGTTCCCGTACTTAAAGGCGTCAGTCTGACGGTTGCGCACGGCGAACGCATTGCCATCGTGGGTTCGTCAGGGTCGGGCAAAAGCACCCTTCTCCACCTGTTGGGGGGGCTCGACAATGCCAGCGGCGGGAACGTAAAGATCTTAGGGCAGGATGTACAAAAGATGAACGAGACGCAGCGCGGCGACATCCGCAACCAGTCTTTGGGCTTCGTCTATCAGTTTCACCACCTGCTGCCGGAATTCACCGCCCTTGAAAACGTCGCGATGCCACTGCGGATACGCGGCATGACAAGCGCTGCGGCAGAGCCTCTTGCCGCCGCCATGCTGGAAAAAGTAGGCCTTGCGCACCGCATCCAACATCTGCCTGCCGAGCTGTCCGGTGGCGAGCGTCAGCGCACGGCTGTCGCGCGCGCACTGGTCACGCAACCTGCCTGTGTGCTGGCCGATGAGCCGACCGGCAATCTCGACAGAGCGAGTGCGGAAGCCTTATTCGATTTGATGAAAACGCTCAACGAACAACTGGGTACCAGTTTCATCGTCGTCACCCACGATCTTGAACTGGCAAAACGCATGCAAAAAACCATGACGCTAGTGGACGGCGTACTGACAACAAACTAAGCGGCATCAACCCCGTTTGCGCCGACGTGCACGCCATTTCAACAGCACGCCGCCCCGCCAGACCAGCCGCACAAAGATGTAGCCTGCAACCGCGAATCCGGCGGCCAGCAACGGCAAGCCGATCAGCAGCGGTTTGCCCATCTGCATCAGCCAGACCCACAACTCGCCGCCCATGTTTTGCCATTGCAGTTCGGGGAACGTAATATTCGTCAGTCCCTCAGTCGTGCCGCTCACCTGCGCACCCAGCCGATAAGCGAGCAAATACAGCGGTACGATCGTAAACGGATTGGTATACAGCGTGACAAACAAGGCAACCGGCAAATTCACGCGTAACAATACGGCGAACAGTGCGGCACCCATCATTTGCAACGGCCCGGGGATCAGCCCGCAAAACAGTCCGATGGCAACGCCACCGGCGACCGATCTGCGGTGCAAATGCCACAAATTAGGCTCAACCAGCCAACGGCCAAACGGCTTGAGCCAGCGGTTATTCACAACCGTGTCGTGATGCGGCAAAACCCGATGTAAAAATTTTCGCATGACGGCATTCTAACCGTGCGCTACGCTGTGCGCATGGTTCTCTTTACGATGTTTTTTACAGTCGGCGTCTACCTGCTGCAACGGCAGGCACAGCTACCCGACTTTGTCTGGGCCTGGTGTCTTGCAGGGGCAATTCTGTTGCCGCTCACCCGACAACACCGCCTGATCCGCCCGCTGTTGATTGCAGGTGTTGCTTGTGGCATCGGATTTTTCCATGCAGCCTGGCAAGCCGATATCAGGCTCTCTGACAGTCTCCCAGCTGAATGGCAGGGACGTGACATCGACGTAGTCGGCATCATCGCTCAGTTACCTCACCAGACTGAGCGCGGTCAGCGCTTCGCATTCGATGTCGAACGCACCCTGACGCCCGGGGCGCATGTGCCGGCACACATCTATCTGAGCAGCTATCAAAATTTAAAAGCGCCACCCCCGCAATTTCATGCCGGTGAACGCTGGCAACTAACCGTGCGACTGAAACAACCCCACGGCAGCAGCAATCCGCACGGGTTTGACTTTGAGCTGTGGGCACTGGAAAACAACCTGCGCGCCATCGGCTATCTTCATAACGCATCACCCCCTGTCCTGATCGATCATCGCGCACGTGGGATGCGCTACCGGATAGAATCCTGGCGTGAAGCGATCCGCGACAAATTTACCGACACGTTAGGTTCCGCACCCTACAGCGGGGTACTGATCGCACTGGCGGTCGGCGATCAGGACAGCATTTCAAGTGCGCAATGGGATACGTTCCGGCGCACCGGCGTCATTCACCTGATGAGCATCTCAGGACTGCATATCACGATGCTCGCAGGTCTGATCTTTAGCGCCGTGTATTGGCTATGGCGGCGCAGCAGTCGGCTGACTGGATGGTTACCTGCCGGCAAAGCTGCCGCCGTCTTAGCGATGCTGACCGCTTATTTCTATGCACAACTGGCAGGCTACGGCGTTCCGGCGCAGCGCACCGTGTTTATGGTGAGCGCCGTGGCCGCCGCCTTGTGGCTCAATCGCAATTTCTCGCTCGCGCAAATACTCAGCATCGCGATGCTCTGTGTGCTGATTGCGGATCCGTGGGCCGTACTCTCCCCGGGATTTTTGCTCTCATTTAGCGCCGTCGCGCTCATCCTGTACGCCACCTCCCACCGCATCAGCCGCACCGTGATACACACGGATAACACCCCGCCGGCGCGGCAAATTTTACCGGTGATACGCGAGTACATCACCGTACAGTGGGCAATGTGCATCGGCTTACTTCCGCTGCTGCTAATGTTGTTCGGGCAAGTCTCGCTGGTCTCACCCTTAGCCAATGCCTTCGCGATCCCGCTGATCAGCCTCATCGTCGTGCCGCTGACTTTATTAGGTGCCGCGTTGCCTACCGAGGTACCGTTATGGCTTGCGCATATCGCACTGGACCTGACCATGATCCCCTTGCAGTTTTTGAGCGACTGGCCGCATGCCGTATGGATACAACACATTCCGCCATTCTGGTTTATCACAACCGGCGTCATCGGCGCGCTCTGGATCCTGCTACCAACTGGCTTTGCCTCGCGCTGGCTGGGCGCCTTGCTGCTGCTGCCGATGTTTCTGAACGCCCCGCCCGCCCCGCTACCTGGCACCTTGAAACTCACCATCTTCGATGTCGGACAGGGTTTGTCGGTGCTGGCAGAAACCGAACAGCACAGACTGCTCTACGACACAGGTCCCGATTACTCAGGCGATGCCGACAGCGGCAACCGGATTGTGATACCTGCGCTGCATGCGGCGGGCATAAACGCGCTGGACGGACTCATTATCAGCCACGATGACACCGACCATGCAGGCGGCACAGACTCCATCGTAAAATCCATCCAGACAGACTGGCTCGCCTCATCAAATCCTGTTGTACCGGCGGGCACGCCCATGACACTCCGCGCTTGTCATGACGGTATCAACTGGGACTGGGATGGCGTCCAGTTTGACCTGCTGCATCCGGGGCGCAACAGCACCGGCAAACCACACGACAATAACTTGAGTTGCGTGTTGCGCATCAGCATCGGTGATCGGCACATTCTGCTGCCGGGCGACATTGAAAAACGCGGCGAACAAAGGCTGCTGCATGAACATCCGGAACAGCTCCCGGCAAACTTGCTGGTTGTGCCGCATCACGGCAGTGCAGGTTCATCAGGCGTCGATTTTGTGGCGGCCGTGCTGCCCGACTATGCGGTGTTTACCGCGGGCTACCGCAACCGCTTCGGTCATCCTAAAGAGCAAATAATGCAACGCTATCTGGACAGCGGCGCAACCCTGCTGCGCTCCGATCAGGATGGCGCGATTCTGGTCAACATGAACGCACAGGAACTCACCGTTGAGCGTTATCGTCTTACGCATCAACACTACTGGACAGCGAATTGACTAGGCCAAAATAACTAGACCTTCAGGCATATTGCCCACACACCAGAAAGCTGAAAAACTGCGCACCTGAGTTTTACACAGGCGGGCAGATTATGCATGAGTCACAACTGCTTTATCTATTGATGGCGCTCTCCGCCGGCCACACCACGCCCGCGCCTCCACCTCAGAACAAAACAATAGCGCCGCCCGCTCAGCAAAAAAAATCACCCTGTCGCGACGTGGCATATTCGGCCGCTAGCCGCACCTGCCCGCCTCCAAAGCGAATCTAAGCCATGTCAATTCACCTCAAAGGGGAAAATATGCCACTCAAAGGCCTGCTCATTGCGATCATTGTGCTAACCGTCACAGGCTGCACGAGCCTGCCGGCTGTCCGGACATTCTCAACTCAGACCCGATCACTGGCGGACTCAATCGACACCGTAGCCCGTGACACCAGCGCCTCATGTTTGAGAAGGCTGGCCTTGGATGTGCCGATCAAAGGACTCTCGAACGACACCCGCCTAGCGTATGCCGCTAACTGCGATGAGTTAAAGCAGGCCGGCAATCAATTCATACAGTTCAATGGCATGACACGCGCCTATGGTGAACTACTGGGGCAACTGGCAGACAATCAACGGGTGTTTATCGATGAGGCAGCCGCAAAAAGCACCCTCGCACAGCTCAATACGGCAGCCCCGAGTTTCAATGCGGCTCAACTCAACGCAGTCAGCGCGCTGGCCAATCTTGTCCTTCGCGCTTCAACCGATGCGTACCGGCGCCATGAAATCAAACAGGTACTCGATCAACACGAGGACATCGTTCAGCTCGCCTCCCTGCTCAGATCCTTCATAAACCATGCGTACCTGCCGGTACTGGCCAATGAATCGGGCAATCTTGACAGTTTGGCGGAGCTGCTCAGCGACCGCTATCTCAGGACAGAACCCTTGCGCGCACGCGAACTGATCGAGTCGATCAAACAACAAAAAATCAATCTGGCCGTTCGTCAGCAATCCGCCAACGCCTTATTAATCGCCATTGACGCGATGGTCGATGTGCATGCGGCGCTGCAAAAAAACGCAGACAACGACAAACTGCTGATCGAACTATTGCAAGACTATGCCGGAAAAATTCGCCAGGTCAGCAGCCAAATTCAGTCCGCCTTCTAATAAACTTAAATAAATGGCCATGTTAAAAGACAAAAAACTACTCCCCGAACAGGCATTCGAAATTGCCGATGCCATTCAGGCTGCGGCGGCCGCAGCGCTTATCTTGCGTCGTTCGTTAAAAGCCAGCTTAACCGATCAACAGTATGACGCCTTAGTCTCCCGCGAAACAGCGCTGCGCTATGACGCCGATCGTTATCGCGCAGTGGGCATTACCCTGCTCGCCTGCAACGGCGAAATCACCACGCAAGGACTGGTGGATGCCATCGATCAGGCAACCGCCGCCATCAACACCATTAATGATGTCGGTCGAATCCTGAATATCCTAAGCAAAATCGCAACGCTGGGCATCACCATCGCCAGCGGAAATGCACAGGCGATCTTAAGTCAGATGTCTGAATTGAAAGGCGTCGTAAAAGCCAATACCGCCTTATAAAAATCGTTGTAATTCACGCCTTACGGAGTGTGCGATGACAAACTATCTCAGCAGCGATAACTTCCCGGACACCACAGGAGAGCTGCGCCAGACACTGGATAAAAATCTGGCCACCCTGCTAACGAAGGACTATCACGGCGATTTTTACGCTTTGCTGGCGGAATATCAGCAAATACTATCTGACAATACACAGCATGCCAGATGGCCGGAAATTAACGATAAATTGCTCACACTCTTCCTGTGCGGCCGCGCCGTACCGCTCGACGGCCCCATGCTAGGCATCACGCTGTCCTTACGCGACAGTGATTTTTTAAGTGCGCAGGCCAGAACAACGGGACAGCCTCGGTCACTCATCGCAAGTCTCGAGATTATGGCTACCACCTGGAACGCCACGCTATCGGACAGCGGCATTTGGATGGGTAAGACATTTGAGCCTGTTTCACGCGACGCCTTTGCAGAGAAATGTGGCGATTCCCCTGAATTGATGGCCAGTTACGACGAAAAGGTGAGCCGTATCGGCCGCAATTTTTTTCGCGACGTGCCAGGCCTGTTGCTGCCTGTGATCACGGCAGCCTGGCACTTAAAAGACCGACCGAAATCAATCGGCACCGGCGGATTCGACGGCATCCTGCTGCAACGCCATCTTGACCTTGAAAAGTGCATTCCCTACGACAAGACCGGCGGCTATTTCCTGGCCGACCTTGGCCGGTCAGTGCTGCCGGAGATGGCGGGGAAAACCGTCTTTTCGCTCAATTACCGGTGGCGCAATCTGAATCCGGTCTTTCCGATGAGTTGCCTGATCGATGAAATCGTACAAATCTCAGACGGCATGTATTTGGGTCAACTGATTTATGCGACCCGACACATCAGTTTAGGCTCACTGCCGTTTTTAGATGAGACCATCGACGAACCCTATACGGCGTCCGGCACCGACTACGGCTATCAGAATAACGGCTATTTTCTAATGCTGGACCCGGCCAATTCAAACCGGATTTACGAATTCTTTCCCCAACTCGCGCCTCGCCCTGACGACAACCCGCCTGCCACCACCAGACCTGTCGATACCAGCTGGCAATCGGATACCGCGCTGCAGCAGAAATTTACCCGACTGATCAGACAGACAACCGATGAAATCAATCAGCCCAACCCGAATGAGTCGGTGCTGCAAATGCTGCAGCGCATCAGCGCGCACATTTCAGAACAGAGCAATCCGCACGACAGGTTACAAGCCTTTGAACCGCTGCATCGTTTGTTTGCAGCAGGCATCGCCCCTTGCGTGCGCAATGGACTATTTCAGGGCAGCGGCGCGCGCGGGTATAACGTCAGGTTAACGAGCAACGCTCAGGATGACTGGTACGGCGAAAAATCCCTCATTGAAGGATTTGATTATTACCCCCCGGTGTCAGACTAGTTGTCGCCTCAAAAAATTTAACTTTGAGGTGTG
>JBAXJT010000018.1:0-42756 GCA_037137715.1 Nitrosomonadales bacterium
AGCTCACCACCTAAATTCACTTACAAAAGTTGCACTTCAGAGTTGAATCCGCCCGGCATAATGTTGTTGAAAATAAGGTTTTTGATCGGTAAATCGCTCTTGGCGCACATACGGCGGATTGCCCAGTACCACATCAAAACCACCCGCCGCGAACAGATCCGGCGTGCCGGTGATGGCTTGCATTTGTTCGTTGACCTGACGATATTCAGCATCGAGTAAATCAAATGCAGCAATCAAAAATGCGCCTGATCCGCAGGCTGGATCGACCACCTTGATGGTGATGAGCGTTTCGCGCCAGTGATGCCAGAACAGGAATTCGGTGAGGCGATCCGCTTCACGTACCTTGCCGGCTTGCTTCTTCTCGGCGGCGGTGGGCTTGCGATAGGCGCCGGATTCCAGATAACTGGCGCGTAACGTTTCGCGGCGGGTGGCGAGATAACCGCTCAGCGCCTGCTCGACGATGAACGCGGTAATGTCGTCCGGCGTATAGACGATGCCGTGTTCCTTGCGTTTGCCGGAGACACCACTGGTGGTAGCGCGTATTTCATGGGCTTTCAGGCGAAACGCGTCCAGATCGGTCAGCTCGCGCAGTTGCTCCAGATCGGAAATGGATTGCTCGAAAATGTGTCCCAGCACGGTGACGCCGACTTCCGAGGCGAAATCGTATTCGCCCAGTTGTTTGAAGAGTTCACAGTCGCTATCGGGCACGATGAGTGCGTCAATCACCGTATTCGGTTTGAATAGTCCTCCGTTGTAGGCCGGAATACCCAGTTGGGAATTGCCCTTGTCTACCGCGCGGAACAAACCTTTGAAATTATCCCAGATGGGTTGCGGCGCATAAGGATTTGACTGGCGATACGCACTCTCGATGGTTTTCGCGGGCAGTAGTTCGCGGTCTTCGGCAAAGGCGATGAACAGAATGCGGTCGAGGATGGTTTGTGCGTGGGTGATAAGCTCCGGCAGCGGCAGGTCGTTGTGTTGCGCCAGAGCCAGAATCAGGTGAATGCGGCTGTCGCGATAGTCGGCATACAGTTGCCGGGTGATAGATTTCTCGGCTTCTGCGCTCTCGGACAGCAACTTCTCTGTCTGTCCGCTGAGTAAATTATCTGCGCCCAGCAATAGCCGAAAACGTTGATATTCAGCATCGCTATCGGCTAAGGCCAGGATATTGAACGATTCATAGATCTGGCGCGTATGGGCATAGGCATACAGCCGAATCTCCAGCATGTTCGACAATACGATGAATTTTCTGCCGGGAATATCGGCGGCGTATTCCCATGCCTGCTGCACTGGCGATTTGTGCCGCCCCGGCATGATGGCATCGAGATTGGGCGTGTCCGCACCCTTGAGTTCAACCGGGGCTAACACACGCGCTTCACCTGTGCCGAAATACCCCAGTGCGGCATCCGCGCTGCCTGTGCCTGTGTGATGTTCTTCTCTGATGGTCTGCGTATCACTGCTGCCAAAGGGAACGTACCCCAGTATCTCGACAAAGAATTTCTGGATAAATGAACTGCGAATGGCGATTTCTTTATTGCTTTTTTTAGTGATGCTGCCGTCCCTGATTGTCTGCGCCCAGTCGTGCAGAATCTGCTTGTGACGTTCAGGTGTGGCCGCCGTTGAGCAACGTTTGGCGACTAAGCGAGGATTAAACAGGGGCTGGCGAAATAGGGTCATTGATGTGCACTTTCACTACGGAGAAAAGCTTGAATGAGGTGCTGATTGATGCGTCATCCCCATGCGGCGGTTAAGCTCGCAAGCCCTGATGCGGCAGCTTGCAAACCGATTCACTACGCATCGCCCGGGCTTTAATTATTTCGCGGGACTCGCCTCAGCCTGTGCTGTCGAGAAGGTATCGCTGATCTCAAATACGTAATCTTCCCCTGCCGGGTTGATGGTCAGCTTCATCGGGTAATTAAGGCTGTTGCTGTGATAAATCAGCTCACCGATTTCGATACCGTTGGGCGGAATGGTGAATTTATCCTTCAGCCAATACGAATTGGCCCAGTTTATTCTTTCATTGACCGTGTTTCGGCGCGTCTTACCGGCGGATGAGGCAGGCCCGTTCATGCGTGAGGTTAGCTTCAAAAAACCATTTTTAGTATAAGGCTGGATAACGCTGCCCTTATGATCTGCGAGGGTGATTTTAGGTTGTATACGGGTCGCTTTATCCTTCATATTCCTGAAAACCATCGACACTTGGATCAGATGGCCGGTTTTTTCAGGGATAACTTTCATGCTGTAGCTGACGAATAACTTGTTTTTTTCGATGCTGTCCTGAGGCGTCATCATGCGCTGCTTTTGAAACGCGCTCTGTCCCGTTGTTTTTTGTGACGATGCATCACTCGCCTGTTCTGGTGCTGTGTTGGCCGCTTGTGGTATTTGCGGGGCTGATACGGGCTTGGTCGCGCAAGCGGACAGCAGCATGGTCATGACGGCCAGACAAATGGTGTTTTGAATCGTGGTTTTTTTAATCACTGGACAGCTTTCCTGAATCTCAACAGCGTGCATTGTAAAAGCAATGCGACAGAATACGTTTAATTTATTTGTGACGGGTGCTCGAATCGGCTACCCGATCATTTTACTTTACTTTCAAACAAGCGTTTGATATGTTGCATGCCTCGAAATTGCTCATTTTTACGGGCAGCGGATCTTTTGCTACTTTTATCATGGAACACACATGAACTCATTTGCCAAACCCTTTGTTCCCGCGCTTTTGTTAATGACCTTGCTGACGGCGTGCGGTGATAAACCGGCTGCAGGTCCTGGACCCGGGGGCGCGATGCCGCCACCTGAGGTCGACGTGATTACCGTCGGGCGGGGGGATGTGACCCTCACGCAAGATTTGCCGGGTCGCTTGCAGGCCTACCGCACGGCACAAGTGCGGGCACGGGTTGAGGGCGTGATCGAAAAACGGCTGTTTGTTGAAGGCAGTGATGTGAGAGCCGGTGCGCCGCTGTTCCAGATTGATGCCCATACCTATAAGGCAACCGCAGCATCAGCCGAGGCCGATGTTGCCATCGCGCGACAAACGGTCGAACGCTACAAGCCTTTGTTGCCGGTGAAAGCGGTCAGTCAGCAGGAATACGATTTGGCGGTCGCTCGTGTTAAACAGACTGAGGCGGTGCTTGCCCGTGCCCAGGAAGATTTGGTGAACGCCCGTGTGCCTGCGACGATTTCCGGACACATAGGTCGTACCTTGGTGACTGAAGGCACTTTGGTCGGCAAGGGGGAGGCTACCTTGCTTGCCACCATCGAGCAGATTGATCCGATTTATGTCAATTTCACACAGCCGGGCGCTGATCTGTTGCGTTTGCGCCAAGCGATCAGGAGCGGCAAGTATAAACATGCCGAATCCGCGCGCGTCGAACTATTGCTCGAAGACGGTACGGTATACCCCAAGACTGGGAAAATTTTCTTCACCGACATGGCGGTTGATCCGACAACCGGTTCAGTCTCCTTACGTGCTGAGTTTGCTAATCCGCAGCATGATCTGTTGCCCGGAATGTTCGCACGCATCCGTTTCCCTGAAGCCACACAGGATAATGCAATACGCGTACCGCAGCGTGCGGTGCAATCAGGTGTGCAGGGGCAGTTTGTGATGATCGTGGGTGAAGAGTCCAAGGCGGTGCCGGTCCCGGTTAAGACTGGCGGCATGGCGGGTGGCGATTTTGTGATTGCTGACGGCTTGAAGGGAGGCGAGCAGCTCATCGTGAATGGCTTGCAAAAAGCGCGTCCCGGTACGGTTGTGAAAGCCGTGCCCTGGGATAAATCCGCACCGCTGATCGCGGGCAAGCCTGCAGAGGCTGCTGCAAAACCTGCTGCAAAGGCTGATCATGTTCGCTAAATTTTTTATCGACCGGCCTATTTTTGCGTGGGTCATCGCGCTGATCATTCTGTTGGGCGGCGCGCTGGCATTGAAAAATCTGCCGATTTCCCAGTATCCGTCGGTGGCGCCCCCCGCGTTGACGATTACCGTCAACTATCCCGGTGCATCGGCTCAGGTGATCGAGGAGACGGCTGTCGCGCTGCTCGAACAGGAGATGAACGGTATTGAGCATCTGCTGTATATGGAGTCGGCCTCTGAGCTTGGCACCGGCAGCATCACACTGACCTTTGAGGCGGGATCAAATCTTGATCTGGCCTCGGTTGAGGCGCAAAACCGCATCAAGCGTGCCGAGGCGCGGTTGCCTGAAGATGTACGCCGCTTAGGGATCGTTGTGACCAAAACGGCGCGAAATTTTGTGATGTTTGTCGCGCTGTTCTCGCCCGATAAGACCCTTAATGATGTCGCGCTGGGTAGTTATGCGACATCGAGCGTGATCGACAGTCTGCGCCGCGTGCCGGGGGTCGGTGAAGTGCTGATGTTCGGTACCGAATATTCAATGAGGTTGTGGCTCAAGCCCGAACGGTTGCAGCATTTTAATTTATCTCCGGCGGATGTGTCCGCTGCGGTGCGCGCACAGAATTCACAGCTGGCAACGGGTGAGTTGGGGCAGTTGCCCTCCGCGCCCGGCCAGGAGCTCAATGCGGTCATCGTCACTCGCAGCCGGTTATCTACAACGGAAGAGTTCGGCAATATCATCGTGCGTACCAATCCGGATGGTTCCACCTTGCGCGTGAAAGATGTGGCGCGCGTCGAGTTGGGTGCGCAGGACTATTCGCGTACCGCCCGCATTGATGGCAACCCGACAGCGGCCATTGCGATTCGCTTGTCGCCGGGCGCCAATGCGCTCGATACGGTGAAAGCGGTCAATGTAAAAATGACCGAATTGGCCAAGTTTTTCCCTAAATCCATCGACTGGGTGGTGCCGTATGACACCTCCAAGTTCATCGACGTCTCCATCAGCGAAGTGTTGAAGAGTCTGGCTGAGGCGTTGGTGCTGGTGGTGCTGGTGATGTACCTGTTTTTGGAAAACTGGCGCGCGACGCTGATCCCGACCATCGTGATTCCCATTGCGCTGGTCGGTGCCCTAGTCGGACTGTATCTGCTGGGCTATTCGATTAACGTGCTGACCTTGTTCGCGATGGTGCTGGCGATTGGTATCGTGGTGGACGATGCTATCGTGGTGGTGGAGAACGTCGAGCGCATCATGACCACCGAGGGCTTATCGCCGCGGGAGGCCACCCGCAAAGCCATGGATCAGATCGTCGGTGCGATTATTGCAATCACGCTGGTGCTAATGGCGGTGTTCATCCCGATGGCCTTTTTCCCGGGTTCAACCGGTGCGATTTACCGCCAGTTTTCCGTGACGCTGGTGCTGACGATGATGTTCTCTGCACTGATGGCGCTGACTTTAACGCCTGCGCTGTGCGCTACCTTGCTCAAACACGAGCCGGGCCGCGAGATGATGCCGAGCCGCGGATTTTTTGGCTGGTTTAACCGTTTCTTTGCGCGCACGACACGGGGCTACACCGCCAACGTTGGAAAAAACATCAAGAAGACGACGCGTTATCTGCTGGTGTATGCGGTGGTATTGATCGCGATGGGCTGGTTGTTTGCCAAACTGCCGGGCAGTTTTTTGCCGGAAGAAGATCAAGGCTATTTCATCAACATGATTCAGTTGCCATCGGGTGCGACTCAGGCGCGTACGCTGGACGTGTTGAGCCAGATCGAGCAGTTTTACGTCAAACAGCCCGAAGTGGCGCACGTGATTGGCGTTGCGGGATTCTCGTTCTTCGGACGCGGACAGAACGCGGCGCTGGTATTTGTCAGATTGAAGAGTTGGGATGAGCGTCCTGATGCGGCGAGTGCAGCACCGGCGATGGTGAAAAAAGCCAATATGTTGTTCTTCCGTATCAAGCAGGCGATGATCTTTGCGATCAATCCGCCGCCTATCCCCGAATTGGCGGCCGTCGGCGGTTTCGACTTCCGTTTGCAGGACAGAGGGGGCATGGGGCGCGAAAAGCTGCTCGAAGCGCGCAACATGGCGCTTGGCATGGCCTCTGCGAATCCGGTGTTAGCCGGGGTGCGTCCTGAAGGTCAGGAAGCCGGCCCTCAGTTGCTGATCGATGTCGACAGGGTTAAAGCGGAGAGCATGGGCGTATCTATCGCCAGTCTGAATGACACGCTGCAGTCCGCCTTGGGTGTCGCCTACATCAATGACTTTGTGCGGCAGGGGCGGATTTTGCGTGTGCAGATGCAGGCTGATGCCGATATGCGCCGCACGCCTGCAGACATCATGAAACTCACGGTGCGCAACAACAAGGGTGCGATGGTGCCTTTGTCGGAACTTGCGACACCCAGATGGATCGCCGGTTCGCCTAAGCTGGATCGTTATAACGGACAGCCTGCGATGAAGATTTCCGGCGGCCCGGCACCGGGCAGGAGTTCGGGAGAAGCGGTAGCCGCAATGGAGGAGGTTGCCAAAAAGCTGCCGCCGGGCTTTGGTTTCGAATGGTCAGGTACCTCGTTTGAGGAGCGGCAATCCGGTGCGCAGGCACCCATGCTGTTCGGCATCTCGCTGATTGTGGTGTTTTTGTGTCTGGCCGCACTGTACGAGAGCTGGTCGATTCCGTTCGCGGTACTGCTGGTTGTTCCGCTGGGCGTGTTTGGCGCGGTACTTGCCGTCACACTGCGCGGTCTGCCAAATGACGTGTATTTCAAGGTGGGGCTGATTGCGATTATCGGCCTGTCCTCGAAAAATGCCATCTTGATCATCGAGTTTGCACGCAAATTGCAGGATGACGGCATGAGCCTGATCGATGCAACGTTAGAGGCCTGTCGCCTGCGTTTCAGGCCGATTCTGATGACGTCGATCGCGTTTATTGTCGGTGTACTGCCGCTGGCTATTTCAACCGGCGCGGGTGCACAAAGTCGTCATGCGATCGGCACCGGCGTGATGGGCGGGATGATTGCAGCGACCTTGCTCGCGGTGTTTTTAGTGCCGGTATTCTTTGTCGTGGTGCGAAAGATTTTCCCCGGACATACGCGCAAACATATTGAGGGCGAGGAGCATCATCATGATTAAAAATTCAGCGCTTATCGTGCTGCTGGCCGCGTTGTCAGGCTGCTCACTGGCGCCAACCTATCAGCGACCTGTAGCCCCGGTTCCGGCCGCGTGGCCAGCTTCTGCGGCCGTAAAGCCCGGTTCGGCAAGCCGGATGCCGGACTGGCAGACCTACTTCACCGATCCGCGCCTGCAGGCGCTGATTGCCGCGTCGCTGGAACACAACCGTGACTTGCGCATCGCCACGGCACGCATCAGTGAAGCGCGGGCGCAATACGGTATCGTGCAGGCGGATCGCATGCCGAACGTGAGTCTCGGCGCGCAGCGCGCGGCGTCCCTTTCACCTGCGAGCACGTCGATCACCGGCAATCCATACCGGATACAGCGTTATGATGTCAGTGCGAATCTGGTGTCTTTCGAAATCGATTTCTGGGGGCGGGTCGCGAGTCTTAACGAGGCCGCCCGTGCCAGTTTTCTCTCGACCGAAGCCGCGCAGCGGGCATTTCGCCTCTCGCTGATTTCTGATGTGGCGAATGCCTATTTGTCCGTGCTGGAATTTAATGAGCGGTCTGCTCTGGCTCAAGCGACGGCGACAGGACGAAGCGAGATGCTGAGCCTGATTGCACAGCGTCGCGATGTTGGAATTGCCGGCGATCTGGATGTGTTGCAGGCAGAGGGGAGTTATCAGGCGGCACTGGCCGATCAGGCAAGTTTGCAAAGGCTGCGGGCGGCGGCGGAAAATTTGCTCGACTCGCTGGTGGGACAGACGCCGGTACAATTGCCGTCAGGTCGCAGCCTCGCTTTGCAGGCGATTCCGGCGGATTTGATTGCGGACGTTCCCAGCGACGTGTTATTGCGGCGTCCTGATGTAATTGCGGCTGAACAGCGTCTGATTGCATCGAATGCCAGCATCGGGGCTGCGCGTGCCGCCTTTTTGCCGCGCATCAGCCTGACGGGAGCGTTGGGTACGGCCAGCCGTCAACTAGGCGGCTTGTTCGGTGCGGGCAGTCAGGCGTGGAATTTTCAGCCGGCGCTCACCTTGCCTTTGTTTGACGCGGGGCGCAATTCAGCCAATCTCGATGTGAGCCGTGCGCGCAATGTCATTGCGGTGGCTGAATATGAAAAAACAATCCAGCAGGCGTTTCGCGAAGTGGCGGATTTGCTCAGTGCACGCGACAGTCTGACCCGTCAACTGAGTGCGCAGCAGGCGAATTCGCATACCCAGCAGCAGCGCTTAAAGCTCGTTGATGCGCGCTACCGGGCGGGGATTGCCAATCATTTGGAGTTGCTCGATGCCGAGCGTGATGCCTATGCCGCAGAGCAGGGCGAATTGCAGGTGCGGCGCGCGCAACTAACGGCATCCACTCAGCTGTATAAAGCCTTGGCTGGCGATACAAACTGATGACACTTTCATCTTCAGATCAGACTCGAGTCCGTCTGCTCGAAGCTGCGCGCGAGGTGTTTTCGCAATGCGGTTTTCAAGGCGCCACGGTGCGGGAGATTTGCCGTCGCGCGGATGCCAATGTGGCCGCAGTGAACTATCACTTTGGCAGCAAAGACGGGCTGCTGGCCGAGGCACTTAATTTTTCTGCGCTCAAAGCGCTGCAGTCGGATAATATTGCGGCAGATCGTTGTCCTGAGATACGGATGAGATTGTTTATTAAGTCTTTTATGTTGTTGCTGCTCGATGAAAACGGTGCGTCACGTCAGTGTCAGATGATGGCGCGCGAGATGGCCGATCCGACCCCCGCGCTGGATAAAATCGTTTCCGAAGCGATTGCTCCGTTACATGAATTTTTGGCTAAATTGATACGTGAGATTATCGCTGAGCCGTTGGATGAGTCAGAGGTGCGTCGCTGTGTGTACAGTCTGATTGGTCAGTGTGTGTTTTATCGCAATTCTCATCCGGTGTTGCAGCGCTTGCGCCCCGAATTGCGTTATGACCAGCAAGAAATTGAGGCGATCGCCGAGCATATTGCCGATTTTACTTTGGCGGCCTTGCGGATCAAAAGGCCGGCATGAAACGTGTCAGTTGTAGAACAGCTCCAGCCGGTAGCCTAATGGCTTGAGGTCTGCGGTATTCAAATTCAGCCGGATACTGACTTCATGGCTGGCGGGAAATCCGGCAAGCTGATTTTCAGTTGCGGGCAAATAGTCAGCGGGCCTCAGCAAGCGGCGTGCCAGCGTTTTGTCCTGATTGTCATTGAGCGTCAAAGCCAGCACGGGAAACTCCAGCGCGTAACTTGCCCGATTGCGTAGCAATGCACTAAAGGTAATGATATTTTCGTGTTCCGGATCCGCTTCTAAGCCTGATGACTCGATGCTGATCGACTCGGCATGGCGCGGCAGCGACACCTGGCAGCCCAGCAAGTCGCAGTAACCCACTAGTACCGGCTTTAAGGCTGGCAGGCTCGTTGCGATGGCGACGCGGAAAGCATACGCGGCTTGCGCGATTAACAACGCAACGAGCAGGCAACTGCCGGCTATCCAGGGCCAACGCCGTTGTTTAGGGGGCAATGTGGCTACACTGTGCTCGTCGGGAATGTCGTCTAACGAATAGCTGGCGGATGCGGCATCCGGTATGACAGATTCATCGGGCGGAGAGGACGTCTCAGCCATCTGACTGAAATCAAGGGTATCAACGCTTTCTGTTTTAAGAAAAAATTTGATATCAGTTTTTTCATCGGCGATCGGCTCGATCTCTAAGGGAGCTGCCGGTATGACAATTTCTACGGCCGCTAGCGCCGGTTCAATTATTTCAGGTTCGAGCGGTGGTTCGACGGTCTCTTCAACGGCCGGTTCAACGGGTAAATCATCGGGCGAGTGAGCATTGACGGTCAGCTCATCTGGCGTGGCCGGTGCAGCGATAAAGTCCGGTCTGGCATCGAACGCTTGCAGACAACTCCCGCAGCGCACCATCCCCTGGTGCGCGCTGAGCTGAGCTTCGACAATTTTGAAGCGCGTCTCGCAATGCGGGCAGCGTGTTGTGCCGTTCATCTGCACTCAGCGTTTTCGGCCGGACAGGCATGACCAGCCGTCTTCAAATACCGGCGTATTGAGGTCAAACCACTGCTGATAAATAGCCATTACATCCTGAGCCTGCGCTTCGAGGATACCTGAGAGCACAATTTGTCCGCCGGTGCGCGTGGCACCCGCCAGCAAGGGCGCGAGCAGACGTAGCGGGTTGGTCAGAATATTGGCGACCACGAGGTCATATTGACCTTGGGGTGCTTGATTCGGCAGATAGAACGCGACTTCATGAACGTCATTGGCCGTGGCATTGTCGCGGCTGGCGGTGACGGCCTGCGCATCGACATCGACGCCAACGGCATGTGCCGCGCCTAGTTTGAGGGCGGCAATCGCCAAGATGCCTGAACCGCAACCGTAATCGAGCACCTGTTCGCCGCCTTGCAAATGACTGTCTAGCCAGCGCAGACAGAGGCGTGTGGTGGGATGGCTCCCCGTGCCGAATGCTAAGCCCGGATCGAGCACGATATTGATTGCACTAGGATCGGCCGCGGTGTGCCAGGTCGGCACGATCCACAATCGGCTTGAGATCGGAATGGGCTCAAATTGCGACTGGGTCAGACGCACCCAGTCGTTGTCAGCGAGTGTTTCAATGCGGTGTTCCGGTACGGCGGAAAGCCCTACCGCGCATACCGCTGTATCGAGGATGCCGGCGACATCCGCATCCGCATCGAACAAAGCGCTGACGCGGTTATGCTGCCAGACACCGGGTGGCGGTTCACCGGGCTCGCCGAAGATCGCCTGTTCGTCCGGTGTGTCGGCATCGGCATCGAGTAAATCCACCGACAAGGCGCCGTGTTCGAGTAAAGCATCGCTCAGGGCTTCGGCGTATTTCGCATCCGTATCGACGATCAGGGTCAGCCAAGCCATTACTTGTCCTTGTTGCGTTCAGCCAGACGCTCTTCCAGATAGTGAATGCTGGTGCCGCCGCCCATGAAGGCCGCATCGAGCAGCAGGTCGCGGTGCAAGGCGATATTGGTTTCAATCCCTTCCACAGCCATTTCCGACAAGGCAGTGCGCATGCGAGCCATCGCCTGATCACGCGTATCACCATAGGCGATCACTTTGCCGATCATTGAGTCGTAATGGGGCGGCACGTAGTAATTGTTGTAGGCGTGCGAATCAACCCGGATACCGGGGCCGCCAGGCGCATGCCATGACGTGATACGACCGGGCGAGGGGGTGAATTTATAGGGATGTTCCGCATTGATACGGCATTCGATGGCATGTCCTTTGAACTGAATGTCGCGCTGACGGAAGGGTAGTTTTTCGCCGGCCGCAATACGGATTTGCTGCTGCACAATGTCGATGCCGGTAATCATTTCGGTGACCGGATGTTCGACCTGTACGCGCGTGTTCATTTCGATAAAGAAAAATTCGCCATTTTCATAGAGAAATTCGAAGGTGCCCGCACCGCGATAACCGATTTTCCGGCACGCTTCAGCGCAGCGTTCGCCTATTTTGTTGCGCAAACGAGGATTGAGCAGCGGGGCTGGTGCTTCTTCCATGACCTTCTGGTTACGGCGTTGCATCGAGCAATCGCGCTCACCCAGATAAACGGCGTTGCCATGCTGATCGGCCAATATCTGAAACTCGATGTGGCGCGGGTTTTCCAGATACTTTTCCATGTACACGGTTGGATTGTTAAAGGCCGCCTGTGCTTCGGCGCGGGTCATCGTGACCGCGCCTAACAGTGCGGCTTCTGTGTGCACCACGCGCATGCCGCGTCCGCCACCACCGCCGGACGCTTTGATGATCACCGGATAGCCGATGCTGCGCGCGATCTTGATAATTTCCGCAGGATTTTCAGGCAGTGCGCCCTCTACACCTGGAACGCATGGCACACCCGCTTTTTTCATCGCGATTTTTGCGCTGACCTTATCGCCCATCAGGCGGATGGTTTCTGCACGCGGGCCGATGAAAACAAAGCCGCACTTTTCCACGCGTTCTGAAAAATCGGCATTTTCGGAAAGAAAACCGTAGCCCGGGTGTATGGCCTGTGCATCGGTGACTTCCGCCGCGCTGATGATGGCGGGGATATTCAGATAGCTTAGCGTTGAGGGTGCCGGGCCTATGCAGACCGATTCGTCGGCCAGTTTGACGTACTTGGCATCGGCATCCGCTTCGGAGTGCACGACAACCGTTTTAATGCCCATTTCGCGGCAGGCGCGCTGGATACGCAAAGCGATTTCACCGCGGTTAGCGATCAGTATTTTTTCAAACATTTTTTATCTCCGCGATGAAATCGCCTTTTCGGCCTACGGCCGCCATGCAATTTGGCTGCGCCGCTGCGTTGCCTGATGGCAACTGGTCACTGCGATTAGCGATCAGTATTTTTTCAAACATGTGATATCTCCGAATTTTATTGGCGTACCCTGACGCGTCAGCACTTGCGAAGCGGCGCGCGTCCTGACGGCTTTAGCCGATAACGAATAACGGCTGACCAAATTCAACAGGCTGACCGTTTTCAACAAGGATGGCCTTGATGACGCCGGTGTGGTCTGCGTCGATTTCGTTAAGCAGTTTCATCGCTTCAATGATGCACAAGGTATCGCCGGCGTTGACATTCTGTCCTACATCGACGAATTGTTTGGAACCGGGAGAGGGGGAGCGATAAAAAGTGCCGACCATAGGTGATTTAACGACGTGTCCTTCGGCGACAGCCGGTGCTTCGGGCGCGGCAGCCACTGCTGCGATTGGCGCTGCCGCAACGGGAGCTGCCATATATTGCTGTTGCTGCGGTGCTGGGGCGAACAATTGTTGTCCGGCAGCGACGGTACGCGTGATACGAACGCGTTCTTCACCTTCGCTGATTTCCAGTTCGGCAATGCCGGATGCTTCGACGAGTTCAATCAGAGTCTTGAGTTTGCGTAAATCCATAATATCCTCCTGGCTTAGTTTTTATAATTCAGTGCGTATTGCACTGCGTATTCATATCCTGCTGCACCCAGACCGCAAATCACGCCGACCGCGAGGTCGGAAAAAAAGGATTCACGGCGAAAGGCTTCCCTCGCATGCACGTTGGACAGGTGTACTTCAATAAAGGGGATGGCGACGGCCGCCAGTGCATCGCGCAAGGCGACGCTGGTGTGCGTGAATGCGGCCGGGTTGATGATGATAAATGCTGTGCCATCTGTTTTTGCCTGATGAATGCGGTCGATCAGTGCCGCTTCCGAGTTGCTTTGCATGCACGACAGTTGGCCGCCATTTTTTCTGGCAAGTGCGATTAAACCTGCGTTAATTTCTTCTAACGTTGTATGCCCGTAAACCTCAGGCTCACGGCTGCCGAGCAGATTCAGGTTGGGGCCATGCAGTACTAAAATAGCTTTCATAGGTACAGTTTGCCGTAAATTCAGGTGAATTGTCTATATTTTTTACACAAATGAGTAAAAAAGTTTAAAGTCCGACGCCTTGTAATGTGCTGATAAATTGCGCGGCATCCTGATACCCCACGACACGAAAATCAGTCATTTCCCGTCTATTTTTATCAAAAAACAGGATGCCGGGCGGGCCATACAGGCCAAATTTTTTCAATAAATCTTTGTCGGCTTGATTGTTCGCGGTCACATCCGCTTGCAGCAAAATGGCTGATTTGAGTTTGGCCTGTACCGTTGGATCAGAAAAGGTAAAGCGCTCCATTTCTTTACAGGATACGCACCAGTCAGCATAAAAATCGAGTATCACGATTTTGCCGTTAGCCTGTTTCAATCGTGTATCCAGCTCGGTCAGGCTTGCTATCCGCTCGAAGGCAGGCGCTGTCTGGGTGTCTGCTTTACATACAGAGCAAACCGCATCCAGTGGCCTTAGCACATCGCGGGCACCGGATAAGGCGCCGATGAGATAGGCCGTTCCCAGCAGCAGTGCGAGCAGACCTAATCCCTTGATGAATTTTTGGCTGCCATGGGCATTCGCCGGCAGGCGCTCCAGTACGCGTAAATAGCTGGCGGTTAACACCAGGAGTGTGCCCCAAAGTAGCATTTGAACCGAGACGGGCAGCAGGGGCTGGATAATCCAGATAGCGAGCGCCAGCAGTAAAACACCGAAAATGCGCTTTACGCCATCCATCCACGCGCCGGCCTTAGGCAAAAGTGCGCCCGCCGAGGTGCCGATTGCTAACAGCGGTGCGCCCATGCCCATTGCCAGCGCAAATAGCGCAACTCCGCCCAGCACGGCGTCATGGGTTTGTCCGATATAGAGCAAGGCGCCCGCCAGCGGTGCTGCGACACAAGGGCCCATGATGACGGCGGAGAGTGCGCCCATCACAAAGACACCGGACAGATGGCCGCCATGCAGCCGATTGCTAGTATCTGACAGCTTGCTTTGCCATGCACTGGGTAATTGCAACTCGTAAAAACCGAACATGGAGAGTGACAACAGTACAAATATCGCTGCAAAGCTGCCCAGCACCCAGGGCGTTTGCAGTGCGTTTGAAATTAGATCGCCGGAGAGGCCCGCCGCGATACCGGCTGCTGCATAGGTGACGGCCATGCCGAGCACGTAGGCGAGCGACAGAATAAACGCGTGCGTTTTGGTGATCTTGTGGCCGCGTCCGACGATGATGCCGGATAGGATGGGTATCATCGGAAATACGCAGGGGGTGAGCGCGAGCAATAATCCTGCACCAAAGAAGAACGACACAATCAGCCAGAAGCTGCCCTGTTTAAATAAACCGGCAATTTTGGCGTTTTCGTTTTGCGGAGCGAGCGTTGCGCTGTTTGGTTTATTGTTTGGGGGGGGCGGCCTAACCGCGGATGCGCCGGTATCGGGCAAGTCGATTTGCAGTACTTTGTCCTGGCTTGGGTAGCATAGACCCTGTTCGCTACAACCTTGATACGAGGCGTTGAGCGTCAGGTGAGTGGCGGAGGTGCTATCCAGTTCGATTTCAGCCTGAAATGGCTGGTGGAAAACACGGGTTTCCCCGAAATTCGGGTCGTGTTTAAGTTCCCCTTCCGGCAGGGCGATGTGGGTGATTTTTGGTGACTCGCCTGCTACCGTAAAACTGACCTTGTCCCGATACAGGTAATATCCCGGGGTGATCTTAAAATTCGCTTGCAGCGTATGGGCATCGAGCACGACCAATTCGAGCGAAAATGCCTGATCCGGGGGCAAAAAACTCGGCTTGCTGCCGAACGCGGGTAGTTTATCCAGCAAATTGTCGGCCGGACTGAGCGGGGTGATGAGACAAAACAACAGCAGCAGGACTAAGCGCATGGTCTATTCCTTGCGTAAATTAGGGAGTGTTACCTGACTTACCCAGTTCAGATAGGCGGGTAAGCCGGCCGTGACGGGAACGGCGATAATTTCCGGCAGTTCATAAGGATGGGATGCCAGAATTAAGGTTTCGAGTCTGGGATAGCCAGCCTGTGTGGTCTTGATCAGCAGCGGCACTTCGCAGGCATTTTCGATTTCCCCCTGCCAGCGGTAGGTTGAATTACTTGGCGCGAGTTGGGTTACGCAAGCGGCCGTGTTCGATTCGATAAGCAGGTGGGCCAGTTTTTGAGCCGAGGCGGCATCGGGCAGTGTGGTCATGACTAACAGGATGTCGCTCATTGGAGGCGAAGTCCGAGTTGCAGTAATTCATCCCATACATCACCCGTGCGCAACCCTTTGATTGTTTTATCCAGTTTTGCCGCATGTTGGATGGCGCGCTCGATATGCGGGAATTTCAGGCGCCGCACCGCATTTTCAATCAGGCTCTGTTTATCGCGCCGTACCCGCGCATCGCGCATAGCATCGCGCACATTCACGCCGCGCTGCATCGCCTGCAACAGTTTGCCCAAGGTGCGAATTTCTTCGCTGATCGCCCATAAGATCAGCACGGTCGCCGTGCCTTCGGCACGCAGTCCCTCCAGGATGTGCGCGTAGCGTGCCCCATCGCCTGAGAGCATCGCCTCCGATAGCTTGAAAATATCGTAGCGCGCAACGTCCATCACGGCTTCTTTTACCTGTTCGAACGACAGTACGCCGGCCGGGAACAGCAGTCCTAATTTTTGAATTTCCTGAAACGCCGCGAGCAGATTTCCCTCGCAGCGGTCGGCCAAAAAATCGAGCGTCGCCGCGTCTGTCGATTGCGCCTGTCGCTGGAGTCGGCCGGAGAGCCAGTCCGGCAGCAGATTGCGTGGGATGTCCTCTGCGCAGATCATCACCGCGTGACGTTCCAGTGCGCTGAACCACTGGGTCTTTTGTGCCGTCCAGTCCAGTTTGGGGAGCGTGATTAGTGTCAGCACATCGTCACTCGGATGAGAGACGTAATCATGCAATGCCTGCCCGCCCTCAAGACCCGGCTTGCCGGTCGGGATGCGCAAATCTACCACGCGACGCTCGGCGAACAACGACATGCTTTGCGCGCAGTTTTTCAATTCGCTCCATTTGAAATGCTGTTCGGCGATCAGCGTGTCGCGCTCGGTAAATCCGGCGTGACGGGCCGCAGTCCTTATGCTGTCGGCTGCTTCATTGACCAACAGTAGTGCATCGCCATGCACCACATACAGCGGTTTAAGCCCTGAACTCAGGTGGCGCGGCAAGGCGTCGACGGACAGTTGCATTATTTTTCCGGCAAAGCCCGGGGCTTGGCATGGCTCAAGCGCCGCACGATTTGCTGCACCATATCGCTGCGCATGCTTTGATACAGCAACGCCTCTTCGGCTTCTTTGGCTAAGATTTGCGCGTCGTCATATTTGTAGTCGCGACTGAGCAGCAGTTCATCCGCCGGCAGCCATTCGCGCTGTTCCTGATCATAAGCGCGTATCGACACGCGATAGCGCAGCTGAAATTCACTCACGCGCCCACTCGCTCCCATGGTCAGAATCTGTTTCTCCGGAAAGTCCGAGGAAATATTCAGCACCACCGCAGCAGCACTGGCCGATTTCGTGAGTTCGATATGATTGGCCAGCAGGTTCTGGCGCAATTCCTCGATCAGCGGGGATGCCGGATTGGCAGCCTCAATGTAGAGCGAGGAAAAGGGCATGGTGGCCGCGCCGCGCAGATGAAAGCCGCAGGCGGCGAGCAATACGGCAAGCGCCAGCATTATCGGTAGATTCATCAAGCGCATCACAACTCTCCTAGACAACAATGTTAATCAAGCGGCCCGGCACGACAATGATCTTGGTAGGGGCTGCGCCGGCCAGCTGCTTTTGCACCGCTTCGTGGGCAAGGGCCAGCTGTTCCAGCGTGGCCTTGTCGGTTGTCTTGGCAACGGTCAGGCTGCCGCGCAATTTACCATTGATCTGGATCATCAGTTCAATCTCGTCCTGAACCAAGGCACTTTGATCGACCGCGGGATAGGCCTGGTCCAGCATATCGCTGCCCGGCCGCAAGCCTGTCCACAACGCCTGGCAGGTGTGCGGCACGATAGGGTTGAGCATCAGCGCGATGGCTTCCAGCGTTTCCTGAGCCACGGCGCGGCCGCTATCTGACTTGTCGTCAAATTTCGCCAGTGCATTGAGCAGTTCCATATTAGCTGCAATCGCGGTATTAAAGGTTTTGCGGCGGCCAATGTCGTCATCCACCTTCTGGATAGTCTGATGCAACTGGCGGCGCATCGCTTTGGCCGCAGCACTCAATTCCCCACCGCAAAAGGCTGTCACCACGCCCTGTTCGACGTGATCGTGTGTTGCTTTCCAGACGCGTTTGAGGAAACGGAACGAGCCTTCCACGCCGGCATCGGACCACTCCAGAGATTGCTCAGGCGGCGCGGCAAACATCATGAACAGGCGCGCGGTATCCGCACCGAATTCATCAATAATGGCCTGCGGATCGACACCGTTATTCTTGGATTTCGACATCTTTTCCGTGCCGCCGATGATGACAGGCTGACCATCGGCTCGCAAGGTCGCACCGATGGGACGGCCGCGATCATCATTGATGACGTCCACTTCAGCCGGATTGATCCACAGCTTTTTACCATTGGCCTCAAGGCGGAAGAAAGTGGGCGCAATCACCATGCCCTGCGTGATCAGATTTTTGAACGGTTCTGCCAGATGCTCCGTTCCTTCGCCAAACACCCCGACATCGCGCATCAGCTTCTGGAAGAAGCGCGCATACAACAGGTGCAAGATGGCGTGCTCAATGCCGCCTATGTATTGATCGACCGGCAGCCAGTGGCGGGCGCGTTCGTCGACTAGCCCTGTCGTGCACCCCGGGCTGGTGTAGCGCGCGTAATACCAGGACGATTCGACGAAGGTATCCATGGTGTCGGTTTCGCGCCGCGCAGCACCGCCGCATTTAGGGCAGGTCGTTTCATAGAATTCCGGCATTTTTGCCAAGGGGGAGCCTGCGCCATCGGGCACCACGTCTTCCGGCAGCACCACCGGCAACTGATCATCCGGCACAGGTACGTCGCCGCAGGTCTTGCAATGGATGATGGGGATCGGACAGCCCCAGTAGCGCTGGCGTGAAATGCCCCAGTCGCGCAGACGGAACTGCACTTTCTTCTCGCCTAAGTCGAGCGCACTCAGGTCGGCGGCAATCGCATCTACCGCTTGATCGTAAGCTAAGCCATCGTACTTGCCGGAGTTCGTGCAGATGCCGTCCTTCGTGCCGTACCATTCCTGCCATGTGTCGGTGGAAAAGTGGTGAGTGGTGAGTGGTGAGTTGGAAATCTCCGCGACTCCCTTTGCCGCAATAGATTGCTTAATCGGCAAGTTATATTTTTTAGCGAAACCGAAGTCACGTTCGTCGTGTGCCGGAACTGCCATAACCGCGCCTTCGCCGTAGCCCATCAGCACATAGTTGCCAACCCACACCGGTACCTGTTCGCCTGTGAGCGGGTGCGTTACTTTCAGGCCGGTGTCCATGCCCTTCTTTTCCATTGTCGCCATATCGGCTTCAGCGGTGCCGCCGTGTTTGCAGTCTTCGATGAAGGCGGTAAGTTCGGCATTGTTTTGAGCGGCGTGCGTTGCCAGCGGATGTTCCGCTGCCACGGCCACAAAAGTCACGCCCATGATGGTGTCGGCGCGGGTGGTATAAACCTTAAGAACCGGATTGAGGATAGCGGATTGAGGATCGGCTGCCGCGCTGCTCAATACTCGATCCTCGATCCTAAATCCTATTTCACAGCCAAAACTCTTGCCTATCCAGTTAGCCTGCATGGTTTTCACCTGCTCGGGCCACCCGCTCAAAGTGTCCAGATCGTTCAGCAACTCGTCGGCGTATTGCGTGATGCGGAAGAAATACATCGGAATTTCGCGCTTTTCCACCAGTGCGCCGGAACGCCAGCCGCGCCCGTCGATGACTTGTTCGTTGGCCAGCACTGTGTGATCCACCGGATCCCAGTTCACCGATGAAGTCTTCTTGTAGATGATGCCTTTTTCGAAAAGCCGTGTGAACAGCCATTGTTCCCAGCGGTAATATTCCGGCGTGCAGGTGGTGACTTCGCGCGACCAGTCGATCCCGAGTCCCAGGCTTTGCAACTGGCGTCGCATGTAATTGATGTTGTCGTAGGTCCACGCAGCCGGGGGGACGTTATGCGCTTGAGCGGCATTTTCCGCAGGCAGTCCAAATGCATCCCAGCCCATCGGCTGCATCACGTTAAATCCTTTCATACGGTGATAGCGTGAGAGCACGTCCCCTATGGTGTAATTGCGCACGTGACCCATATGCAGTTTGCCGGACGGATACGGGAACATCGACAGGCAGTAATACTTAGGTTTGTCGCTGATCTCGGTGGCGGTAAACGCGCCCGTCTTATTCCAGTGTTGCTGAGCTTCTTGTTCTAAGGAGGCTGGGTGGTAATTGGATTGCATGGCTTGACAAATTGCAGCGTGAATTTTTGGATTGAACATTATAGCGGCATCAGGCGGCTCTCGCGAATGGCGCGGTGAATTATCCTGGTGACTTAGCTCAAAACAAGCTGATTCTGAGCTGATTTATTTGCATGTTGAAAATATATATTGCATTAAATAGCAGCGCCTAGTAGTGGTGAGTGTAAGTTTGATATAAAATCACCGTTCACAAAATTTTAATCATATCGTTCAGGAGAGGTCATTATGTCGAGTAAGCATCCCGTTATTGCGGTTACCGGTTCTTCAGGCGCAGGCACTACCACTGTTAAACGTGCTTTCGAAAATATTTTCCGCCGCGAGAAGATTTCCGCCGCAGTGATCGAGGGCGACAGTCTTCACAGTCTGGATCGCATGGCTTTTCGCGTTGCTGCCGCTGAAGCTGCTAAGGCAGGTCACAATACATTCAGTCATTTCGGCCCTGAAGCCAACCATTTCGACAAAATCGAAGAAATGTTCAAGGCGTACGGTGATACAGGGACGTGCAAGCGTCGTTATTACGTGCACAGCGAACCTGAGGCTGTGGAACACAACAAGCATTTCGGCCTGACCGATCTGACTCCTGGCGTATTTACACCGTGGGAAGACATCGAAGCGAATTCTGATCTGTTGTTCTACGAAGGTCTGCACGGTCTTGCTAAAGACGATGCGCAAGGGATCGACGCAGGTCGTTATGTCGATTTGGGTATCGGCGTTGTGCCGGTCGTCAATCTGGAATGGATTCAGAAGATTCACCGTGACAAAGCAGAACGCGGTTACTCGGCTGAAGCGACTGTCGATACCATCATGCGTCGCATGCCGGACTACATTAAGTTTATCACGCCGCAATTCACGCACACGGACATCAACTTCCAGCGCGTAGCGACCGTTGATACGTCTAATCCGTTCATCGCACGTGACATTCCAACACCGGATGAAAGTTTTGTTGTGGTTCGTTTCCGTGAACCTAAGGGCGTTGATTTCCCGTACATGCTGGCGATGATTCCGGGCTCATTTATGTCTCGCGCCAACACACTGGTTGTTCCTGGCGGTAAGATGAGCCATGCCATGGAAGTGATTTTGGCACCGGTCATGCACGACATGATCACCAACAAGAAGAAGTAAGCAGCCATGCCGGTATTGCACCGGCGGTTAGCGTAACGGGGAATCAGACGAGATGTTTGGTTCCCCGTTTTTTTTGCAGTAAATTATTCAGGACGTGCTATGGAGACGGTCGCGGTCATCGACTTTGAAACAACCGGTGTATCGCCCGATATGGGCGCACGTGTAACAGAAGTCGCGGTAGTGATGGTAAAGGACGGCTGCCTCGTCGGTCGCTATCAGAGCCTGATGAATACCGGCGCTTATATTCCCCCTTTTATCGAGGAGTTGACGGGAATCAGCAATGAAATGGTCCGTCAGGCGCCACCGGCAGCGCAAGTCATGAAGGACGTGGCTGAATTTGTCGGGACGGCACCCTGGGTTGCACACAATGCCGGTTTTGATAGCAAATTTCTGGATGCCGAATGGTCGAGGATTGGTCATCGTCGTGAGCAGGTGTTCGCCTGTTCGATGCTGCTGGCAAGAAGGCTTTATCCTGACTCACCCAATCACAAGCTGGGTACCCTCGTGGCTCACCTGGGATTGCCGGATACGGCCCGGCATCACCGTGCGCTGGCTGATGCTGAAATGACTGCTCATCTGTGGTTGAGGATGGTATCCGATCTGAAAAATAAGCATGGCCTTGAGGTCGTCACGCACGAATTTTTGCGCGCACTGCAAAAAGTGCCGAAAGCGAAATTGCCCGCTTACATCGCGAAGTTCGGGCGACCGGCGTGAAAACCGGCAAGACGGGTTGAGAAAACCGCCTGCGACATCAGTTACAATTGCGTCTGTCTAACTTGCCGGAAAAGCCCATGCAACAGTTCACTATGACCCGCCCCGATGACTGGCATTTACACCTGCGCGACGGGGCGCTGATGCAGTCGGTGTTGCCCGATACGGCGCGCCAGTTTGCCCGTGCCATCGTTATGCCAAATCTCAGGCCTCCAGTCACGACGCTGCGGAAGGCGATGGAATACCGGCAGCGAATTTTAGCCGCCGTCCCTGACGGGGTGTCGTTTGAGCCTTTGATGGCGTTGTATCTGACTGACAAGACGAGCGCGGTGGAAATTTATGAGGCAAAAGCCAGCGGTATCGTGCATGCCGTTAAACTGTATCCGGCGGGTGCGACCACCAATTCCGATGCGGGCGTGAGCGATATCCGTAAAACCTATGCCGCTCTGGAGGCGATGCAGCGCTGCGGCATGCCGCTCTTGGTGCATGGCGAGGTGACCGACAGCGCGATTGATATTTTCGACCGTGAGGCGATCTTCATCGAGCGCGTGATGCAACCGCTGCTCTCCGATATGCCTGATCTGCGCGTGGTGTTTGAACATATCACTACGAAGGAGGCGGCACAATTTGTTGCCAGTGCGCCCGATACCATCGCCGCGACGCTTACGCCGCAGCATCTGCTCTACAACCGTAACGCCATGCTGGCAGGCGGTATCCGCCCGCATTTTTATTGCCTGCCGATTTTAAAACGCGAGACGCACCGCGAGGCGTTGATTAAAGCGGCGATCAGCGGCAGCCCTAAATTTTTCTTAGGCACCGACAGCGCACCGCATGCACAGCACACCAAAGAGAATGCCTGCGGTTGCGCCGGTTGCTACTCCGCCCACAGTGCTATTGAGCTTTATGCAGAAGCGTTTGAGGCCGCCGGGGCATTGGATAAACTGGAAGGATTTGCCAGTTTTTACGGGGCTGATTACTACCGCTTGCCGCGTAACACCGTTAAGGTGGCCCTGCGCCGTGAAGACTGGCAAATCCCGGCCAGCGTAGGCTTTGGAGAGCATCAACTCGTACCGTTGCGAGCGGGCGAGACAATGAGGTGGAAACTTAACGAAATGGCGCAGGAAAATTAATATGACGATCTCTGCGTATCTTGAAACGTCGCCGCTTGTCGGCAGCCGTGTCTATCTTCACCCCTCCTGCCAGGTGATCGGCGAGGTCACGATAGGTGAGGATAGTTCCATCTGGTGCAATACGGTGTTGCGGGGCGATGTGAACCGCATCGTGATCGGTCGCGGCTCCAATGTGCAGGATCTGACGATGGGTCATGTCTCGCACAAGACGGCGGACAAACCGGAAGGCTCGCCGCTGATCATCGGCGATTATGTGACGGTCGGTCATGCGGTGATATTGCATGGCTGCACTATCGGCAACGAATGTTTGATCGGCATGGGTTCTATCGTGATGGACGATGTGGTGATTCCGGATCGGGTGATGATCGGTGCGGGCAGTCTGGTCTCCCCCGGTAAAGTGCTGGAGAGCGGTATGCTCTACATGGGGCGTCCGGCGAAAGCGGTGCGTGTGCTGACAGAAGTGGAACTCGCCCATTTGCGACACTCGGCTGAACACTATATTCAGGTGAAGGATCATTACCTGACGGGTTCACTCTCTTAATTTGAAAGAAATCATGACTAATCCGAAAGAAATATTGCGCGCTAAGGTGAATCTTGAAACGGCGCAAATGCAATGGCGCGAGATGCAGCGCTATTTTGCCAGCGGGGCGGCTATTTTTGTCGCACCTGAACTTGATCTGGTTGAGACGGCGTATCAGATGTCTGAGGACAATGCACCGCTGATCAGTCAGTGGATGGCAGCCGGTCAGTTCGGTAAAGTCACAGATGAGCAGGCGCAAGTCTGGTGGGATGCGGACGCCGCGCTGTGGGCGGTAGTGGTCAGCCCGTGGGTGTTGGTGCAACCGGTAGAGAAGTAGCTCTATCATGATCGCACACGGCTGGTTTTACTGGGCATTGCTCTCGGCGGTTTTTGCGGCGATGACGGCAATTTTCGCCAAGATCGGTTTACAGGGGGTTAATTCCGATTATGCGACGTTAATTCGCACCTTTATCATCCTGTTGGTGTTGTCGGGCTTTGTGTATTTCACGGGAACGTGGAGTGATCCCTTCGCGCTGAGTCAAAAATCGTGGCTATTTTTGACGCTCTCCGGACTTGCGACAGGGGCATCCTGGGTATGTTATTTTCGCGCGTTGCAGATGGGCGAGGCCTCTAAAGTGGCACCGGTGGATAAGTTCAGCGTGGTGATGGTGGCCCTGTTTGCCGTGATTTTCTTGGGCGAGCGTCCCGGTATTCGCGAATGGCTGGGGATTTTGCTGGTCACGGCAGGCGTGCTGGTGCTGAGCATAGGCAGGTGATTACACATGCAGCATGGTGCGTTCGCCATCGGCATGACGCAGGCGGTGTGCGAGGGTGCGTGAAATCGCGGTGATCAGTAAGAAGGCCAGCTTTTTGTGACCATCCGCGAGTTGGTTAAACTGCTCCAGCGACAGTACGAACAGGTCGATATCCGTGTGGGCGATGGCATTGTCGCCGCGCGCATGATCATCTAAAAACGCCAGTCCGCCGAAAAAATCGCCTCGTCCGAAGGTGGCGATGTGGTGCAACTGACGGCTCCCGCCTATCGGCGCCAGAATACGCACCACGCCGCGCCGGATCAGATACAGCTCTCTGTCCTGATCGCCTATGGAATAGATGGATTCGCCAGCCTTTACCGTTCGTTGTTCCATGCGCGCTTCAAGATCGGTGAGGGTTTCTACTTTTCTCCCCTGAAACAGATCCATCTCCTGCAGGTTAAGGGCAATTTCAGTCTCAATGGGTAGTTCGATTTCGCCGATCAGCCTGTCCTCCACCCATTCGATTGCAGATTCGATGGTCTGGAATACACGCACCGCATCGGTGGTATCAATCAACTCGGTGTGTTTGAAGAATTCCAGTAGATTGCTGCCATTTGGCAGGTGTTCGCGTACGTTACTCATCAAAAGCGGCATGCCGCGATCTCTCATCATGTCGCGCACCTGGTTGAGCATGTGGGCGGCGGTGATGTCGACCGACAGGACACGGCGCAAGTCGAGGATGATGTAATCGCGCGTCTTAATTTCCGCCTCGAGCACCGAATAAAGTTCATAGGTGGTACCGAAAAACAGGCTGCCCTGCAGCTCGAAGATGACGGCCTTGTCGCCTTTTTGCGCGATCAGACGCATTTCGGCTTCCGGGCGATACCAGGTCGAGGAGCGCTGATTGACGAAAGTTTTATGTCTTATTACCGAACCGCCGACCTGTTCACGCAGGAACAGCAAAATGGACAAGGCGACACCGGCTGCAGAGGCCGCGATCAGTCCTACCGTCAGCGCAAAACCGATCACGACGGCGACGACGGCAAAATCAAAGACCGTCGCACGCGACTCCAGAAAATTCAGCGGTTTGGTGTCTATCATGCGCAGGCCGATCACGATCAGGATGCCGGCGAGTGTGGCAACAGGTATCCAGGCGATAAAGTTGCTCAGCGCCAGTGCGACGATTAGCACCAGTACGCCCTCGACGATGCCGGAGACACGGGTTTGTGCGCCGCTGGACAGATTGACCATGGTGGCACCCATCGTGCCGGCGCCGGGGATGCCGCCGATAGCGGAAGAGGTGATATTCGCCAGTCCCTGGGCGAAGAGTTCTCGATTCGGGTCGTGGCGCGTGCGGGTCATCTGGTCGATGACGACGCAGGTCTTCAGCGTGTCGATGGACAGGAGCGCAGCTAGGGTCAGTGCGCTGCCGAACAGCGCGGCGATCTGCGAGAGTTTGAGCTCGCCGATGTCGTACCAGCGTCCAATAATCGTGCCGATATAGCCTTCTCCCGAGGCGCCCAATGAACCTAACACCAGCGGGTTTCCGCTCAGTGTCATCATCGTCGCATCGGAGTTCGCCAGCACAAAGTACACGATAATGCCGGCGATAATGCCGAGTATCGTGCTGGGGACGGCCTTGGTTATTTTCGGCGCAAGCAGTGCAACTAAGACGGTCGCGGCACTGATGGCGATGCTGCGCATGTCCCACAGTGCGGGGTTGACGGCGGCACGCCACCACGCGGTACTGGCGGACGTGCCGACAAAACGGGGAATCTGGCTGCCGATGATGATGAGTCCCACGCCGCTTAAATAGCCGCTCACCACCGTGTAGGGAATATAGCGGATCAGGCGTCCGACACCGAGAAAGCCGATCAGAATTTGTATCAATCCGGTCAGGATCCCCAGCACGGTCAGCATCAGGACGATGCTGGACGGGGCCACGCCTTGGCTGACCAGTTCGATAGCGAATGCGGATAACACCGCGGCGGCCGGAGCGCAGGGTGCGCTGATCAGCCGGTCGGTGCCGCCAAAAGTCGAGGCAATCAGGCCGAGTGCGGTGGCGCCCAGTATGCCGGCTAGTGCACCGAAAACCGCATACTGGGGGCTGATCGCCGAATAAATGGTGACGCCAAAGGCGACTGCTGCCGGCAGGGCGACCAGAGTTGAGGCCAGTCCGCCCCAAAAGTCGCCGGGCACCTTTAGTTTGTCAGAGAGCGTGCTCATGATGGATTTTTCCTGATTGCACGTTTTTACCGCTCTTTTTTCTTCATCGCGGCTTCAATTTGCGAGCAAAGCGTTTTGAGTATTTTGATACGGGCGAAATTTTTGTCGTTAGCTTCGACCAGCGTCCAGGGGGCGCTCTCGGTACTGGTTCTGTCTACCATGTCGCAGACAGCCTGTTCGTATTCAGTCCACTTTTCACGATTGCGCCAGTCATCCGGCGTGATTTTAAAGTGCTTGAAGGCGATGGCTTCGCGTTCTTTGAATCGTCTGAGTTGCTCTTCCTGACTGATGGTGAGCCAGAATTTGACGACCACGATGTTGTGGCGTACCAGTTGAGCTTCAAAATCGTTGATTTCGCTGTAGGCGCGCATCCAGTCGGCTTCAGAGCAGAATTTTTCCACGCGTTCGACCAGTACTCGCCCATACCAGGAGCGATCGAATATCGTCACTCTGCCACGTCTGGGAATATGTCGCCAAAAACGCCACAAGTAGGGCTGTGCGCGTTCTTCTTCCGTGGGGGCTGCAACCGGAATGACATTGTAATAGCGTGCATCGAGTGCGCCGGTAATGCGCCGGATCGCGCCGCCTTTGCCAGCGGCATCGTTGCCCTCGAACATCGCGATGACGGTGATCTTTTTGAACTTCGGATTGCGAGTTAGCAAGGCTAATTTGCCTTGATATTTTTCCAGTTCATCCAGATAGGTTTGTTTGTCGAGTTTTTGCTTTAAATCGAGCGATTTTAAAATATTCAGGTTGTCGATCGACGGCAGCGGCGGCGGGGCGGACACCTCAGATATTTTTTGGTCGGCGTCGTCGAGTCGTTTGCGGATGGCATCGAGGATGATTTTGCCGATCGTCAGGCTGCGGTAATGCGGATCGTAGCCCTCGATGATGGTCCAGGGCGCTTCGGCCGTGCTGGTGTGGCGGATCACGCTCTCGCCGACCGTGCGGAACTTGTCGTATTTTTTATAGTGCTCCCAGTCGCGTTCTGTCACGCGCCAGCGGGTTTTAGGATCTTTTTCGAGAACTTTCAGGCGTTTTTCCTGTTTGTCGCGCGACAGGTGCATCCAGAACTTGAGTATCAGCGCGCCTTCATCGGCCAGCATCGTCTCGAGGCGGCGGGCGCGCTCTAGGCTTTGATCCAGATCCGCCGTCTTGCTGATGCCCTGTACGCGGTTGATGATGGGCCAGGTGTACCAGGAACCGAGAAAGATGCCAACCCGGCCTTTGGGCGGCAGTTCGCGCCAGAACCGCCACATCATCGGCCGATCGAGCTCTTCATCGGACGGATCTCCCATGCCGTGCGTCTGCAAGTAGCGCGGATCCATCCATTCGTTGAGCAGATTGACGGTCTCACCGCGCCCCGCGCCATCGACCCCGCCGACCAAAATGATGACCGGAAATTTGGCAAGTTTTGCCATGTCCATCTGGGCCTCGAGCAGGGCGGCACGTAGCGGCGGCACTTCCCTGTCGTAGGTTTCCTTGTCTATTTTGTGACCGAGTTCAGCAGATTCAAACATGACAACCTCACAGGTGAGCGAGTTATAAATAATCCGGCGTGATGACCAGGCGCAAGGTGGTGGCCGTTGATCCCTCGCGACGGGAGAACCACCACAGTCCGCTTTTTTTGATGCGCAACGAGTCCTGTCCGCTGCCTAGTAACTGAGCCGCGACGGAGCCTAGTGTCGGTTGATGTCCGATGATGAGCACAGTGCCGCCGGCATTGGGCCAGTGGGCGGCTTGCAATATGGCATGTGCCGAGGCTGCCGGTGCGATGGATGGGATCGTGGTGAAATCACGGGTGAGGGCTGCGGCCGTTTGCTGAGTGCGCACGGCGGGGCTCACCAGTATGCGAGTGTCAGCGGGCAAATGACGCTGTAAAAAATCCGCCATCTGAGCGGCTTGTTTACGACCCTTCTCGGTCAATTGACGTGCGAGATCGTTTGATCCCTCTTCCGCTTCGGCGTGGCGCCATAAGATTATGTCCATCTGAGCTCCAAATATTACTGTTTACACCCGCAAAATATAGCGTATATACTGTATACACGCTATATTAATCCAAGGAGAGTGAAATGAACACCAAAAAATCAGACAAAGACGTCGTCGCACAACCCGTTGCTGCCAAGCCGCTGAGCGCAGCGTCTAAGGTCAGCAAGCCGGCAGCGAAAGTGGCAGCTGTTAAAAAAGCTGAACCTGTTGCAGTTAAAGTTGCGAAGGAAGTAAAGAAAGTTCCGGAAGTGAAGGAAGTTAAAGCCGCCAAGGCTGTTAAAGAAGTTAAGGTTGCCAAAAAGCCTAAGCCTAAAGTCGTGCGCGACAGCTTTACGATGCCGCAAAGCGAATATCAGAAGATCGCCGATATCAAGGAAATCGGTCTTAAATCCGGATTGCAGGTTAAAAAGAGTGAAGTGCTGCGTGCCGGCGTGATTGCCTTGTGTGCGATGAACGAAGCGCAGCTGATCGCGGCTTTGAGCGGTCTCGATAAAATCAAGACCGGTCGTCCAAACAAGCACTAACTATGGTGTTGCTTTGACGGTCAGGCTTGCAAGCAAGCTGAGTAATTCGTTTTGCGCGCATTTAGTAGCGGCTAAACGAGGTTGTTTATGGCGGTATTGACCGTTGCCGTCCATATCCCAGGCTTGACTGTTATCCTGCAGATAGGCTTTTAAACCTTCATCGATCACGCGCTTCTTGAGTTTTTTGTCGAGGATAGGGAAGCATACCTCGATGCGGCGGAAGAAGTTACGGTCCATCCAGTCGGCTGACGCGAGATAGGTGTCGTGCTGTAGATCGTTGCGGAAATAGAAGATGCGGGTGTGCTCTAAAAAGCGTCCGATGATGGAGCGCACACGGATGTTTTCGGACAGGCCCGCAACCCCCGGGCGCAGGGCACACACGCCGCGCACGATCAGATCGACTTTAACGCCGGCTTGAGACGCTTCGTAGAGTGCGGCGATGGTGTCAGGTTCGAGCAGGGCATTCATCTTGGCGATGATATGCGCCTTCTTGCCTTCTTTGGCCAGACGCGTTTCGTTATGGATCGCGCGCAACACTTCCGGATGCAGCGAAAAAGGCGACTGCCACAGGTGGTTGAGCGTACGTGCGCGTCCCAGACTGGTCAGTTGGCTGAACACTTCGTTGGCATCGGCGCAGATTTCTTCGTTGCAGGTAAACAGGCCGAAATCGGTGTAAAGACGCGCGGTGCGCGGATGGTAATTGCCGGTGCCCAGATGCACGTAGCGCTTTAATTTACCTTCTTCGCGGCGCACCACCATCAGCATCTTGGCGTGGGTCTTATGGCCGACGACGCCATACACCACATGGGCGCCGACTTCTTCCAGACGGTTCGCCCAGTTGATATTGGCTTCTTCATCGAAGCGGGCGAGTAATTCCACCACCACCGTGACTTCCTTGCCGCGTTGGGCCGCTGCAATGAGCGCCTCCATCAGCGCCGAATCCGCGCCGGTGCGATATACGGTTTGTTTGATGGCGACAACGGCAGGATCACTGGCCGCCTGCTGGATGAAATCGATCACCGGTTTGAAAGATTGATAGGGGTGGTGCAGCAGCACATCGCTCTTGCGGATCACTTTGAACATGTCAGCGCCCTTTTTTTGCAGGACACCGGGCACGCCCGGCACAAATTCTGCAAATTTCAGGTCGGCTCGTTCGACCATGCCGGGAATTTCCATCAGGCGAACCAGATTGACCGGGCCGTGCACGCGATATAAATCGGCTGGCGTGAGTTTGAATTCCTTGAGCAGCAAGGCTTCGATCTGTTCCGAGCAGTTGTCAGCAATTTCTAAGCGTACCGCGTCACCGAAATGGCGCTGCGGCAATTCGCCTTGCAGACTCAGGCGCAGGTTTTTGACTTCTTCTTCATCGACAAACAGATTGCTGTTGCGCGTGACACGGAACTGGAAGCAACCTAAGACTTCCATGCCACTGAACAGTTCGCCGACATGGGCGTGCAAAATAGACGACAGGAAGACGAAGCCGTGCGGGCAGCCGCTGATTTCCGGCGGTAGTAAAATCGTGCGCGGTAAAACGCGCGGGGCTTGCACGATGGCGCGGGTCGAATTGCGACCGAACGCATCTTTGCCTTGTAGCTCGACGGCAAAATTTAAGCTCTTGTTCAGTACGCGGGGAAACGGGTGGGCGGGGTCCAGCCCGATCGGGGTGAGCACCGGCATGACTTCGCGAAAGAAGTACGCTTTTAGCCATTCCTGCTGCGCCTCGTTCCAGTGAGTGCGGCGCAGGAACTTGATGCCTTGGGCGGCCAGCGCCGGCGTGATTTCAGTATTGAACAGATGATACTGGTGTTCGATAAGCTGATGCGCCTGTTCGCGTACCAGTTTGAGGGTGTGGTGGGCGCTCATGCCATCCGCCCCGGTTGAAATTCCCCCCAGTTTGATTTGTTCCATCAGACCGGCAACACGAATTTCGAAAAACTCGTCAAGATTGCTGCTGCCAATACACAGGTACTTCAAGCGCTCGAGCAGCGGAATCGTTGCATCCTCCGCTTGGGCGAGCACGCGCCGGTTGAATTCGAGCTGACCGAGTTCGCGGTTGAGAAATTGCTGCGGGGCGAATGTATTAGGCAAGTTGATACACCTTATTTGGGCGGTACAAAACCTTCCGGCATTTGCGTACCTTCACCGAAGAAATAGCTGTCCATCTGTGCGGCAAGATATTTGCGCGCGGCCAGATCAGCCAGATTCAGGCGATTTTCATTGACCAGCATGGTTTGGAATTTGATCCATCCGGCCCATGCTTCCTTAGAGACATTTTCAAAAATACGCTGACCCAACGGGCCCGGATACGGCAGGCGATCGAGGGCTTCGGCTTCGCGGCCCAGTTTTACGCATTGAACCATTTTTGTCATGTTGTATCTCCGTGATAGTGATTATGTGACGTAATTATGACATTAAGATGACAGGCTGTCCGATGGCTTACACCGACCAGCTAACCAGCCCGCTATAAGAGGTTCCCAGCACGATTAAGCCGAAGGCAATGCGATACCAGGCAAAGATCGTGAAATCGTGGCGGCTGATGTAGCGCAACAGGCCACGCACCGCGATGAACGCGCTGATGAACGAGGCGATGGAGCCTGCCAGAAAAATGCCCAGATCGTCGGCGTGAAACTGGTCGCGGTATTTGACGACTTCGTAGAGTGTCGCCATGGTGAGGGTGGGGATCGCCAGAAAGAATGAGAACTCGGTGGCGGCGCGTCGCGACAGGCCGAAGAACAGGCCGCCGATGATGGTAGCACCCGAACGCGAGGTGCCGGGAATCAGCGCCAGCGCCTGCGCCAGTCCCATTTTTAGCGCATCACGCCAGTGCATTTCATCGACACTGCCGATCGATTCGGTGTGTGTGCGCTTCTCCGCCCACAGGATGATGAAACCGCCGATGATGAAGGCCAGCGCGACCGGTACGGGGGCGAACAGATGCGCCTTGATGGCTTTGCCGAACAGTAGTCCCAAAATCGCCAGCGGCAAAAAAGCGATGAACAGGTTCAATGTGAAGCGTTGAGCCGCCTCCTGTTTTTGCAACAAGCCTGTGGTGACCGATTGCAATTTTGCGCGGTATTCCCAGCACACGGCCAAAATCGCCGCAAACTGAATGACGATCTCGAATACCTTGCCGCGATCGTCGTTGAAATTGAGCAGATCGCCGACCAGAATCAGGTGTCCGGTCGAGGAGACCGGTAAAAATTCGGTCAGGCCTTCGACGACGCCTAAGATGACCGCTTTGAGCAAAAGTATAATATCCATTGTTTTCCGTATCTGGTTTGAAAAAATCTAAAACCTTTTTGCCCATGAAAAACTCGAACAAATTCAAATACATATTACGAAGCCTACCCAAACCGGCTGGTTGGAGGCTGTTTTATGTAAGATTTTGATTAATTTCGTGTTTTTCGTGCCTTTCGTGGACGGTTTTTGGTTGTTTTTGTCAATTGGCAAGGATTGCGATGCGCTGATTGACCGCGCAGCGTTCTTCATCGCTCATCTCCACCCAGCGGGTGATTTCATCGAACGTCCGCAAGCAGCTGCGGCACACGTCGTCGCCCAAGACGGTCGTGCAATAGCCGACACACGGGCTTTGTGCAGTGACCGGTTTGGGCGAGCCGTCCTGCATCAGGATTTGCTGTAGAGCTGGCTGCCTTTGGTGACGAATTCGATGGATTTGACTTTCATGCCCTTCTCTAACGCCGCCTGTTCTGAGATGCCTTCTTTTGCTGCGAAATCGCGTACATCCTGCGAGATTTTCATCGAGCAGAAATGCGGACCGCACATCGAGCAGAAGTGAGCGACCTTGGCGGACTCTTTCGGCAGGGTCTCGTCGTGGAATTCACGCGCACGATCAGGATCCAAGCCCAGATTGAACTGGTCGTCCCAGCGGAATTCGAAACGCGCTTTTGACAATGCGTTGTCACGAACCTGTGCGCCCGGATGTCCCTTGGCAAGATCCGCTGCGTGAGCCGCGATCTTGTAGGTGATGATGCCTTCCTTAACGTCGGCTTTGTTCGGTAAGCCTAAGTGCTCTTTAGGCGTGACGTAGCACAGCATGGCGGTACCGAACCAGCCTATCATCGCAGCACCAATGGCGCTGGTGATGTGATCGTAGCCTGGTGCGATGTCCATGGTCAGCGGGCCTAGCGTGTAGAACGGTGCGTCATTGCACCACTTAGCCTGCAAGTCCATGTTTTCTTTGATTAAATGCATAGGCACATGACCCGGGCCTTCGATCATGACTTGAACATCGTGTTTCCATGCAACTTGGGTGAGTTCGCCCAGCGTTTTGAGTTCGCCCAGTTGCGCCTCGTCGTTTGCATCGTAAATCGAACCGGGGCGCAGGCCGTCGCCCAAGCTGAAGGTCACGTCATAGGCCTTCATGATTTCGCAGATGTCTTCGAAATGGGTGTAGAGGAAGTTTTCCTTGTGGTGCGCCAGACACCATTTTGCCATGATGGAACCGCCGCGCGAGACGATGCCGGTCATGCGATTCGCGGTCATCGGCACGTAGCGCAACAAGACGCCTGCGTGAATGGTGAAGTAATCCACGCCTTGCTCGGCTTGTTCAATCAGGGTGTCGCGGAAGATTTCCCAAGTCAGGTCTTCGGCCTTACCGTTGACCTTTTCCAGCGCCTGATAAATTGGCACCGTACCGATCGGCACGGGGGAATTGCGCATGATCCACTCGCGTGTTTCGTGGATGTGTTTGCCGGTGGATAAATCCATTACCGTGTCGCCGCCCCAGCGGATGGCCCAGGTCATTTTTTCGACTTCTTCCTGAATGCTGGAACCTAAAGCCGAATTACCAATGTTAGCGTTGATCTTCACCAGGAACTTGCGGCCGATGATCATCGGTTCGATTTCCGGATGGTTGATGTTGGCGGTAATGACCGCGCGGCCGGCGGCGACTTCATCTCGCACGAATTCAGGGGTGATCTTTTTGGGCATGGAGTTGCCGAAGTTTTCACCGGGATGTTGTCTCAGCATCATTTCGTTCATGCCATCGACTTTTTGATTTTCGCGAATGGCGATGTATTCCATTTCAGGGGTGATGATGCCGGCACGCGCATAGTGCATTTGCGTGACGTTTTTGCCAGGCTTTGCACGGCGCGGTGCGCGACTCAGGTTGAAACGCATCTCGGCCAATTCAGGATCATCCAGGCGCTTTTGGCCGTAATCGGAGGTCAGTTTCGGCAACACTTCGGTGTCGTCACGCTCGACGATCCATGCTTCACGCATCGCGGCCAGTCCTGAGCGAATGTCGATTTTAACGGCAGGATCGGTATAGGGGCCTGAGCAGTCGTAAACGTAAATCGGCGCATTGACTTCAGCGCCCATGCCATCGGGCGTGTCGGCTTGTGAGATTTCGCGCATCGGTACGCGAATATCCGGGCGGCTGCCTTCGACATAAATTTTGCGGGAATTGGGGAGCGGCTTGATCGCGGCGGCATCGACATGCGCGGCGTCTGCGGTGAATTTGGTGTTGGCGTTCATCTGATGCTCCTAAAAATTACAGGGAAGCATCGTGCTTCCCTACGACGGCATGATCCGTACAGGTTCAAAGGGTGTATCTCACTTTGTCTGAAAAAGCCGACAAAGACCCCCAGCGAGTCGTGCAAGTTACTGGAAAAGGAGGGGAAAAGCAACCCCGCGCGGTGTAGTTGTGTTGAGCCGGACTCGGTGTGTTGTTATACTGGCAAAAATAATATCTAAACTCACCGGGATGGAGATCAAAATGCAGAATATGGAACAGGCACGCTTCAACATGATTGAACAGCAAATTCGCCCGTGTGACGTGTTGGAAGCGCGGATTCTCGAGTTGCTCCATCACGTCAGGCGCGAACAGTTCGTGCCTGAAGGCAAAAAAGCGATGGCCTTTATGGATATGGAGATTCCGTTAGGCCACGGCGTCTCGATGTGGCAGCCCAAAATGGAGGCGCGTGCGTTGCAGGAACTGCATCTCGGTCGTTCGGATAAAGTGCTGGAAGTCGGTACCGGCAGCGGCTATCTGACGGCGTTGCTCTCAGCCCTAGCAGGTCACGTCACCTCGGTCGAAATCGTGCCAGAACTCCTTGAAATTGCGCGCACGCATTTGTTGCACCGCGAAAATGTGACGCTGGCGGTAGGTGACGCATCGCATGGCTGGGGCAGCGAAAAATACGATGTCATCGTGTTGACGGGTTCGACGCCTGTTTTGCCGCTGGTGTTTCAAAGTAGCCTGAATGTCGGCGGACGCCTGTTTGCTATCGTCGGCGATGCGCCTGTCATGGAAGCCCGGCTGATCACGCGCGTGGCGGCGGATGTATTTGAAACGGTCAACATCATGGAAACGTCAGTCGCCGCGCTGCAAAAAGCGCAACAGCCGAAACGGTTTGTATTTTAATTTTTCTGAACCTGCGCGAGCTGTGACCCGATGAGCCAGATGAAGCTTGGGTCGCCGCTCGCAATTGTTTTGCTGGTAACGCTGGCAATCAAGTTTTATCTTGCCTGGCTAATTCCGCTGTCCGGCGACGAGGCTTATTTCGTCGTCTGGGCGCACCACCCCGATTTTGGCTATTACGATCACCCGCCCATGGCGGGCTGGTTTTTGCAGCTGATGTTATTGCTGGGCAACTCCGAAGTTGTATTGCGCCTGCCGGCGATTTTGCTCTCGACGCTGATCGGCATCGGAATCTACCGGCTGATCAGGCCGTTCGACGAAACCCGTGCGCAGCTGGCCGCGATGCTGTATCTGGTCTCACCGCTGAATGTGCTGAACGTGCTGGTCACGACAGACACCCCTTTGATTTTATTCGCTTTCCTGTCGGTCTGGGCGCTCGCTCGTGCCTTGCAGAAAAACAGCCTGCCCTGGTATGCGTTAGCCGGCGCCCTGTTCGGCATGGCATTTTTGTCCAAGTATTTCGCCGTGCTGCTGGGCTTGGCCTATCTGGCCTATTTTGTTTTTTCCGCAAAGTCGCTGCAAAAGACCAAAGGGTTCGCGCTGCTCTATCTTGCGGCGTTGCCGTTTGCGCTGGTCAATTTGTACTGGAATTACACCCATTGCTGGGACAACATTCTGTTCAACCTGTATAACCGCAACGAAAATGAGCACTTCTCGCCAGATAAAATCGCGACTTTCCTCGCGGTGCAGCTGTATCTGATGACGCCGCCGGTCGTTTATTATTTATTTAAACACCGCGCTCGGCAAACCTTCCGCCATTCAGAGTTTCGCCTGTTTGCCTGGCTGTTCTGCCTGCCGCTCACTCTGTTTGCCTTGTTGTCGCTCAAGCGGGATATCGGTCTGCACTGGGTGCTGGCGTTCTACCCCTTCTTGTATGTGATGCTCGGCATGATGCTAAGCGGGCAGGCGCTGCGCTCGACCTTTAAATTCACCCTGTGGTTTACCGGCGCGCATCTGGCGGTGGTCGCGGTGATCGCTTTGATGCCGATGGAGAGCTGGAAGGGGACGAACCTGTACGACGGCATCGTGTTCATGTTCAGGAATGACGAGATCGTCGAGAAGGTACGGCCCTATGAACAGAAGGGCTTTGTGCTGTCATCGGACGGCTATACGTCGGCGGCGATCATCTCCTACCATTACGGCAAGAATTTTTCGGTGTTCGGCAGCGGTTCGACTTTTGCGCGGCAGGACGACATGCTGACCGATTTTCGTCAGTTGAACGGGCGCAATGTGCTGGTCGTTATCAAATCCGCGCCGGATCTGGCGTTGTATGCGCCTTATTTTAATCGTGTCGAGGTTGTGAAGTTTGAGCTGCGCGGCGTGCCCTTCTATTTTGTGCTGGGCTATGATTTTGATTACCGTGCTTATAAAGAGAAGATATTGAGACCCATTTTGAGCCGGCACTATAAAATTCCGGAATTTTTACCGCATGCGCCGTGTTATTTCTGCGAAAAATATTTTCCGGAACAGGTGAACTAGATGGGAACTTTAACAACAGCGATCAGTGGCTGGGGACGCTACCCGGTACAGGTCTGCGAATTGGCGCGCCCCGAGCGTTATGCAGCGTTGCTCCCCGATACGGCAAGCTTAATTGTGCGCGGTCAGGGGCGCAGCTACGGGGATGCGTCGCTCAACGAGAACGGGCGCGTGTTGCTCACCGAACGCGTGAACCGGCTGCTTGAATTCGATACGGCACAGGGCATCCTGCGCGCGGAAGCCGGCGTGACACTGGGCGAGATTTTGGCGGTCATCGTCCCCAAAGGCTGGTTTTTGCCGGTCACGCCAGGTACTAAATTTGTCTCGCTGGGCGGTTGCGTGGCGGCGGATGTGCACGGCAAGAATCACCACCACGACGGCGCCTTTGGCGATCATGTGCTGTCCATTGAGCTCGTGCTAGCGGATGGCAGTCGCATGACCTGTTCGGCTGAGCAAAATGCGCCGCTGTTCTGGGCAACGGTCGGGGGGATGGGGCTGACCGGCATTATCGCTGAGGTGACGATTAAGCTTATCGCGATTAAAAATTCGCAGATGACGGTGCGGCACCATGCGGCCGCGAATCTCGAGCAGTTATTCGCGCTGATGCAGGCGCCTGCCATCGACGATCGTTACACCGTGGCGTGGATAGACAGCATGGCGACTGGCGCGCAGCTGGGGCGTGGCATCCTGATGTGCGGTCATCATGCGGAAGAGGCAACCTCCGTGCCGCAAACGGGCGCTCAGCGTCGCATCCCCTTCGACTTTCCCGACTGGGCGCTCAATTCGATCAGCATAGGCGCATTCAATGCACAGTATTTCCGGCGCGAGTCGGGCAAGCCCGAGGCTTTCGCGAGCGGCTGGGATGCGTATTTCTATCCCTTGGACGCGCTGGAAAACTGGAACCGGATGTACGGCAAGCGCGGTTTCGTGCAATACCAGTGCGTGATTCCGGACGCGGCGGCCTATCAGGGGATGCAAAAATTGCTGCAAACGGTGTCAGCGAGTCGCCGGCCGTCGTTTTTGGCTGTATTGAAACGCTTCGGCGCCGAAGGGCGCGGGCTGTTGTCCTTTCCGATGAAGGGTTACACGCTGGCGCTCGATTTGCCGATCCGCGACGAGGGGCTGTTCGATCTTTTGAACACGCTTGATGAAATCGTGTTGCAATACGGCGGCCGGGTGTATCTGGCCAAGGATGCGCGCTTATCAGCCGCGACCTTTGCCTTGATGTATCCGCGCTATCAGGAATGGCTGGCCGTAAAAAATTCGGTCGATCCTGAGCAGCGCTTCAGTTCCAGCCTGTCACGGCGTCTGGGCATCACGGCGCACAAGGAGGCTTGATGAGTGAATGCATACTGATACTGGGTGCGACCTCCGCCATTGCGCGCGGGGTCGCGTCAGCGTTTGCCGCGCGGGGCGATAACCTATATCTTGCTTCTCGCGATGAGGACGAATTGCGGCGCAGTGCCGCCGACCTTCAATTGCGCTATGGGGTGACGGTGCACTATCGCGTGTTCGATGCACAAGCGTCCGAAACACACGAGGCATTTTTTAATGCGGTGCTGGCAGATACGCCCGATTTGTCAGGCGTCGTGCTGGCCTTCGGCTATCTGGGCGATCAGCTGGCAGCGCGCGATTTTGCCGTGGCCGCCAAAGTCATCGCCAGCAATTTTACCGGTGCGGTCTCGATCTTGAGCCTGTGCGCGAATTATTTTGAGCCCTTGCAGCGCGGCTTTATTATCGGCATTTCTTCGGTGGCAGGGGATCGCGGCCGGCAGAGCAATTATGTGTACGGCGCGGCCAAGGGTGCGCTCAGCCTGTACCTGCAGGGGCTGCGCAACCGGCTCTATCCTCACGGGGTGCGCGTTATCACTGTGAAGCCCGGTTTCGTGGATACGGCGATGACCTATGGTTTGCCCGGCCTGTTTCTGGTCGCCACCCCGCAGCAGATCGGTCAGCGCATCGTCGCGACCCTGGGAAAATCGGCCGATGTGGTGTATCTGCCGGGTTTCTGGCGCTATATCATGCTGATCATCAAGCATATCCCCGAGTTTGTCTTTAAACGGATGAAGATGTGAGTCAGCCGGAAGTCGTAGCGGCATTCGATTTCGACGGCACGTTAACGCGTCGCGATACGCTGTTGCCTTTTTTGCTGCACACGCTGGGTGCGCGGGCGGTGATGGTTCAGGCCTTGCGTTTATCCCGCACGCTGGCGGCCTACGCTTTGGGGCTGATCGATAACGGCATCGCGAAGGAGCGGGTATTTGTCGCGTGCCTGGAGGGCAAAAATATCGAGGCGTTGCAACAGGAGGCCGATGTGTTCGCAGCTCAGGTGGTGCCCGGATTGCTCAGAGCGGATGCGATGCGGCGGCTCGCCTGGCACAAACAGCAGGGGCATCGCTGTGTGCTGATCAGCGCATCGCTTGAATTATACGTCAGGCCCTGGGCGAAAATCGCCGGCTTTGATGAGGTGATCGCCACGCAACTGGAAATACGCGATGATCGCACCTTGACCGGCCGAATGTCAGGGGTGAACTGCTTTGGCGCAGAAAAGCTCAGGCGCCTTGCGGCGTTGCTGGGCGAGCGCAGCGCGTATACTTTGTATGCCTACGGCGACAGTCGGGGGGATCGCGAATTGCTGGCGAGCGCGGATTTCTCCTATTACCGGCAATTTCCAGAATCGAGATGATGAAAACATTGTTACCGCTGCTGCGTCTGATGCGCCCCTATCAGTGGGTGAAAAATACCTTCGTGTTTGCCGGCCTGTTGTTCGGCCACGCCTGGCATGATCAGGCGGCAGTGATGCAGGTCATGATGGCCTTCGCGGCATTTTGCCTGGTGTCGAGCGCGATCTATACGCTCAACGATCTGGTCGATGTGGAGCAGGATAAGCAGCATCCGAAGAAGCGTTTGCGGCCGCTGGCCTCAGGCGAGGTGTCGGTGTTCGCCGCCATCCTGCTCGCCGTATTGCTCGGGACAGCGGGGCTGCTGCTGGCGTATCTCGCCTCCCCCGTCGTGCTGCTGATTTTGGCGGGCTATGCGCTGATGAACATCGCCTATTCATTGCGGCTCAAGCATGTGGTGATACTGGATGTGTTCATCATCGCCACCGGATTCATGTTGCGCCTGCTTGCCGGCACGCTGGGGGTGGGCATTCCGCCGTCGCAATGGCTGCTGCTGTGCGGTCTGATGGTGACGTTGTTTCTGGGTTTTGCCAAACGCCGCGCGGAAATCATCGCGCTGACCGAAGATAAGGCCGCGCATCGCCGCGTGCTGGCGCATTACAGTCCGGTGCTGCTCGATAAGATGATCGGCATCACCGCCTCGGGCGTAATCATGAGCTACAGCCTGTACACCATGAACGCGGACACGATACGCATCCACGGCACAAGCAATCTGATCTACACCGTGCCGTTCGTGATGTATGGCATGTTCCGTTACATCTACCTGCTGCATCACCAGAGCCGCGGGGGCGACCCGTCGCATGATCTGGTACGCGACCCCCACCTGTTTATTTCGCTGGGCGCCTGGCTGCTCGCGACGATGCTGCTGATTTCATGACGGGTACTGTGTTGTCCGGCTGGCGGTTTCGCGCGCTGTTGCTGGTGATTTTGCTGAGCGCCGCAGGCTATCTGGCCTTTTCGCTGTGGGGCGGCTGGCACGAGGTGGTGGCGGCAATCGTGCGGGTCGGATTTGTCGGCACCGCCATTGCGCTGCTGCTCTCGCTGGTTAACTACGGCGTGCGATTTGTGCGCTGGCAGAAATTTTTAGCGTTGCTGGGCCATCGTGTGTATGCGCCCGAGAGCCTGCGAATTTACATTGCGGGCTTCGGCTTGACGATACTGCCGGGTAAGGCGGGTGAGGCAATACGCAGTGTGTTTCTGAAAAAGCACGGCGTACCCTACCCTGAGAGTCTGGCGGCCTTTTTTTCTGAGCATTTATCTAATTTAATCAGTATGTTGCTGCTGGTTGCCATTGGCATGGCGATTTATCCAAAAGCGCTGCCAGTCGTGCTGATTCTGGCCGTGCTGATTGTTGTTATTCTGTTGGTGCTCCAGCAGGCAAGGTGGCTGGAAGTGCTGAAGTCTTTCGCGCAGCGGCGACTGCCTGCCAAGTTAGGAAATCTTGCCGGACATGCCGTTGACGTGGTGCTGCATTCTAGGCATTGCTTTAGTCTGCCCATGCTGTTGTACGGCATCGCGCTGGGGCTGGTGGCGTGGGGTGCGGAAGGACTGGCGTTTTATTACATCATGCATTGGTTAGGCAGCGATTTGTCGCTTCAGGTCGCGCTGTTCATCTATGCGTTTTCCATGCTGATCGGCGCGCTCAGTTTTCTGCCGGGAGGCTTGGGCGGGGCGGAAGCGACCATGGTTGCGCTGTTGATGTTAAACAGCGTTGCGCAACCGCAGGCGGTGGCGGCAACGGTGCTGATTCGGCTTGTGACGCTGTGGTTCGCAGTGGCGCTGGGCGTGATGGCGCTGTCGATGTCCGAGCGCCGTTTGAAAAAGGGTTGAGGGTATTGTGCCGGCAGCGAATGCTTGGTACTGTTGGCGGCACTTCAAGTATCGTTTGCGCATTAGGGCGGCAAGCGATAATATTAGCAAAATCTAATAAACTATGCGCGAATTCGATGAAAACTAAGCTATTCACTTCACGTCTGGCACTGGCGATTGTCCTCGGTGCTCCTTTCTTTGCACAGGCCGCCGACTTGCTCGACATCTTCCGCAGCGCGCAAAGCAATGATCCGGTGTTTGCCGCGGCGCGTGCCGCGCAACAGGCGGGGCAGGAAAAATTGCCACAAGGCCGTGCTCTGCTGATGCCGAGCGTTAATCTGTCGGCCAACAGCACCTTCAATGATTTAACAACGCAGTACAAGGGGGCGACCTTGTTTCCCGGCGGTAATCAGCGCTACAACACTCATGGTTATGGCGTGACGCTGGTGCAGCCGCTGCTCCGTCAGCAAAACTGGCTGGCTTACAGTGAATCCGAGCTTCAGGTCGCACAAAGCGAGGCGCAATTTCGGGTGGCTGAGCAGGATTTGCTGCTGCGCACCGCTCAAGCCTACTTCGATGTGTTGATCGCGCAGGACAGCGTGCAGCTGGCCGAGGCGCAAAAGACGGCGATCTCCGAGCAGCTGGCGCAGGCCAAACGCAATTTCGAAGTCGGCAGCGCGACCATCACTGATACTCATGAAGCGCAGGCGCGTTTTGATCTGACTTCCTCGCAACAAATTGCCGCGCAGAACAATCTGGAAATCAAGCGCAGCGCGTTGCAGCAGCTGATCAATGCACAGCCGAATGAACTCAAATCTTTGGGCAAACAGTTCAGTCTTGATGCGCCGCAACCTACCGATATGGAAAAATGGGTGGGGGATGCACAGATTAATAGCCCTCAGATTGCTATCGCGCAGGCCGGCGCACAGCTTGCCGAAAAAGAAGTGGCGAGAAATCGCGGCGGTCATTATCCGACGATGGATCTGGTGGCGAACTATTCTAAAAACTACGCTAACGGCAGCACTTTTGGCGTCGGCAGCGACAGCACCAATAAGAGCGTCGGCGTGCAGCTGAATCTGCCGATCTTTCAGGGCGGAGCGACCAACTCGAAGTGGCGTGAGGCGAATGCAAACAGCGAACGGGCGCGGCAGGAACTGGAAAATGCGCGCCGCAGCGTCTCATCGCAAACCCGTCAGGCGTATTTGGGTGTCGTGAGCGGTATCGCGCAGGTTCAAGCGCTGCAACAGGCGCTCACCTCCAGTGAGAGCGTGCTGGAGGCCAGCCGTCTGGGGCAGGAAGTGGGCGTTCGTACCAATCTCGATGTGCTCAACGCCCAGCAGCAGCTCTACTCGACCCGCCGGGATCTGTATCAGGCCGAATACAACTACCTCCTAAGCCAACTGCGCCTGAAAGCCGCAGTCGGTTCGCTGGGCGAGGCGGAATTGACCAAGGTCAACGGGGCACTGAAGTAATGCCGGTTTAAAAACCGTTAGGACCCACAACACCGATTTTCTGGTAAGTATAACGTAAGGTTATACTGCTATTTTTCTCAAGCCTGCTCAGTGAATTGATAAAACGGTGGCGGATTCAACTCTGAAGTGCAACTTTTGTAAGTGAATTTAGGTGGTGAGCT
>JBAXJT010000019.1:0-40470 GCA_037137715.1 Nitrosomonadales bacterium
TCATTGCTACAAAGCCTCATACTAGCGGTAATGTGGGTAGATTGAATCAATGCTTAGAGAACGAAAGAAACTTCATACATTAGCAAGGAAGATTGGTAGGTTAATTGTTGTGATGTATGGAATATTTCTGCATATAATTTAAGAATTAGTATGGAAAATTTTACGTTTTGCGTTAACTCTCATAGCGCTTATTATGGCGAAAAATAAATCTGAAAAATAACCACCAATTAATTATCTTTAAATTGTGCATTAACGCAGATTAACTTTACATTGAGCTTATTTTTCTGAGGGAATATTTCCTTTCTTACATGCAGTGTATAATAATTATAGTCTGAGTTAAATATTTAATAAAAGGAGATAGCTATGAATAATACGGTTTTTAGAAGCATTTTTATTTTGGTATTGTGTTCAATATTAGGCGGCTGTGCAGTAGGTCAGAAGATTGATTACAACAATGCAAAACTTGAACTAAATGCTTCTGGCAATATCTTGGTTGCGATAGCATCACAAGATAGTCGATCTTATGTAAAAAACAAGGAATACGCTAGTACATACGTTGGTACTTTCCGTGGTGGCTATGGAAATGCTTTCAATGTTCTTACAGAAAGTGGAAAGCCTTTAGCCGATGATATGGCTTCCGTTATCTGCTCATCTTTGGTAATAAAAGGGTTTTCATGCCATCCTGTTATGGTTGATCCAAATGAGCTGCAAGTGCAGATTACTTCCAAACTTAAGGCAACGAATGCAAAGCGTCTGATGTTTCTGACCATCAGCGAATGGTACTCAGATACCTATATGAGTACAGGCCTTACTTATGACATTTCGTTAGTTATCATGGATAATCAAGGAACAATAATCGCAGAGAAAAAATTTAATGGTGGGGATGATCTAGGAAAAAGCCTTATGAATCCAGGAGGTTTTGCAAAAAAAGCTGTTCCAGAGGCATATAAGAAAAAACTAGCATCATTGCTGAATGATCCAGCAGTAATTGAGGCGCTTAAGTAAACGTATAAACAGAGATTAAGCACGAAAAATTATGTAAATTATGGTACTGTCAGCCTTCAATTTGATTCGTCAAATTATCGTTGCCGAGATAATTAATAACTGAAATTGAGAAGCTAAAGATTGACGTAGGCTGGGAATTATTACCCTAGATTTTTAGCTAACCGAACGGGCTGGCGAAGCTGGTTGATACTGCGTGTGGATGCGCAAGTTCCGATTAGGGCGGGTTCGCAGCGCCATGAATACTTGGAGCGCGTCAGGGCTGTCACAACGCTTTTACGCACATCGAGCTACCAACATTGCTTCTGAAGTAAAGAATCAAACCTCGGCATTTTTGGTTGTCAACAGGAATTTAAACTTGCTAACACCCCTTAGATTGTTGGTCTGTTGCCAGCAGCACAGCAGTCGTTTATTTGCTATATCTTTATGGTCTAGTTTGTCTCGTTATCGGATGATCATGATTGAAAACTTCTTGCACGAAAGCTGATAGTCAAACCGATCCGCGTTTTCCAGCGGGGCAAATCAAAAAATATAGTCGGTTTAAACGGATAACCGGCTGTCGCGGTTAGTGCCGGATACTGTATCAGGTGCAGTATCCGGCATGAGCAAGAAAAAGAAAGGCGCTGTTAATGCCCTACTGTTATTCTTTGTACCGGGCTGAAGTCACCGCTGATCTTATTATTCTCATACCAGCATAAACGGTATTCTCGAACCTCAGGAATTAAGGGGGTTTGCAATGGACGATTGTCCAGCCAGGGGGAGATCAACGCAACGCCTAAATATTCCCAATTGCCGCTATTGCGTCGGGTTTCGATTAAAACGGCGGGATGGTGATATTTTTTAAATGCAATCTCAACCAATTCTCCGCTCGCATCGCGTTTAATTATTAAGTTAGTTTGCGGATAAACATGCGTGTCTATCTTGTTGATGCCGATCAAACCAAGATCCTGCCCGATCGACTCGGTGTAGTTGTTGCTATTTTTGATGCGTTTCACCAGCTTGAACAGGCGGGCAAGGATACCAGCTGGAAAGGGTGGCGGCGGATTGTCAAAAACGACCGGCACCGGTAAAGGCGGCGTGCCGGCGGATTCATCCATCGCCATGCTCAGCTTGTGTTCGGTCGCTTCCAGTGCAAATTGTTGCGTGCTGATATACCAGTTTTGTACCAGCCAGACATAATGCATCAGCTCTGATATGGCCATTGTGATCTCTTCTTCGCTGATGCCTACAATCGGCCCCTGTACAGGCAGTTTGTCGCAAAAATGAACAATCCAGGAAATGCTTTCGGCTTCACTATGGGGAAAATAACCTTGATTGATCATTACAAGTCTCCTTAACGAAATTGTTTGGCTGCTAGGGTGGACTTTAATGTGTCTGCTTTGCTCTGTATATCGGGCAATGATGATTTTAAAGGCAATATTTGATGATCGTGACTAGGAATATTCTTGAAGTGTGACCCCACGATGCTGATTGTAAGTCCACGGCACTGATTGTGAATCCACGGCACTGCTGGGGATTCCACGGAGAAGATTGTGGAAATCCGGCTAAGTTTTTAATGCGCCGATGAATCGGCTGTGGCCTCGTCGAGTCCGTTGCTGCCTCGACGATTCGGCTAAAGCCCCCGAGGAAGTTCTTAAAGCCCCGACGAATCGGCTGTAGCTTCGACGAGTCCGTTGCTGCTTCGACGATTCACCTAACGCCTCCACGAAATCTCTTGAGCACACAGGGGCGTTTATAATACCCCGGCAAAATTTGTGTTGCCTCGGTAAATGTTTATACATTACAGGCGTGACAGCATTTCGCAAATTTAAAAATTAAATTAACGCGAGTGGGGAATCGCATCACTCCGCTCGTGCCTGTCGGGCATCGGAAGCAGCATGCTGTACATCGCTTTGAGATTTTCATCGGGCGAGGCCTGTGCGAATTCAGGCGCGTGATGAACTGCGTGCATTCGAGCGAGCGCTGCGCATATCTGTTGCCGTGCCTTCGAGGTCAGTGCGCGACGCTCAAAATCGGATGCGCAGAGGGTTGACGTCACCGTCAGATGTGCGTGCAGATTGCGGCACATGAGGATGTTCCAGAGCGAGGTGGCAAAGGTTATTTCGCCGATATAGGCCGGTGCCAGACTGTGAGCACCTTGCGCGTCCTGATAGCGCAGGGCGAGCGGATATACGTTTGCCGCCGCATCGATGGCCGGTTGCAACAGCGACGCATGAAAGTCCGCAACATGACGGCCATCGGTCGAGGTTCCTTCTGGAAAAACAGCTAGAGATTCGCCACTTTGCAGCAAATCGAAGATATGTGTATTGAGGCGCGCAGCGTCGCGTGCACGGCCCCGCTCGATGAACAGCGTTTGCGAACGGGTACACAACCAGCCGATCACAGGCCAGCTTTTAACCTCAGATTTCGCAACAAAGCGCGTAGGAATCACAGAATTGAGCACGAACACATCCAGCCATGAAATGTGATTACTGACGATGAGGCCGGGTGCTAGTTTATCTATTGCATCCGTTGCGGTGATTTCAATTCGGATGTTGAGAATATGCAACAAATCCGCCGACCAGCGCCGCAGGATACAGCGCCTTGTAATCGCGTTAAATTTCGGGAAAATCAGCGCGATGAGCAGGCCATAGCATAGATGCACTGCCATGCGCGATGCGCGGAAAATCGTGATCATTTTGCGCACTGGCATGTGTTATCAAACGAAGAGCTCAATGCCGCCAACAATCGAGCCTGGCGCGAGGGAAGTGATACGAAAGCGCGAGACGCTGCGGTGCAAACCCTCAGAAGTCCGTGCCAACCCCACCATTTCATCTCGGGTGTTTTCAATGTCGGTGCTGGTATTGCTGCTGATGCTGTGCACTTCGGCGATGTGGTGGGCAATGCGTTCGCCGGATGTGGATTGCTCCTGGGTTGCCTGGGCGATGTGCTGCATGCGCTGCGCGACAAGATGCATGGAATGTTCGATTTCAGCGAGCACCGCATCGGTCTTTTGACCGCGAGTCAGGCCGATTTTTGCCGTGTCGCGTGCTGACTGCATGGCACCCACCGCATTTTTGGCTGAAACCTGAACTTCATCGAGCAGCACAGAGATATCTCTGGCCGAGGCGGCAGTGCGGTCTGACAATATTCTGACTTCATCGGCCACCACGGCAAATCCCCGACCATGCTCGCCGGCGCGTGCCGCTTCAATGGCCGCATTCAGGGCTAGCAAATTAGTTTGCCCCGCGATGTCTTTGATCATCTGGCTGATATCGTTGACCTTGTGCAGGGTCTTATTGAGCCCGTCCATGGTGGTGACCGAGTTGTTCATCGTGATGTCAAGATTCGAAATGGCTTCCAGTGTCTGACGGCCCGCTGCGCTGCCCTCTTTGACCTGCTCGCGCGTTTTGTTCGCGGCATCGGCGGCGAAATTGGCATTGCCCGCGATAGCCGCAATCATGCTGCGCAGTTCCTGAATCGAATCATTGGCATTCGAGGCCTTTTCGGACTGAGAATGTGCATTGCTGCTAACGGCATGGGTCATCAGCAGCACTTTACTTGATGCCTTTGATGCCTGATCAGAGGACAGGTTTACTTCGCGCAATATGCTTTCAAAGCTGGCGATGAAAGAGTTGACGGTGCTGGCCATGACGCCGATTTCATCTGCATGACTGGTGGGCAGCCGGTGCGTCAAATCGCCGTTAATCAGATGATCCATGGCGCTGATGACATCGTCTACGCGTCGTTTCAGGTAGCGGTTAAAGCGCGCCTGAAACGAGATGATAACGACACCTGAACAAAATAGCGGCAATACGATGATCCAGATAATCCGGTTAACGGCGCTATTGATCGACTGCTTGGCGGACGCAAGACTCGATTCGTTTGCCGCGATGAGCGTGTCGATGTCGTTAATCATCGGGCCTGTATGAATATTGTAGAGCATGTCCTGCGCAGTGACGGCATCAGCAGGACTCGTGCTGGCGATCTGCACGGCCAGTGCCAGCCCCTTAGCATAGGCATCCCAGGCGGAGAGTGCATGAATCAAGGGTGCTTGATCGATATCGGCGCCGGTGACCAGCAAGGTCGCCTGATGCAATTCGCGAATTTTATTGTCAGCCTGAGCTAACTTTTGGCCTGTTTCCTGCAAAATCGGATCGGCGCGCGAAATCGAGAGTGCTTCGCTCTTGATTGCAGAGAGATTGGCGGAAAACACTTGCTGATTCTGATACTGATCGAAGCTGCTTCGCAGCCAGGAGAGTTGTACCACGGCGAAAATGACCACGCCTGAGAGGCTGATCAGCGTGATAAGGGCGATCAGGCGTAATTGGGCTTGCAATGTCATGGCTGGATTTTACCGTCTAGGCTGCGTTGTTCAATAAACAGGCTGTTGCCTGAAATTCTTTTTGCCATTTTTTTGGCACAGCTCATCGCCGCAGATACTTCATGGTGAGAGATGAACTGCCCGGGTGAAACGCTGATCGCGCCGATCGACAAGCTGGTGAGCGGGTGAAAATGCATCTGTCCGTCTCGCCCTTCGCTGGTATAGCCGCCGGCAATCAAATGTTCTTCTTTGAACAAAAGGGAAGCGGCCTGTTCAAATGAGCGCAGCGCCTGCTCGCAACGCGTTTTCCAATCTCGACTTTGCATTAACAGAATGAAGTCATCGCCGCCGATGTGACCGATAAAATCCTGTTTGTGATCGCACGCCCAGCCCAGCAGTCGTCCGGTGAGCTGGATCATCTCATCGCCCTTGCGGTAGCTGTAAGTATCGTTGAAGGGTTTGAAGTGATCCAGATCGCAATAGCAGGCAACGAAAGGCGTGTTGGCCTGGAGCAGACGTTCGATGTGTTCGTTGATGGGGACATTGCCCGGCAGCATGCTTAACGGGTTGGCATAGCGCGCCGATTCGATCTGCATCCGGGTTAATTCGCGCAGCAAGTCTTGACCGGAGGCGACGCCGATGTAACGGTTATTTTCGGTGATGATGAAGCCGTCGGCGAAATAGCGGTTATCCGCTTCTGCCAGAAAATGGCTCAGCTCTTCAATCGGCATGTTTTTTTCCACCAGCAGCGGCGCTTCGGCTTGAATCAATTTGTTGCAAGGTTTCCTGCCTAACAATTCGCGCTGAAAGGGTTTTGAATAGCTGTCGATGAACTGGTAGCGGTTGATCAGACCGACCGGAAGTCCGTTTTTTACCACAGGGATCATGTGCAGTGCGGGGTTGCTGGAAAAGCGTTCGAACACCTGCTCATTCGATGTGTCAGGCTGCACGGGTTCCACATAACTCAACAGTTTTTGCGCGGTAATCTGCGAACGATGACTGATTTCCATCGATGGAAAAATGGCGATATTGTTGGAGTTGATGATGCGACTGGTTTCGGAAGAGGCCAGCAGAGGCGGTGTCGGATTGGGGCGTGCAATAAAATAGCCTTGGCCCAGCGCAATGCCGATATCCTTGACCACGCGCAATTCGCCTTCGGTTTCAATCCCTTCGGCAATAACGCGCGTGCCGCAGCTCTCCGCGATCTGCTGAATAGACTTCAAAAATTGCAGCTTGATCGGATCGTGATCGACGCCCTGCACGAAGTGCATGTCGATTTTGATGTATTCGGGGCGCAACTCGGACCACAGGCGCAGACTGGAAAAGCCTTCGCCCAAATCATCGATGGCGGTCTTGAAACCCATTTTCCGATAGTGCAATAGCGCGTTGCGCATCTCGGTAAAATCATAAGTGGGCTGATTTTCAGTAATTTCCATCACGACGCGTGCAGGATCAATGTTCAGCGTCCGCATATATTCGAGTGTTTGCCCGTTTTTGAAACTGGGATGCGTGAGCGTGTCCGGACTGATGTTGAGGAACAGGCTGCCTGGTAAATTTTGCCGGGAAAAGGCCTCCAGCACGGTTTGGCGCGCCAGCATCTCGACTTCCAGCGATAAGTTTTGCTTCAGTGCTGCGCCGAACAGATTGATCGGCGAGTGCAGAGGACTGTCGGCCGGGCCGCGTATCAGGCCTTCGAATCCTAAAAACTCACCGCTTTTCAGATCAATAATGGGCTGGAATAAAGCGCTCAATTTGCGCTGAGCAATGATTTCCTGCAGCGGCGTTTTGGTTTGTTCCGGCATGAAATCGTCCAAAAAATCCACGTGGAGAGAGAGGTGGTTGGGGCGCTCAGCGGTTTGGATGGCTAACATACGTTTTCCGTTTTCCGTTATCTGTCTTGAGGAGCGCACACTAGCGCTGCAGTGTGACAGCGTGATGACAAAACTCTGGGCAATTGTCCGGACAGGCGCTAGAATCGCCGCACATCGCACAATCAAGGTTCACCATGACTTTTCGTCTACCCTCACGCAAGACATTAGCGCTAATTTCTTCCGGGCTGTTCTTGGGAATCGTGCTGTTTAGCTGGCTGGCTTTGCCGCACATCATCAAGGCGCAGGCGGCAAAATATATCACCGAAAAGAGCGGCCATCATTTAGTCATGGACACGCCTAGCTTTAACCCTTTTGAACTCAGTTTGCGACTGTCCGGCGTACGGCTGACTGAACCGGACGGCCAACCGCTGCTGGCATTTCGCGAATTAATAGTCGATCTTTCCGCAGCGAGTTTGTATCGTGGTGCGCTTGTTTTCGACAATATTAAAATCGACGGATTGGAAGCAACTGCCGTGTTGTTGCCGGAGGGTAAATTAAACTGGTCTGGACTCATCACTGCGCTGCAAAGTCCGGAGCCGCCAGTGGCAGATGCGCCGCTGCCCCGATTCGATATACACCGCTTTACGCTATCGGGCACGCGGGTGGATTTTACCGATAACCGCCTCAAACCCGCTTTCAATACGCGCATCGAGCCTATGGATCTCGAGCTCAATGAGTTCTCATCCCTGCCGGGTGATCAGGGGAAATTCCGCCTGTCGGCCACGACGTCTTTCGGTGCCAAACTAGTCTGGCAGGGGCAGCTGCGCTTAGATACGCTGACGGCTGACGGTAATGTGGCGGTGAGTGAGGTTAATCTCACGCAACTGGCTAGCTATTTCAAGGACAGTCTGCCCGTTAAGCTGTCAACCGGTGTGGCGGGCGTGTCGGCAGATTATCACGCAGGATATGACAAGGGCGCGCTGTCGCTCAATCTGGAACACATGAACGCCAAACTGACCGGCCTTCAGCTGGCGTATCCGGCAGGGCCGGCTGTTTCGATCAAGGCGATTGAAGCTAAGGATGGCCGCTTTGATCTGGCGAAGAATCGCTTGTTGCTGGACAGTCTGAACATTTCCGCCAGCCGGTTTGATTTGCAGCAGGGTCGTGAAGCCTTCGCGCTCGGCAATCTGACTGTTGATGCGATTGAGGTTAATCTGAGCCAGCGCCAGGCAACGGTCGGCCTGGTAGCCCTCAACGAGGGACATATTCACGTGGCGCGCAACGCACAGGGGAAAATCGATATCCTGCAGGCATTACAAACAATGTCGCCGCCTGTCAGTGCGCACGCCGCTAAACCTGAGCCGGTCGCGACCCCGTGGCGGTACACGCTGGGTAAATTTGAGCTGGCAGGATTTGATGCCGAATTTAATGATCAGGGGGTTCAACCTGCCGCAAAACTGGCCGCCAGCGATATTTCGCTGTCAACGGGTGGCATCAGTGATGACTGGCAGACGGCGCTCCCCGTAATAGCCGCTTTTAACGTTGCCGAAGGCGGGCATTTTTCAGCCGAAGGGAGCGTGACGCCTAGCCTACCAAGTGCAGATATTAAGCTTAAACTCACCGATCTGAGCCTGAAACCGGCACAACCCTATTTGGCTCAATCGGTCAGCTTGAAAATCGCCAGCGGACAGCTCTCTACAGAGGGGCGAGTTAGCTACACCCCGCAGAGTGCGGGTTACAAGGGCAACTTTGCGTTACGCGATTTGCGTCTTCTGGAGGCGGATGGCGGCGCGGTATTTTTAGTCTGGAAGTCTTTGACCAGCCGCGCATTTGAAGTGACGCCCGCTAAGCTGGATATCTCGGAACTGACGCTCGATGGGCTGGACACCCAACTGATCATCAATAAGGATAAAACGCTCAGTTTCAAACGAATTCTGAAGCCAGCTGAACCGGCACCAGCGACGGCAGCGCCGGCTAAACCATCGGCCTTTGTTGTGAACTTAGATAGGTTGCGCTTTAGCCGTGGTGAGATGGATTTTGCCGATTATTCACTGGCTCTGCCTTTCGGCACACGCATACACGACCTAAAAGGCGTTGTCACCGGACTCTCGACTCGCCCCGACGCCTTGGGGCAACTGGTACTGGATGGTCAGGTGGATGAATACGGTATCGCGCGTGCGGTGGGTAAAATCGATTTGATGAATCCAACCGATTTCACGGATATCAAGGTTGTCTTCAGAAACATCGAAATGGCGCGTCTTACGCCCTACTCGGCCACTTTTGCCGGACGTCGCATTACTTCCGGCAAGCTGTCTCTTGATCTGGAATACAAGATTAAGCAGCGTCAGTTGCAGGGCAAGAATCAGGTTGTCATGGATAAACTGACGCTCGGCGAGAAGGTGGAAAGTCCGGAAGCGCACGATTTGCCTTTGGATCTTGCGGTGAGCATCTTGCAGGATTCCGACGGGCGGATTGATCTGGGGTTGCCGATATCCGGCAGTCTGGACGATCCCAAGTTCAGTTATGGCGGCATTATCTGGCAGGCGATCAGCAATGTGCTGAGCAAAATTGTAACCGCGCCTTTCCGTGCGCTCGGTGCGCTGTTCGGCGGCAATGATCAATTCGAGAACATTGTTTTTGAAGCCGGCAGCCCTGTGCTGACGCCCCCGGAACGTGAAAAACTGGTGCGTCTTGCAGAGGTATTAAGCAAGCGTCCGGGATTGTCCTTGGCAGTGCAAGGCGTTTATGCCGACACGGATCGCGTCGCCATTCAGGATTTACAGTTGCGCCGCACGATCGCGGGGATGGCGGGCCAGCCTCTTGAAGCCGATGAGGATCCGGGGCCGATCGCCGTTCACCAACCTAAGGTTCAGAAGGCGCTGGAGAGTCAGTTTTCGGATCGTCTGGGAGGCGGGGAACTGGCCGCCGTTAAGGAGGGTTACCGGCTGGCAAATCCCGGCAAGCTCGAACAGAGCACTGCCGGAAAAATGATGTCGGGTTTGACGGGGCTGTTCCGCGAAAAACGCACTTTGAGCGAACAGGAAATCGCCGGAATGAAGGGGGCTGATTTTTATGCCGTACTGTTCGAGCGACTGCGCGGTACCGTTGTGGTTGAGGACAAGCAGCTGTTGGCGTTGGCGACCTCCCGTGGTGAGGCAACTTTGGCGGCATTAAAGGATGCCGGCGCACCGGTTGAACGTTTATCGGTGCTGGCGGGAGAAAAAGTGGCAGCGAACGGGCATGATGTACCCGTTAAACTGGTGCTGGGTACCGCTGCCAAAGTGCCTGCTGAAAAGTAGCGTGCGCGGCGAATTATTGATGCCTGCGTTGGATGAAGCTTTCAAAGTCGTCTATATGCAGCGGTTTGCTGAATAAATAGCCCTGATACGCATGGCAGCCAGCCCCTGCCAGAAACTCTCTTTGCGCCTCCGTTTCAACGCCTTCGGCGATGACGCCCAGCCCCAGACTCTGCGCCAGTGTGATAATCGTTCGGGCAATGGCCGCGTCATTGGGATCGATCAGCACGTCGCGCACAAACGACTGGTCAATTTTCAGCTGATCGAGCGGCAGTCTCTTGAGATAAGACAGCGACGAATAACCTGTGCCGAAGTCATCGAGCGAAAAGCTGACACCGGTTAATTTCAGCGCGATCATTTTTTCGATGATTTCTTCTACATCTGTTAACAGCAGGCTTTCAGTCAGCTCGAGCTTCAAACGGTGCGGTTCGGCACTGCTATTTTTGAGGACTTCGAGTACCTGATCGACAAAGTCCGCCTGACGAAATTGGTGCGCACTGACGTTGACTGCGATGGTCAGGTGTGCGCGTTCAGGTTGGCTGGCCCATGCTGCAAGTTGCCGGCAGGCTGTTTCCAGCACCCACAGGCCCAGCGGCAAGATCAAACCGGTCTCCTCCGCCATCGGGATGAAGTCGGCGGGCGACACCATGCTGCCATCGGCCTTTTGCCAGCGCACCAGCGCTTCCACGCCGATTAACTGTTGATCTACAACCTGAGGCTGGTAATGCAGCACAAATTGCTGCTGTTGAACCGCTACACGCAAATCGTTTTCCATATTGGCGTAGCGAGTAACCTTGGTCTCCATATCCTGATCGAAGAAATGCAGGGCATTGCGTCCTGCCTCCTTCGATTTATACATCGCGAGCTCGGCCTGTTTTAACAGACTCTCAACATCTGTCTGCTCCCCGCAAAACAGGGTCACACCGATACTCGGCGTGCTGTGGTGAGCGATCGCGTCGAAGTGGTAGGTCCGGTTGAGCTCTGCTAGAATTTTTTCACCGATATTTTCAGTTTGTGTGGCGGCCAGCGCTTCGCGGGTGTTGAGGTTAGCCAACATGACAACAAACTCGTCACCGCCCAGGCGAGCGACGGTATCGCCGGAACGAACACTATGACTGAGCCGCTTGGCGACCTGTTTGAGCAACTGATCGCCCATGTCGTGCCCCAGCGTTTCATTGATCGTTTTAAATTTGTCCAGATCGATCAAGAGCAGCGCAATATGACACTGGTTCTGGGTGCTGGCGCTCATAGCCTGCTTTAGCCTGTCCAGCAGAAGCACCCGGTTAGGCAGGCCGGTGAGTTGGTCAAAGAAGGCCAGTTCGTTGATCTTTTTTTCGGCCTGCCGCAGCTCATTCTCATGCAGTTGTTGCTGGGCGTGTTCCACACGGTGCGCCATGCGCTGGTTTTCCAGCAGATAGCTAATGCGCGCAAATAACTCTTCTTTAACCACCGGTTTATGAATGTAGTCTGTCACGCCCAGATTAAACAGTTCGATGCGCCGTGTTTTGTCATCGAAGGCGGTGACTGCGATGATCGGAATGTCGCCCTTGCTGCTGGTGGTACGGCGAATTTGATTGACTAAGGCTAGGCCGCTCATCGGGCCATCGAGCACGATGTCGGTGAGCACCAGATCATAGTCATGGTCCTTGAAATGCTGCAGTGCTTCTTCGGCTGAAGCAAAACTATCCACGGTCAGTCCGCGATGCTGAAGGATCGCTTTGAGTACATCGCGTTGACTCCGGTTGTCTTCGACATAAAGGATGCGGCCTGTCATGCGGGCATGCGATGAAGGAAAGCGCGAGATGAACGCCAATAGCTGGAGGATATCCTGACGGTGAAAAATATCGGTAACCCCGGCCGGCAGTGCAGTGTTGTTCGCATTATTGTCAACCGAGGTCAACAAAACAAAGGGTTTAGCGATAGTTTTTGTCTGCTGGCGTACGCGCTGACACAGTTCAATGCCCTCCATGTCCGGCAGATAATAGCTCGAACAAATGAAATCGATGTAGCGACTGCTAATCAGGGTAATTGCCTCCTGACCAGTTGAGCAGATAAACAATTCGCAGGCGTCCGTGTTGAAAGTGGCTTTGAATACGCTTTGGAAGGTTTTGCTGTCGTCAACCAGTAGGATCTTGCGACGGAATCTTGATCGTTTTGGCATGTTTTCTGCTGCAGTGGTGAGGTTGAGCATAGCTGGACCAGCGGCATCATAACCAAGGAGAGGCGTGATTGGCAATTTTCTCACTTGAATGATCCGCTTGTCTTGGTAGAATGGGCGCACGACGTAAATACTGACTTGAATAATGACGCTTACCGAATCGCAATTGATCGACATGCTGCAAATGCAGCACGATATGAACAGCAAGGTCAATACGGACTGGGTTATCGCTAACAACAACTGGCATCGGGCGATTCAGGTTGAAGGGGTTGAGGCGATTGAGCATCACGGCTGGAAGTGGTGGAAAAAACAGGATTGCGACATGGCCCAGTTGCGCATGGAACTGGTCGATATCTGGCATTTTATTTTGTCCGCCGCCCTGCAGCAAAAACATGGCAATGTCGCACTCGCCCGCCTCGATATGATGGCGGAGCAAAATCTGCATCAGAAAACCGTTCAGTTCGATAACCAGTATTTCGTGCTGGCGCAATTGAATCTGCTGGCTAAACTGGATTTACTGGTCGGCTTAGCTACCGTCAAGCGCACCAGTCTTGCGCTATTTGAATCGCTACTGGCCGATTGCGGAATGGACTGGACGCTGCTGTACGGGCAATATATCGGAAAAAATGTGCTGAATGTGTTTCGTCAGGATCACGGCTATAAGGACGGTTCCTATCTCAAGATATGGCATGGCCGCGAAGACAATGAATATCTGGTCGACGTGCTGGAGATGACAGATCTCAATGCTGCCGATGTCCGTGAAAATCTCTATCAATCGTTAAAATCGCAATACACGCTGGCGCTGGAAAAGCGGTAGGGCCGGGTTTAAGCCTGCCACACACCGAAACCTGCGCTGCGCAGATCGATGCCGATTTCAATTTCGGTTTCACATGCCTCGCCATAGCCCATCGGATTGAACCCTTCATACAGGTCAGGTAACAGCCTCAGTCCGTACTGCTGAACATACCGGTTGGCCTGTATACCCGCCTTGTGTTTATCGAAGCGTACATCCGGATCCAGCCCTGTCATACCGACATAAACGCAGGGTTTCCCGGTGAGATAGCCCGGATTGCATTTCTTGAATTTTCCTTCGCCGAGCACGTCTTTCGATAGTTCAACGACATACACATGATGATGGCGTGACATAGGGTGTCCGGTAGGTTAAAAATCGTGCTCTCTGCGGGCGCTATTTTGCATGAAACTGGTGGCAGCTGTCGCAGGCGCTGCTGACTTTGCCCCGGGTGGTGCGATCGCCCACATGACATTCACGGCACTTTTCAATCGGCGGCATTGCAAGGTCTGCGCTGGATTTTGAATTCGCCTTGTCGTGGCACGAGCGGCATTCCGTGGACGTGTGTTTTTCATGCGGGAAAACGGCATTTTTGTACCATTTCAAGTTAATGTGCAGCGGCGAAATTTTCCATGGAACCTCGGTATTCTCGGGTTTTGCGATGATTTCATGGCATTCACCGCATCCGTCCTTCTTGTCGAACAGCGAGGTGGCGGCATTTTTTCTTGCCAGATCGTCGGCGCACGCGAGTGCCAATTCGAGTTGATTGCCCGCATCCGCGCCGCAAGACGCCCTGTTTTCCGCTGACGCCGCCAGCCAATGGACGAAAAATTCGCGCAATTTGTTCATCGCCTCAAGCTCCGAGCCGTGCGGCACGGTGCCATCAGCCGGTTCTGCATAATACAGTTCGTGACAGCCTGACTGCTGGCAACTTTGTTTCATCGTGATGGGCTTAAAGCCTCCCTTGTCGGGACGATGGCAATCCGCGCAGTTCAGAACCGTATCGCCTTCAGGACTTTTGATGCCGCGCTTGTCCAGATGCACCTGATGCGAGAACTTCAGCCCAGGGGCCTCCCGCAGCGATGGAGTGGGCTGCACTTTGAGCGGCCGCTCGCCGCGCAAGGTGATGCGGAATGGCGGATGATCCCGAGTGAATTCATGCACATTGGGGATATTCGCTTTCGCGCTGCGCGCTTTAATATCGCCGTGACAGGCGATGCAACGCGCCGAATCATAAGGCATCAGTCCGGCCGCTGCCTTGTGATCCCTGTGACATTCCGTGCAGTGCAAAGTCTTGAACAGTACTCCGTGCTGCGCATCGTTGGAAGTATGTTTTTCAGAATTCTTGTGGCAGGCCTTGCAGGCCTTATCCGGCACGGCACGAAACCCCTGCTGGTGACAGACGGAGCATTGCTTTTCGAGTGCGCGATGTCCGCTCGACATATGACCGGGATTCCACGAATCCCGTAGGGTGACGGGTAGCGAAGACTGCGCCTTGTCCAGCGCAGGCGAGAAGGCGGGCAGCAGCGGCAGCAGTATGAACAAAAACAGAATGCAGGCGGCCAGCATCATCCCTATTTTGAGCTTATTGATTTCCAGCGCATCCAGATTGAGCGGTGGGCAGCTTACCTGTTCAACGGTTGGCTGTGTCAATTCTGCCGTCAATGACAGATAGGGTCCCTTGGAGGCCGGGTCGACAATCAGCAAATAGGGACCGATCTCAATTCTGTCACCGGGATTGAGATCGGCATTTTTCTGGGTAACGCCGTTGATTTTGATGCTTTCCAGACCATCGGCGCCGATGTGCAGCGCGCCGTCCTTGGAGTGTTTCAGCGTGGCATGGAGCAGGGCGACGCGCGTGTCGTGCAAGCGCAACTGGCAGGGCACGCCACGACCAATCCGGATGGAGTCCCCGCTGAGGATGCTTTCCTTGCGCGCAACCGCCCCCATGCGATTGTGCGAGAGTCGGATTAACAGGCAATAGATCATGTCCGCTACCAGAAAAACAGGATGGACAGGATATGCGCGAGCAGCGCCGCCAGCAAGGCGATAGACAGCGGCACGTGCAGATACAACCAGATTTTCATTCTCGCCTTGAGCATGATGTCGCGTCGCGCGCGCAGCACAAGACTCTCTTTGCACAATAAGACGGAGTATAGATCGCGCAGCAGTCCGCGCTCCTCGTTCTCAATGTTTCTAGAACCTATTTTTAAGATCTGGCGGACCGCCGAGGTGGTCGGACAGTTGATTTGACGGCCGCTCAGTTGTTGCACCAGATTGCCGCCCAGCCGTGTTTCCAGACGAGCCTTGCGTATTAGCAGGTTCATTTCGTCTGACAGGCCGAGTGCGTGGGCGCGCGCTAATTCATCCTGTTTACTGATTTCATGGCGTAGTTCATCTAAAGTTGCGCCGCATGCGTTTCGCGTGAGCAGGCGAGGCAGTCTCAGATAGGCATACAGGCCGTAAAAGCCGCTCAAAATGGTCATCAGCATGAGTACGTAGGACAGGGTGTGGATATTCCAGCCGAACTGAAATCCTGTGTGGAGTGTCGCAAAGACGATCAGCGATCCCCCGAGATTGATGTGCAGGGATAACCGGCCTTGTTGTGTGCTTCGCCACAGATCAGCGCGGTGACGTAAGGTGCGCTTGCCGGGTTTTGTCGCACGGTGACGGGGCAGATGCCGCTTGGCAATACCATACCAGATCAGCATCAACACGATCAGTGCCGACACGATGCCTAGCAGGTAACCGACCCATGAGCCGCCATAGGTCTCGCTGCCAATGGGCGCTAACAGATACGTTGCGAGGGCCGTCACCACAAGTACGCTGAACCTGATCGGGTAGCGGTAATTCATGAAATTCAGCAAGCCCGGATAGCGCGCGATTTTCATGAGGCCATCCGTTCTGCAAGGTCAACTTCTCGGCCTACTTTCTGAAAGAATCCTTCCGGGTTGATTCGGAAAGCAGCCCCTGTCGGGCACGCGTTAACACAAAGCGGCCCGTTGTCGATTCCCTGACACAGGTCACACTTGACGGCTTTTTGAGCTGGGCCTAACGTGGCGGGTTTTTGAGCGGGTGTTGCGTTTTTGAGTAAGGCCTGCCAGAAATTCGACGGTTGATATTGGCCGGACGTAGTCATCTGAATGACGCCGTAAGGGCAGTTTTTCTGACAATTTCCGCAGCCGATGCAACTGTCTGCGATATACACTTCCCCGTTCACCGCGCGTTGTATTGCATTGGGCGGGCAATCCTTCATGCAGTGAGGATGCTCGCAATGACGGCAGGAGACCGGTAGGTGAATTTGCGCATGTGTGGCGCCCGCCTCACGATTTAACTGCGAAACGCCGTCGTGCGCTGCGGCACAGGCACTTTCGCAGTCATTGCAGTGGATGCAGCGATCATAATCGATCAGCAGCACATCGGTGGCCTCGCCGACGCCGTTTTTCATCAGGAAGTTGACCAGCCGGCTAAATGAGAAGGCTTCATCTGTCGGCAGTGCATCGACGGTAATCCGTTCCAGATAACTGGCGTCGAGCTTGCTGCGCAAAGATGTATTTCGCTCGATGACCGCCCTGACGTGTTCGGCATCGAGCAGAATGACATCGGTGGGTGAGGCCGCGCGCACAGTTGCAACACGCGGGGTGTTGGATAACAGCGCCATTTCGCCGACATAGTTGCCGGCTGACACATAGGCCAGCACCACCTCGTTGCCGGAAATTTTCCTCGATATGGTGACCGATCCGCGCCGGATCAGATACAAGCCGTCGACCTTGTCACCCTCGCAAAAGAGCGTCTCGCCCACGGCATAATTGATAAATCGAGCATGCTTGACCAGGTGCTCAAACTCATGGTCGGGCAGCGACGAGTCCAGCGAGTTTTGTACCTCTCGCCTGATTGCCACGTCATCGAGCCTGCGATTGACTTCCGGCATGGAGTGCAGCAATTTGAGCATCGAATGGCGTGGTGTTTCAACAAGCACGCAGCCCTCCCCTGCAATTGCTGTTCCCGAGCGACGTCGCCCCGTGAGCAGCGCCACTTCACCGAAAAAATTGCCCTTCCCAATCAGAAAAGAACCGGTTTCGCTGTTAGCGTGTGAGGATTTAATCGTAACGCTGCCTGACAGAATCGAATAAAAATCGCTGCAATAGTCATCGCGCTTGAAAATAGTTTCGCCTTTAGGAACGACATGAACAGCGCTGTCGAGCATAAATTCCCGCAGCTGCAAGGTGGTCAGCGAGGCAAATAGCGGCAGGGTTTGCTGAACCAGCGCGATGCCGTCCTTTACCGACTGGATGCCGGGCACGCCAAAAAACTTTTTTTGCAGCAGCAGTTCATCTGCGGGCGCCAGAGGATTTCCCTCGATGTACTCGATGACCTCATAACCTTGATTCATCGCCGGTTTGATCAGCGGGTGGCCGGCCAGTGCGCCGACGATGTATAAGCCTGGCACGTCCGACTCGTACTGCTCCGATAGCTGCGGCACGGCCGTGGGGTCGCAGCCGGGAAAATGGACGCCAAAGCTCTCCACCAGCTGGCGCGGAGGGGTAGCGCCGAGTCGGGCAATGATGCGATGACAGTTGGTATGTTCCAGCCCATGCGCACTATGCGCCACCAGCACCAGCGGGAATCCGGATTCGGTGCCGGGATAGATGCGCTCGATGCGGGTGCTGACGCGAGTCTCTATTCTGCCTGCTGTCACTTCCAGCATCAGCTTGTCGAAGTTGGCGGCATTGCACTGACTAAACTCTTCCTGGCGATTAATCAGAATGACATGATTTTGTGTGGCGAGCGCCAGTGCGTTTTCAACCCCGGCATCGCCTGCGCCGACCACCACGATGGTTTCATTGATGAATTTCCCTGGGTCATCTACCTGATATTGTATGTTGGGTAAATCCTCACCCGGCACATCCAGTTTGCGGATGTTGCCTTGAATGCCGATGGCCAGCACGATAAACTCGGCTTCAATGTTTTGCCCTGATGCCAGCGTAATTTGAAACGCGCCGCGCGTGCCTGAGATGGATGACACAGCAGCTTTGGTCTTGAGATTGACGCGATGCTTGATGATTTCCGCCTGCCAGGTATGCAGGATGTCCTCGCGCAGGCCCGCTGCAAAACTCATCGTGCTGCGCAGTGGCAGCAACGCAGGCTCGGACATCACCAGCTTGCCCTTCTGGAACCGATTGATTGTATTGGCAATATGGGGGGACGCCTCCAGCAGAATATGGGAGACGCCGAGTTCTGCTGCGCGCGTGGCAGCAGACATCCCGGCCGGGCCGGCACCTATAATCGCGATTTTAAAGTGTTCGTCGTCCATTTTTGTCACAACAGTTTGTCATGCCGGGCATGGTATGCAAAAACTTTCGTTACAAGGAATGCTTTATGCCAAAACGGCGCAAAGGTGCTAATGGCGCATTGGACTCGCCACGACAGGCGGAATCGCTGAAAAAATCTGTGCCGCATCGACCTTGTCGAATTCGTAGCGGTGATTGCAGAACTCGCAATGCACCTCGATGGTTGTGCGTTCAGTCAGGATCGCATCCACTTCTTCGGTGCCCAGCATTCGCAGCATCTGTGCGACATTGTCGCGGGAACAGGAGCAGCTAAAAACAACCGGCTGCGCCTCAAATAAGCGCACTTCTTCTTCGTGGAATAGGCTGTACAGCAATGCATGCGTAGGCAGCTGCATCAGCTCATCCTCTTTTAGGGTATTCGCCAGCTGGGTAAATCGCGACCATGCGTCAACGTCCTCCTCCGTCTGATCGGGCAGTTTTTGCAACAGCATGCCTGAGGCTGAATGCTCGTCAACTGCCAGCCACATCCGCGTGTCCAGTTGTTCGGAGTGGGACATGTAGTTTTGCAAAATCTCTGCAATACTCTCCCCTTCCAGTTCCACGATACCCTGATAGGCAGGTTTGCCATCCTTCTGGATGAGCGTGATGACAAAGCGCCCGTCCCCGAGCAGTTCGGACAAACTACCCTGTAATTGGCCTTCCCATTTTGCAGTTGCGCGCAACTTCAGGTCGCCGCCACATTCCACCACCAGCAATTTGATCGGTCCCGTGCCCTGTATTTGCAACAGGAGCGATCCGTCCAGCTTGAGTGTGGCTGCCAGCAGCACCGCGGCAGCAGTCAGCTCTCCCACCAGTTTACGCAGCAGTGGCGGGTAATCGTGGCGGTCGAGCACACTGCGCCATGATTCGTCCAGATGTACGCGTTCGCCGCGGATCGGTGCATGTTCAAATAAGAAGCGGAAGAGAGAGTCGGGCTGAGATTTCATAGTGATGATAATAACATGCAACGGCAATTACACCGCTCAACCAAAACGGACAATACCTGTGTGCTCGTTAGCGGCGGAGCTATCAAAAGTTGAGCGCGTAATGATGTAGGCTATTGCGGTTTATTTTTTGAAAATCCATGGAACCAGGCGGTTAATCTGGCCGTTTTTAAAATGAACGGGTGTTCGATCGTTCGATAAGTGGTGTGGCATATGACGATCAATACCGGACATAGGCAGAAAATGGCCAGCCAAAACTGCTCTGATGTTAAATTTTTTGCCGCAGCAATTCCGATAACAAAATTAAATGTAACAAATAAAACCATACCGTGCAGCAAGTACACGCTGTACGACATTTCTCCTAGTATTCTGGATAGTTTATTCGTCAATATTCCGAATAAATCATTTCCGCAGGCAATCAGAACAAAGGTGCCAAACAACAAAATTTGGGCACCCGCCTCACGCGGGTTGGGGAAATATATAACCGCGAGCGATAAAAATAAAATGATTAAAGCCGATGAAATTTTTCTGGAGGCAAAATTTCTGACGGACTCGATGCGATGCAGGTATGCAGTGGCAATCCCCGATGCGAAAGGAATGAGTTGATGCCAGTCCTTCATGAGGATGTGTATTCCTAATAAAGTTAACGCCAAATATTGAATCGGTGGACGTGGCCTGATGCTTAGCATAATCGCCAACAAGGGCAGCGAAAAATAAAAGCCCCACTCAAATGGAAGCGTCCAAAATACAGCGGCAACGATCAGACTGGTGTCGCCGACCCCATTGAGTGGCGGCATACCCGGCGACCAGAATCGCAGCCATTTGAGCATGTTGTTGATTAGCGTGAAGGGCGATACCTTTAACTCGCCATGAGTCATGAAAACTACTATTAGAAACACTAGTAAAACCGCGAACAGGTATAGCGGGACGATACGCAGCAATCGCGAGGTAAATAGTTTGCACCAGTCGATGCCCTTAGTTTTTCCTTCTATCAGCTTGGAAGAAAAAAGGAATGCGGTGACCATAAAGAACAGCATGACACTGCCGGTTCCGAAATAAGCATAGAGGCTCGATGGTGGCGCGGCCCATGCGCCGGTATTTAAATAAAAATACCAAATGCAGGCGTGGTGCAGAAAGACACAAAAGGCTAAAAATCCACGCAACCCATCGATGGAGGCGAATCGATTTGCGACGCTCGCTGTTTCCATCTGGATTAAATGCGTCAAGGCAAAAATAGTGAGTATGGCCAAGCTTACGCATATGATGGCGGGCAAAATATCGGTTGGGTTCATTTCAAGTCGGCGTGTTCAGTCGTGTGTGTCAGCTAACGATTCTGGGATAAGGATTACAAATTTACGCTGTAGTATACCTGCTCATAGTCTTGTGCGACTTCTCGCCAACTACGTACAAATTGAGGTGCTGGGGAACGTCGGGATAATTGTTGCTCCACCGCGTCAACCCAGACGTCGACGCCTGCATCTAATGACAACACCGTTCCGGCTTCCGGCAGTACCTGTGGCGCAGCGCCACATACATCAGAAATAACGACCGGCACACATGCTGCCATGGCTTCCGAGATGACCATGCCGTAAGGTTCGGCTTTGGCAGGGTGTAGCAACACATCGAATTCTGCATAGTGAGCGGCCTCACTCCAGCCCAGTAGCTGATCATTTTTTTCATCACTAAACAGGTGCTTTATATCAGGGATGGCGGGGCCGACGACACGAAATTTAAGATGCGGCCTATGGCAACGCAGCTCTTTAATGATATTCACTGCAAATGGCAGTCCTTTGCGCTTCCACTCTTTGCCGACAAATCCAATGGTGCCGCCGTCGGATGGCACTGTTGTTGCGTTGCGTATTTTTCCGCTGACCACCCCCGGCACGATAGGAGTAGTGAGTTTTATAGTAATTTCAGGGTAGTAATGGCTGAGTTGTTTTTTTATAAATTCTGAATTAGGCACGATATATTGCGCGCGGACTAGCTCCCGTTTTTCGAGAAATAACTGCATTGCAACGCGCAGTGAAATCAGGCGCCACCAGGATCGTTCAAAAATTGTGGCGAAGGGCGGGCCATGGAACGTAGTGATGTGATGTGAGGATAGGCGTTCGTGGCTGTGTATCAGGAAATCGCCATGCGGGTTGGTTTTTAACCAGTTGGCAACCCGATTGCCAAATCTTAACAATGCCAGCCAGCGAGGACGCGGCGCTATGGTGCCCAGTTCATGGACAACGATACCCTCCGGTTTATCAGCTAGACACACCTCGCATAGCACTTCCACCTGATGGCCTAGATCGCGTAACTCGCGTGTCACTTCCCACACATAGCGCTCCATTCCTCCCACCGGGCCATAGCGACGTACCACATGAAGTATGTTGAGCTTTTTTTCGGGCATTGCAGTCATAAATTCCAAAACCGGTATAATCGAAAACCGAGTAAAAATTGCGATACTCATTCAGCGCCCATTGTACCGTGCCTGATGTGTTGGCGTACGTCTTCGCATTGTGAACTTAAAGTGTCGCAATCCAAAAATTTAGCTTGTAGCCAACCTCTGGCCAGACATGCAATTTCGCGAAATCATTAAAAATCACTTTTTCAGTGCTCGCAATGAGCCAGATACCCGCTCAGGTACAGCTAGTGCGAAGGATTACCGGCCGGATATTGATGGGTTAAGAGCGATCGCAGTATTAGCCGTGCTCCTTTTTCACGCTTTTCCATCCCTGCTGCAAGGCGGTTTTGTCGGGGTAGATATATTTTTTGTTATTTCCGGCTACCTGATCTCGAAACATATCTAGGAGGAGTTGGCCGCCGGCACATATAGCATCAAGGTATTTTATGCACGTCGGGTGCGTCGGATATTCCCCGCATTAAGTCTAGTGATGTTTTTCTGCCTATTGGCGGGCTGGGTCATCCTCTCCCCTGCCGAATATGAACAATTAGCAACGCACGTCAGGGCATGCACGCTGTTTGTGTCCAATCTTGTCTTCTGGAAAGAGGCTGGCTATTTCGACAATGCAGCCGATACCAAACCCTTGCTTCACCTGTGGTCATTGGGGATCGAAGAGCAGTTTTATATTGTATGGCCCATATTACTGGCCTTTTTCTGGCGAAATACGCGTTTTTTTGCAGTTGGATTTCTGCTGGTACTGGACGCATCGCTCATCTACAGCATCGTCGTTGTTCAACACGACCCCGTGGCTGATTTTTATTCGCCCCTCACCCGTTTTTGGGAGTTGGCGATAGGCGCTGCAGTCGCGCATGTAATTTCAAACCGGTATGCACTTGACGGATTGCAACGCACTTGGCTGGCCTGGCTCTGACTGGCATTGATTGTTTTTGCGGCAACGGTTGTACAAAAACACTTTCTATTCCCAGGCGCTTGGGCTTTACTGCCGACGTTGGGTGCTGCCTTCCTGATCTACGCGGGTGAGCAGTCGTGGCCCAACCCCCCACCTGTGCGTAAGCACCCATTACATCCTGATATCACCTTATTGAGTCCTCAGTTCTCGCCATGAGGTGCGTCTTGTCGCGCCACTGCCTTTAGTGTCTGGGTCAACTGCCGTTTTATTGCCGCTCGCATCAGTTACCCATGCCTTAAGAGTGCCTGAAGGTAATCTACCGACGACTATCCCTACTGTTATGGCATTGCCAGGTAGTTTTCTACCAACAATTTGATCTACAGCCGAAGAAACATTTTGTCCTGTCAGAAAGTTAAAACTATAGAGCCAACTGGTTCCTCCAATTGTGCATGCGCTCGATTCTGGCACATTCGTTACTACGATCAGAGAACCGGAAACTAGCTGCGGGTCGATATTCACTCGCTCTCCCGGCGAAATAGGCAGATTAGTAACGGGGTCATTTACTAAGAAATCTGCGTACCAACCTGAGTTGACTGACCAATCGACGGAATATTGACTGGTTGTGCGTGTAGTTGCGGTAACAAAGTTCAAATTTTGCTGAACAAAATTCGAAAATCCGGTATTGGGCGTGCGCGGGTTACCGATATAGGCTGCCGTGCCCGCTTTGGAGAGATCGTCTTTGATGCCGTAAACGGACTGTATTTGAAGATTAGATAAGTCTGTTGTGCCAAGATATCGACCTGTCGCTGCATACAAAACGGGATTGCCCGTTCCACCCAGCGTATTTGGGGCGTTGTTACGAGGATCGCCTAACTCAAGGCGCGTTGTGACTGACTGGGCTACGCCTGAGCCATCTTTTAAAGAAGCAATTTTTGTTGCGGTGGGAGTGGTCGAAACGCCTACGGCCCCCAAGTCAAAACGCCAAATATCCCCATTAAGATCGCCGCCATAGATGAATCGTGCTGTAAAATTGGTGGCTAAGCTGTCTATCCATGGGCTAAGTTTCGCAAGGCCACTGGGAGGGTTGGTAGTCGGACCAGTAGTCGTTTTGTTCAGTACCGTACCGGTTAGTGCATCCAGCACAAATAGCGTACCTGCAGCTGAGGATGGAGAGGCATTGTTGTTGTAGCCGGATGATAATAACACGACCCATTTTTGATCGGTGCTGCGTTTGGTAATCACAGGATTGCCGTAGCTATAGCCCATTTCCGTGTCGGAAATTGCACATAACGTACTGTCTGAGCATATTTCCCACAATGCAATCGGATTAGCTGGGTCAGTTACATCCAATGCGTAATAGCCACGACCGCCGAAACCTAGACCTCCGACTAATATTGTGCGCCACTGATTCAGCGAGGAATCATATATATCCATTGTTTCAGGAGAACCATCTACATAATATTGATGAAGCGTGGCGTAACTTGCTTCGGCTAATTTATAGAGGTTGGGCATCACGATTTTTGGTAGATAAGCCCACATTTCGGCGCCGGTGTCGGAATTAAATGCGTGCAACATTCCATCGTTTGAACCCATATATAGTGCGCCCTGGCGTGGTAGTGCCGTCTGAGTGGATTTGAATGCGTTATATCCCGTGTCGTTGAAGCTATATTGTGGAAATTTTACGTAAGCGGGCTTGGCGTTGACCGTGTCACCCAGCAGGTGGTCGCGCGCGCGAAAAACATCTGACGCTTCATACGATTGATTGCCGCGTAAGTAATTAACCAAGTTATATCCGCTGTTGCCGTTGGCGATTTGAGACGACGAGAGCGTTGCCGAGGTGCATTGTGACAATAAGGTAAAACTGCATTTATTATCAAAATAGGCTTGCTCAGCTGCTGTTAGACTGGCGTAAAGGAAATCCTTTAAATTGTTCCCGTTTGTATTGCTGTTATCGAACGTATAGATGTGACGTGATGAAATCGTTGCAGAAGAATCTGCGTGAATCAGCGTATCGAGCTGTGTTTGAGCTGACCAGAGAATGGTGGGCTCAACGATACCTGTGGTCGCATTGATTAACTGTGCGGTGACCTCACCATCCCATTTGGTCGTGCGATAAGTCGAGCTGAATATTGATCGATCTGCTTGGGTGATATTTGGGCTGCTAGTAGCCGAGGCCGCTGCCGCTGCCAGTCGTACATTAATGCCAGATAATGCGCCGGACAAACCCGCAGACAATGAAGCCGGGTCACGCGCGTTGTAATAAGTCCCCCGCCCATTGACGGCTGCGTGCCACAAGTCATCCAGTGCGGTTTGCGAATCATGTACAGGCAAAGGCCAGTTACATATGCCGCTACCTGAAAATGCACAACCTGTTGCAGCAGATTTAATCTTTGAAAAATCTCCGGTAATGGCATTTTCGTAATCTGACCGGTAAGTCATTAAGCCATCTGCCAGGCCAAGTGAGAAGGTTGTCATATGTTGCGTGCCAGCGAGTCCAGCAGCCGTGTCCTTGCTTGTCATCGGTACGATATCGTTACACACGTCACCACCCAGCACACCGGTGCAATTGCCAAGGGCGCTATTACGTAAATCTGTCTTGTAGTAGTACATTGCCACGTCAGAAAGGGAATTTGATGCGCCAGATACTGCTCCGTCATAGGCACCGTCGGACCGTTTTGATGCGCCTGAATCAATGTTGTCGTAGTTTCGCATGGTAGTTGAGCCATCAAGTTCTTTGACATTAGAATCAGTGCCGTTCCAATAGCCATCTGTGGTAATCAACTCGAAATTTTGCTGGCAGGCATATTCCATAGGATCATCCGTGAATATGCCTGGCTTTTTCCCTGCAAAATATCGTCCCGCATGAGCCATTGCTTCACGCAGGGGCGTGCTACTGCCCGGATTCACGGCATAAAATTTACTGTACCAATTGGTCTTTTGCGTCGCATCGAACTTTGCAACTGGCAAATATTTATTCGAACTTTCGTTAATGGTGACAAAACCGACACGGTAACGATTATCCAACGCCGAAAATGCGTGTCCCGCCGATGACTTCATCATTTGCATCCGCGTACTGTAGTAGGCATACCAGTTTGCAAAGTTGGTCATTTCTTCGGCATAGGTGCAATTAGGTGCTGCGGCACAATCCGAGCGCTTGCTGCGATCTATCACTGTTGTGCCGCTGTAAGTCAAATTCACCCCACCTGCAATCACCGTGCCGCTATAGCTCTCGTTGCCGTAAGTTGTGGTTGTAGGAACGATATCGCCACGCCAAAATAAGCCGTAGCGTACAGACTGGAAGTTAATTCCCGTACCGACGCTGTACTTTGCCTGGCAATTGATCGTGCTGCCTGATGTTTGTGCGCTTACGTCACCTGGAGGCAGTGCTGCGGTAGCGTCATCCTTGCAGAAGCGAATTGGCGCAGGGTAGCTGTAAATTGAGCTAGGTGAAGTAGCCGCAGTGCAATTGGTGAGATAGGGGCTGTCGCAGTATTCTGTCGGGATAGTCACGAAGTAATACGGATTGCTATTCGATGTGCCTGCAGACGTGTAAGTCGTGGTTGTGGAGGGTAATATTTTATTGATCTTACAGTTGGAGTTAGTTGTGACTGAGCCTATGGGCGGGCTATAGGTGAAGGTGTTGTTATCCACCTTGGTGACGGTGACAGAACCGTTGGTTCGGTAACCGCTGTCGCAAGTGCCGGCCGAGCCATTGGATACTTGGATCAGGTCACCTGTGACGAGACCATGCGTAGTCTTATAGACTGTCACGGTCGCGCCAGAAAGACTAATGCCTGGCGAAGCAGGCGGAGCCGTGGCAATTTGCGTGATGTTGCAATTGGTGTTGCTCGCAAGCGATACACCGGTTGCGACAGGATAGCTAAAGCTGGTATTGCTGAGTTTTGTCATGACCACCGAGCTTGCTTTATATCCCGCGTCACAGGTGCCGGAGCCATTTCCCACGGTTACCAGATTGTTGGTGGCCAGAGCAGGCGTGGGTGCTGAGGACATAATCACAGTCACGATGCTGCCAAGCTTACTGATGCTTGGTGCCGTGGCGTTGACTGCAGGCTTGGTTGCAATGATGCTGCAGGAAGTGTTGCTCCAATTGGAGGTTTTTGTATTGGTCACTGAACTGATGTAGGTGAATTTTGTAGCGTTTACGGTTGTAATAGGCATGCTGGCCCCTCCGCTTAGATAGCCTAGAGAACAGGTGCTTCCAGATACTTTTACCGTATCACCTGTCGCCAGCGCGGGGGAGGTGGCGGTGTAAGTGACGGTAACCGTAGAACCGGAGTGGCTGACGGATACGCTCTTGAGTGTAAGCGCTATCGGTGCCGTGTCGATATTCAAAGTCCCGTTGTATAAGGTGCCTGAAGCCGAGGTGGCCTGATTCATTGCGCTATCTTGCAGCGAAGACGAGACAACGTTGCCTGTCGTCAGAATGCCGGGGAACGCATACACAGGGGGATTATCTGCAGCAACAGTCGCACGCAGTAAGAACGGATTGTTGGTGTCAATGCCGTTCTTTTTGCAAGTTCCGCCGTTGCAATACACGACTTCAGGGTAGCCATTGGTCAGGTTGATTGTGTTGGTGCTTTGTACGCCGTAGCCGTCAGCCTTGACCGCCGTCCACGGTGAGCCCTGATTAGCCTTTAGTGTGCCGTCTGCGTTAACCGGTAACAGATAGGTAGTGCGCGGGTTGTAGGCGATGCCGTTGTATTCATTTGTTTGAAAAGGCGTTTCGCCATTTCCGCAAGAATTGGATACCTTGCAGTGCTTGGCATTTGCACCCGAAATAACGGTGCCCCCCGCGTAGTCTGGCAAATAATCCCACGCCATGCTGCCGGAATCATCCAGTGTAAACAGTACGTTGGGGCGCACGACAGATGCAGAGCTGCTCGACAAAGGTGCAGAGGCAAGATCCGTCGTCGCAGCCTGAGAGAGTGCGCTTGCGCCAACGGATAGCCAGAGTACCCAGGCAGAGAACAGAAATTTACGATTCATTCGATCGATGTTAGCCATGATGACCCCCTGTGTGTTTCGGTTTACTAACTTTAAAAAATGACGAAAATACATTATTGCGCGATCAATACCAGCGTTTGTGCATAAGTGACGGTGTTGCGCGTACCCACTGAGCGTGAAGTAATACGGTAGAAAACCGATGTGCTGGTACAGGGCAGGAGTTGTGTTTTGCTGCAGCCGGATTCTGGTTGTGTAAAAGTCTGGCACACAGTGGTACTCGGCGCGCCTGATGCTTGACACATGCGATGTATTAGATAACTGACGGTCGCAATATTGCGGCCATTCGGGTCGCTCACTGTAACGCTAGGCGCACCGTTCCAGTTTGCATCGACTGTCCACCAGTTTATTTCGGATTGCTGAGTGCATAAATTTCTGACTTCGCAAATGCCGTTGGCAGGATGATTGATTGGCGTTGGGAAATATCCGGGAAAACTGAGCGTTCCTGTCTGACAGCCAGCAGCAGTTGCACCGGCGGGGCATGCAGCTCCGGTGTTTAACTCCAGTATGGTTTTATTTGCTGCGCCGCTGTTGGCGACGGCAGCCAGCGCATTAAAGCCGGCTCTTGTGCCGGCATCGCTTGCATTCAGTGTTGCTTGCTTGAAAGCCAAATTTCCTGCAATCACGCTGCCCGTGTCTACTGAGCGCATCATGGCGATGCCAGCCAACGTCATCGCTACCAAAATTATCAGTGTGATGAGCAGTACCACACCGCGTTGTTTGTGTGGAAGAGTTACAGGGTGACTATGTAATCTGCATATTTTCATTATGTTCTCCAGATTACATTACGTAGCGGTACGGTAGTTTCAAATGCTTTGTACCGATAACACTTCCAATCATCGCCAGCTGTCAGCCCAATATTGCCGGAAAGGTCTAGTGGCACATTCGCACTATCAATCCATACGGGAAACACAGTCGTGGTGTCGCACGTGCCACCCGCGACACTGGGTTTCTCTGGTTGATCGCTGCGTGCCACGACTGCGATACGCACGGCGTAGACGGTCAATACGTTCGCCGGAACCGCCTGAGTCCATTCATTGGCATCTATTACCCCGTTGCCATTGGTGTCAGTGCCATATTCGGCCTTTAGCAGCACGATACCGTCTGAAATTACACTATTTACATCGGAGAGCAGTCGGGCTTCCGGATGGCCATTTGAGACATTAATTTGAATGCTGATTGTTTCAACTGTCAGCGCGGGAGGCGTTGCAGAGGGAAATACAACCGGATCGGGGGGGAAAGAGCCAAAGTCCCAATTTTGTCGATATCTGATAGTTATGCTGTCCGAAATGTTAGCGGCGGCACCTTGCGTAATGGTCACTGGTGCTGTGCCGAGCGGGTCGGCGGGGAGGGGTGCTAAATTGGTGCTGGAAAATATCCCATATCCAGCTTCCTTTAAGGAGCGCTCAAGAGTGAACAGCGCTGATGCACCATTTTGCAACGCATCACTACCACTGGTTGTCGTGCGCTTGATGCCTTCGGACACGGAAAAAACCTGAAATATGATCACGATGCCCAATAAAGCAATGACCATACCCACCATGACTTCAACAAGGCTGAAACCCGCATTGGCTTTTAGGAGCAAGCTGTCAGGAATTTTTTTCATGGGCTGTTGATCCGTAATGTAGGTAGTAACTTGGCTAGTCGATAAACGCCGAAACGACATGCTGGTGTGCAACGGCATCTTTAGGAGGCTGCCAACCGATCGTGACCGTGACGGTCGCCCCACTTATGGCAATAACGCCTGTTCCGCGTGGAAGACCAGCAATAACACCGCTTGCCGCCCAAGTCTGAGTATAGGCGTTGCCGTTTGCGGTTGTGCATGGATTGCAGGCGAAGGTTGGATCAGGATTGGCTGCCATCACATTGGACGCATTAGCTATGACTGCATTCTGGCGTGTTGCCCATACCGTCCCGACGATCTGCTCCGCAAGATAGCCTGCCGTGCTGCGATATTTTGCATCCGCAACATTGTTGATTGCCACGGCCTGCATTCCGACCAGCGCTAGTATGCCCATCGAAAAGATCAGGATCGCGATCAAGGCTTCCAGTATTACGACGCCAGTTTGTTGTTTCTTGGAGTGCTTCGTATTCATACTAAAGCTCCCTTAGCAATGTCTCGGATCAGTGCTGGCCAAAAGTGGCGACGGATCGCACATTCTGGTGTTACCACCCGTACCCACGGTGACTCGTAGAGCCCGGCCAGTCGGTGTGGAAACGTCGATCTGTGTGATCGGTACTGTCCCGTCCGCATTCGGTGTGACGACTCTTCCAAAGCTGTTAAACGTAACTGTTGTGATTGTGGTAACGCCAATCGAGCCAAGATTGATTGCAACTTGCGCCAGTCTCGAACCTTCCTGCCCTGATCGTTCCTGTACTCGCACTTCACCCGTCGCGGCATTTGAACCCGTGCCGCATGCTAGTGATACGGTCGGTGCCGCGGCAGCGGCTGAGGCAGACAATACTTCCCATGATGAAACGGGCAAGCCGCATAAAACAAAACGCGCTCGCCCGTTATTTTTTACCGCCTCGCTACGTGCTAACTGAATGCCATTTAAAATTGACTCGGTTGCAGTGCGTATCTGTTGATTCTGTATCCAGCCTTGATAGCTTGGGATGGCGAGCATGGACAGCACGCTGACGATGACGACAGCCAACATTAATTCGATCAGAGAAGCACCATGCTGTTTGCTTAGCATGATCCATCCTGTTTGGTTGCCCAGCAGGTCGCATTGCCGGTCCATCCGGCCGCGGTGATCGTACTGGTCTTGCCGTTCTGCTCGTTGATGGTGTAGGAAAAATTGAGCATGCTGCCAATTCCGGTGGCAGTGATTGTGTAAGTATTGGCGGTGGGAGCTGCGCAGGCAATTGTAAAGTATTGTACAGCAGGGGCGACAGGCATCACCACGCCGCAGGCTGCTCCATTCAGGTAGGTGCGATTGTCCTGATAGTACTGCTCCATCTTGACGCGTTGACTGGCTAGGTTTGCCGTGGCCTCTGCGATTTTTCCTCGTTTAACATAGTTGCTGTAGGAAGGAATGGCGATACTCGATAAAATACCAACAATCACAACTACAACCATTAGTTCAACTAGGGTGAAGCCTCGTTGCTTATTCATTGCGATCTCCTTTGAAGGTGCATAGTAATTGTTTATTTTAAAGTTTCCACTGCAAGTCGACCAGTTGAATAAAAAATCAGATAGACGGCCTTTAAATTAGAATTAACGTGTCTACGGAGATGGCTTTTGTTCAACTGATGTTGAGGCGGCTTCCGTTTTTGCGTAACTCACAGAGATATCCATTACGGTTGCGACAGTATGTTCGTGTATGCGACCGGGGAGAAAAATTGCCTCTGAAAAAGCGGCGTGGGCGCTATCAATAAATTCTTGCGGTAAATTTGACAAAATCGTATCGACATTGACTACTTTTCCTGTCTCATCAATCCACAGTCGTAACACGATTTCCCCGCCTTGTGAATATCCGCTCAGCTCAGGGGGGTTGTCGGAAATGTCCCGGGTGATGACAGGATGCTTGTCTAGTTCGGAAACTGTGAAGTAGCGTGTCGCTAATTTAGTTGAAAAAACTGCATTCGTTGAAGAAATATTGTCATCTGCCTTCGTCATGCCTTCGGTAGCGCTTTCCTGCTTTTGTTGTGTAGTCGCATAGGAATGCGGTGTGAGTGTCACCGTTAAGCGATGTTGGAGATTTAGTACGTTTAATGGGTGAAAGGTGTGTTTTTTCCCAACGAATGAATATGATATACCGTAGAAGATTGTCAGATGAACAATCAAGGAGAAGCCGAATGCGATTACCATACGAGCGCTCAAGTTGGTATGTGGCGGAAATTTCATGTGTGAATGAACTTAGACTATGGCTGAACACGGATGTGAGCCGCTGTTCATGCGGAACGCATTTAATCACAACTTTTTCAGGGGTATGCTAGCCTACCTATCTCGGAGAGGGGGGGCTGGAAACGAAATTTTTTGACCGCCTGAAAAATTTTTACCCCGTGAGTTTTGTTAATCGGACAGTGCATCCGACTATCCGCGGCTAGATTGAATTGAGCGACTGCGTGATCATGTTTTGCGTTGCGAGATAAGCGCTTTGTGCCGCCTGAGCCGTAATTCCGCCGGACGCGGGTGCTGGTGTGTTGGCGGCGAGTGGATCGTTGGTTCCGGTGGCATTGCCAAACATATCCGTGGTCGACGCGCTAGATTGTGATCCCGACATCAGGGAGTCGAGCGTTTGTGTCAGTGCATTCTGTGTTGCCAGAACGGCATTTTGTGCGGCTGCCGCTGCGCTTTTCTGGGATGCGTTAAGCTGGCCTGTGGCGTTATAGGTCGTCGGTGCGCTGTTGCTTGAGGTGTTCAGCGACGTGACTGTTGAAGGGTTGCTGGGTGTTGCTGCAGGGGCGACGGGCCGTTGAACCGGTGCGCTATAAGCGGCAATGTTCGAAGATGATAAGCCTGATATGTTTGACATGATATGCCTCCCACTGTGGGTTTTGAGAATACTTGCCGCCATTCTACGCCGATCAATAAAAAATCCAAAAGATTTTCTCACTATGATAATGTTTACTTCGGTTGCCGAGGGGGCTGATTAAAGGTAAGATTCCAGCCCTTTCGCTTTTGTATTTGAGTGCAGGTAGTAGGCATGGCGACGCGTGTCGTCATTTTTTTGCTTTAACATCGTGTTAAAAGGATATGCGCGAACGCTAGGTGTCGTGCGTTTGTCTTTTTCACCCAGTTTGATTTGATTGAGGAATGCCGTGGTTAACTCTTCTTTGCCGATGCAACAAGGTTTGTATGATCCGCGCCAGGAGCGCGATGCCTGTGGAGTGGGATTTGTCGCCCATATCAAGGGTAAAAAAAGCCATGACATGGTCAGCCAGGGGCTGCAAATACTGGAAAACCTGACCCATCGCGGTGCGACGGGTGCAGATCCGCTGGCCGGCGACGGTGCCGGTATTCTGCTGCAGATTCCCGATGCATTCTTCCGCGCGCAATGTGCGGCGCGTGGATTGGCCCTGCCCGAAGTGTATGGCGTGGGGATGTTGTTTTTGCCGGCGGATGCCGTGGCGCGTGCAGCTTGCGAGCAGATCATCGCCGATAAAATCGCGGCTGAAGGTCAAACCTTGCTGGGCTGGCGCGATGTGCCGGTCAACAGCGCCATTCTGGGCGAGAGCGTCAAGCTCGTTGAGCCTGCGGTGCGTCAGGTCTTTATCGGTTGTGGCGCAAACTGCGTCGACACGGATGCCTTCGAGCGCAAACTGTTCGTGATTCGCAAGACGGCTGAACACGCCGTGAATGCGTTGCCAAATGTGCAGGGCTTCTATATTCCTTCCTTATCGGCGCGCACTATCGTCTACAAGGGTATGTTGCTGGCCGATCAGGTCGGTAAGTACTATCCGGATTTGCAGGATAGCACGCTGATCAGTGCGTTAGCGCTGGTGCATCAGCGTTTCTCGACCAATACCTTCCCGACCTGGAATCTGGCGCATCCGTTCCGCATGATTGCTCACAACGGTGAAATCAATACCGTGCGCGGTAACGTGAACTGGATGGCGGCGCGTCATGCGGCGATGTCTTCCAAATTGCTGGGCGAGGATCTGGAAAAGCTTTGGCCGCTCATCGTGGATGGTCAGTCCGATTCGGCTTGTTTTGACAATGCACTCGAATTGCTGGTGGCCGGTGGTTATTCCCTGCCGCACGCGATGATGTTGCTGATCCCTGAAGCATGGGCCGGCAATCCGCTGATGGATGAAGAGCGCCGTGCATTCTACGAATATCACGCGGCGCTGATGGAGCCATGGGATGGTCCGGCTGCCGTTGCGTTTACCGATGGCAAAATGATTGGCGCGACGCTCGACCGTAACGGTCTGCGTCCTGCGCGCTATCTGATTACCGATGACGACGTGGTGTTGCTCGCATCTGAAATGGGCGTCTTGAATATTCCTCAGCACAAGGTTGTGAAGAAATGGCGCTTGCAGCCGGGCCGTATGTTCCTGATCGACATGGAAGCCGGTCGCATCATCGACGATGATGAATTGAAGAATCAGTTGGCTACCGCCAAACCTTATCGCCAGTGGATCGATGAATCGCGTTTCTTCCTGGGCGATCTACCGACTGCTGTGAGTGAGAACAAGCTTGCCGCATCCTTGCTCGATACGCAGCAGGCGTTCGGTTATTCGCAAGAAGACATCAAATTTATTCTGGCGCCGATGATTGCGGCCGGAGAAGAGCCGACCGGTTCCATGGGGACGGATGCTGCGCTGGCGGTGCTGTCGAACAAGAACCGCTCGTTTTTTGATTATTTCCAGCAGTTGTTTGCGCAGGTGACCAATCCGCCGATCGATCCGATTCGTGAAGAAATCGTCATGTCGCTGACGTCCTTCATTGGTCCTAAACCCAATTTGCTGGGTATCGAGGAAACGGTGCCTTCGCTGCGTCTGGAAGTGCATCAGCCGGTCTTGTCCAATGACGATATCGCCCGTTTGCGCAATATCGATGCGTTGACGCAAGGTCGTTACCGCTCGCTCGTGCTGGATATTACCTATCCGGCAACCGAGGGCGCGGCAGGATGTGAAGCCTCCGTCATGGCGCTTTGTGCCGCAGCCGACAAGGCGGTGGCTGACGGCTATAACGTGCTGATTCTGTCTGATCGCAGTATGTCGGCTGAACGCGTTGCGATTCCGGCTCTGGTTGCCTGTTCGAAAGTGCATCAGCATCTGGTGCGTGAAGGGTTGCGTACCAGCACGGGGCTTGTGGTTGACACGGGTTCTGCTCGTGAAGTCCATCACTTCGCATTGCTGGCAGGTTACGGCGCGGAAGCGGTGTGTCCATGGCTGGCGTTTGAAACCATCATGGCGATGAGTGCTGTCTCAGGCGCGGATGCCTATGAAGCCAAGAAGCGTTTCATCAAGGCGATCGACAAGGGCCTGATGAAGGTGATGTCGAAGATGGGTATTTCCACCTATCAATCCTACTGCGGCGCGCAGATTTTTGAAGCCATTGGTCTGAATGCTTCCTTCGTTGCGCAATATTTCACCGGCACAGCAACGCAGATCGAAGGCATCGGCTTGTCGGAAGTCGCCGAAGAAGCGCTGCGCACCCACAGCGATGCGTTCGGCAGCAATCCTGTTCTGGCGCATGCGCTGGACGCCGGTGGCGAATATGCCTACCGCGTGCGCGGTGAAGAGCATATGTGGACGCCTGATTCCATTGCGAAATTGCAGATGGCAACACGCACCAATAATGCGTCTACCTACAAGGAATACGCCAAGCTGATCAACGATCAAAGCACCAAGCTCAAAACCTTGCGCGGATTGTTTGAAATCAAGCCGGCAGCAGCCTCCGTGCCACTCGATGAAGTTGATTCGGCCGCATCCATCGTCAAACGTTTCGTGACCGGTGCGATGTCGCTCGGATCTATTTCGACCGAGGCGCACACCAATCTTGCGATTGCCATGAATCGTATCGGCGGCAAGTCCAATACCGGCGAGGGTGGCGAAGACGCAGCACGTTTTGCGGTGCTGAAGGGCGGCGAGATGCTCTCCGATATCATCGGCAAGAGCCGTATCGAGGCGGATCGTCAGATGCTGGCAGGGGACTCGTTGCGTTCGAAAATCAAGCAGGTTGCATCCGGTCGTTTCGGTGTAACCGCTGAATATCTGGCGAGTGCCGATCAGATTCAGATCAAGATGGCGCAGGGCGCTAAACCCGGTGAAGGCGGTCAGTTGCCCGGCCACAAAGTGTCTGAATATATCGCCAAGCTGCGCTTCTCAGTACCCGGTGTCGGGCTGATTTCACCGCCGCCGCATCACGATATTTATTCGATCGAAGATCTGGCACAGTTGATTCATGATCTGAAGAATTCGAATCCATCGGCCTCCATTTCGGTCAAGTTGGTATCCGAAGTGGGCGTGGGAACGGTGGCGGCCGGTGTGTCAAAGGCTAAAGCGGATCACATCGTGGTATCCGGTTTTGACGGCGGCACGGGTGCGTCACCCTTGTCCTCCATTAAACATGCGGGTACGCCGTGGGAATTGGGTCTGGCAGAAGCTCAGCAAACACTGGTGCTCAATCAGTTGCGCGGTCGTGTGGCCTTGCAGGTGGACGGTCAGTTGAAAACCGGTCGCGATGTGTTGATCGGTGCGTTGCTGGGTGCGGATGAGTTTGGTTTCGCAACTGCACCGCTGGTCGTGCAAGGTTGCATCATGATGCGCAAGTGTCACCTCAATACCTGTCCGGTTGGCGTGGCTACGCAAGACCCTGAGTTGCGCCGTAAATTTACCGGTCAGCCTGAACACGTGGTGAATTACTTCTTCTTCGTCGCCGAAGAAGTGCGTGAACTGATGGCGCAGATGGGAATACGCCGCTTCGTCGATCTGATCGGTCGTTCTGATTTGCTGGATGTCAAACACAGCATTGCGCACTGGAAGTCGCAAGGGCTTGATTTTTCTAAGGTATTTCATCAGCCGGCGGTTGCAGACTCCGTTGCACGTCAACATGCCGAGCAGCAGGACCATGAACTTGATAAAGCGCTGGATAACACGCTGATCGCAGGTGCCAAAGCGGCCCTTGAGAATCAGGTTGCTGTGGTGATCGACAGTCCGATCCGCAACGTGAACCGCACAGTCGGCACTATGTTGTCGCATCAGGTCGCTCGTCGTTACGGTAACGCAGGCTTGCCAGCCGATACCATCCGTGTCAATTTCAAGGGAACGGCCGGTCAGAGTTTTGGCGCATTTTTATCGCACGGTATTTCGTTTGAGTTGCGCGGCGAAGGGAACGACTACGTCGGCAAGGGCTTGTGTGGCGGCCGTATCGCGATCATGCCGCCGGTGGAAGCGAAGCTCGTGGCCTCTGAAAATATCATCGTCGGCAATACCGTGCTGTATGGTGCGACCTCCGGCGAATGCTATTTCAACGGTGTGGCGGGTGAGCGCTTTGCGGTGCGTAACTCGGGTGCCATCGCCGTTGTCGAGGGGTTAGGCGATCATGGTTGCGAATACATGACGGGCGGGATTGTCGTGGTGCTGGGGCAAACCGGGCGCAATTTTGCGGCGGGGATGTCGGGCGGCGTGGCCTACGTGCTCGATGAAACAGGTGACTTCGAGAAGCGCTGCAATTTGACGATGGTGGCACTGGAACCGGTTGAGGCGGAGTTGGCGACACTGGACAGCACCGACGTGTTGCCGTCGAGTCACGGTCGCGTACATTTCAACCATTTGAACAAGGCGGATGAGCATGCGCTGCGTGAACAGATTGAAAAGCATCTGCTCTACACCGGCAGCGAACGCGCAAGGATGATCCTTGAGAATTGGGCCGACTATCTGCCTAAGTTCACCAAGGTCATGCCGATCGATTATCGCCGCGCTTTGCAGGAGCAAGCCGCAGAAAATGTTAAGAATGGGGGGGCTGCATAATGGGTAAGCCAACTGGTTTTATGGAATTCGATCGTCTGTCAGAGGCAAGTTTGCCGGTGGCGGGTCGACTGACCAATTACAAAGAGTTTGTATTGCATCTGACGGACGATCAAGCCAAGACACAAGGCGCGCGCTGCATGGATTGCGGCGTGCCGTTCTGTACTTCGGGTTGTCCGGTCAATAACATTATTCCTGACTGGAACGATCTGGTGTTTCGCGGAAACTGGCGTGCGGCGCTCGATGTACTGCATTCGACCAATAACTTCCCTGAGTTTACCGGTCGTTTGTGTCCCGCACCTTGCGAGGCTGCGTGTACCTTGAATATCAATAACGATGCGGTGGGTATCAAGTCCATCGAGCATGCGATTATCGATAAGGGTTGGGAAAATGACTGGGTCACACCGCAATTGCCTACCAAAAAGACGGGCAAGAAGGTCGCCGTAGTGGGTTCAGGTCCAGCGGGCATGGCGTGTTCACAACAGTTGGCGCGTGCGGGTCATGATGTCACACTGTTTGAAAAAAATAGCCGTATCGGTGGCCTGATGCGTTACGGTATTCCTGACTTCAAGATGGAAAAGTCGCATATCGATCGTCGTGTTGCGCAGATGACTGCTGAAGGCGTCACGTTTAAAACCTCGACCTTTATCGGCACCGAATGTGAAGCGGGCGTCAATAATATGGCGCAGACGACGATTTCGCCTGAAGCGCTGCTGGCTCAGTTTGACGCTGTCGTGTTATCCGGTGGCGCTGAAACGCCGCGCGATCTGCCAGTGCCTGGGCGTGAGTTGTCCGGTATTTACAATGCGATGCAATTTCTGCCGCAGCAAAACCGCGTCAATGCGGGCGATGAGCTGCCGGAACAATTACGCGCAACGGGCAAGCATGTGGTGGTGATTGGTGGCGGTGATACGGGTTCCGATTGCGTGGGGACCTCGAATCGCCACGGCGCTTTGTCGGTGACGCAGATCGAAGTGATGCCGCGCCTGCCGGATCAAGAAAACAAACCGCTGACCTGGCCTAACTGGCCGATGAAGTTGCGCACTTCGAGTTCTCATGAAGAAGGTTGCAACCGCGACTGGGCGATTGCCACTAAGGAATTTAAAGGCAGCAACGGCAAGCTGGAAAAGATTTGCGCCGTACGCGTCGAATGGGTAGCCGGCAAAATGGTCGAGGTTGCAGGCAGCGAATTCGAATTGAAGGCTGATCTGGTGTTTTTAGCGATGGGCTTTGTCAGTCCGGTACAAAAAGTGCTGGAAGCATTCGGTGTTGAAAAAGATGCTCGTGGCAATATTAAAGCGAACACCGAGGACTACCGTACCAGTGTTGATAAAGTCTTTGCCGCAGGTGATATGCGTCGTGGTCAGTCATTGATAGTATGGGCGATACGCGAAGGTCGTCAATGTGCACGTTCTGTCGATGCGTTTTTGATGGGTTCGTCAGTTTTACCGCGATAACAGCTGGGGTGGAAGATGTTCACCGAAATAAACCTAAAAGCCGCATTTGTCCACGAAATGCACGAAAAGTACGAACAAATTCAATGCGATACGGCATGATTCGATAAGCATCTGTTTAGTGGTTTGCTCTTATAATATAAGATATTGTTTTATTTCGTGAATTTCGTGTTTTTCGTGGATGAAATGTTTTTTTAGGATAAATGAAAGATAAAGGTTAAGCATGAACTTCAAACTAAAGAATGACACTTTTCTGCGCGCCTTGTTGCGTCAGCCTACTGAATACACGCCGCTGTGGATGATGCGTCAGGCCGGTAGATTTTTGCCTGAGTACCGCGCAACGCGCGCACGTGCAGGTAGTTTTCTGGGGCTTTGCAAAAACCCTGATTATGCGACCGAAGTGACCATGCAGCCGCTGGATCGTTATCCATTGGATGCGGCGATTCTGTTCTCAGATATTTTGACTGTCCCCGATGCGATGGGCTTGGGTTTGTACTTCGCCGATGGCGAAGGTCCAAAATTTGAGCGTCCCTTACGTGATGAAGCGGCAATTATGGCGTTGCAAGTGCCGGATATCGACAAGACCCTGCGTTATGTAACCGATGCGGTGTCGCAGATTCGCAAGACGCTGGACGGTAGTGTGCCGCTGATCGGATTTTCAGGCAGCCCGTTCACGTTGTCATGCTATATGGTTGAAGGCGGCGGCAGCGATGATTACGCACGCGTGAAGACTTTGATGTACAACGAACCCAAACTGATGCACCACATTCTGGAAGTCACCACTCAGTCGGTGATCGCTTATCTGAATGCGCAGATCGAAGCGGGCGCACAGGCCGTGATGATCTTTGATTCTTGGGGCGGCGTATTGTCGCATTCTGCATACCATGAATTTTCGCTGCCCTACACACAGCGCATTGTGGACGGTCTGATCAAGGAAAAAGACGGCGTGCGGATTCCGAATGTCGTGTTCACCAAAGGTGGCGGATTGTGGATTGACAGTATTGCTGCAACGGGTTGCGATGCGATCGGTCTGGACTGGACGATGGATATCGGTGTTGCGCGTCAGAAGGTGGGCAATAAAGTGGCGTTGCAAGGGAATCTCGATCCTGCGGTGCTGTTTGCTAATCCTAATGCGATTCGCAATGAAGTTGAAAAAGTGCTGAGCAGCTACGGTTACGGCAGTGGGCATGTCTTTAATCTGGGTCATGGGATTTCGCAGCATACCAATCCTGAGCATGTCGCGGCGATGGTAGCAGCCGTGCATGAGTTGAGCCGCAAGTACCACTAGCTATAGCGTCGGCATACGCTTAGTCAAAAACCACAGGTGATCCCTGTGGTTTTTTGTATTTTTGATGACACGTATGAAGGGTAAATTCCTGCAGAAACAGTGGCTCGGCTCGTAGTTTTAATAATATTACCGAAATGTGTTGACGTGGTTTATTAAGTGCCTATAATGCGCACCTCTTCACCGGAACAGTGGTTGAAACGAAGCGGGTTGGTGGTGAAAAAATCATTAACAATCAGTTTCTTAATAATCGAATTTGATTATGTTTCAAAGTGTTGTGGATGTTGAAACAAATTCAAAAGATTTCAAAATGTAGTTGACAAGGTGTTTTAAGTCTCTATAATGCTGACCTC
>JBAXJT010000020.1:0-40341 GCA_037137715.1 Nitrosomonadales bacterium
TTTTGTTTCACTGTTACATTACGGGTAAATTAACCAAATCTACCCGTAATGTAATAGCTCGGAATATTGATGGCTTTTGTCTCGCTGCTATATAACTGTCAGATTAACCGAATCTGCCAGTTATATAGTACTTCAGCTTATGTCCGACTTTTGTTTCACTGTTACATTACGGGTAAATTAACCAAATCTACCCGTAATGTAATCTTCAGTTTCATTGCGTTTGGGATTGGTGAATACCGTGCTGGTATCGCCGAATTCGATCAGGTCGCCCAGATACATATAGGCCGTATAGTCAGAGACACGTGCGGCCTGTTGCATATTGTGGGTGACGATGACAATCGTGAAGTCTTCCTTCAATTCATCAATCAGTTTTTCGATGTGAGCGGTTGAGATCGGATCCAGCGCCGAGGTGGGTTCATCGAGCAGCAGCACTTCCGGTTTAACGGCAATCGCGCGGGCGATGCATAGACGCTGTTGCTGACCGCCGGACAGACTCATGCCGCTTTGTTTGAGCTTGTCTTTAACTTCCGTCCAAAGTGCGGCTTTCTTCAAGGCCCATTCCACACGTTCTTCCATCTCGTTATTAGAGAGGCTCTCGTAGAGTTTGACGCCAAAGGCGATGTTGTCGAAAATCGACATTGGGAACGGTGTCGGTTTTTGGAACACCATGCCGACTTTAGCGCGCAACTTGTTAAGATCCTGCCCTTTGTCCAGAATGTTACAGCCGTCGAGCATGATAGAGCCGGTCGCTGTCTGGTTAGGGTAGAGCTGGTACATCCGGTTGAAGGTGCGCAGCAGGGTCGATTTTCCGCAACCGGAAGGACCGATGAAAGCCGTAACTTTTTTGTCCGCGATGGACAGGTTAATGTCTTTGAGCGCGCGCGCTTTGCCGTAAAAGAAATTCAGATCTTTGACGACGACTCTTGGGGTTGCATTGGTTTCAGTGTTCATTTGCTAGGCCTTTTTAATGTGCGGAAGCACTTTGACGGAACAGTACACGCGCCAGGATATTGAGCGTCAGTACACTAAAGGTAATCAGCAGCGCGCCGGCCCAGGCAAGATTCTGCCAGTCGGTATACGGGCTCATGGCGAACTGGAAAATCACGACGGGCAAATTAGCCATAGGCTGATTCATGTTGTCGCTCCAAAACTGATTGTTGAGCGCGGTAAACAGCAGTGGGGCTGTCTCACCGCTGATGCGGGCAATCGCCAGCATGATGCCGGTAATGATGCCGGCACGCGCCGCACGCAGGGTCACAAAGTTGATGATCTTCCACTGCGGCGCCCCTAAGGCGGCAGCCGCTTCACGCAAAGTGGACGGTACCAGGCGCAACATATTCTCTGTCGTGCGGATCACAATGGGAATAACGATGATGGCCAGCGCGATGGTGCCCGCCCAGCCGGAGAAATGTCTGACATGTACGACGTACACTTCGTAGACGAACAGACCGATCACGATGGACGGTGCGGACAGCAAAATATCATTGATGAAGCGCGTGACGGGGGCGAGCCAGCCGCGCTGACCGAATTCAGCCAGATAGGTGCCGGCCAGGATACCGATCGGTGTGCCGATGAGTGTGCCGATCACCGTCATCATCAATGAACCGAAGATGGCGTTGAACAGGCCGCCGTTGCTGCCCGGTGGCGGTGTCATCTGGGTGAACACGGCTGAAGTCAGTGCCGGCAGGCCGTGATCAAGCAGGGTCCACAGAATCCAGCACAACCAGAATAGGCCGAAGCCCATGGCGAGTACCGAGACGGTCAGCCCTGCCCAGTTAACGATTTTTCGTCGGGTATAGAGATCTAATATCATGATTATGAAGCCTTTCCTTCACGTTGTCCCAGCTTGTGCAGCATGTAACGTGCGAGTGACAGTACGACAAAAGTGATAAAGAACAGGATTAGGCCCAGTTCAATCAGCGACGAGGTGTAGAGTTCGCCGAAGGCTTCGGTAAATTCGTTCGCCAGGGCTGACGAGATGCTGTTGCCTGGATTGAGCAGCGACTTGGTCAGTTCGTGCGCATTACCGATGACGAAGGTGACCGCCATGGTCTCCCCCAGCGCGCGTCCCAGTCCCAGCATAATGCCGCCTGCCACACCAACCTTGGTATAGGGTAGCACGATCTTCAGCATCACTTCCCAGGTGGTTGAACCCAGACCGTAGGCGGATTCCTTGAGCATGGTGGGTACGACGTCGAACACGTCGCGCATCACGGAGGCGATAAACGGGATCACCATGATCGCCAGGATGATGCTGGCGGTCAGGATGCCGATTCCCATAGGCGGGCCGGAGAAGAACGGGCCGATGTAGGGTAGGGTGCCAACATGCTGATTGAGCCAGGGTTCTACGTGGTCGGCGAACAGGGGTGCAAACACGAACAGGCCCCACATGCCGTAGATGATGCTGGGTATACCCGCCAGCAGTTCAATCGCAACGCCGAGCGGGCGGCGCAGTACGCGCGGGGAGAGTTCCGTTAGAAACAGCGCGATGCCAAAGCTCACCGGGATGGCGATAACCAGCGCGATGACTGAAGTGATGAGTGTGCCGACGATGGGAATCAGCGCACCAAATTTATCATTGACCGGATCCCAGTCGGGACTGGTCAGAAAACCGAAACCAAAAGCGTGAATGGCGGGCATGCTGCCGATCACTAGGGAGGCGAGTATCGCAGCGAGCAGGGCGAGCACACCAAAGGCGGCCAGACGAGTCAGATTGCGAAACAGCGTATCGTAAATGGATTGCCGTTTGAGGCGTGCTTCATGTAATAACGTCGGCATAGTAATTGGCTTTAAGTTAAAAAAACGGACTGTTTATCAAGGTAAAACACGAGGGGCACTCGCCCCTCGTGATCGTGTCAGCCACGTTTCATCTGCTTACTTCCAGAGGGCCTTGCCTTGAGCGTCCTTGATCTGTGCTTTCCATGCGTCGCGGATCAGCTTGACGACGTCATCCGGCAGGGTCACGTAATCAAGATCGGATGCGAGTTTATCGCCTTTGGTGTAAGCCCAGTCAAAGAACTTCAGTGTAGCCAGGCCCGATTCTGGTTTGTCTTGCAGTTTGTGCATCAGAATGAACGTCGCGCCGCTGATCGGCCATGTTGCTTTGCCCGGTTCGTCGGTCAGGATTTCGTAGAATCCCGGTGCCTTTTTCCAATCAGCGCCGGCAGCCGCTGCCTTGAAGCTCTTTTCATCCGCTGCAACATAGCCGCCGTCACGGTTCTTCATTTGGACGGCATACATCTTGTTTTGCAAGGCATAAGCATATTCAACGTAGCCGATCGAACCCTTGATGCGCTGAACGTAGGATGCAACGCCTTCGTTGCCCTTGCCGCCGGTGCCTGCTTTCCATGCAACTGCGGTGCCTTCACCTACGGTTGTCTTCCAGTCAGCGCTGACTTTTGACAGGTAGTTGGTGAAAATAAAGCTGGTGCCAGAACCATCTGAGCGGTGAACGACGGTGATGATGTCATCCGGCAGCTTAAGATCTTTGTTCAGTGCAACGATCGCAGGATCATTCCACTTGGTGATCTTGCCCAGATAGATGTTGGCCAGTGTTGCGCCGTCCAGTTTCAGTTTGTTGTTTTCGATGCCAACGATATTCACGACAGGCACAACGCCGCCGATGATGGTCGGGAACTGCATCAGGCCTTCTTTGTTCAGTTCTTCAGGTGTCAGTGGCTTGTCGGATGCGCCGAAATCAACTGTCTTTGCAGTGATTTGCTTGATGCCGCCGCCCGAACCGATAGACTGGTAGTTCATGTTGGTGCCAGATTGTGCTTTGTAGGCTTCAGCCCATTTGGCATAAGCCGGATACGGGAACGTAGCGCCGGCCCCTGTGATATCAGTTGCAAACGATACGCTGGCGTAAGCGAATGTGGTAGCTGCGGCTACTGCGACAATAAGTTGCTTGAACTTCATAGGATTCTCCTGATGGATTATTCGGTTGTACCGGTTGCGGCATGCATGCCCTTGCAGGCGTTATCGCTTTGCCACGTCCCCAATAATATGAAAGTTATATGACAGTATTATTACATCGCCTTATGACAGGGTGTGAGATTTTCGACTGGCGGCCAGGCTGTTTTTGGATTTTCTTAGTTCTGCATAGCGCAGGCCGATGAAGGTCAACCAGCCGACGACGATCAATCCGATGGTAAAGGCCGCATAGGAGACGGGCCAGGGGATGCCTTGCGTCATCATCGAATACTCCGACATGCCGCCGATACCGGCCAGTACATTGAGCGGCATGAACACCACGCTGATGATGGTCAGGCGTTTGATGTCCTTGTTCTGATTGATGTTGATCGAGCTGTCGGTCGCATCCATCAAGAAGTTAATCTTGTTGAACAGGAAGGCGGTGTGCCCGTCGAGTGATTCGATGTCGCGTAAAATTTCCCGCACATTTTCGTGTTGCGCTTCGGAGAGGAATTTAGCGCGCATCAAAAAAGACAGGGCGCGTCGGGTGTCCAGCACGTTGCGGCGGATGCGTCCGTTCAAATCCTCCTCTTCGGCGATGGAAGCTAAGATGACGGCGGCCTCATCATCGGTGATGTGTGATCGCAAGACCTGTTTGCCGACTACGCCGAGATCGGCGTAGACGTCTTCGAGTGCATTGGCGGAATATTCAACATCCGCCGCATATAGATCGAGCAGCACATCTTTGGCTTCCGAGACATAGCCCGATTGCGCGCGCGCTCGCAGGCGCTGCAGGCGGAAAACCGGCAGTTCTTCACTGCGCACGGAAAACAGCATGCCCTTATGCAGGATGAAAGCCACCGCGACGTTTCGTGATTCGTCTTCGCGGTCGAGCAGGAAATCGGAGTGCAGATGGACCTCGTCGCCTTCTTCTATATAAAAGCGCGCGCTGGTTTCCAGGTCGGTTAATTCTTTCGGATCCGGCAGGTCAACTTCGAATAATTCACGCGCCCAGGCGATCTGTTCATCATCGGGTGCGACCAGATCAATCCAGATCGGATTGGCGCGCGCCAAATCCGCACGGCTGGCGATCGGAATCTGACGCAGGCGTCCTTCATGTAAGTCAAACACGCGTATGGTGGTGCTGCGGTCCTGCGGCTTGGCTTCGTCGACCAGTTCAGAGCGCACGTCATCGTTAATGACCAGCAAGATTTCCTCTTTACGTTCTTCTGTAATCAGTTGCCAGATGATTTCACGATCAGCATGCGGAACGGCTTCGAGAATTTGCGCAACGGCCTCGGCATCATGCTGTTCAAGACGGGTGCGCAATTCAGCCAGATTTTGTTTGTGGGCGAGTGTCTCAATCAGCTTATGCTTGTGGAGCAGTCGATTGACCTGCCACAAGTTTTTTTGCGTGGTGCCAGGGTCGTTCGTTTTATCGATTTCCTGCATGATTGTGCCCGTTCATCAAATTGACCGCGATTCTAGCTTAATTTCGCGGCTTATTTAGCGCAGAATTTTCGATTGATCGCAGATTGTCCTGTGTGTGATCAGCAAAGATGAGCGGGTAAATAAAATTAAGGTTGAATGTTTTTCATTCCGCCTGTAGAATCCGCGCTCTTTTGAAAATCGGTTGGAGTAGAACCATGGCACGAGTATGTCAAGTGACGGGCAAGGGCCCAATGAGCGGGAATAATGTTTCCCATGCGAACAACAGAACCAAGCGTCGCTTCTTGCCTAATCTGCAACGTCGCCGTTTTTGGGTTGAAGCAGAAAATCGCTGGGTCAGCTTGCGCTTGACCAATGCGGGTTTGCGTACCATCGACAAAAATGGTATCGAATCTGTTTTGGCAGATATGCGCGCACGCGGCGAAAAAATCTAAGGAGTATAGAAAATGCGCGAAAAAATCAAACTTGAGTCTAGTGCTGGCACCGGCCATTTTTACACTACAGACAAGAACAAACGCACCACACCGGGCAAGATCGAGATGAAGAAATACGATCCAGTGGTTCGCAAGCACGTCATGTACAAGGAAACCAAGCTGAAGTAATTCAGACGGGCTTCAAGGTGCAAAAAAAACCCGCTCAGGCGGGTTTTTTATTGCCTGTCATCTGCGCTGCAATCTGCTTGTAATACATGCCCTTTACTCTGGCGTGGTATTCGCGGATTTATCAATTTGACAGGAGAATAGCATGAGATTTTTTACCGATAGATTTTTCACCGATGCGCAGAAAAGTGAATTGCTAGGGAGCGCTTACGGTGAGTACGTCAAAAATCAGCTGCTGGAAAAACAGCAGGAGGCCGCACGTCAGTTGCGTCAGCTTGAGTTGGCTCAGCTGGCGACGGAGCGGCAGGCCCGGCAACAGGAATTCGATCAAAAAACACGCTTTATCGGTTTTGTGGCGCTGGCATTTATCTTGTTGTTCGTCACGCTGACCAGCGGGGTTGGCTCTTTGATCGTATCCGGCACGATGTAACAGAGGCGCTAGTTTGTTGTTTAGCCTATCCAGGCGATGGCGTCTTCATAATCGCTAAACACGCAAATATCGGCATCGACGAACAAACGGGTGAGCCAGGCATTCCAGGTTAACCATTGATTGTCAGTGATCACAGCGATTTTGGAAAAGTCGTGGTTGTGTTCGCGGCTGAAGAATTTGATCTCTTCCCATGCGACATCAACGCTGTAGTCCAGCATGCCGCGTAAATCAAACACTAAATTGAGTGCGCCGGGGGATTGCAGTTTATAAAGGGATTGTTCTTCAAACACTTTGAAATCGGCAAGGGTGAATTCGCCCAGTACGGCAGCGTTGACGAGGTTGTCGGTTTGTTCGATGGTAATCACAGGAGTTCCTTTTTATTGGGCAGCGGATGTTTAGGTGACAGGCTCAAGCTTAGCACACCGCTGGCGATGATGAGCGCCATCCCGAGCCAGCTTGTTGCAGGTAGCGTCTCATCCCACAGCACGATGCCGAACAGGCTGGCAAAGACAATCGTGCTATACGCCATGCTGCCAACCACAAGGGTGCGGCCGACGCGGTAGGCGCGGGTCATGGCAATTTGCGCCAGTGTCGCGGTTACGGCCAGTCCTAGCAGGATGCCGAAGCTGTGCAGCGTGATGGAATGGATCGTATCGAACAGCATGGCGGCAGCGCTGCTCAGTGTTGCGATCAGGCTGAAATAAAATACGGTGCGTGTATCGGGTTCGCCAAACAGGCCGAGTTGCTTAACATTGAGGAAGGCGACCGCGGCCAGAAATCCGGAAATCAGCCCCATGAGTCCTGTGAGTAACTGATTGTGTTGCAGCGTCGGATGCAGCAGCAAGACCACACCCGCGAATCCCACGGTGATGCCTGTTGTGAGTGGCAGGTGAAATTTATCTTTGAAAACCAGCATGGTCAGCAAGGTCAAAAACACCGGTGCGGTGTAGTTGAGGGTGATAGCGGTGGCCAGGGGTAGTACGGTGATGCAATAGAAAAACAGCAGCATGGCGCCTGTGCCCGATAAGCTGCGCCATAAATGGTTGCGCACGTGTCGGGTGCCAAGCGCGATGTGTTGTGATCGCATGATCAGGTACACGATCAACAGGCCAAGCGCCGAGCGATAGAACACTAACTCGATGTGAGAAAAGTAGGCGGCGCCGAGTTTAACGAAGACGCCCATGCAGGCGAACAGCAATCCTGCGACCAGCATCCACAAAGCGCCCATGCAAAGTTACTCCGTAGAATTGGGTAAAACAGCTGTCACGCGGAGCCGCGGAGGTCGCGGAGAAAACCAAATGCAAGCCCAAGCTAAATCCTGATATTGAACACGAATAGCGGCTTTAAACCTGTTCAGCCTAATAATAAATAAGCTTTGTTTTTATTATGTTTTCTCCGCGTTCTCCGCGCCTCCGCGTGAGATGCTTTTTTATAGGTGTTGCGCCAGATTGCGGCGCAGGTACTCGTGAAAGTGCAGCATGCCGTCTTCGGTCGGGGACTGATACGGGCCGTGTTCTTCGATGCCGCGCTCATACAGCGAGCGGCGTCCCTGATTCATGCGCAGGCAGATGATGTCATCCTCGATGGCCGTTTCGTTGTAGGCTTTTTGTTCGGCGTCGACGTAGTCGCGTTCGAATAAGACGATATCTTCCAGATAATAAAATTCGACGATGTTGGTGCACGCGTCCGTGCCGCGTGGCACCAGCGTGCTAATGACCAGCGTGCCCGGATACCACTCGACCATGATGTTCGGATAATAGGTCAGCCAGATTGCGCCGTATTTGGGTAGTTTGCCGCCGTGGTAGCGCAGTACTTGCTCCTGCCAGTCGCCATAGGCCGCACTGCCGACTTTTTGTAGCGCATTCTTGATGCCGACGGTTTGTACGCTAAATTGCTCGCCAAACTGCCATTTCAGGTCGTCGCAGTCAACAAAATTACCGAGACCCGGATGGAAAGGGACGACATGGTAGTCTTCCAGATACACTTCGATGAAGGTTTTCCAGTTGAAGGCATATTCGTCCACCTGCACGCGATCGAGCATATAGCCTGAAAAATCAAGGTCTTCCATCACGCCGACATGGGCCAGATCGCGCGCGATGTCGCGCTCGCCCGAAAACAGCATGCCGTTCCAGTTTTGTAGCGGTGACTTGTTCAGGTGCAAGCAGGGATTTTCAGGGAAATGGGGTGCGCCCAGCAATTCGCCATCGGTCTTATAGGTCCAGCGATGCAAAGGACAGACGATGTGTTGCGCATTGCCGCGGCCGGTCAGCATGGTAGCCTGACGGTGGCGGCAGATGTTGGAGAGCAACTCCACGCCATTCGGATTGCGAACCAGCATTTGCGCTTCATCGCGCAATACCTGATAGTCGCCAAGAGTCGGCACCATCAGTTCGTGGCCGACGTAATTTGGGCCTCGTTCAAACAGCACGCGCTGCTCTAACTCCAGAATTTTTGGATCGAAGTACCAGCCGAGCGGCGGTTGAACCTGAGACGGGCTAAGTTGAGTGACGATATTGGACAAACCTGCGTTATCCTTGCAAAGGGTGAATGGTTGGAGCTCAGGTGCGATTTTCTCTCAAATCAGGGGTGAGGGCAACAAAAATTGGCTCAGAGCGGGTGCGTTGGGTAAAATGGCGTACTTTCCTTTGCAGAACACTGAAATGACCGGAAAATCTCACAAGGCACAGGGGTACGAATCAGCCATGGCCGAACTCGAAGAAATTGTCGCGGACATGGAGGCGGGTAAACTGTCGCTGGAGGATTCGTTGACGGCATACAAGCGGGGGGCCGAGTTGCTGACATTTTGTCGCGGTCGCCTGGAGGATGCGCAGCAGCAGGTACGCGTGCTCGAAGAGGGAATCTTGAAAGAATTGCCCGCAGGAGAGGTTCAATGATGACAGCTGAATTTTCAGGTTGGGCCGCAGAGCGGCAAGCCGCGTTTGAAGAGGTGTTGCGCCGCGTATTGCCGCAACCTGAGGTCTCGCCGCAACGCCTGCATCAGGCGATGCGTTACGCCGTGCTCGAAGGGGGTAAGCGCGTGCGTCCTCTGCTGGCCTTCGCGGCAGGGGAGATGACCGGTGCCGATGTGGAACGAGTAAATATCGTTGCCGCATCCGTGGAATTGATTCATGCCTATTCGCTGGTACACGACGACATGCCGTGCATGGATAACGATGTGCTGCGCCGCGGTAAGCCTACCTGTCATGTGCAATATGACGATGCAACCGCACTGCTGGTCGGCGACAGTTTGCAAACGCTGGCTTTTCAATTGCTCACCGAGCATCGCTTGAGCGACGGCCCGCAGCAGCAGATGGCGATGATCCGTCTGCTCGCCAGTGCATCCGGTTCACGCGGCATGGCCGGCGGTCAGGCAATTGATTTGGACAGTATCGGCAAGTCGTTGACGTTGCCGGAACTGGAAAATATGCATATTCATAAAACGGGTGCGTTAATCCGCGCAGCCGTTTTGCTGGGCGCGCAGTGCGGTAGCGTATCTCCCGTGCAACTCGCCTGCCTTGACCATTACGCCAAATGCGTCGGACTCGCGTTTCAGGTGGTTGACGATGTGCTCGATGCAGAAGCTGATACCGCGACCTTGGGCAAAACCGCAGGCAAGGATGCCGATAACGACAAACCCACCTATGTGTCATTACTGGGTGTCAGTGCTGCCCGCGAGATGGCGAATAATCTGCACCGCGAGGCGCTCGAGAGTCTGGCGGAGTTTGGCGATGCAGCGCTTCGTCTGCGCGAACTGGCGGATTTTATCGTGTTGCGTAAGTTCTGATGTATTCCCTGCTCGATACCATCAATACCCCCGATGCCTTGCGTGCCTTGAGCCGCGAGCAACTGCCGCAACTGGCGCGTGAGTTGCGCGAATTTCTGGTCGAATCGGTCAGCAAGACCGGCGGCCACTTGTCATCCAATCTCGGTACGGTCGAATTGACGCTGGCGTTACACACGGTGTTCAACACGCCTGACGACCGTCTGGTGTGGGATGTCGGTCATCAGACCTATGTGCATAAAATTCTGACCGGACGGCGCGACGCGATGAGCAGTCTGCGCATGGCGGGCGGTATCGCAGGTTTTCCGAAGCGCGAAGAAAGCCCGTACGACACTTTCGGTACCGGGCATTCGAGTACCTCGATTTCCGCAGCCTTAGGGATGGCGGTGGCTGCGCAATTGTCAGGCTCCGACAGGCGGTCGGTAGCGATCATTGGCGACGGCGCGATGACCGGCGGGATGGCGTTTGAGGCACTCAACAACGCGGGGGCGATGAATGCCAACCTGCTGGTGATACTTAACGACAACGATATGTCCATTTCTCGCCCTGTCGGTGCGCTGAATAATTATCTGGCCAAACTGATGTCGGGCCGTTTTTACGCGGCGGTGCGGCGCGGTAGCGAAAAAGTATTGAAGGGCATGCCGCCTGTGCTGGAATTTGCCAAGCGCGCGGAAGAGCACGTCAAAGGGATGGTGATTCCCGGCACCATGTTCGAGGAATTCGGTTTTAACTATATCGGCCCGATTGATGGGCACGATCTGAATGCTTTGATCGATACCCTGAGTAATATTCGCCAGCTGGAAGGCCCGCAGTTTTTGCACGTCGTTACGCAAAAAGGAAAAGGGTATACGCTGGCCGAAGAGGATTGCCTGCTGTATCACGGCGTGAGTAAATTCGATCGCACCAACGGGATTGTGCCCAAACCGTCGGGCAATCCTTCCTACACTCAGGTGTTCGGTCAGTGGTTGTGTGATGTCGCGGCCGTGGATACGCGAGTTGTCGGCATCACGCCTGCGATGTGCGAAGGCTCCGGTATGGGGGAGTTCGCCGAAAAATATCCTGAGCGTTATTTCGACGTGGGGATCGCCGAACAGCATGCGTTAACCTTTGCGGCTGGCTTAGCCTGCGACGGTTACAAGCCGGTGGTGGCGATTTATTCGACTTTTTTGCAACGCGCTTATGATCAGCTGATACACGATATCGCGATTCAGAAGCTGCCCGTTATCCTGGCGATTGATCGCGGCGGATTGGTGGGGGCGGATGGCGCGACTCACGCCGGTAGTTTCGATCTGTCCTTTTTGCGCTGTATTCCGAATATGACGGTGATGACCCCATCCGATGAGAATGAGTGCCGTCAAATGCTCTATACCGCCATGACACTCGATACGCCGACTGCGGTGCGCTATCCGCGTGGCGTGGGGCCGGGTGTCGCGGTGTGCAACGAGATGCAGGCCTTGCCAGTAGGCAAAGCGGACGTGCGCCGTGAGGGTGTGCGCATCGCGATCCTCGCGTTCGGTTCGATGCTGGCGCCAGCCTTGATTGCCGGCGAACAGTTGGATGCAACGGTCGTCAATATGCGTTTCGTTAAACCGCTCGATGCCGAACTGGTGCGCCGTCTGGCCGGTACGCATGATGTGCTGGTCACGGTGGAAGAAAACACCGTGCAGGGCGGTGCGGGTAGCGCGGTTGCTGAGTGTTTGGCCGAGGCGGGTGTCGTTGTGCCCTTGCTGCATCTGGGTTTGCCGGATCGCTTTATTGATCAGGGTGATCCTGTCAAAATGCTGGCCGATTGCGGGCTGGATAGCGCAGGGATCCTGCTTGCGATCAATAAATTGACCAAGTAATTTTGTCGGGATTGGTTATAATCTCGACTATTCAGTCACTGGAAAGAAAATAATTATGAATAACACGGCCCCTATTCCTGACGTGCAAAGTTCGGCCGATTTGCGTCATATCGCAATCAATCGTGTCGGTATCAAAGGCATCCGTCATCCGGTTAAGGTTCAGGACAAAAGCGTCGGGGTGCAGCACACGATCGCGACCTTTAATATGTACGTGCATCTGCCGCACAATTTTAAGGGCACCCACATGTCGCGCTTTGTCGAGATTCTCAACCGCCATGAGCGGGAGATTTCCGTCGAATCCTACGAGAGCATCCTGCGCGAAATGGTCGTGCTGCTCGAAGCCGAATCCGGTTACATCGAGATGAATTTCCCGTATTTCGTCAACAAGACCGCACCCGTTTCGGGCGTGCAAAGTCTGCTCGATTACGATGTGACTTTGATCGGTGAAATGAAGGATGGAAATGCGAGCGTGACGATGAAAGTGCTGGTGCCGGTTACCAGTCTGTGTCCGTGTTCTAAGAAGATTTCCGAGCGCGGTGCGCACAACCAGCGCTCCCATGTGACCATCACCATCCGCACTAACAGTTTTGTCTGGATTGAAGACGTGGTGCGTATCGCTGAAGAGCAAGCCTCTTGCGAACTGTATGGTCTGCTCAAACGCCCTGATGAAAAATATGTCACCGAACGCGCCTACGATAATCCAAAGTTTGTCGAAGACATGGTGCGCGACGTGGCTGCCGTGCTCAACGCCGATGCGCGGGTTGATGCGTATATCGTTGAATCTGAAAATTTCGAGTCTATCCACAATCATTCCGCCTATGCCTTGATCGAACGGGACAAAATGGTGAAGGAATAAGGGAGAAGAGATAAGGGAGCGCAGCTGCGCTGCTCAAGGGAAGAACACGGTACACCGTTTTTACCCTGCTCCTTTTTACTCTTCCCCTTCCCGGATTTTATGCTTCCTGTCGCCATCTTTCGTCACATCGCTCATGAAGGCCCGGGTTTTCTGGCCGATTTTTTATGTGCCAATAATATTCCATGGCAGTTGATTGCGATTGACGAAGGCGAGGCTGTGCCTAAGGTATCAGCGGATTATTCCGGACTGGTCTTCATGGGCGGGCCGATGAGTGTTAACGATAATCTGCCGTGGATTGCTCAGGAACTCGATTTGATACGCGACGCTGTGGCGCGCAATATTCCCGTGCTCGGGCATTGTCTGGGCGGGCAGCTGATCTCAAAGGCGTTGGGCGGCGTTATATCGAAAAATCCGGTTATGGAAATCGGCTGGGGTGCTGTGGCGGTAGACGATACCGAATGCGCGCGCCACTGGTTGGGCGAGCTGCGTGCGTTTGATGCCTTTCACTGGCATGGTGAAACGTTTAGTTTGCCTGAGGGTGCCACCCGTTTATTGACCGGCACCTATTGCGTCAATCAGGGGTATGCCCTGGGGCCTCATCTTGCCTTGCAGTGCCATATCGAAATGACGTCTGAACTGATCGCCAGCTGGTGCGAGGCAGGGGCGTCAGAAATCAAGGCTAATCTTGGCAGTCCTGCTGTGCAGTCGTTAAAGGATATACAGCAACGGGTGAATTTGCCGCAATTGCACGCGGTGGCGGAGCGACTCTATACGCAATGGACCCGTGCGCTGGCTGGCTGATGACACACTACCCGATATGAATACACTCTCGATGCTGCGTAGCGGCAAACTCTCAGGCATCACACGGCTGGATTTGTCGTGCGCTCTGAGTGAATTTCCCGCCGAAATTTTTGAGCTGGCCGACACGCTCGAGATTTTGAATCTGTCCGGCAATGCCTTGTCGTCGCTGCCGGATGATCTGCCGCGGCTTAAAAAACTGCGTGTGATCTTTTGTTCAGATAATCAATTTACCCAAGTGCCGGAGGTGTTGGGGTGCTGTACCAATTTGGAGATGGTGGGTTTTAAGGCCAATCAAATAAGCCGCCTGCCTGCCGCATCGCTCCCCAGCGCACTGCGCTGGCTGATTCTGACCGATAACCAATTGAGTGAATTGCCGGTCGGATTGGGGCAGTGTACGAGATTGCAAAAATTGATGCTGGCAGGAAACCGTTTGCAACAGTTGCCTGAGGAGATGGCCGCCTGCCGCCAGCTCGAATTACTGCGCATTTCAGCCAATCGCTTTGCATCCTTGCCCGCATGGTTGCTGTCCTTGCCGCGTCTGGCTTGGCTTGCCTTTGCCGGTAACCCGTACTCGGATGTCATGGAGGCGGCAATCAATTCATCGAACCCCGATATTCTCTGGCACGAGCTTGAAATGCTGCAAAAGTTGGGCGAGGGGGCGTCAGGCGTGATTCATCAGGCGAACTGGCATCAGGCGCGGGTGAGTCAGGTGGCCGTTAAATTGTTTAAAGGCGCGGTGACCAGCGACGGTTTGCCGCGCTGCGAGAAGACTGCCTGTCTTGCGGCGGGGGAACACGCCAATATTATTTCGGTGCTCGGTAAAATCAGTGCGCATCCTGACGGTACGAAGGGATTGGTGATGCCCTTGATTGATGCGAGCTTCAAGAATCTGGCAGGTCCCCCCAGTCTCGTGTCCTGTACCCGTGACATCTATCCTGACGACACGCATTTTGCACTGGATGAAGCGATCTCGATGGCGCAGGGGATCGCGGCGGCGGCAGCGCACTTGCATGCAAAGGGGATACTACACGGCGATTTGTATGCGCACAATATGTTGTGGAACGGGCAGGGGGCGTGTTTGCTGGGCGACTTTGGCGCCGCGTCTTTTATGCCGTCGGGCGAGGCGCGCTGCGCGTTGCAACGCATCGAAGTGCGTGCGTTTTCCTGTTATCTGGCGGAGTTGCTCGAGCGTTGCATACCGCAATCGCATCCTGTCCTCGATGCGCTCAGCGAGTTGCAAGGTCGCTGCGCGCAGGAAACGGCAGGCGCACGGCCACTCTTTGAAGACATCGTGCAGGTTTTGGCAAACTTGCAAGCTAATAGTCGCACAGACTAATAATCCATTTCACATCGGCCGCGCCTTCAGTTGGATCCGCTGACGGAATGACCTCGCGTTCAATAATATCTTTATCAGCCTTACCCCGAAGCGTGCCGCACGTTATAATCCGCGATTGCTTTTTTGTGCGGTTTTATACCACTGTCCTCTATGTCACTTGCTACTACCTATACCCTCGCCGATGTCACTCGCTGGTATTCCATGCATGAGTTGCACAAGGCTAAGGCATATTTGAATTCGATCACTCAGTTGACGGTTCAGCCCAACAGAATCACCGCGCAGGTAAAAGGCACGGCAAAGCTACCCTATTTAGTTGAAATTTCATTCGCAGACGATACGTCGAATATGCCGGGTGTGAAGCCTGCGTGCAGTTGCCCAGTCGGCTATAAATGCAAACACACGGCCGCGGTCCTGCTGTCGGCGTTATCGCTGCCGCGCGCGCCTGTGGTGAATCCGGCCTTGCTCGAGTGGGTGGAAGCTTTCCGTAAGGCGCAGGCCGTGCCCGCCAAAAAGAAAGCTAAGCCGGTTCAGCGTACGGAGCGCTTATGCTATGTGCTGCTCAAAACGATGTATTCGGATGGTTATTTTATCGGTACCTATAAAGCCCGGATGGCCGCTGACAGTGCAACGCCGGGTCAGTTAGAGGAATGGAACAATGTTGAGCGCGCATTGATTAAGCCGCCGTTGTTTGTCACTGACGAGGATTTGCCGGTTTTGCGTCTGCTGTTTAGGCAGCGCGAGAAGTTTGACGGCAATGTCCTGCTGGGCAAACAGGGTAACGAAATTTTGATGAGCGTGATCGAGAGCGGACGATTTTTCTGCATGGAACGAGTCGCCGGCAATCGCCATGTGCTCTCCGCGCCGATCCGCCTCAAACAGGGTGCGGTGAGGGAAGCGAAGTTAGACTGGGGTGCGGATGAATCCGGTCGTATGGTGCCCAGAATTATTCGCAGTGGCGCGACGGTGGTGGTGTTACCGCTGCCCGATGCAACCTGGTATCTGGATAGCCGTGCGGGCGAGATCGGTCTGTTGAAATTGTCTCAGACACCGGCGCAAATTGCCCAGTTGTTGAGTATGCCTCCCTTGCGTGAAATCGACGTACCGGTGGTGTCCGAGATGTTGCGTGAAATGGTGCCCGAGTTGCCGGCACCAACCACGTTACGCTTGCGTGCGCTGGATGCTGCCCCTGTGCCCGTGTTGTATTTTGATACCTCGTTGCCGGCCTATATGGGGCGTTTTCGCGGCTATGGCTTCGGCACTCAAGTGCGCGACTGGGCCTGCGTGACATTTCGCTATGGCGAGGCTGTGCTGCAGCCGGATCATCCGGGTGAGTTTGTTTCATTGGCCAATGGCGAGACGGTACGGGTTAAACGCGATTTGAAGCTGGAACAGCGATTTATTCAGTCGCTGGGGCGTTACGGTCTGGAGGAAATGTCACGGTTTGGCATGGCCGGTGCGATTCCTGATCAGGCCATGTATGGTCTGGAGAGCGAGAAAGCCTGGCCTCAGTTTATGAAGATCGCGCTGCCGGAAATGAAGGCGGCGGGCTGGGATGTCGTCATTCCTCAGGGCTTCCGGCATCATGTGCTGGAGGTGGAAGCCTGGGTCGGCGAATTCGATGAGCAGGAAGACGGCTGGTTTAGCTTGAATATGGGCATCGTGGTCAATGGTCAGCGGCTGGCGTTAGCTCCAATGCTGCACGAGTTGTTTAAAGTCGATCCGCGCTGGCTGGATGCGATTTTGCTCGACCGGATGAAGGACAGCGAGCCGATCGAATTGCAATTGCCTGAGGGCGGGCGGGTCAATGTGCCGGCAGAACGCATCAAACCGCTGGCGCGCACGCTGATCGAATTGTTCGATGGCAAAGCGCCGGGGGACGAAATCCGCCTGTCACGTTATGACGTGGCACGCATCGACGCGTTAGCAGGTATGGAACGCTGGCAGTTCAAAGGCGTGGATGCTGTAGCGAGTCTGGCCGAAAAACTCAAGAATACCAATGGTATACAGGCGGTCGAGCCGCCCGCGGGCTTTGCGCTGCAACTGCGCCACTATCAACTCGAAGGTCTGGCCTGGCTGCAATTTCTGCGCGAACAGGGTTTAGCCGGTATTCTGGCAGACGACATGGGCTTAGGTAAAACCGCTCAAACGCTCGCGCATCTGCTGTTGGAAAAACAGTCCGGCCGCATGGACAGGCCGTCTCTAGTGGTGTTACCGACCTCACTGATTTTTAACTGGAAGCGTGAAGCCGAGCGTTTTGCGCCCGAACTCAAAATGTTATCGTTGCATGGCAAGGAGCGGGCGGAGCATTTTTCGTTAATCGCGCAGCACGATGTCATTTTGACCACCTATCCGCTGTTGTGGCGCGATGAGGCAGCCTTGCTCGAACACAACTACCATTTGTTGATTTTGGATGAGGCGCAAACGGTTAAGAATGTCTCAAGTCAAGCAGCACAAGTGGTGCGCCGTCTGAATGCGCGTCATCGTTTGTGTCTGACCGGCACGCCGCTTGAGAATCATCTGGGCGAGTTGTGGGCGCAGTTCGACTTTTTGCTGCCGGGCTTGTTAGGCGATGCGAAGGGCTTTACCAAGACATGGCGCACGCCGATTGAAAAACACGGCAACCGCATGCGACGCGATCTCTTGGCGCAACGCGTGCGGCCTTTCATCATGCGCCGCCGTAAGGAAGACGTGGCAACCGAATTACCACCTAAGACACTGATCGTGCGCACCGTCGAATTGTCGGGAACGCAGCGCGATCTGTATGAGACGGTACGCATCGCGATGGATCAAAGGGTGCGTGAGGAAATCGCCGAAAAAGGTTTTGCGCGCAGTCACATTATCATCCTGGATGCGCTGCTTAAATTGCGTCAGGTCTGTTGCGATCCGCGCCTGCTCAAATTGACCAGCGCAAAAAAGGTCAAGGAGCACGCCAAGCTCGACTTGCTGATGGAGATGTTGCCAGAACTGGTCAGTGAAGGCCGGCGCATTCTGGTGTTCTCGCAATTTACTTCTATGCTGGAGCTGATCGAAGCGGAGCTGGCGAAGGAAAAACTAACCTACGTCAAACTCACCGGTGACACGCAAAACCGCGAAGAGGTGGTGCGCCAGTTCCAAGATGGTGAAGTGCCGATCTTCCTGATTAGCCTGAAAGCGGGCGGGGTGGGGCTCAATCTAACCACCGCTGACACCGTGATTCACTATGATCCGTGGTGGAATCCGGCGGTGGAAAATCAGGCGACCGATCGCGCGCACCGTCTGGGGCAAACGAAGAATGTGTTCGTCTATAAACTGGTGGTGGCCGGCAGTATCGAAGAGAAAATCCTTGCGCTGCAAGAGAAGAAAGCCGAACTGGCAGCAGGTATACTGTCTGAGGATAGTGCAGGGCTGACCAAATTCGGCGAAGCTGATATTGCTGCTTTGCTGGCACCGTTGCCGAAAGATGAAGAAGAGTAACAGGGAGAATGGCGCTAATGTAGCCCGGATGGAATGCAATCCGGGAGGTTTCGTGCAGAATTCCCTACAACTGCTCCCAGTGTTGATGGCGTGCTTGCCAGACAATCGGCAATCTTGAATAATCTCAAATTCAGTCTGTCCGCCGGTTTTGTATAACCAGCGGATTCCAGAATGCTTATAAATTGCCGACTGTAACGCTTAGCACGTCGCTCCAGAGTCCTACCTGTTCGTCGCTCAGTCGATAGATTGCCTTATATTGCCAAACGGAGATGCTGTCCGGCAACGGGCTATTGTCGGTAACACTTGCTGTCGTGCTGATGGTGAAAAATACAAAGCCTTTGCCGTCACCCCGGTCGGCCCATATTTCCAGCGCGTGAGCATCGCCTTTGGTCCAACTGATAACTGCATGTCCCCCCTTGTTTTTTGCGCTCAAAGCCGGTTTCCAGTTATCACTCACGATAACATGCCTGGCACCGATCAACCGCAGATCCTGACCGATAGCCTCAGTGTAGTTCTTGTTCGCCTTAATTGCTGCGATCAGCTTGGACAGGCGGGGAATCACGCCGGGCGTGAGGGGCGGCGGAATTTCTGCATCTTCGGGGGTCGAAACCGGCCAGTCATTGCTGCCTGTGCCGCCATCTCTTATCTGATCCTTGCAGGCAGTCCAGTTATGCCGGTGACTTTCAGCCATTTGATGCCTTTTGAGCACATAGCGGAAGCCGACTGCATCGGCTTTCAGCTGCACCATATCGCCATCGCTGATATTTAACGGCACTGTGTATTTGGGTAAAGTAACGGCCATATGTTCGAGCAGATCGGCTTTGCTATTGTCATCTTTGGGCATGTAAGCGGCATTAGACATGATGAAAATTCCTTTTAAGAGATTTAAGGGGCCTTCCAATCGGTGGTAAAGACTATCTTTTTAAAATCAGACGACTTTCCGTCTGCCTTTCGCTTTACATACTCTGCGTCACGCTTCTCAAGTATTGCGACGGGCACCTTGGGTGCTTTGTCATGCATCCGGCGTGTTGAGTCGTGCTCCTTGTATTTCATGTCCATGTCGGATGTGCTGAGTTGCGATTCTCAGGTGTTGCGTCATCCTTCTCAAGTGCGGCGACGTGCGTCTCATGTCCATCTTCGTGCGTCTAATGTGCCATGTTTGTGGCTAATGTCTTGCTTCGTGCATCCGGCATGTTGCGTCGTGCTACTCGCGTCTTACGAAGAACAGCGAGAGACTTGCACTGCATGTCTACTGTCTTGTGTGGCCCGGCAAAAAATGCGCCGCTATTACAGAAGTGTTATTGCCTTGTATCGAAAGCGTGATGCCGGATTACGTAAATAATTGCTGCAGGAGAATCACGCTGCAGGCAGTGTGCATCTTCCTCTATTCTTTTGATTGCAGCTATATGCCAAAAGACCTAGACCGAAAGGCATATAATTTTCGGGCATGGCAATAATTCCTCTTTGGCGAGGAAGTGATTTTGCGGCTTAATGATAAGGCGACGCTTTGTATGAAACATTGTGCAGGCAGTTTGGGCGATATAATGGCGACAGAATCAATCCGGTAAATAACCACTTATTTCTATCCCGATTTTGTGGCGGAACTCACAGATGGTCGTGTTTTGGCCGTCGAGTACAAAGGCGAACCGTATAAAACCAACGATGATTCCCGCGAGAAAAAACAGGTAGGCGCACGCCGGGAGCAGTCCAGTAGTGGTCGATGTTTATTCTTGTTTGCCGTGGCTGAAGATGAATCCGGGCGAACCGTCTATCAGCAACTGGCGGAGAAGCTGATGTGATGATTGAATCGGTAAGTAAAAAATATTTTATTTACCACGACGTCAGGAATTTACCGAACCGGTCGTGCAGGCTCAGGATGATTTCGAACAGGATCAGGCCGATCACATACCATTCGAGCTTGTGCAGTTGCTTGTTGTCCCACACATCCGCCAGCGTTTGTGCGGTATCGGAGATCAGTCCCAGCTTGCGATTTAAGGCTGATTGTCTCTCCTGTAATTCGAATTCGTCCTCGAGACTGGCGTACAGGCCGCCCAAATGGGGAAAATTCCACAGTGTTTCGGGTTTGTCGCCGATTTCGGCGCGGCCTACCATGCGGTGCTGGATCAGCAACATGTGACCAATCTTGGAGAGCAGTTTTTTCGAACCCGCGCTCACCCGGCCATACAGTGCCAATTCCTGCGCTAACGGCTCAATTTTGTCGAATTCACCGGCCACTTTGTTTTCATACAGCGTCAGCACCAGATTTTTACTCAGTGCATCGGCGATGACTTGCAGTTTTTCCAGGGTGATCGTGTCAAGCGAGACCGCGCCGCTTTGTACGCCGATACTATCTCTGCCGCTGTGAATTTCCATTTCCTCGGTTTCGGGAGAAGAAGCGGGGTTGGTCAGCAGTGTTTTGAGTGTGTCGATAAAGCGCGCTTCATCGACAATCGGTACGCCGAACAGCACCACGACGCCATAGCGAAATAACACGGCGATGCCGCCTTCGCTGTCAATTTCCAGCGTGAGCGGGGTGGTTGCCAGACAATCGGCGATCTTGAAGGATTTCAGGTCCAGACGGTCGCCCAGCAGCAGGGCACGTGCCTTGAGATCCTGCCGGATGTTAAGTTTGAGTTCCATATGTGTTCAAAGATGGATGGTCATGCCAGGACTCATTGTACCTCTGTCGTGGTTGCCTCATTTAGGTTTGAATAAAAACCTCAAACCGACTCACGCGGAGGCGCGGAGAACGCAGAGAAAAACATAAAACCTAACTCAAGCACGAATACGCGTACTAATAACAAACTGGCTGTTGTGCTTTAAAGTTTACTGAAATCAATCCAGCTATATTTTGATTTTTTTGGGTTTTCTCCGCGTTCTCCGCGCCTCCGCGTGAACCTTGATTTTTAACCTGATTGAATGACTGCCAACATTTTGTTGCGATATAGCCAAATTGTACCTATGAACAGCGGGGGAAATTATGGCTATAATGACCGCGTTTCAGATTTACGCTGAAACATCCCGATCCGGGGGGATACAACTGACTAATCAAGGAGAAACGCATGAAGAAATTGATCGCAGTGGCTTGTTTGGGATTATTTGTGACCATATCGGCACCCGTTTTCGCTGGTGCGCAACAGGACAAAATGAAAGGGTGCAATGCTGAAGCGAAGGCGGATGCGCTCAAAGGTGACGAGCGCAAAGCGTTCATGAGCAAGTGTTTGAAGAAAGACTATACCCTGAAAGCAGATGCGGGTGCTAAGCCGGAAGAGAAGGCCGCCGCACCTGCCTCGCAACAGGACAAGATGAAAAATTGCAATGCAGATGCGAAGACCAAAGCGCTCAAGGGTGATGAGCGTAAGGCATTTATGAAAACGTGTCTGAAAGGCTAATTTAGCCATAAAAAAGCGCACGGCGTTTTTTGCGGGGTTGCTTATTTCTGGTGAAATACCACGAGATTGCGGCCCCGTTCTTTTGCCTGGTACATGGCAGTGTCCGCCTGCATGATGGCTGATTCCGCCGTGGTTAGCTGGCCTGAAAAGACCACAACGCCAATACTGGCTGTACAGTGATGTTCGATGTGGCGCGCCGGGGTATCTGCACGCGGCGCCAGTTCCAGTAAATAGGGCGCGGATAAGGTATTGCGAATTTTTTCGGCAACCATGCTCGCATGCACGGCCGATTCTGCTTCATCTTCGCTCAACTCACTGAGCAAAACAATGAATTCATCTCCGCCAAATCGCGATGCGGTATCGATTTCACGCAGGCAGTCTTTAAGACGGGTTGCGGCTTCAATTAACAACTGGTCGCCGACCACATGTCCGTAGGTATCGTTGAGCGGTTTGAAGTTATCTAGGTCGAGAAAGATCAATGCGCTATAGCGATTGTTGCGGCGACTCGAGGCAATGGCGCGGTTCAAGTGTTCATTGAGCAGACGGCGGTTTGGAAGTTTGGTCAGTGCGTCATAGAACGCCAAATTGCGTATCGTTACATCGCTACGTTTGCGTTCCGTGATGTCCTGCATAATGGCCACAAAATGCAATATCGTGCCATTTTCTGAGATGACTGGGGTGATGTGGAGCGACTCGTCATACTGTGTGCCATCTTTGCGCCGGTTAACCATTTCGGCAGACCAAGTCTGTCCTGACAGGATGGATTGCCACATGTCTTCATAGAAGGTATCAGAATGGTGTCCTGATTTAACCAGCTCTCCCGGCTTTTTGCCGATGGCCTCTTCCCTTGTATATCCGGTCAGGTGGGTGAAAGCTGGATTCACCCATTCGATTTGAGCGTGCTGGTCGGTGATCACGATCCCGTTGGCAACGGCGTTCAAGGCGACTTCGGAGAGCCTCAGGCGAAACTCGAGTTGGTTGCGTGCAAGTGCGTAGCGTATGGCCCGCCCCAGCGCATCGTGATCAAAGTTGCCTTTGACCAGATAGTCTTGAGCGCCCGCTTGCAGTGCAGCATTAGCGAGTGCGTAGTCATCGTGACCTGTCAGCACCACAATAGGAACATTGGGCTGCGCGCTGCGCATGCTGTGCACAGTATCCATGCCTGCTGAGTCGGGTAGGGACAGATCGAGCAGTATGATGTCGGGCTTCATTTTTTGAGCGGCAATGACCCCGCTGGCCAATGTTTTCGCCCAGATGACGGGTTCTTTTTCATCTTTGGCACATAGGCCGGACAAGCGTATATGTGCACGGATGAGTCCGAAATCACCCGGATCGTCTTCGATGGCCAGAACACATAGCGGTTTTAAAGTGGGCGTTGTCACAGTGTGTTCCTGTTGACGGTCGTATGGGTGACGGGGAATATCCAGCGCTCGGCGAGTCTGCGGATGGAGTCGCTCAGATCGTGGATATCCATCGGTTTGCTGACATAGTCGGCAGCGCCCAGCGCATTGGCGGCGGTCACATCGCTTTCTGCATAGGAGGTCGAGAGGATGACGACGGGAATGTCGGAGAGCGCGGTATCTTGTTTGATCGCAGCTAAACACTCCAGACCGTTCATGCGCGGCATATTCAGATCGAGCAAAATCAGGTCGGGGCGCGGGGCGTTGGCAAAGTTGCCTGTTTGCTTGCGTAAGAATGCCAGCGCTTCATAGCCGTCAAATGCATGGCGCATATCAGCCTTGACCTGGTTTTGTGCGAGTGCCCATTTAACCAGTTGAGCATCCGTTTTTTCGTCTTCTACCAGCAAAATAACAAACGGCTGATTTTGGGTGCTTTTGACGCTCATTCTATTTATTTGCCTATAGGTTAAAAGTGATATTCAGCTCGCAGCATCGGTGTGTTGGCCAGGCTGCCCGGGATATTAGACGGGTTGCCAAATTTATTCTTCCAGTACTGATATTCGATGCCTACCTTAATTTTATTGTTAGCCGCCAGTGCACTCGCATCGAACATGAGCTGCAACACGAGGTTGGTTTCTGCAGCGGTATTGCCGCCGAACTCATTTTTCCCCTTCGCTGCAATGAAGTTGGCATAGCCTTCAAAATTGGCCGGTACAGAGCCTGCGTTAAACGGAAAGTTCCACACGGCATTGAGCATTGTATGCGTAGCATAGGTGTAACGGTTGGCAATCGCATTCGGCGCATTGGATTCATAGAGTGCCAGCAGGCTTAAATTGAGCATGCCGGGCGTGTCTAGCATCAAGGTGGGGCCGATCACGAACATGCGCTTTTTAGAGCCATAGTTATCGTTTTTGTTGTTCCAGTCGACGCCGGCCGTCAGGCCGATGCCGCGCAACGGGCCGGCGGACAGTGAGGTGTCCAGCAACCGGCCCAGATCCAGAGTGTGACGATACAGGGCATAGACTTCATCGGCACCCGTCGCGGTGCTGCCGCGCGCAGGGTCTTGACTGTTGGATGACAGATAGTCGATGGTCAGATAGTTACTGCCGTAGCGATAACCGTTAGCGTGCGTCAGGCTGTAGATGCTTTTAGCGATGTGCTGCTGATTGTAGGGTTCGGCATAACGGGTGCCGTATTTAAAGCTCAATTGTGTGTCGCTCCAGTCCAGTGCGAAGACGGGGAGTGAGCTGCACAGCAGCCAGAGGAATAAGGAGATGCGTTTTAAGTTAGGCATGGTCGTTTTGGTTTGCTAATGGGTGACGGGGAGTACGACAAAAAATTGGCTGCCCGTTCCTTCACCTGATGACTCCACCCAGATTCGTCCGCCGTGATGCTCGGCGATTTTACGGCATAAGGCAAGGCCAATCCCGGTTCCCTGATAGGTTTCTCGGGACTGTAAACGCTGAAATACCTGGAACAGGCGCTTGATTTGGTCAGGTGCTATGCCGATGCCGTTATCGCTGATGCATAAATGCCATTCATTATTGATCAAGGTGCCATCGAGGTGAATCTCGGGCATGCGTCCGGCAATCCGGTATTTGATGGTATTGCCAACCAGGTTCTGCAGCAGCCGGGTGATTTCATCGCCGTTGGCAAACAAGGTGGGCCAGTCGCCGCGGATGGTGATGTCCGCCTGCGCCTCGTTGATGGCAGGCTGCAGAAATAGCAGCGCTTCATCAAGCATGGACCGGCTTGCAAAGGAGGCTTTGTCTTCAGTCATGCGTCCGACTCGCGAGTACTCGAGCAGGGCGATTAGCATCTGATCAATGCGTTTTGCACCATCAACTGCGAACTGGATGTAATCGCGATTCTCTTCGTCCAGCTGATCTGCGAGGCTCAATTCCAGTAATTGCAAATAACTTGAAATCATACGCAGCGGCTGGCGCATATCGTGAGAAATCGCATAGCTAAATTGCTCGAGTTCGACGTTGGAACGCAACAGTTCCACCTCGGCCTGCTTGCGATCTGAAATGTCATAGAACCAGCCCAGTACGGCCTCTTCCCCGTCGTATTGCATCGGCATGTAAGAGGCTAGTGCCCAGGTGGTTGTTCCGTCAGGAATATTTAATTCGACCATGCGATTGAGCACGATGTTGCCGCTTGCCAGCTCATTGAGTATTAATTGATAGGCGGTTGTGTCGGCATAATATTTTGTAGGATCATCGCCCAGCGGGTTGGCGCTTTTGATCAGTTCGGCGTAGCGCGGATTGCAAAAAGCGACCTTACGTCCGTTGTTGACAGCAATACGAACGGCGATAGGGCTCAGCTTGAGAATGTTGAGCAGGTTCTGTTCGTTGTTGAGCAGGGCTTGCTCGTAATTTTTCAGTCCGGAAATGTCACGCATGATGGTGGATAAATACTCAGGATTGCCAGCGGCATCTCTGTGTACCAGCAACACCTGAGAGACGGGCGTTTCATGACCGTCGCGGTGCAGTAAGGCCGTTTCACCTTGCCAGACCCCCAGCTCAAGTACAATAGGAACGGCCTCGTCCAGCACTTTTTTTGTCGCCCATGCCGGGTGCATGTCGCTAATTTTTAAAGCGGACAAGTCAGCAGCCTCGGGTAGTCCCACCAGTTTTGCACCGGCTGCGTTCAAATATTTCAGGTGTGTCTGCATATCGGATGTCGCAATAAAGTCGGGCGCATCTTCGATGATGGTCAGCAGGCGGTCGCGTTCAGCATCGGCGCATTGTCGGGCGTGCGTCAGGCGAATTTTTTCAAGCTCAAAGCTGACCAGATGGCTGGCCGATTCAATAAATTTCAACTCTTCCGGTGACCAGGTTTTTTTTGCGTGGACATGATTTAACGCGAGCAGGTGATAACCGTTTTGATGGAAAGCGAACGGGTACCACAGCAGGCTTCGAATCTTCATTTTCCGGTGCAGGATGTCACCTGAGCCGTCTTGCGCGAGGTGAGGTTCGATGTCATCGCTGTGGCTTGTGAGCCAGTGATGCGTTGACATCATTTCGTTCGCGCCACTGATGAATAATGCGAGCGGATAAGTGGCGAGGGTGGCCTCGATGTCCGAATGCTCAGGATTGAGATATTCAGACAGGCCGATGATTTGCTCGGTCTTAAAATTGACATCGTAAATCAGCGCGCGGTCAACTCCGAGCGCTGTGCCAACATTGACGACGGTGTTGGCAAGTAAAAGGTTGTTTTCTTCCTGCTCGACAAAGGTACGTGAGATTTTGTTGAGCGCACGGGTGAACCTAAGTTGTTGTTCTAGGGAGGCGTCCATGCGGCGGCGGACGGTGATGTCTCGCGATGAATTGAATAAGACGGTTTTGCCGTCGAGTTCCAGCGGGTAGCTGCTAATTTCGACATCGAATGTCGTGCCATCCTTGCGGCGATGTACGGTCTGAAATTGTGAACGTTCCTTCTTTTCAAATCGCTGTTTAAATGACTGAAACAGGGCGGCTTCAGTTAACTGTGCATCCCATTGAAACAGGTGCATGCCGATCATCTCATCGCGCTGGTAACCTAGCATGGTAAAGAAAGAGTCGCTGGCCTCAAGGAGCTCGCCACTGGTGCTGAGGATGTGTATACCGTCACTGGCGTTGTGCAATAGCGCCAGATTTTTTTCATTTTGCTTGCGCAAAGACTGTTCGCTTTCAAGCAATGTTTTGGTCTGTTCGTCCACGAAGCGCTGAATGATCGAGGTGCGCCCGGTGATGGCCAGTAAAAAAGCCTGCAGCAGACTCACCAGCGTTAAGCCTGCGGCCAAGACCACCCAGGGCAGGAAGGAGCGACTCTCTTCAAGATAGGCGCGGGTCGGGGCGAGTGTGATGTGCCAGGTGCGCCCGCCGATGGTGGTATCGTTTTCCCATGAATAGGCGGCTAGCAGCGGCTGTTTGATATCAAGACGATACAAGGTCTGATTTTCAATGGGCGCGGCTGAGTCATACAGGCTAAACGATAATTCTGCCGGTATGTTTTTAACGGCAAGCTCAGAGAGCATTTTATCGACACGAAACACGCCGACAGCAAAACCTTGCGGTGTTATTTTGTTGTTATAGGTGCCTGCATGATCGCGGTAGACAGGATGCAGCAGGAGAATGCCCGCATTGGAGGTGGTATCCTGAATCAGTTGTATCGGGGCTGTCGCTGCCATTTTCCTAGAGTTGACGGCGCGTTCGATGGCCTCTTCGCGCAGCGGATTGGATAAAATATCGAATCCCAGCGCTTTGCGATTGCTTTGCAAGGGGCTGATAAAGCTAATCGCAACATAATGATCGCGCAATACGGCTGGCACGAGTTGATTTTTTGAATTCCGCTCGGTAATGGTGATGTTGGCCGGGCTGTACTCCTTCGACATAGCCAGTTCAAACTGTCGCCTTGATTTTTGAGGAATCAGGGGGTTCCAGCTCAGCGCCATTAAATCAGGGTGGGCCTCGAAGAAGCTGCGTGTATAGCTTTCAAATTTAAAGCGGGTAATGTCGGGCGTGACTTGCAGGTAATTATCCAGAGATGCGACCACCTCCTGATAGGAAATGATCCGGCTTTTAAGCTGGTCGGAGACCATGCGGCCGTGCTCGGCAATATGTTGCCGGATTTTGACGGCTTCAATGCCGGAGATATAAACAAATAGTGCAACGATGCCCGCGGTGACCAGCAGGGTGGGGATGGCGACGCTGGTGATTCTGGCTTTTGAAAAAGCGCCGCGCCGTTGCAATAGCATCAATGTCAGCGGTGCAAATAGCATTGCGCCGATTGAATCTCCAACCCACCAGTTGCACCAGCTAAATAGCCATGTATGGTCTGAGATCACCCCCGATATCAGCAGCGTGACGGTCGCGCACGAGCTGGATATCAAGCAGCTCAAGGGGCCTGCAATCAGCAGGAAACGGATAATGCCGGTATCGTTGTCCAGATGGTGCCAGTTGCTTTTTAACACGCGGCGGACCAGCAGCGAGGCTACGCCGGTTTGCAGCGCGGCACCGGATGCGACGATGACGGCAATTAAAATGGCTAATTCGTTGAGGCTGCCGGTGGTAGACGCAATCCACAGGTTAAGGCACAACGAACCTATCCATACGCCAGGGAGCATGCGATAGCCGCAATGAAGAACGACGGCAAGGGCGACGCCTGCGGCCGGAAAAACGGCAGACGCATAACCTGGTGGAATAGCCAGTTGTTGTGATGCGATGCCCAGCAGGAAATAAACGCCTGCTAACAGCAGAGCCATGGGTGAGGCGGCTACGATGATATTGGCGGGCTTCAATTGCAGGTCTATTCGTTTGTATAGGTGCGTTGGCAATGGAACGCAACCATTATATAAGAATATTCCTAATTTGGTGGCCCAAGCGTCTGTTCGGTCAGGGCGAATATGTCGAGCGGTTGTTAATCCAGCAGAATTTTTAGGCCGATCAGGATCAGTACGATGCCACCGAAAATCTCGGCACGGCTCTCAAGCCAAGTGCCGCTGTGCCGGCCGATTTTCACGCCGGCCCAACTGAAGGCAAAGGTCGTGACGCCGATGGTGAGGCAGGCGACGTAGGCGTTTACGTTGAGCAGTGTCAGACTGAAGCCTGCGGCCATCGCATCTATGCTGGTGGCGATGGCTAAAATCAGCATCATTTTTTGGGTGACGGCGCTAATATCCTCTTCGATTCCTTCTTGCAGGCCCTCGTAAATCATTTTTGCACCTATCAGTGCCAGCAGTCCGAAGGCGATCCCGTGCGCGTAGTCGGCGACCCATCCCAGAACGCCGCGCCCGCCCAGATAGCCGATGAAGGGCATCAGCGCCTGAAAAACGCCAAAATAAATGCCGGCTTTGACGCCCAGATTTTTACTGTTGTCGCGGGCGCCCAGGCCGATCGAGACGGCGAAGGCATCCATGCTCAGTGCGATCGCTAAAATAATGACTTCAAACATATCTGTCCTGCAGGTGTTGTCGGAGTGCGATTGTATTACATCGGCTAATGCCGATGCGCTTGTGTTTGATGCAGCACCGCTATTCCGCTATAATGCCGGCCAATCTTTTGCGGGATGAACCCACGGTTCTTCCCGCTTCTTTATGTCTAGTTAGTTGATGTTTATCTTGGGGGGTGTCTGGTGACGCAAACGAATCCTGCAATTCTTGTGCTTGCCGATGGGACGGTGTTTCGCGGTGTGTCCATCGGGGCTTCCGGAAGCCGTAGCGGCGAAGTTGTTTTCAACACGTCGATGACCGGCTATCAGGAAATACTCACTGATCCTTCCTATTGTCGTCAGATCGTGACGCTGACGTGTCCGCATATCGGCAATGTCGGTATGAACGATGAGGATGTGGAATCCCGTCAGGTGTTCGCCAGCGGTCTGGTGATACGCGATCTGTCTTTGACGGTGAGCAACTGGCGCAGCACGCAATCACTGCCTGATTATCTGAAGGCGAATGACGTGGTGGCGATTGCCGGTATTGATACGCGAAAATTGACGCGCATTCTGCGTGAAAAAGGGGCGCAGAGCGGATGCATCGCGACGGGTGTGGATGAAGTGGCAGCACTTGAAGCGGCGCGCGGCTTTGCCGGGCTGGCCGGCATGGATTTGGCGCAGGTGGTCACCTGCGATGCGCCTTACGAATGGACGGATGGCGTCTGGCAGCTGGGTTCAGTGCACGGGCAAGAGGCAGGATCGAGGAGCGAGGATCGAGTTAAAAGCGGAGCAGCGGTTGTTCCTCAATCCTCAATCCAGAATCCTCAATCCTTTCATGTCGTCGCCTATGACTTTGGTGTGAAGCGCAATATCTTGCGTATGTTGGCGGAACGCGGTTGCAAAATTACCGTGGTTCCTGCCAAAACACCGGCAGAGGTCGTGCTGGCGATGAAGCCGGACGGCGTATTTTTGTCGAATGGCCCGGGCGATCCTGAGCCGTGCGATTATGCGATTGCTGCGACGCAAGCGGTGCTGGCGGCCGGTATTCCTCTGTTCGGTATTTGTCTGGGGCATCAGATTCTGGGCCTGGCGATCGGAGCTAAGACCGTGAAGATGAAGTTCGGCCATCGCGGCGCGAATCATCCGGTGCAGGACTTAGATAGCCGGCACGTGATGATCACGAGCCAGAATCACGGCTTCGCGGTAGATGCGGCATCCTTGCCGGCCAATGCACGTGCGACGCATGTCTCTTTGTTCGATGGCACGCTGCAAGGCTTTGAATTGACGGATCAACCTGCGTTCTGTTTTCAGGGGCACCCCGAGGCGAGTCCAGGTCCGCACGATGTGGATGGCTTGTTCGATAAATTTGTTGAGATGATGGAGAAAAACAGCGCTAAGACGTAAGACACAAGTTTTTAGTTAAACCAACTTCCAACTTACAACTTACGACTTAAGTCTGACAACTGATATGCCTAAAAGAACAGATATAAAATCGATACTTATCATTGGCGCGGGCCCTATTGTCATCGGACAGGCGTGCGAGTTTGACTATTCCGGCGCGCAAGCCTGTAAGGCGCTGCGTGAGGAAGGTTACCGCGTGGTGCTGGTCAATTCGAATCCGGCGACCATCATGACCGATCCTGATATGGCGGATGCGACTTACATCGAACCGATTACCTGGCAGATCGTCGAGAAAATCATCGCGAAGGAACGTCCCGATGCGATTTTGCCGACCATGGGCGGGCAGACTGCGCTCAATTGCGCGCTGGATCTGGCGCATCACGGCGTGCTGGAAAAATACAACGTCGAGATGATAGGCGCATCGCGTGAAGCGATCGACATGGCGGAAGACCGCGAAAAATTCAAGCAGGCGATGACCCGTATTGGTCTCGCGTCCGCCCGTTCCTTTATTGCGCACAGCATGGAAGAGGCGTTGCATGTGCAGCAAGTGCTGGGTTTTCCGACCGTCATTCGTCCGTCTTTTACGATGGGCGGCAGCGGCGGCGGCATCGCGTACAACCGTGAAGAATTTCTGGAAATCTGTGAGCGCGGTCTGGAAGCGTCGCCTACCAGCGAACTCTTGATCGAAGAATCCCTGCTCGGCTGGAAAGAATACGAGATGGAAGTGGTGCGTGATCGCAATGACAATTGCATCATCATCTGTTCGATTGAAAACCTCGATCCGATGGGCGTGCACACGGGTGACTCGATCACGGTCGCACCGGCTTTGACGCTGACCGATAAGGAATACCAGATTTTGCGCGATGCCTCTTTAGCTGTGCTGCGCGAAATCGGCGTGGAAACCGGCGGATCGAACGTGCAGTTCTCCATCAACCCGGATGACGGACGCATGGTGGTGATCGAGATGAATCCGCGCGTGTCGCGCTCATCCGCACTGGCGTCCAAGGCGACGGGGTTCCCGATTGCCAAGATCGCCGCCAAACTGGCGGTGGGATTCACGCTGGACGAATTGCAAAATGACATCACAGGTGGCGCGACACCGGCCTCATTTGAGCCTGCCATCGATTATGTGGTCACCAAGATTCCCCGTTTCGCGTTTGAAAAATTCCCGCAGGCCAATGATCGCTTAACGACCCAGATGAAATCAGTCGGCGAAGTGATGGCGATCGGCCGCACTTTCCAGGAGTCTTTCCAGAAAGCCTTGCGCGGTCTGGAAGTGGGTGTCAACGGACTGGACAGTAAATTCGACAATATCGATGCAGTGACTGCCGAATTACGCAATCCGGGACCGTCTCGCATCTGGGCGGTATCCGATGCCTTCCGTTTGGGTATGAGCGTCGAAGACGTGTTCAACGTCAGCAAGATTGATCGCTGGTTTCTGGTGCAGATCAATGATTTGATCCGTCAGGAAGCAACGCTCTTGGGGCGTCCGCTGGAAAGCGTGAATGCGGACGAGATGCGTACGTTAAAACGCAGTGGATTTGCCGATGCGCGTCTGGCTGACTTGCTGGAAACCGATGCGGGTGCCTTGCGCGCCTATCGCCATGCGCTGGGTGTACGCCCGGTTTACAAGCGCGTGGATACCTGTGCGGCCGAGTTTTCGACTGACACCGCTTACATGTATTCCACCTATGAAGAGGAATGCGAAGCTAAGCCAACAAATAACAAGAAAATCATGGTGTTAGGTGGCGGGCCGAATCGTATTGGTCAGGGGATTGAATTCGATTATTGCTGCGTACATGCGGCGCTGGCGATGCGCGAAGATGGCTATGAAACGATTATGGTCAACTGCAATCCTGAAACTGTATCGACCGATTACGATACGTCGGATCGTTTGTATTTTGAACCACTGACTTTAGAGGATGTGCTCGAAGTGGTTGCTGTTGAAAAGCCAGTCGGCGTGATCGTGCAATACGGCGGTCAGACGCCGTTGAGTCTGGCGCGCGGTCTGGAGAAGAACGGCGTGCCGATCATCGGTACAACGCCTGATATGATCGATTGTGCGGAAGATCGCGAGCGCTTTAAACAGATGCTGATGGCACTGGAATTAAAGCAGCCGCCCAATCGCACGGCAAGCACCGTGGCCGAAGGTCTGGCTGGTGCGGCAGCCATCGGTTATCCGCTGGTAATGAGGCCTAGCAATGTGCTGGGTGGCCGTGCGATGGAAATCATCCACGAACAAGTGGATTTGGAGCGCTATATGCGCGACGCGGAAATCATGTCCAAGACCTATCCTGAACGTCTGCCTATTTTGCTGGATCGCTTCTTGAACGATGCGATCGAGGTGGATGTGGATGCGGTGTCCGACGGGGTCGATGTGATCATCGGCGGTATCATGGAGCATATCGAAGAGGCGGGCGTGCATTCGGGCGATTCAGCTTGTTCGTTGCCGCCGTTCAGTTTGCCGGTGGCGATGCAAAATGAATTACGCCGTCAGACGGTGGCGATGGCGCGTGCGCTCCACGTGGTGGGCTTAATGAATGTGCAGTTTGCGATTCAGGGTGAAACAGTCTACGTGCTGGAAGTCAATCCGCGCGCATCGCGTACCGTGCCCTTTGTCTCTAAGGCAACCGGCGTGCCGCTGGCCAAAATTGCCGCGCGCTGCATGGCAGGGCAAAGTCTTGCGCAGCAGGGGGTTACCTCTGAAGTCGTGCCACCTTATTATTCGGTGAAAGAGGCGGTATTCCCGTTCATCAAGTTCCCGGGCGTCGATACGATCTTAGGTCCTGAAATGAAGTCGACCGGCGAAGTGATGGGTGTGGGCGAGACGTTTGCCGAAGCCTTTGTCAAATCGCAACTGGCGGCGAGCGTTAAATTACCTAAGAGCGGCAATGTGTTTATCAGCGTGCGCGAAGCGGATAAACCCGGTGCGGTGGATGTCGCGCGTTCGCTGGCCGAATTGGGCTTTACCATACTGGCAACGCGTGGCACTGCTGCGGTAATTTCTGCGGCAGGCGTACCGGTAAAATCAGTCAATAAGGTCGCCGAAGGCCGTCCTCATATCGTGGATATGGTCAAAAACGGTGAAGTGAATTTGATTATCAACACGGTGGACAGCAAGCCTGCCGTGATGCGCGATTCCTATTCCATCCGCCATGCAGCCCTGCAGGGGCGGGTAACTTATTACACCACGCTGGCCGGTGCGCGCGCGGCCTGTGTCGGCATGCACTATCTGGATGATTTGCAAGTCTATGACGTGCAGTCGCAACATAAACGACAAGCCGCTAACGACGGTTTATAAATGAACGTCTAACGTCTAAATTTAAGAAAGTTTCAGTATGATCAAGATTCCTTTGACTTTAATTGGCGCGGATAAAATGCGTCAAGAGTTACACAAACTCAAGACGGTAGAGCGTCCCTGGGTCATCAATGCGATTTCGGAGGCGCGTGCTCAGGGCGATTTGTCCGAGAACGCCGAGTATGAGGCGGCAAAGGATCGTCAGGGTTTTGTCGAAGGGCGCATCATCGAGCTCGAAAGCAAGCTGGGTAGTGCACAGATCATTGATCCGAAGACGCTCAACGCAAGCGGTCGCTGTGTGTTTGGTTCGACGGTGATTCTGGAAGAAATGAACAGCGGTGATGTGGTGACCTATCAGATCGTCGGCGACGATGAGGCCAATATCAAAGAGCGCAAGATTTCGATTAGCTCACCGATTGCACGTGCTTTAATCGGCAAGAGCAGCGGCGATGTGGCAGAAGTGAAAACGCCGGGCGGTATCAGGGAGTACGAATTGATCGAGGTGCAGTACATCTGAGAAACAGTTGCTAGACGCAAGTTGCTAGTCGTAAGTGAAAGCCGCGCAGCGGACAACTTCAACTAGGAACTAACGTCTAGTGACTAGCGACTGTTTTTAACGATTGCCCAGTTGTTTTTTGGTCAGCGGTTTTTTGCCCTTGTGGCGCGGCATTTGACGGATTTCGATTTTTTCAGCATCGGGTTTTGGCAGATAGACCACCAGAATTTTTCCAATATGTTGAACCGCAGCTGCATTGAGCTGTGTGCAGATCTCAGTCAGCATGGTTTCGCGGTCGGCGCGTTCGGCCATGACGCGAATTTTGATGAGTTCGTGCTGCTTTAAGCTCACGCCGATTTCTTTCAAAACGGATTCAGTCAGACCGGCGTTGCCGATCATGACGGTGGGTTTTAATTGGTGCGCGCGGCCCTTAAGGGTGAGGCGTTCTGTTACGGTCAGGTCTAGCATAATTTTCTCAATAATATCTCAGGCACGGATTCTAAACGATGAAGCCATCCAAAACCAGTAAACAGTGGATGCGAGAGCATATTAATGATCCTTTTGTGCAGCAGGCACAGAAAGATGGCTATCGTTCACGCGCAGCGTATAAATTAATCGAGATCAATGAGAAGGATCATTTGATCAAACCGGGCATGGTGATCGTCGATCTGGGCGCGACGCCCGGCGGTTGGTGTCAGGTTGCCGGCGCAATTTTAGGCGAGCAAGGTAAAGTGATTGCACTCGATCTGTTGCCACTTGAACCGTTGCGTGGGGTCGAATTCATCCTGGGCGATTTTCGGGATGAGGCGATTTTAAAGAAGCTGGAAGAAAGTCTGCAAGGCAAGCCTGTCGGGCTTGTAATTTCGGATATGGCCCCCAACTTCAGCGGCGTGAGTGCGGTCGATCAAGACAGATGTATTTATCTTGCGGAACTTGCGATGGAATTTGCCTTCGAACACCTGACTCGGGATGGCAGTTTTCTGGTTAAAGTGTTTCAGGGGGCGGGATTCGAAGCCTATATGAAATTGATGCGAACGCGATTTACCAAAGTCGTGGCGCGCAAACCTAAAGCGTCGCGTGATCGCAGCAGTGAAGTGTATCTGTTGGGCACCGGAAAACTTGAGTAAAGAGCAGATACATAGTCTAATGATGAACTTCGGAAGTTGCGCGTAAAGGGAAATATCTTGAATAATTTTAAAAGCATCGCTATCTGGCTGGTTGTCGCCTTTGTCTTGATGACGGTATTCAACCAGTTCAATACGCGCCAGCAGCAGTCGGCGCAGGGACATCTTGATTATTCGCAATTCCTCGATGAAGTGAAAAAAGGTCAGATCGCGAAAGTCGTGATCGAAGGCCGTACACTGAATGCGACGACAACGGACGGCAAACGGATCAGCACCTATGCACCCAGCGATTTGTGGATGGTTTCGGATTTGCTCAAGAACGGCGTGAATGTTGAAGCCAAGCCTGAGGAAGAACAGTCCTTCCTGATGAACATCTTTGTGTCCTGGTTCCCGATGATTTTGCTGATCGGCGTCTGGGTGTTCTTCATGCGTCAGATGCAAGGCGGCGGCAAGGGCGGTGCATTCTCGTTCGGAAAATCGCGTGCGCGCATGCTCGATGAAGCCAAAGAGCGCGTCACATTCGCCGATGTCGCAGGGTGTGATGAAGCCAAAGAAGAAGTCTCAGAGCTGGTGGACTTCCTGCGCGACCCGACCAAATTTCAGAATCTGGGTGGACGCATCCCGCGCGGCGTGCTGATGGTAGGTAGCCCGGGTACCGGTAAGACGCTGCTCGCCAAGGCGATTGCGGGGGAAGCCAAGGTGCCGTTCTTCTCGATCTCCGGCTCCGACTTTGTAGAAATGTTTGTCGGTGTGGGTGCGGCGCGCGTGCGCGACATGTTTGAGCAAGCCAAGAAGCAGTCTCCCTGTATCATTTTCATCGATGAAATCGATGCGGTCGGTCGTCAGCGCGGCGCAGGTGTCGGCGGCGGCAACGATGAGCGCGAACAGACGCTCAACGCGCTGCTCGTTGAGATGGACGGTTTCGAAGGCGCGAGCGGTGTGATCGTGATTGCGGCGACCAATCGTCCTGATGTACTGGATGCGGCTTTGTTGCGCCCTGGGCGTTTCGATCGTCAAGTGACTGTGCCGTTGCCGGATATTCGCGGCCGCGAACAAATCCTTGCCGTACATATGCGTAAAGTGCCGTGCGCACCGGACGTGGATGGCAATGTGATCGCACGCGGCACACCCGGTATGTCGGGTGCGGATCTGGCCAATCTGGTTAACGAGGCTGCGCTGTTTGCTGCGCGCCGTGCCAAGCGTTTCGTTGAAATGGATGATTTTGAAGCGGCTAAAGATAAAATCTTTATGGGCGCTGAACGCCGGTCGATGGTGATGCCTGAGGAAGAGCGGCGCAACACGGCTTATCATGAGTCGGGCCATGCTGTTGTGGCAAAACTGATGCCCAAGACCGACCCAGTACATAAAGTGACGATAATCCCGCGCGGTCGCGCGCTGGGTTTGACGATGCAATTGCCGTCTGAAGACCGTTACAGCATGGACAAGGATCGCATTTTGTCCACCCTCGCGGTGTTGTTCGGCGGTCGTATCGCCGAAGAAATTTTCATGAATCAGATGACCACCGGTGCCTCGAACGATTTTGAGCGCGCGACCGATATGGCACGCAAAATGGTCACGCAATGGGGTATGTCGGACGCACTGGGCCCGATGGTGTACGGCGAAAATGAGGGTGAAGTTTTTCTGGGGCGTTCTGTGACTACCCATAAGAATATTTCTGAAGCGACCATGCAGAAGGTCGATGTCGAAATTCGTCGCATCATTGATCAGCAATACGCGCTGGCGCGCAATCTGATTGAAACCCATCGCGACAAGATCGAGGCGATGACCCATGCCCTGCTGGAGTGGGAAACGATTGATGCCGATCAGATCAACGACATCATGGACGGAAATCCGCCGCGCCCGCCCAAACCCAGTCAATACACCAAGACACCGCAACCGCCGAGTGACCAGACGCCAACCGCAACTGCGGTAACGCCGCCAGCGGCAACTGCGCCGACTCAACCCGCTCAGGAAACCTAAGAAAGACAGGGAAGAGTAAAGGGGGAACAGGGAAGGGGAGACCCGCTACTTTTCTCCCTTCTCCCTTCTCCCTTCACATGTTTGATTGCGGCTCATTTCAGTTCGATCTCTCCCGTCCGCTGGTGATGGGGATCGTCAATGTCACCCCCGATTCATTTTCAGATGGCGGAAGGCTGGGGCAATCCGCCATTGATCACGCGCGAGCGCTTATCGCAGAAGGTGCTGATATCCTGGATATCGGCGGCGAGTCAACTAGGCCCGGTGCCGTGCCTGTCAGCTTGGAGGAGGAGTTGTCGCGGGTGATTCCGGTGATCGAAGCGCTGCCGGGGATCGCCATTTCGATTGATACGTTTAAACCCGAGGTGATGCGAGCGGCCATTTTGGCAGGCGCGCAGATGGTCAATGACATCAATGCGCTGCAAGACCCGCTCGCGATGCAGATCGTTGCGGCATCCGATGTCGCCGTGTGTCTGATGCACAAGCGCGGTGTGCCGCAAACCATGCAGGTGCAACCGGAATATGAGGACGTCGTGACTGAGGTGAGTGCGTTTCTGCGAGAACGGGTGGCGGCAGTGCGTGCGGCGGGTATCGCTCAAGACCGTATCGTTGTCGATCCCGGATTCGGCTTTGGCAAGACGCTCGCGCATAACCTGGCTTTGCTGCGCGAGTTGCATCGTTTTACTGAACTGGGTGTTCCCGTGCTGGCGGGTTTGTCCAGAAAGTCCATGCTGGGTGCCCTGACGGGGCAGGATGCAATGAGTCGGATGCCGGCGAGCGTTGCGGCAGCGATCATTGCCGTGCAGCGCGGCGCTGCGATTGTGCGTGTGCACGACGTGCGTGCCACGGTGGATGCCTTGAAAATTTTGAATGCAATTAACGGGGGATGTAATGAGTAAAAAATATTTTGGCACCGACGGGATTCGCGGTCGCGTAGGCGACTTTCCAATCACGCCGCAGTTTGTGATGCAATTGGGTTACGCTGCCGGTCGCGTTTTGGCGAGTGCCGAGCACACCCGTGGCGAGCGCTCGGCTGTGCTGATCGGCAAGGACACGCGCATCTCAGGTTATATGCTCGAATCCGCCTTGCAGGCAGGACTGATTGCCGCCGGTGTCGATGTTTATCTGGCAGGCCCGATTCCGACCCCTGCCGTGGCTTATCTGACCCGCACCTTGCGTTTGCAGGCGGGGATCGTGATTTCCGCCTCGCATAATCCGTATGAAGATAACGGCATCAAGTTCTTTTCCGCGAACGGATCCAAGCTGCCGGACGATATTGAGCATGCGATCGAAGCGGGGCTGGACGGGGAAATTGTGATTGATTCGTCAGCCGGGCTGGGCAAGGCTAAGCGGCTAGACGATGCCGTTGGCCGCTACATCGAATATTGTAAGAGCACATTTCCCTCTGCGATGAATTTGCGCGGCATGAAAATTGTCGTCGACTGCGCGCATGGCGCCACCTACCATATCGCGCAGCATGTGCTGCACGAACTGGGTGCGGAGGTCATCGCCATCGGCGTGAAGCCTGATGGCAAAAATATCAACGACGGATTCGGTGCAACAGCCCCTGCTAATTTGCAGGCGGCTGTCGTTGAGCATCAGGCCGATTTAGGCATCGCGCTCGACGGCGACGGCGACAGGCTGGTGATGGTCGATGCGGCTGGCGTGTTATACGACGGCGATCAGCTGATCTATGTGATTGCGCGCCACCGTCAGGAGCAGGGGCGATTGGTCGGCGGGGTGGTTGGCACGCTGATGACGAATCTGGCTTTTGAGCACGCGATGCAAAAAATGGGCGTGCCGTTTTTGCGCGCCCGTGTTGGCGACCGCTATGTGATGGAGTTGTTACATCAGAACGGCTGGCAGTTAGGCGGTGAAAATTCCGGTCATATTATCTGTCTTGATAAGCACAGCACCGGCGACGGGATTGTGTCCGCGCTGGAAGTGCTGCATGCGTTGCGCACGAAAAATGTGAGTCTGGCTGAGGCCGCGGGTGATTTGCAACTGTACCCGCAAGTACTGATTAACGTGCGGGTTGCTAAGGGCGTCGACTGTTTAGGGCACGCTGAAGTTAAGGCGGCTGTTGCGCTAGCTGAACGTGCTCTTGATGGTCGTGGGCGAGTGCTGCTGCGCCCGTCCGGCACCGAGCCGTTGCTGCGCGTGATGGTGGAGGGTGAGGATAAAGCGCTGGTCGAGCAGTCCGCCAATCAAATTGCGGACGTGGTGCGCAAACTGGCTAATTGAGTTAGGGAGGGAGGCTTCCTTCCCATCTACCTTAAGCTGTTTTTTGTTAAGGCCATTTCCGTCTGTCGGGAATGGCCTTGTCGTTTCAGCCGTCAGCGCTGCTAACAGTTTTCCAGTAGACCTGATTGCATAGGTATTCTTGCATATTGTTTTACGATAAGTTCTGCCGCACTATCCGTACGCCGCCTCTAGTCAATTCTTCTTTACCAACGCACTGCACTCTTTATAAGGGATCGTAAGTGATGAAAACGCAACGCGCTTTTACTCTGGCCGAAATGGCGGTCGTCGTGTTTATCATGGGAATCGCCATGTCGATGGGGCTGAAGATGACTAATGCGAATCTGGATAATTCAGCCTACAGTACAACCAAAGCTAAGCAGGATAGAATCAAGCTCGCGCTGATCGGTTATCTGCGCAGCAACGGAGTACTGCCATGTCCCGACACTAGCACTGGCATTGCTACGGGTGTAGCTGCCTCAACTTGCAGCACTCCCGCAGCACAAGGTTATGGAGTCGTACCTTGGGTATCATTAGGGTTGTCCCGAGATGCGGCTCAGGACGGATGGGGAAACCTGTTCAGCTATCGGGTGGCAAATGACGGAGCTTTGTCACAAATAACCTTTACCCCCCCC
>JBAXJT010000021.1:0-38245 GCA_037137715.1 Nitrosomonadales bacterium
AGCTCACCACCTAAATTCACTTACAAAAGTTGCACTTCAGAGTTGAATCCGCCAGCCGATAATACACACGTTGCGCGCAACATATAGACTGCGTTGTAAAGCGTGGCCGCAATACCCTTACGATCATTACTACAAGAGGAAATATCATGAAGAAACTGTTAGCGCTGTTTGCAGCAATTGCTCTGTCCGGAATGACGATGTCGGCCACGGCCGGCGACTTTGGCGACCTGCGCACCAAGTTAAGCGCAGCCCGCGAATCTCTAATTTCCATGATGGTCAACAAGGACAAGCGCGGGCCGGATCAGCAAAAACTCGTTAAAGAGACGGCCAACGATGTCAGCGCTCAGCTCGCTAAAATGAAAGCGCCGGCAGGCAAGGATGCCCAGTTCAAGGAACTGGTGGAAACCTGGAAAGCCTTCAAGGAAACCCGTGAAAAAGAACTGGTACCAGCCATCCTGAAGGGTAACGACGATGAAGCCAAGAAAATCGCCGGCGGCATTCAGAAGGAACGCATCACCAAATGCCAGACACTGGTCAGCGAATTAGATAACTAAATCGGTTTTTGCACTGCGCGAATACATGAATCAGCCGGCCGTCATTCGGCCGGCTTTCATCAGGGATGAAATAAATGAACCTTTCAAAATTGAAAATCGGCGCCAAGCTGTGGCTGGGCTTTGGGCTGATCCTGCTGCTGGTCGTCATCTTATCGGCTCTGGTTGTGACCAAATTGTCCGGAATGAATGAGGATGCTGAACGTATCGCATCAGACTTATCCAGCAAAGAACGCGTGAGTGACATCAACACCGCCGTCAAGGACAATGCCATCTCCAGCATGGAAATGCTGTTAAATTCTGACAGCGGACTCAATGCCAAGATCATCAGCCAGATGGAAGCGCGCAATGGCAATATATCCAGCCTGCTCGATTCGCTCAATCGCGATTTAGCAGGCTCTGAGCAGGACGAAAAACTGCTGGCCGAGATGAAGAAACACCGCACCTTGTATGTCGCAGGACTAGACAAAGTGGTGACGATGCTCAAAAACGGCAAACGCGAAGAAGCGACCTATGTGGCCGGTGAAGAAATGATCCCGATGCTCGCGCCGTTCCTCAAAGCCGTCAAGAACCTCGACGACTATCAGGCTGAAAAAGTTAACAAAAGCAGTGCACAGATCAAACACAATACCGAGAGTGTGCGCACAACCACACTGCTTGTAACGGGCGTCGTTTTGCTGTTGGGCGTGTTTAGCGCACTGGCGATCATCAGTTCGATCACAGCGCCTCTCAAACAAATGCGCAACACCATTACCAACGTTGAAAAGAATGGCGATTTCACGCGGCGCATCGCGCTGAACAGCAGCGATGAAGTCGGTGAAACAGCCCATGCATTTGACCAACTGATGGGCAGCCTGCAACAAACCTTAGCCGAAGTACTGCAAAGCGCCAATCAGGTTTCCGCATCGGCGCGCGGCCTGTCGCAAGCATCCAGCCATTTGGCCAGCAGCTCTTCAAATCAAAGCGCGGCCACTTCGGCGATGGCGGCAGCCGTCGAAGAAATGACGGTCAGCACCCATCAGGTCTCTGACAGTGCGCTCGATGCACTGGGCATTTCCAAACAGTCGGGTGAGCTATCCAACACCGGCGCTGAGATCATCAACAAGGCCGCGATGGAAATGTCGCGCATTTCTGACACCGTCCGTGACACGTCGCGCACCATAGAAGATGTTGGTCAAAACTCCAACCAGATCTCTTCCGTCGTCAAGCTGATCAAGGAAATTGCCGATCAAACTAACCTGCTGGCGCTCAATGCAGCAATCGAAGCGGCACGTGCGGGCGAGCAGGGGCGCGGTTTTGCGGTGGTCGCCGATGAAGTTCGTAAACTGGCTGAACGCACGGCACAAGCCACCCAGGAAATTTCACGCATGATAGGTCTGGTGCAGCAAAGCGCACATGCCGCGGTGGATGCGATGGGCAGCAGCGTCAATGAAGTCAACAGCGGTGTGGCGCTGGCCAATCAGGCGGGTGCTACGATTGTGCAGATCAGAGAAGGCGCCGAACATGTGGTTCGTGTGGTCAATGAGATTTCATCCGCACTGAGCGAGCAGTGTCTGGCCAACAATCTGCTGTCCAGTCAGGTTGAGAAGGTCGCGCAACTCACCGAAGAAAACAGCCTCGCAGCGGCCCAGACCGCCACCGAGTCTGACAACCTGCAAGGACTGGCAAGTTCAATGCAACATGCGGTAGGGCGTTTTAAAATATAGCGGCGTAAACTTAGGGACTATTTGGGGGCTAGCGCTGCGCCCTCAAATACGATCCCCGCCCAGCCTGTCACCATGAAATTGCGAATATTCTGATGGTCCGTGCCATCAGGATGGTTCAATACATCTTCCCGGTAATATCTCCCGAAGCAATGCAGGGTTTGCTGCGGCGATAGCCTGTTAAGGCCTGCGAAAGCAAACAGCTTGCAGGACCCCGAATTTGTACCAGCCTGATTGACCTGTGCGCCATTGCGAAAGGTCGTCGGGATAAATTCATACAGCGCGTCGATTACGGCCAGCGTATCTGCAAATTCGGTCTGCCCGGGGGCATCGTTCAATCGCTGTAAAAAACCACTCAATTTCATTTTACTATTCCTTTTTAAACAAGCTGTTATGCCGTTTTTTGCAGCAACAGCGCTTCAAATTGATCGACCGCCAAAGGCCGGCTATAGTGGTAACCTTGTCCAACCTCGCACCCCTCCGCCGCCAGCAATGCGGACTGCGCTGCCGTTTCAACCCCTTCGGCGACCAGACTCATGCTCAGGTTGTGCGCCATACCGATGATCGTTCTGACCATCTCGGCATCATTGGCGTTACTGTCGGAGTCGCTGACGAACGAACGATCGATCTTCAGTATGTGAATGGGGAAACGGCGCAAATACGACAGGCTGGAATAACCCGTGCCAAAATCGTCGAGCGCCAAACTCAACCCCATATGACGAATTTCCCCCAGCACTTCGCTCATGCCGTGCGGATCAAGCAACAAACTTTCGGTGAGCTCGAGCTCGAGCATTGAAGCATCCACGCCACTGGAACTGACCGCAGAACGCAAGGTCTGCAACAATTCAAGCGGGCGTATGAACTGACGTGCCGAGACATTAAAACTGACCTTCAGCCCTAGGCCCTGATCCTGCCATCGCTTCGCCTGCTGACAGACGTTTAGGATAACCCATGCGCCAATTTCGACAATCAGGTTGCTGTGTTCAGCGACCGGAATAAACTGCGCCGGCGACACCTGCCCCATGCCGGGATGATTCCAGCGTATCAGCGCTTCACAGCCGACGATCTGCCGGCTCTTTAAATCGACCTGCGGCTGATAGTACATTTCAAACTCATTATTTTCGATGGCACGACGCAACAATCGCTCCATTTTGAGACGCTCCATCGCCTTGTCGTGCAGCGCCTCGGTGTAAAAATGATAGGTTGCACGTCCTGATTGCTTGGCCTGATACATCGCCGAATCAGCATGCTTGAGCAGGGTGTCAGAATCGCACCCGTCCTGAGGACAGATGCTGATCCCGATACTGGGCGTCACCTTGATCTCTTCAGTACCCAGAATAAAAGGGGCTGAAATGGCGCTGATAATTTTCTGCGCGATCGCCGCTGCTGCCTCAGAGTCGCTGATATCGCTGAGCATAATGACAAACTCATCACCACCGACACGCGCCAACGTATCCTCGGCACGCACACACGCCATCAAACGCACCGAAACCATTTCCAGCAACCGATCACCTGCCTGATGCCCCAGACTGTCATTGACATCCTTGAAGTGATCCAGATCCAGATAACACAGGGCGATATTGGCACTCCTGCGCAGCGCACTGCCGACCGCCTGATCAATGCGATCCTGCAACAGACGGCGATTAGCAAGACCGGTGAGCTGATCGTGATAGGCCAGATATTCGACCTGCTGCACGATCTGTTTTTGTTCGGTAATATCGCGAAACAGCGTCTGAAAAACCGGCCGGCCGTTGGCCATCGGCACCAGTTGCACCGACACCGCGACGTCCATCATCCGTCCGCTGCGGGTGCGATATCTCGATTCGAAATCATCCCGACCGGCGGCAGCAATGGCCGCCTTGCGTTCATCGATACGGGCCATATCATCAATTGACTCGACATCCCATACGTGCAAGTTGAGCAGCTCTTTGCTGCCATATTCGAGCTGGCGCAACGCTTCACGGTTATGTCCGATGACCTGCAAAAACTCATCAAACAGCAACACCCCTTCGGGCATTTGTTCGAAGAGCGCCTGATATTGCGCTTGCGAGCTCTTAGCATCCTGTTCCGCGTCCTTGCGCGACTGGATATCCTGAATCACCGAGATCCCATAGTCGGGCGAACCATCGGCCTGCCAAACCATAGAAACGTTCAAAGAGACCCAGACGATGCTGCCATCCTTGCGAATATAACGTTTTTCAGTCTCATAGCTATTGCACTGTTTTTCGATCAAGGCCTGCAAGGCACCAAAGTCCTGCCCCAGATCATCCGGATGCGTCATACCCTGAAACGACAATGCCAGCAATTCAGACTCGCTGTACCCCGAGATGTCGCACAGCTTTCGGTTAACCCGTGTCCATCTGCCATCCAAGCCCAGCTGCGCCATGCCGACGCCCGCCTGATCGAAAGTCTGGCTGAACAGGGTGCCCTCATGCTTTAAGCGGGCTATCATGGCGTAGCGTTGCGATACATCGTGGAACACCATCACCACCGCCTGCAATTTCCCGTTTTCATCCCGTACAGGCGCTGCAGAATCCTCAATGGAGAGTTCGCTGCCATCAGGACGGCGCAAGATCATGCCATTGGATAACGGAATCCTTTCCCCTGTCTGCAACACGATTTCCGCAGGCGAGTCCACCCGCTGCCGGGTAGTGGCATCATAAAGTGCGAACACCTCGTTTATCAGTCTGCCCTGCGCCTGGTGCTGCGTCCACACGGTGAGTTTCTGTGCGACGTCGTTAAGCGTATCAACCCGCCCCGCCCCATCTGCAACCAGTACCGCATCCCCGATAGACTCGTAGATGGTGCGTATCCGCGCATCGCTGCGACCGATCTCGCGCACGGCAACATAAGCCCTGAAAAAAGCGAACAGTGAAACCAGCGGCAGCAAAACGGCCAGCACACCGATTTGGATGAAAGAGCTCGATATGGCCTGCTCACGGCCGTCCTTGCCCAGCACCGCCACCCTGGCTGCCGCCGCCTCATGCAGACTGTCGCGCAATTGTGCTAACTGGGCTTGCAGTTCGCGATCCCGGCCCCGCACGCGTTCATCGACCAGGCGAGAATAGCGAGGATCATCACGCGCAAATTGAACGAGTGCCGCCGCATAATCAGCCAGCAACTTTTGCTCCTTCTGCTCGATCGAAATAATATCGGCAATCTGAATGCCCTGAGCTTGCATAGCCGCTTTGGCCCCCTGCAAAACCTGCTGCATCCTGAGGGCATCAAGCTGCATCATCCGGTGATGCTCAGCGAACTGTTCAGGATCATGAGCGCGGAGCAAAGCGTCTTTCCATTCCTGAGTTTGCTGCATGAAAATAAGGGCGGCATCGTTAACAGCCTCTTCAACCGTCAGCAAAGCGAGTGTTTCTTTGCGCGCCTGTGTTCCTAACTGATCGATGACCTGAGACACCCAATAAGCCCCCAGACCTACCGACAACAGGATGGACAACAGCACCAGCAAGAGCGTGTTGCGTATACGCGATGATTGTATCCGTCTTAATTCCATATTAACCTTGTCGTTCGTTCAGCCGGCTTAGCCCGCGACCGTACAGTTACGTCCCGCCGCTTTCGCCGCATACAGCCGGGTATCGGCCTGATGCAGCATCGCTTCGGTGCTGTCCAGATTCGCATTGTCAGTCAGGCCGATGCTCACCGTCAGTTGCAGCAACTGGCCCTGCATCTGCATCGGGTGCGCTGCGACGTGCTGGCGCAGTCGCTCGGCATAGGTATAGCCTGCACGCGCATCGCTGTCAGGACATATCACCATGAATTCTTCGCCGCCCAAACGGCACACCACGTCGTGCTTGCGCGCCGCCTGTTGCAAACTGCCCGCCACCCGCTTGAGCGCCTCATCACCCAACTGATGACCGTAGCTGTCGTTCACCAACTTGAAATAGTCGATATCCACCATCATGCAGCACACAGGACGTCTCGCCCGCACCGCGATCGCCCATTCCTGTTCTAGCCGCTCCATGCCGTAACGGCGATTCGGCAGCCCCGTCAACGCATCGGTCAGCGCCAGCGTCTGCAGGCGCTTGTTGGACAGCGCCAGTTCATCGGCAAACTGGCGCAATTGCAGCCTGTCCTCTTCCTGCGCCTCCTGCATCTGCACGATGCGCTGCGCGGAGCGCAACCTCGCGGCCAACACTTTGGGATTGATCGGTTTGGACAGATAATCGTTGGCACCCGCTTCGAACGCCTCGATCAATCTGTCGGTGCTCTCCTGCGCCGTGACGATAAACACATAAATTTTGTGCCACTCCGGATTTTTGCGCAGTTCGCGACAAAACTCGATGCCATCCATCTCCGGCATCATCCAGTCACTGATGATCAGTTGTGGCGGTGAGACTTTGAGGCTCTCCAGCGCTTCCCGTCCATTGCAGGCGGTGGTCACAGTGTGGCCTGATTTCTCAAGCAACGTCTTGTACAAGAGGCGGATCGCGCGATCATCATCGACCAGCAAGATGCGCAACTTGAAGCCGGCAGGCAAACTGCCCGGCAGCGCATCCAGCCCCAGCAATTCACTTGCCATTGAGTCCGCATTGAGCATTTCCTCGAAAGGGGGCAGCAGCGGCACGGCGATGCCCAGCAACGCGCTCCATTCGCGCAAGGAGGCAATCACCCGGTCACCGATTTCAATCAAGCTGCCGCTCTCGATGCCGACCCGCGTCGCCAGCAGCATCAGCCTTGGAATCAATCGGTAGCGCTCACTCGCCTCGGCTGTACAGACGGCTGCCAGCCGGTCGGAGAAATGCATCAACTGCAGCAAACGCCAGTTGCGCTCGCCCTCGTGAAACTCGCTCGCCTCGGGCTGTTCGATATGCAGGCTGATTTCCTGAAACAACGTCGGCATGCCCCAGTCGGCGAGCATCCCTGCGGTAATCTGGTTGTGATCGAGGCCAAAGGCGGCGCGCTCTTTATCAATCAGATTGTCAGCCGTCAGTACGCCGGCTACTCAGAAGGAAAAACGGTCGCCAGCGCAAGGCGGCCGATTTGCGAGAGTAAGCCGAGCAAAAAAGCCTCATCCGCCACGCCGACCTGCATCTTCGCTACGATCTGCTGCGCGGCAATGCCGGTACAAACCGAATGCGCCCAGAACTTCTGATAATCGAAACCAGCGCACGCGCCGCTCTTGTGCTGAGCCACCAGCGACAGACTCAGCGCCAGTTGGCGCACCGACTTGACGCCCTGCACCGTCACCGCATCCATAATGGAGGCGACCGGACGGCTACCGCGATGAGTGAGGAGATTGGCGACTTTAACGATATTGCCGGCTAGCGCCGGATCGCTGCTGATCAGCTGAGCGAGTTGCTGCGTGGTGGTGTCTTCACGGTCAGCCAGCTGGATGATCTGTAGCGCGACCCCGCGCGGGGACGGCAAATGACCATGCGCCTTGAATGCTTCAAATTGCTGATCAACCGCTTTGCTCATAGATTCCCGTCTAAAATTTGCCATCCTGTCGCAAACTGGCTCCGCGTGATGCGGACATTTTCCCAAAACGCACAACCGACCTGATGGTGAGCCACCTTGAGTTGATCATATCTGAAGGCGTTGGCAAAGGAAAGTGCCCGTGTAGGAATTATCCTATTTTTGCCTTGAACAGTGCGAGCGTCTTAATCCTGGCCACAGCATGATCGACGACAGGAAGCGGATAGGTTTTGCCGATCAAGACCCCGGTGCGCTGCTGTTCTGCCAATGGCATCAACCAGGGCGCATGGATCCACTTGTCTGGACAACGGGCCAATTCCGGCACATAGCGGCGGATAAAGCGCCCTGCACCATCAAACTTTTCCGACTGCGTCACCGGATTGAAAATACGAAACCAGGGCTGCGCGTCACAGCCAGTGGACGCCGCCCATTGCCAGCCACCATTATTGGCCGCCAGATCAAAATCAATCAGATGCTGCGCGAAATACCGTTCGCCCCGGCGCCAGTCGATATGCAGATCTTTGACTAAAAAGGAGGCGACCACCATGCGCAAGCGGTTGTGCATATAGCCTGTCTCGTTGAGTTGGCGCATCGCCGCATCGATCAGCGGATAGCCGGTGCGAGCCTCGCACCAGGCGGCAAATTTTCCCTCGTCATTCGGAAAGTCGATGGCATTGAACTGCGCCTTAAACGCCGCGCCTTGCGCCAGTTGCGGATGATGGTGCAACTGCATCTGGTAAAAATCTCGCCAGATCAGTTCGGCAAGCCAAGTCTGCGCACCCGTGCCGCCGGTGTGATAGGCCACTGATGCCAGTCGTCGGATAGAAATGGTGCCAAAGCGCAAGTGGGTGGATAGATAGGACACGCCTTTGACGGCCGGGAAGTTGCGCGCCTCAGCATACGCCCCGATACGCCCGATAAAATCCTCACATAATTTTTCAGCACCCGCGGCCCCGGATGGCAAGGCCTGCAAGTTGAGTTTTCCCGGCAAAAAACCCAGCGACGCAAGCGGTGGCAGCGCCACAGGCACAAGCGCTGCAAGTGATGAAAAATACCGCCCGGTCGGGTAGGCGCGCAGATAAAAATCATCCACTTTTTTAAGCCAGGCATTTTTGTAGGGCGTAAAGACGCTGTAGGGCGTCCCGCCGCCGGTCAACAGCTCAGATTGCTCGAAAATCACCTGATCCTTGTAATGATGGAATTCGATATCCGCGAGCGATGCGGCCACCAAAGCGTCCCGCTGCACCGCCGCCGGCTCATAGTCGTGATTGCAAAACACGGCCTGCACGGCCAGTTCGCGCGCCAGACGGGGAATGAGTTCAACCGGATTGCCATGCAAGACCTGCAAGGTACTGCCATGCTGCTGCAAGGCCGCGTTTAATTCATGCAGACTGTGCCAGATAAATTCTACCCGGCGATCCTGTTTATCGGGCAGTGCGTCCAAGATACCGGTATCGAACACGAACACGCAATGCACAGCATGGCTATTTTTCAGCGCGTGATACAGCGCCGCATGATCATCCAGACGTAAATCGCGGCGAAACCAGCAAATCGAACGGTGATAGCATTGCATAGAAGTTTTTTCGCCCGGCTTTGTGTGAATTGACAGACTAACACCACGCGCCTGACTAATACGATTAGTCAGGCTGAAAAACCCCGTTAATATCCTGATTTTTAGCAAAGGTATACAACATCTGCAAGGCCAGTTCGTGCTGCACACCTAACTTTTCGGCAGCAAAATCCCGACTGAAAAAATCGGCATAAGCAGGGTGAGCATTCAGATACGACGTGCTAAGGCTGCGAAATCCCATGTGCCACTGCGAAAAGCTGCGTGCGGGAATTTCATCCCTTTCCAGCAGAAATATGTTGCCGTGCCGGCTATCGCTGACAACTCGCGCATACGTTTCATCCACTGCCAGCGCATCGCCTTCGAGCACCTGCATAAAACTGCCATTCGCATAGAGCAGCATGCCGGTAATGTTCTGTGCGGCATTGTGACGAACTGCGGATTCAAGAATCAATTCGAGTTCAGCATCGCTTTTCATCCCGCACGCCGAACTCACATAGATAAGATGGATGAGCGCCATAGCAGTGTCCAATCAAAAATGACCAATCTTGAGCCGTTCGGTGATCTTCTCAACCGACAGCGGCTTGTCATAACAGTAACCCTGAATAATTTTTGCGCCAATAGAGGTCAGAAAATCTCGCTGCGCCATCGTTTCAACGCCCTCGACCACCACCTCGACATTCAGATTCTCACCTAGCGTCAGGATGGTCTTCACGATCGCCGCATCCTGAACGCTGCCAGGCAACCCGTCCACGAAGCTTTTATCAATCTTGAAACAGTTGATCGGGAAATTTTTCAGATGACCCAGCGATGAATACCCTGTTCCAAAATCGTCTATGGACAGCGTGATCCCCATCTCGCGCAACTGCTTCAGCACTGGTGCCACCGCCCCCCCGCGTTCCAGTGCGCCTTCGGTCAACTCAATCTCAAGGCAATCCGCCGTCAAGCCATATAGCGCCAAGGTTCGCTGCACATAATCCGCCAAACCTGCATCAAGCTGCGAGGGGGAAACGTTCACCGCCACCCGCGGAAAAACAACACCGGCATGCTTCCAGACCGACATTTGCAGACAGGCCGCCTTGATTACCCATTCGCCAACCTGATTGATCATGCCGAGCTCTTCTGCCAGCGGGATAAAACTAAACGGGCTTAAGTAGCCGCGTTCCGGATGCTGCCAGCGTATCAGGGCTTCTAGCCCGACGATTTCGCCTGTATCGGGTTTAACCTGCGGCTGATAATTCAAAACAAATTCATTTAAGCGCAGTGCACGGTTCAATTCGCTGACAATCTCGAATTTTTTCTTGCTCTCATCCGCCTGATGCTCGGTGAAAAACGCGTAGCCGTTGCGCCCGTTTTCCTTGACCCGATACATGGCCGTATCCGCCGCTTTCACCAAGTCCGTGGTGTTATCCGCATCATTGGGGAAAAAACTGATCCCCACGCTTAAGGTTGGCTCCAGTTCATGCCCGTCGATTAACAGCGGCTGGCGCACGATATCCATCATGCGGCTGATGGCATCGACCACATCTTCCGGCTCCTCAACGCGATCCATGACCAGCACAAACTCATCGCCACCCCAGCGTGACAACAGGTCCTCGTTTCTGCATTGTGAAGAAATTCGCGTGGCGATCGCCTTGAGAAACTGATCGCCTACCGTATGGCCCAGCGTATCGTTGATGATCTTAAAGCGATCCATATCGATGAATGCGACCGCAACTTTATGCCCCAGGTTGCGGCGCGCAAAATCCAGCGTGTGATTCAGATAGTCAACAAATTTAGACCGGTTGGCAAGCCCGGTTAACGGATCGTGATTGGCCAGATGGTACAGACGCTCTTCAGTCTGCTTCGCCTTGGACACATCGGAGAAAACGGCAATATAACTGCGCAGGTCACCCTGCTCCCCGAAGATGGCGGTAATACTGCCCCACTGGGGATAAATTTCACCGTTCTTACGACGATTCCATATTTCACCCGCCCAGTAGCCATTCTCTTCCAGCGCCACATACATCGCATTGTAGAAATTTTGGGTATGTACGCCAGACCTTAACAGCCTCGGCGTCTGCCCGATCACTTCTTCTGCGACATAACCGGTAATATTCATAAAGGCACGGTTCACTGAAACAATGCGCCTGTCAGGACCTGTCACCATGACGGCCTCTGATGCCTCGTTAATGATGGCATCATTGGTCTGTTTCTGATCAAACGCTAAGTTCTGCTCGGTGGGTTCCCGAAACACCAGCACCGCGCCGCTCACCTTGCCATGGTCTTTCATCGGCGTGCATGAATAGTCAACGTGGATCCCGCGACCATCCTTGTGACCGAAATACCCCCTCGCACTAACGCCGTTATCCTTAGTTAAGTTCTGCGCAATCAGCGGACAGTCACACGGATAGTCGTGCGATGCATCGGCATCCCGCGCGTGAAACAATTGACAGCAACTTTTTCCTACCAGGTCACTGCTATCCCAACCGAGTATCTGCCGGACGCGTTCATTCGCATAAAGGATTTGTCCCCCCTCGCTGATACTGACCAACCCGTCACCTGCCGCTTCCAGTATTTTCGTGTTGCGCCGGTGCAAATCTTCGATCGCCAGTTGATAGGTGTGCCGCTGCGTGACATCGCGACCATTCGCGACAATCTCAATGGCGCCGCTTCTGGGATTGATAATGCGCTTTAGCGTGTACTCAATCCAGACCGTTTTGCTGTGGTCATGCTGCGAGCGAAACAGCAGTGTCTGCGCCTGATCCGTGCTCTCCATCAACAACAGCACGTTCTGAAAGGTGACACAGTCTTCAGGCATGATGAAATCGGTGACCGCACGGCCCGTCATGTGTTGCGCTGAAAATCCAAACAGACTCAGGCAGGACGGCGACAAGAAAATGTAGTTACCATTGAGATCGAACCTGGCGATCATGTCGCTGGAGTTGTCGGTCAGGAAACGATAATTTTCCTCACTCTGCTCCAGCGCGTGATGCGTCAGCACTTCGATCAAAGCGAGCGCCAGCGAATTGGCCGCATCGATTTCCATTTGCGACCACTGCGGCGACTTATCGCGAAAAGTTTCAACCCAGGTGGAAAACGACTCACGCGGCGAAATCGTCAAGCGCCCCTGCTCATTTTTGACCACTTTGTCCGGTTTGCCGGCCCACTTGATCGTCTTGGTAATTTCATTCCTGAACCAAGAGATATAGCTGTGCATATTCCGGTCTAGCGGCGCAATCATCAGTCCGCACGCGACATCCTGATAAGCGGCCAGCTTCGGGTAAAGTCCCGACAGGTTGTCAGTCTGAAACACGCCCTTCGGCGACATGGTTCTGAGCCAGCTTTCAATATCGAGCATCAGCTCATCGCTCGGCGTACTGCCGATGTGATAGCGATTGCCGCCCAGATTGATGATTGCACCATCGGCATGGACGAGCGATAACAGTTCCGTGTCGAAAATGTCAATCACCGACCCGATGTCGCGGTTCTGCCTGATCTGTTCAGTCAGTTTTTCCAGCAGCTGGTGGATTTGTTCGTGAAACTGAGCCTTGCGGCCATTTTCCAGATTAGAGAGTTTGAGCGAAACCGTCTTACCGATAAATTCATCGAGTTCGCGCACGCGCATGGAAATGTATTTCGGTTCACGATGATGACAGGCAATCAAGCCCCACAAACGGCCGTTTTGTAGCAGGGAAATGCTAAGGGTGGCATTCACGCCCATGTTGCGCAAATATTGAAGATGCACGGGTGAGAGCGCGCGCAGACTGGAATAGGTCAGATCCAGTGGCACGGCATCCTGCGATTGTATTTTGACCGGCGTCGCATCCACAACCGAGATCATGCGCACCAGATTCTTGGTGTACAGGCTCCTGGCCTGAGGCGGAATATCGGCGGCCGGAAAGTGATTCCCTAAATATGAGCCGATATCGTCAGCGCGACTCTCCGCAATCACCTCGCCATCCCAGTTGTCGTCAAACTGGTACATCATCACCCGGTCATAGCCTGTCAGCAGCCTGACCTGTTCGACAACCTTTTGCGTGTAGCGAAAAAGATCTGCTTCAGCATCAAGTTGCCATAGCGAATCTCTGATCGGGATGAACAATTTGTGAAACAAATCGTCACGACCATTCTCGTCCTGCTCGATTTCTATAATCCAGCACGCCCCCGTACGGGAAACCTGCGCATCCAGATTGAGCGTATGGCCGTCCCGGGTAATCTTGAATGTCGTAATCGCCGTACGGCGCCAGTCTTCCATGCCGATCAGTTGACGTATGCTCAACGCCTGCTGCTCACCGACCAAAGAGGCAAAAGGCTGCCCCAACAACGCGGAGGGAGGAAAGTCAAACCACTCACTCACATTGTCGCTGACATGGGTGATGATGAGTCCGGCATCATCAAGCGCCAGCAAAAGCCCGACCGGCTGGATCTGCCCTACCTGATGAATGGCCTCACGCTCGCAATTTTTCAGCGCTTCTTCTACGTCGGGATCATTAACAACCGGCTCGGTGATAAGCATTTAGGACCCCCTCGAAAGTATTAAATGTCAGCAAAGCTGCGGCCTCCGCGGCCTGGCACTGCGACTCATCACTCTGGATTGCTTCGGCAAACTGACAAAACTGCTGCCAGTTTTTCTGCGTATCTTTACCGTACCCGTTAAAAAATCTTGCGCCCAGCGTCAATCCGTACATTTCAAGCAATTGCCGCGATATCACCTGCCCGCCCAGCGTTGACCCCTCGACCGGATACAAAACGCCGACCAACTGGCCGATACTGGTTATTTCCGGAAACTCAAGGGGCGGCACAGGCAAACGCGCTTGCGGATTTTCGTTGAAAAATTTCAGATCATCCACCAGCCACGGAAGTTTCAATCGGGCTGAATAATCAAACGGAATATTACCTTTGCGGATGAACTGCTCAATACGCAGCTCAATCTGTTGGTACAGATGATAATAGGCGACCAGTACCGTGCGGTAAGTGGACAAAGGGTAATCACGGCCGGCTAAACCGGCTAGCAGAGGGTGATGATTGATGCGCACATGAGACGCGTGTGAAACCGCTCTCAGGCGCAATTGCACGGCGTTTCCCTTGGGAAGCATCATTGACCACCCTGATGTAATTTCTAAAACAAAAACGCTTTGTCACTGCCGTCAAAACAAAAACTTATCACGGCCGCCTAGGGATTTCCTTAATGCTTTGATTTTTACGCTAAAACCCTGCCCGCGTCCACACATTTTTTGCATCGACGTCATGACGTGCACCGGCCTTTTTACAAAGCCCCCTTGTGCCACACGCTCAGCTGTACATATTGACCAGTAGTAGCCTCAGTCGCATGGCGGCGATGCGGTCTTGTTTCTGCCACGGGCTGCTGTGCCCGATCCGCTTTTCAACCCATTTCTCAAACGAACGTCGCGGTGCAACCCCGATGTCTCCCTGCTGATATTCGACGGGTTTATGCGGATTGCCGCCCCATTCAACCTCATGCAGAATCTCTCTGCGAAAAATAAAGAAGCTCATCGACCCATAGCGACGGCTCGTCAAGCTGAACGCCAGCATCCCGGAAACAGCAACAGGCCCCAATTCAAGTACCGTCTGCCCGAGGCAATCGCAACTGTTAATCAATTCCTGGCCCTCCACTTCCAGCCATTCATCGAGCAATCCGAGCGCATGTAATGCCGGAACCTCACCCGATTGCGCCCACTCATCCCCCTGACGCACAGCCAAACCGCAGGCATGAAACTGTTCCAGCACGCAGGAGGATATCTCGGCTAAGGCCGACAACACATGACCATGCCGCAACAACGCCATGCGTATCAAACCCAACCGATCCGTCAATTCATCCGTAAAACGCAATTGCCTGCTCATTTGCCAGCTGGATATTTCCAGACTGTAATGGCGCGCCAGCCTGGCTGCCGAACACAACGTCGTCAGAGCAAGATTGCGCGGCTGCGCATGATGACAGGCGATCAACCCCCACAACGCGCCACCGATCACGATCGGAAAGGACAACGAAGCACTCACCCCCATGTTGGCCAGATAGCGCAAATGCATGGGGGACACACTGCGCAGATCGGACCAGGTGAGATCTGCCGGCGCGCTCCCATCGCTGCATATCGACATAGCCCCTGCCTGACAGTCCGGAATCAATCGCCAGGGATTTTTCACGTACAGCGCTCGGGCAATCGCCGGAATATCGCTGCCGGGATATCGCAATCCCAGATAACTGCCATATACTGCTTCGCGGCGCGCCTCAGCCAGCACTTCGCCATCCCCGTCTTCACGAAACACATAGACCATGACGCGATCAAAACCGGTGAGATCGTGAAATTTAGCGGCAATCTTTTCATGCAAGGCCTGTGCTTCTCTGCCATTGGCCGGCGGCCTGAGAGGAAGGTGCTCAAATCCGATGTCTTTAACTTGCGTCGTGTGCGGGATCAACTCAACGATAATATTCAGGTTGCTGCGTACCACAACCATGTCGAGGGGCACAGGCCCCATACCCTCCACTGCAAATAACTCACAACGACTGCCTGACAAATGGGACAGTTTTGCAACGACGGCAAACAGCACGCAGGCCAACTCATCCGGCAGCGCATGGCCTGCAACGATGCGCGGCGTTACAAACTCTTCGATCTGCGCACTAACGTGAGTGACACGCCACTGCGCATCCAGACAAAGCAGTCCACCATGCGGCTGTATCGCCCCTGAATAAGCCAGCGGCTCCGCTTCGCACTGCGCCATCCAGTTCTCTTCCATCAGCTGACTGCGCCACTCCCCACGAAAACGACATTTTTTGCGCGCGCCATGATCAACAAGCCCAGTCGGGTAGGCCGGCGAGCGACAAACTCTGCCGGAATCTCGACCTGTCTGACGGCGCTGCGCGGCATGCCTCTGGAGACGCCCCAGCTACGATTTGAATTGAGTGAAGTGAATGAATTACCTGACATGGGATTTCCTTTTGCTGATAAATTGTTCTACAAACTGATCCGGATCGACAGGCCGGCCAAGCAGATAGCCCTGTCCGCTCTGGCAGCCCATTGCACGCAGCATGCCCAGTTGATCTTCCGTTTCGATACCCTCGGCGATGGTCTGCAACTTGAGCGCGGTACTCACGCCATGTATAGCCGTCGCGATCCCTTTGTCGCTTTCATCGGTCGTAATTCCGTCGATAAATTGATTCGGTATCTTCAAAAATGAAATCGGAAATGATTTCAGATACGACAAGGAGGAGTAACCGGTACCAAAATCGTCAATGGCAATAGGGATCTCTTCGAGCTCGATTTTATGCAGTTTTACCGAGATATCCTCGCTGCTGTCAATCAATGTCCGCTCGGTAATTTCGATCCCCATTGATCCTGAAGGCAGACGATATTTTTGCAGTTGCCTCGTGATAATCGCGAGCAGCGGCTGACGCGTCAATTGACGCGAAGCCACATTCACAAACAAGGTTCCCGGCAGGGGCGTATCGGCTTTGCGCCACAGGCTCAATTGCCGGGCGGCCTGCTCGATCACCCACTCACCCAACTTCAGAATCAAATCGGACTCTTCGGCGATCGGAATAAATTCGTCCGGCCCGACTGTGCCGAATAGACTGCTGTTCCAGCGCAACAAGGCTTCCGCCCCCATCAGTGCGCCGGTTTGCAGATTGAATTCCGGCTGATAAACCAGTTTGAGCTCATTGGACTCTATCGCCTTCTGCAGCGCATTGCCAAGTTCGATGCGATGGTTGATTTTTTCCTTCAAGTCAGAGGTAAAAAACTGATAGCTGTCTTTGCCCTTGTCCTTGGCCTGATACATCGCCGAATCGGCATTTTTGGTCAACGTCTCAAGATCATCGGCATCCTTCGGATAGATCGCAATCCCGATACTGGCTGAGACAAATACCTGCTGATCCTTGATCAGGTAGGGTTTGGAGACATAATCGAGGATGCGCTGCGCGGTATTGGCAATCTGCGTTTCCGACACATCATCGAGCAGCACGTTGAATTCATCGCCACCGATTCTGGCAACCGTATCCTCCGCACGGACACACAAACCGAGTCGTTCGGCAACCTGTTGCAACAGCACATCACCGTAATCGTGCCCCAGGTTGTCGTTTACATTTTTGAAGTTATCCAGATCGATAAACATCAGCGCAAATGTTCCGCCATGGCGCTGGGCACGGGCAAACGTTTGCGCCATCCGCCCCTTGAGCTCATTGCGGTTGGGCAGTGACGTCAACTCATCGTGAGCAACCATATACTCCAACCGCTTCTGCGCGGCCTTGATCAGCGTGATATCGGAGAAGATCGCGATGTAATTTGTCAGAATGCCGCGCTCATCGCGCAGCGTGTGTATGGTTAGCCATTCCAGATAATGCACGCCATCCTTACGCCGGTTCCACAACTCCCCCTGCCACCAGCCGTGCTGATTAATCTCCTGCCACATGGTGCTATAAAACGCGGCATCATGTTTACCTGAGCTGAGCAAATTAGGATTTTTGCCGATCACATCGACTTCATCGTACCCGGTCATTTTAGTAAATGCGGGATTGATTTTAATGATATTTTGGCTGCTATCGGTAATCAGCAGACCTTCGCTGGCCGCATCAAAAAACTTGGTCGTCAGCTTCTTCTGTTCATCGAGTTCGCGACGCGCCGTGACGATAATCACCTGACTGCACACGGCACCAACCGATCCTTTTTCGTCATTGATCGGATAGCAGATAAAGGATAACCAGTGCTGCTGGCCACCGATAACAATGCGCTCTTCCGCCTCGACCCGGGTTTTTTTGTGTAATACATCGAAATGTAACTTCTCAAACAAGACTGAGATATTTTCCGGAAATACCTGCGTATCACTCTTGCCAAGTACACTGTCATGCTCCAGTTCAAAAATATTCTCGAAGGCATTGTTAACAAACTGGTAGTGCCCCGCCGGATCCTTGATGCTGATCAGCATGGGAAAATTCTGCATCACGCCGGCCAGCCTGTCCTTGCTGGACAGAATTTCCTGTTGCGCTTCCAGCAGTTCGGTTTGATCAATGAAGGTGACAATCACACCGCCTAGGGTCTGGTCCTGCGAGGTATAGGGGAAACACAGCACGTTGTAATGCTTGCCGCCGAAGCTGATCTGCTGTTGCCGCTTGATGCCGTCTGACATGGCAAGTTTGGCCGTCTCAAGCACTGAAATCACAGGGATCGCCAACCCCGGGATGGACTTGCCCAGCGTGTGCACGCTAAAACCGAACAGGTTCGCAGCCTCTTTGTTATAGCGTTGCAAACGCAACTCCTGATCGAGCAGAATCAGCGAGAATCCCGTGCTGTTTTGCAGATTTTCCAGCTCGGTATTCACCAGACTCAGTTCACCGCCCTTGACGATCAGCTCCTCATTGACGGTGGTGAGCTCTTCATTAGTGGACTGAAGCTCCTCGTTGGACGCTTCCAGTTCTTCATTGGACGATTGCAGTTCTTCATTGGCCGCCTGCATCTCTTCATTAAGCGCCTGCAACTCCTCGTTCGAAGTTTCCAGCTCCTCGATGACCGTTTGCAAATGCTCCCGTGTGGCGATCAGCTCATCTTCCAACTCGCTGTGATTGAAAGGGATTTTGTCCTCGGCATGCACTTCGCCAGGCTCTGCCGCCAGCGAAATAAAACTGATCAAAAACAGCTTCTGGTCATCGCGAGAGGCCACCGGATGCACTTCGATCTGAACGCTCTGAGCTGCACTGTGCTTGACTGGCCTCACCCGACCCATCGCATTGCTGCGTTTGAGATCGGCGTGATGAACCAAAGTCTGCACTTCAGTGCGCCATTCGCGGCGCAGCAACTGCGCCAGATTCATTTCAAGCTTGCCGGCCGGAAAATGCAGATAGCTCTGCATATCGCCGTGAACTTCGACAATATCCATATCGCGGTTGATCAGCACACTGGGTGGCGCGTAAATCTCGGACAATGCTTTTTGCAGCCGACTCTCCGGCTTGCGCGGCGTGCGTTCTGCGATCGTGATCGGTTGTTTGACCCCGGGCTCCTTGCTGGAATACAGCGGGATCGGAATTATCTGATCTTTGGACGCCACACGCACGAAGATGCGCGCCTCCTTACTGACAGGCGAGAAAAGATTGTCCTGATGCACAATGCTCTCGGATTTACCGAGGAACAAATAAGCGGCGGGGCGCAACGCGAAGTGAAAAATCGACAACACTCTTGTTTGCAGCAGCGGCTGAAAGTAAATCAACAGATTGCGGCAACTCACCAGATCCAGTCGCAAAAAGGGCGGATCGAGCACAAGATCCTGACGGGCAAACACCACCATATCGCGTATCGGTCGGGCAATTTCGTAATGATCAATGTGCTTGCTGAAATAACGCGCCGTGGTGTCCGCGCTGACTTCACTGAGCGAGCTTTCGTTGTAGATACCCTTGCGCGCAACCGCCATCGCATCCATGTCGATATCGGTGGCAAAAATTTGAATGCGGTAATCGCTCAGCTTGCTGCCTAAAATATCCGACAGCAAAATCCCGATGGAATAAGCTTCCTCGCCCGTCGCACAGGCAGGCACCCAGATGCGGATTTCCTCGCCCGGCTGTTTTAGGGCGACGATGTCCGCCAATACTTTTCGCAGCCCCTCGAAACTATTGCGGTCACGGAAAAATGCGGTGACCGAAATCAGAATATCCTTGCTAAGCTTATTGAGTTCCTCCGGATTTTTGCTGCAATAATCAAAATAAGCAGCCAGATTATTCAGGCGGTTAGCTGCCATACGGCGCTCCACGCGACGAGATAGCGTGGCTTCCTTATAACCTGAAAAGTCGATCTTGGAGTGCTTGTAAACCATTTGCAACAAGCCCTTCATGGTCGCCGGGGCGTTCTCCTGTTTGGTGGCGCGATTGATCAGTCCATGCGCCCGAGCGATTGCGGTGATTTCCTCTGCGATACCGCGGCAAGTCAACACCCATTCGACGCAACCTGTGCTGATTGCCGCCTGCGGCATCCCGCTGTATTTGGCAGCTTCTGGGTCCTGTGCAAACGTAAAACCGCCCGCCGCCTTGATCGCAGCGATACCTGCCGCGCCATCGGAACCCGTACCTGACAGAATCACGCCGATGGCATCCTCGCCTTTTTCTTCGGCCATCGAATTGAAAAGGGCGGTAGCGGAGGGCTTGGGCATCACGGTTTTGCCTGGCACCAGGAGCCGCATCACACCATCTTTAAGGATAATATTCCAGTTGGCCGGCGTGACGTATATCACGTTGGCCAGCGGAATTTCGCCGTCCTCGGCGTCCTTAACCAGCATGGAAGTCTCGCGCGAGAGCAGAGGCACCATCATACTGCGGTGAGTAGGCGATAAATGCTGAACGACAATATAAGGAACACCCAGATCATCCGGCAGCGAACCGATCAGATCAGACAACGCCTCCAAGCCTCCAGCTGATGCGCCGATACCGACAATGAAGTTACGCTCTTCAACAGGCGGCACGGGGATTTCCGCTTTTACCGCCGGCTTGCGGGGTTTTCGCGGTTTTTTGCTGGCCATTCCGGCAACAAAATTGCGTTCTTCTGCCGTCGAATCGATCGGTAATTCAGTTTTTTCCTTGATACGACGAGTAACGGGCAGGACAACACCGGTTTGAGCTTTTGCCATGATAAATGGGTGCGATAATAATTTCCCTATCGTAACCGAGGCAAATCCTGCTAGATATTGGAGAAACCCTTGTTTTACCCTAAGGGTTTCCCTTAGACGATATTTTCCTTACAAATCAGCCTATAAATTTTAACTAGTGCTCTGCGGTTATCCAGTGCGTTGCGTACCGCATTAAATCGGCACCGTCTTTCAAATGCAATTTGGCGCGAATATTTGCGCGATGCGTCTCTATCGTTTTAATGCTGCGACTAAGTAACCTGGCAATCTCCTGGCTGCTGTGGCCTGAACCGATCAGATGCAACACCTCAAATTCACTGGGCGTCAGGGTGTTAATCAGCAACTCTGCCTGCGAGTTTCCGCTCACGAAACGGTCCATCAGCTTGGTGTACATGGGTTGACTGAGATAAAAATTACCCTTGAGCACTTCACGGATCGCCGCGACCAACACCTCGCCCGGCTCCTGCTTCATCACATAGCCGCGCGCACCCGAACGCAGCGCCCGCTCAGCATAAACCGTTTCATCGTGCATGGATACGACCAGCACAGGCAGCGCAGGAATCAAGATGTGCATGCTTTTGATCAGCTCGAAACCGGACAGCGTCTTGAGCGACAAATCCACCAAAACGATGTCCGGATGATGTTCAGACTCGAGCAGCGCGACAGCCTCCCCGCCGTCCTCAGCTTCAGCCGAAACTTCCATATCCGGCTCCGCATTGATCAGCATCGCCATCCCATGCCTCAACATGGCATGGTCATCCACCAGCATCACCTGCGTCTTCAGCATTGAATCGCCCTCACCGTATGTCCACCCGCACTTCCGTTCCACCTTCGGCACGAACTAAAAAAGCCAGTGTCCCACCCAATTCCTTGACCCGATAATGCATGATCTTAATGCCCATTCCGCTGGTCGCACAACCGGCGGCGCCTTCAAAACCGCACCCGTCATCGAATATCGACAATCGCATTCCAGCGCTGTCGGACGCCAGCAGAATGGTCAGTTTTTGCGCCCTGCCATGCCGAACAGCATTGCTGACAGCCTCCTGGGCAATCCGGTAAAGATTGAGAGAAATCGTTGCATCATCACGCCACACATCAGGGCTTGCACACACGAACTCACAGACTATCTGATAGCTGATAGCCACTCTTGCGGCCAATGCCTGCAGTGCAGCCAACAGCCCGTTCGCCTCAATCTCAAAGGGCAGCAACCCTTGCGCCAGTTGCTTACATTGCATCACGGTATGTTGTGCCTGCAGCGCAATCGGCGCGGCAAATTTAGCAGCGTCCGCACTGCCCGATGACAGGATCATTTTTTCCAGCGCACTGGCCTGATAGGCAATCGCCGCCAATTGCTGCCCGAGATTGTCATGCAATTCCTGACCGAGTGAGCGTTGAAACTCTTCCGCCACAGAAACAACCGCAGCTTCCAAATGTTTGCGATCGGTAATATCCAGAATCAGCACAAAAAACCCCAACACCTGACGACCTTCTATGTGCGGAATGTAGTGTGCTAAAGTTTCTCTCGTTTCACCATTGACCTTAGTCAAGGTGCGCTCGAATTTTTGAATCTCACCTGCCAAAGCCGCATGGATGTATGACTCATTTTTCGCAAACAAGGCCTCACCCAGCAAATCCTGCATGCGTATGCCTTTCATCTCCTCGGCACTCTTGCCAAACCAATTCAAATACTCGCGATTGGCAAACTCCGAACGCAGATCCCGGGACCAATATCCCAGCATTCCGGGCATGAAATCGGTGAGGGTCTTCATGAAGCGTTCGTTCTTGCTTAAAGGATCATTCACATTTCACCGCGCATTGAGTTTCATAAAGGCATTATCAACTTTTAGAAGTCCAGTTTCCTACCGCCTAGGCGTTCAATTTATCCAGCAACTCGCGTATCTTCAGCGGTTCGTCGGTACGCAGTATTTTCTGTGTCAGCGCAGCAATTTCCGGCAAGCTGGTCGAGAGCACCCGCTGTTTGATAGCAGGCACCTGAGCCGATGACATCGAAAATTGTCGCAGCCCCATACCTAAAAACAGCCGGGTATAAGCCGCCTCGCCCGCCATTTCGCCGCAGACCGACACCGGCACCTGTAATTTATTTGCTGTGCCGATCACATGCGATAACAAGTGCAGCACAGCCGGATGCAGCGGATCATACAGATGCGCCACCTCCTCATCGGTACGGTCAATGGCAAGGGTGTACTGAATCAGATCGTTGGTGCCGATAGACAGAAAATCCAACCGTTTGGCAAACACGCCAAGCGATAACGCCGCAGCCGGAATTTCAATCATGCCGCCTATCTTGACGTCCTTATCGTACGGTATTCCCTCAGCGTCGAGCGCCAGCTTGGTCGCATTGATAAATTGCAGCGTCTGGTTGATTTCAGACACGGACGACAACATCGGGATGAGAATTTTGACATTGCCGTAGTGGGTCGCGCGCAGCAGCGCACGCAGTTGCGTGCGGAATAACTGCGGCTCGGCCAGACACAGACGGATCGCACGCAAGCCCAGCGCCGGATTGCTGGATACTTGCGTCGCACCCTTGATTTGCTTATCCGCCCCCAGATCGAAGGTGCGAATTGTGACGGGCATGCCCTTCATACCGGCGGCCGCCGCGCGATACGCCTCGAACTGCTCTTCCTCATCGGGCAATTGATCGCGGTTCAAAAACAGAAATTCGCTGCGGAACAGGCCGACGCCGGTCGCGCCGTTTTCCTTGGCTTCCACGATATCTTCCGGCTTTTCAATATTTGCATGCAACTCGATCGCTGCGCCATCCAAGGTGTTCGCGCGCGCCGAGCGCAGGCGCTTGAGCTTTTTGCGCTCGAGCTCCCACTCGCTTTGCAGCAATTTGTATTCAGCCAGTATGGCTTTGCCCGGATTGACGATCAAGACACCCTGCTCGCCGTCGAGGATCAGCAGATCGTCTTCATAGATCAGTTCACGCGCATGGTGCAAGCCGACCACACAGGGGGTGTTCAGGCTGCGTGCCACGATGGCGGTGTGCGAGGTCGCACTGCCGGCATCGGTGATAAAGGCGGCGTATTGCTGCGGTTTGAACTGAATCATGTCCGCCGGACTCAAGTCGTGCGCGACCAGTATCGTGTCAATATCGTGGCGCAGGTGCGTCGGCTGATGACCCGGCTGCCCCGAGAGTTGTTTGAGCAAGCGTTCAGCAACCTGCTTCACATCGGCCTGACGCTCACGCAAATAGGCGTCCTCAAATTCGTCAAACTGTGCGGCCAGCGCATCGGTCTGTACCTTGATCGCCCACTCGACGTTGCAGCTTTCGCGCTCCACCATCTCGCGCGGCCCCACGCTCAACAGCGGGTCGTCCAATATCATCTGGTGCAGTTCAAGAAAAGCATCAAACTCCGCCGCTGCATAACTCGGCCGGTTGCTGCGCAGACTGGAAAATTCTTTGCGGGTCGCAAGCAAAGCGGCATCAAAACGCGCGATTTCCTCTGCGATAAACTGTTTAGGCAAAACGTAATGCGCGACTTCCAGTGAACTGTGCGAGAGCAAATGCGCATAACCGATCGCAATGCCGCTGGAGACTGCGATGCCGTGCAGGGTAAAACTCATTCGCCTTCCCCGAAGTAGTCATTGATCAAAGCCAGAATCGCCTGCATCGCAGCGGCTTCATCCTCGCCCAGCGTTTCAATGCTGATGGTCGTGCCTTTGGCGGCTGCCAGCATCATCACACCCATGATGCTCTTGGCATTCACCCGGCGGTTATTGCGCGACAACATCACTTCGCATTTGAAGCTGCCGGCCAACTGGGTGAGTTTGGCAGACGCGCGTGCGTGCAGGCCGAGTTTATTGATGATCAGTGCGTCTTGCTGCATGCTAGTGCTCCATATGAACGATACATTCGCGGCCACCTTCGACAGCGAGATTGGCCAACTCAGTCAGATTTTTATTCGTCGTGCTCACCACGCGCAGCAGCATCGGCAGGTTCACGCCAGCCACGCCCTCGACCCTGTCCGCATGGCAAAGCCGTCTGCCGATATTGCTGGGCGTCGCGCCGAACACATCGATCAGAATCAACACACCGCTACCGCTGTCGAGCTCTTTGATCAACTCCTCGCCCTCGGTGAGTTTATGTTCCGGATCATCATCGCACCACACCGACAACACGCGCAGATGTTTCGGTATCTCGCCGAACACATGCTTCACGCAGTCAGCCAGGCAATCGCCCAAGCCGTTATGCGTGACCAATAAGATTCCAACCAATTCGCTCTCCCCCTATTCAACCTGAACGTTTATTTTTTTATCGGTGAATTCTAGCCGTTTATGCATGCCACGGGTCAGATGAATCGCCCCCGCCGCATCGACGATCATGACATCCGTCAGCCCCATCCGCTCACTCGCTGCCCGCCAGCCCTGCGCGCCGCTGATAAACACGGGTTTGGACGCGGCATCAGACAATACCCCTGCGTGCGGGCCTCGCGTCAAAATTGTCACCGCCTGTACGCCCTGCATCGGAAAACCCGTGCGCGGGTCAATCAGGTGACAGTAACGCACACCGTTCAGCATAAAATATCGCTGATAGTCGCCCGAGGTTCCGATGGCCTCACCATCCTGCAAGGTCAGTGCAGCAAGCGCCCCGACCTTGCGCGGATGCTGAATCCCGACTCGCCAGGGCTGCTTGCCGTGCTGACCCAAAGCTAAAATATTGCCGCCGATATTGATCAGCGCATGATGAATACCCTGTTGTTTGAGCAGCAATGCGGCACGATCCAGCGCGTAACCCTTGGCGTAACCCCCCAGATCAAGCTGCACCGCCCTGTTTGTGCTGCGCACCAAAACCCCAGCTCCTGATGGCGCATAAGACAGATCGCTCATCTTTGGCTGAGACACAATCAACTGTGCAATCTGTTTTGCATCCGGCTCAACCGGTTTAAACTCATCGGCATGAAACCCCCACACCCTCACCAGATTCCCGATTGCCGGATTAAATAGCCCCTCTGACTGTTCTGATACGAGTGCCGCATCCTGCAACATGGCAGCCAATTCCGGCGACACAACCTGAGATTCACCCCGCGCAATCGCCGCATTCAAATCGCTCAGTTCAGAAGGTTTCCAGGCGTGCAAGCGTTCATGCAAACGCTGAAATTCCTGCATCACGGAGGCCACCGCCTGCTTAGCGCGAGGTTCGGCTTCGCCGTAAACCGTCACTTCGACCAGTGTACCGAACACATAGCCCTGTTCCTGATACAGCGGCTCTTTGCCACAGGAAACCAACAGACAAAAAACAGGCAACAGCAGGAGAAGTTTGGCAAGCCTGCGCCACATTGCCATACCGCCGCGATCCGCTATCCTCAATCCTCCACTCCTCGCTCCGCTATCCTCAATCCTCGGCCCCCTCCAGTTCCAGGGAGGCGGCCAGCAACGCCAGTCGCGCCACCACGCCGTAAGCATAAAAACGGTTCGGCGTATCATCCGGCCCGCAGTCAGGATTCGGCAAGGTGCAGCAGGATTCAAACGCCAGCGGCACAAAGTGCATACCCGGCGCATTGAGATTCTCATCGACACCGCGCCCCGTGTGCACGCGGTAAAAACCGCCGACCACCGAATGATCGATCATATACACAACCGGCTCGGCCACCGCCTCGTTGATGTTCTCGAAGGTATATACGCCTTCCTGCACCAGCACGTCGTGCACCTGCAAGCCCTCTTTGACCACCGACATCTTGTTGCGCTGGCGGCGGTTAAGTCCAGTGATTTCACTGGCATCCTTAACGGTCATGATCCCCATGCCATAGGTTCCGGCATCGGCTTTGACGATCACGAAAGGATCATGTTTTACGCCGTATTCGGCATATTTCAGGCGCATTTTCTGCAACACTTCATCCACACGGGCCGCAAGACATTCCTCGCCGATACGTTCCTGAAAATTGATCTGACTGCAAGTCGCAAAATAAGGGTTGATCAGCCAGGGATCGATGCTGAGCAGCCCGGCAAAATCGTTCGCGACACGATCGTAGGCTGCAAAATGCTCGGATTTGCGCCGGGTGTACCACCCAGCAGACAGCGGCGGCAAAACGGCCTGTTCCAGATTTTTCAAGATATCCGGCACGCCCGCCGACAAATCGTTGTTGAGCAGCACCACGCAGGGATCGAAACCCTCCAACCCCAGCCGGTTGCCACGCCGCACCAGCGGCTCGAGTTTGACGAACGCACCGCCCGGCAGCGCGATTTCGGTGACCGAGGTAATTTCCGGCAACAGACTGCCTACCCGCACCAGCATGCCCGCCTGCCGCAAAATCGTCACCAATTGCGCCACGTTTTGCAGGTAAAACAGATTGCGCGTGTGATTTTCCGGAATCAGCAAGACGCCGCGCGCTTCGGGACATATTTTTTGTACCGTGCCCTGCATCGCCTGTACGCACAGCGGCAGAAAATCCGGATTGAGATTGTTAAAGCCGCCCGGAAACAGGTTGGTATCGACCGGCGCCAGTTTAAAACCGCTGTTGCGCAGATCCACCGAGGCATAAAATGGCGCGGCGTGATCGAGCCATTGGCGGCGAAACCAGTGCTCGATGTTGGGCATCGCGGATAGAAAACGTCGCTCCAGATCGAGCAGCGGACCGTTCAGTGCGGTAGTCAGATGAGGGACCATAATGTGCCTGAAAAAAATAGTGTGAGCATTCTAGCAGCCTGCCGGACTTATGAGCGGCAGGCGAGGTTATTCGCCATCCACCAGCACGGCGTCCATCGCCTGCTGGTTCATCACGATGATACTGATACGCCGGTTGTGTGCATCATAGGGGTCCGCCGGATTAAACAGCACAGAATCGGACAAACCGACCACCCGCAATATTTTCTCCTGCGCCATGCCCCCTGAAATCAAGGCGCGACGCGACGCATTGGCACGGTCTGCCGACAAGTCCCAGTTGCTGTAACCACTACTGCCGCCCTGATAATCGGCCGCATCGGTATGCCCTGACAAACCGATTTTATTGGGCACCTGATTGAGCGTCCTGCCGATCGAACGCAAAATTTCCAGCGTATAGGGCTGCAATATCGCACTGCCGATTTCAAACATAGGCCTGTTTTTTGCATCGATGATCAGGATGCGCAACCCCTCCGAGGTCAGGTCGATCTGCAGCTGATCTTTAAATTGATTGAGTTTAGGATCGGTGCGTATGAGTTGCTCCAACTGCGTCTTGAGCGACTGCAGGCGTACCACTTCCTGAATCTGCAACAATCGCCCGGCATCGGTCACGGAAATGGCTATATCCTCAACCGCACCCTCGCCCTTGTTGACCTGCCCCGAGGCCCGCGTTTTATCTTCGCCATAGCCGCCGACAATCAAACTGGAGGTGACATCATTGCTCTGACCGCCTGAAAAAACCACCATCAGCGGCGTCTCGAAGTATTCCGAAATCGCATTGCGGTAATCCTCCGTGGTGGAGGACAGCAGCCACAACATCAGAAAAAACGCCATCAACGCCGTCACAAAGTCCGCATAGGCAATCTTCCACGCGCCGCGCGGCTGTTCATGCACCACTTTGCGGATTTTACGAACTATGATTTTCCGCTTGAACGGCTTGGCTTTAACTGGGGTACTCATAAAATCCGATGTGAACGTAATCCGGAACGGGCTGCGACAACTGCAAAATATCAATCCGTGACAGCAACTTGCGCCCTCTTACTGCGTGCAGTTTAGTGCACATGATGGGCTAATGGTAGAATGCGCGACTTATTTTGTGAGGCACTACATGTTATCTACTGCAAACATCACCATGCAATTCGGGGCCAAGCCCCTGTTCGAGAACGTTTCCGTTAAATTCGGCAACGGCAACCGCTATGGCCTGATCGGCGCGAACGGCTGCGGCAAATCCACCTTCATGAAAATCCTGGGGCGCGATCTGGTGCAAACGTCGGGTGAAGTGATGCTGGATAAGAGCGAGCGTCTGGGTAAGCTGCGTCAGGATCAGTTCGCCTATGAAACCAATCGCGTGCTGGATGTGGTGATGATGGGCCACGATGAAATGTGGCAGGTGATGTCCGAGCGCGATGCGATTTACGCGAACCCGGATGCCTCCGAAGAAGACTATATGCACGCGGCCGATCTGGAAGCGGTGTTTGCCGAATACGACGGCTATACGGCTGAGGCGCGCGCCGGCGAATTGCTACTGGGTTTGGGAATTGCCATTGAATTGCATAACGGCCCAATGAGTGAAGTCGCCCCCGGCTTCAAGCTGCGCGTCCTGCTGGCACAAGCGCTGTTCTCCAATCCGGACATTCTGCTGCTGGACGAGCCAACCAACAATCTGGACATCAACACCATCCGCTGGCTGGAAAATATCCTGAATGCGCGCACCTGTACGATGGTCATTATCTCGCATGACCGGCATTTCTTGAACAGCGTCTGCACCCATATGTCAGATCTGGATTTCGGCAAGATTACCACCTACCCCGGCACGTACGACGACTACATGCTGGCCTCCACTCAGGCGCGTGAGCAACAATCGGCGGACAACACCAAGGCCAAGGAAAAAGTTGCCGAACTCAAGGCTTTCGTGGCCCGCTTCTCGGCCAATGCGTCTAAGGCCAAGCAAGCCACCTCGCGCGCGCGTCAAATTGACAAGATCAAGATCGAAGACATCAAGCCGTCCAGCCGCCAGTATCCATTTATTCGCTTCGAATACGATGATCGCGAGAAACTGCATCGCACCGCTGTCGAAGTTGAGAACTTGTCCAAAGCTTTCGACAAGCCGCTGCTCAAAGATGTGACTTTCCGCATCGATGCAGGTGACAAGGTGGCCATTATCGGCCCGAACGGTATCGGTAAAACGACCCTGCTGCGCTGCCTGGTAGGCGATCTTGCGGCTGATTACGGCACCATTAAATGGACGGACAAGGCGAAAGTCGGCTATTACGCGCAGGACAGCTACAGCGAGTTCGCCGAAGACCGCATCATGACCGACTGGATGACCTACTGGCGCGGCCCGAATGACGACGATCAGACCGTGCGCGCCACGCTGGGCCGTCTGCTGTTTTCAGGGGACGACGCCCACAAACCGGTGAGCGTACTGTCCGGTGGTGAAAAGGGACGCCTGTTGTTCGGCAAGCTGATGCTGCAACGGAACAACGTGCTGATGATGGATGAACCGACCAACCACATGGATATGGAATCCATCGAGTCGCTCAACACCGCACTGCTCGAATACAAGGGAACCGTCGTGTTCGTCAGCCATGACCGCGAATTCGTCTCGTCACTGGCAACGCGCATCATCGAAATTTCGGCAAAAGGCGTCACCGATTATCACGGCACCTATGAAGAATACCTGCGCGATCAGGGCATGTCGGTTTAACACCAGCGGACATGAGTCGTGACGCACACTTCGGGGGCCATCGGCGTATTTGATTCCGGGGTCGGTGGACTGTCGGTGCTGCGACACATCCGCCAGTTGCTGCCCAATGAGCGCCTGATCTATGTTGCCGATTCGGCGCACGTGCCCTACGGCGACAAATCAGCCCGTTATATCGAACAACGCTCGATTGAACTGAGCCGTTTTTTGATCTCGCAAGGCGCGGATGCCATCGTCATCGCCTGCAACACCGCGACGGCGGCGGCGGCGGCCACCTTGCGCCGTGATTTTAGCTGTCCTATCATCGGCATGGAACCTGCCGTAAAACCTGCCGTAGCGGCCACTAAAAACGGCATCGTCGGCGTATTGGCAACCATCGGCACGCTGGAGAGCGCGCGTTTTTCCGCCTTGCTGGAGCGCTATGCGGGAAATGTCACCATCGTCACACAGGGCTGTCCCGGACTGGTCGAACAGGTGGAGCGGGGCGATCTGACCGGCCCGCTGACACGCGAGTTAGTCGAACGCTACACGACCCCGTTGCTTGAACAGGGCGCTGACACGCTGATTTTAGGCTGTACCCACTACCCGTTTCTTGCCGGTTTAATCCGTGACATCGCAGGAAAAGACATCAAACTGATCGACACAGGCGAAGCCGTCGCGCGGCATTTGCGGCAGCGCCTGCAAACTGAGCTGCCTGAACCACGTGCCACTCAAGCGGATGTGCAATTTTGGAGCAGCGGCGATGAAGCCCGTGCCTCAACCATCATGTCAGCGTTGTGGCATCACCCCGTCAACGTGCAACAACTCCCTCTTTACAATTAAGCAACCCAATACCTACCCATGATTAAATTATTTTTCAAAGCCCTGCGCCTGATATTGATGCCGTTCATGCTGCTCTGGGCCAAACTAGGCATGCCGCGCGGCATCGTTCGCCCGCTCGAACTACAGCACAAAATTGATGCAGAATGCCGTCAGTTAGCGCTTTATCACTTCAAAACCTGTCCGTTCTGCATCAAGGTGCGCCACGAGATGGCACGACTGTCGCTCCCCATCACCTTGCTTGATGCTCAGCACGAGCCGAAACACCGAGCCGACCTACTAGACGGAGGCGGTAAAATCCAAACGCCCTGTTTGCAGATCACCGATCAAGCAGGCGGCGTGCAATGGCTCTATGAGTCAAAAGAAATCATCAGCTATCTGCAAGCGCTGTCCAGCCCGCCTACACCGGAAAGTCACACATGAGCCACCACCATTACACCCTGACCATTTCCTGCCCCGACAGAGCCGGCATCATCGCCGCAGTGACGGGTTTCATCGCGCAGCACGGCGGCTTTATCGTCGAGGCGAGTTATCACACCGAGCAGGAATCCGAACGCTTCTTCATGCGGCAGGAGATACGCGCAGACTCCTTACCCTTCGATGCCGCCGAATTTGGTCTGCGCTTCGCACCCCTGGCTCAGGAATTTGACATGCGCTGGCAGCTGGCCGATTCCGCGCAAAATAAACGCCTGGTGGTACTGGTCAGTCGTCAGGACCACTGCCTGAATGATTTGCTGCACCGCTGGCGTAGCGGTGAGTTGCTGGTCGACATACCCTGCGTAATCTCCAATCACGACGATTTACGCAGCTTTGTCGAGTGGCACGGCATTCCGTTTATCAAAGTCGACATGCAGGACAAAGCCGCCGCCTTTGAGCAAATCGCCGCACTGTTCGACAAATATCAGGGCGACACGATGGTACTGGCGCGCTTCATGCAGATTATTCCGCCCTCGTTATGCCAGCGCTACCCCGGGCGCATCATCAACATACACCACAGCTTTTTGCCATCCTTCGTCGGTGCAAAGCCCTACCATCAGGCCTATTTGCGCGGCGTAAAGCTCATCGGTGCGACCTGCCATTACGTCACTGACGAACTCGATGCCGGCCCTATCATCGAGCAGGACACGGTGCGCATCGACCACGGCGACACAGTAGACGACCTGGTGCGTTACGGGCGGGATATCGAAAAAACCGTGCTGTCGCGCGGCCTGCGCTACCACGTTGAGGATCGCGTGCTGGTATGCGGCAATAAGACCATCGTATTCAAGTAATTCATCCGAACGGTGGTGACGCGCAAGGCCAAAAGCTGAGCATTTTCAGGCACAACGCCGCTCATGACCAAGCCACGAGTCGACGGCATGTCCGCTAAGCTTTATTCACCGCGGTGCGTTTCAATCTTGATGCCGATTTCCTTCAAAAGTGCATTGGGCAAGATGCCGCCGGCACAGACGATAACCGCATCGTTGATGAGTTCTGTTTCAGCGCCTTTATGGTTGATGACAACAGCAGCAGGTAAAATCTCCTTCACCGTGGATTCAAGCAGCAGGCTGATCGCCCCCGATTCACAGGCCGCCTCAATGAGTTCCCGATTCTTGGCTTTTACGCGGCTAAAAGCATTGCTGCGATAGCTTAAGGTAACCTTAGTGTCAGGCTCACCTGAAATAGCCAGCGCCGCCTCCAGTGCCGCGTCCCCCCCCCCACCACCAGCACAGCACAGCCCTTGTATTGCTCAGGATCAATCAGGCGATACACAACCTTTTCCAGCTCTTCACCAGGAACATCGAGTTTACGCGGTGTCCCGCGGCGTCCGATCGAGAGCAGCACGCTGCGCGTCTGGTAAGTGCCGCGATTCGTGACGACCAGAAAACCATCCTCCTGATGCTCGATTTTTTCCATGCGTTCGCCGAAATTGATTTTGACAGCAGCACGGGTGATGACATCCTCCCACAGTTTCATCAGCGCTTCTTTGGTGATTTCCTTGATATTCACCTGACCGATAAGGGGGAGATTCATCGGCGCGGTCATAACGATCTTTCCGCGCGGATAATGCAGCGTCGTGCCACCAAAGGTTTCTTCCTGCTCCAGTGTAACGCTGCGTACGCCATGAAATTTTGCCGCAAGCGTGGCCGCAATCCCGGCAGGGCCTGCACCGATGATAACCACATCGTGTGGGGTCTTAGAGCGGCCGCGTTTGACAATCGCATCCATGGCCTGACGTCCCTGCTCCACCGCTTTTCTGATTAAACCCATGCCACCCAGTTCTCCAGCGATAAAGATACCCGGTACATTGGTTTCGAAATTGGGTTTGAGCACGGGGATTTCCACGCCTCTTGATGCCGTGCCGAACACCAACTTGATCGCATTGACCGGGCAGGAATAGGCGCAGGAACCGTGCCCGATGCAATGAGCAGGGCTGATCAGGATACCTTTGCCGTCAATAATTCCGATGGCCTTTTCAGGGCAGGCGGTCAAACAACCGCCCGAACCAATACAGATATTAGGATCGAAAACGGGGTGGATGGTGGCAGGTTCCGTGAGGCCCGATTCAACCGACTCACGCCAGGTATTCTTATGCGACTTGCTGCGGCGGTGATGACGCAACAGGTAAAAAAACATAACCAACGCCAGAGGCAGGATGTACAACGAGGTGATGATAGTCTGATCGTTCATGGTGACTTATACGCCAAACGCGATTTCCATTTAATTTTGAGTTATTCCAAAATCTTAACTGTTGCAAGTATCGCATAGGTCGATCTGTTTTTTGGTTGAATATAGCATGAAGCGGCAACCGCTCCATTTACGCCGGCGCTGATTGCCTTTTAGCTTGTATCTTATGTAAAAAACCACCTCCACTCATCCTGCAATTTCAACCTTTTGTCTGTCCAAATTAGCCCTTAATGCACGCTTTATTATTCAGACAGGCGGGTTTTGAACTACCGGAAAAACTTGATAAAGTTTGCGTCAATTCAAGAATAAATCTCGTGCCTGAGATACCAGAAGATCACGCAACACTTTTGTCTTAGAATTTTAAAATAGGTGAAGAAGTGAGCAAATATATCGAAAAGTTGAATTTAACCTTGTTTACACTGGGTTTCTATTTGCCACGATGGTTAGGGGTTATGTATCTCCTGCTAATTGTGATCAATTTTACGGCATCACAACTCATCGCGGCCCCAACGCTTAATTTCATTCAACTTGATTTTTTACGATAGCCAGCATGTCCTCCGACTCCCTTCACCATCAACCAATCACGGGCGCAGCAGACGCACCAAGCAACACTGAACGCCGCCGCGATCAATTCCCGAGGCTGGTTGCGATATTGGGCGGCTCGCGTTCAGGGGACAAACGTGACGGCATCGTTCACGGCATAGGGGTTGGTCGCGGCATCATCTGGTTTGCGGTGATCGCGCTGGTATTTGCCGCATGGCCGGTATACAAGGGCTGGGCCATCAAATCCGGATCGGGTGTCGGTTATTACATCGGCATGGCTGGCGGCATCATGATGTTGCTGATGCTGCTCTACCCGTTGCGCAAGCATGTTGGCTGGGCTTTAAACTGGGGGCCTTTACGTTACTGGTTTATGTTGCACATGGTGTTCGGGATCGGCGGCCCGGTGCTGGTTCTGTTTCACTCAACCTTCCACGTAAAATCATTCAATGCAGGCGTCGCCTTTTATTCCATGCTGCTGGTCGCAGTGAGCGGTATTGTCGGGCGCTTCATCTACAAACGCATCCATATCGGCCTCTACGGGCGCAAATCCAATCTGGCAGAATTGCAACTCGCCATGAACGTCATACAGGAAAAAGTTGGCAAAGTCGGCGCTGTTTTGCTGGCAGCACCCGGCATCGGTGACAAAATGAAAGCATTTCACGATGCGGCCTTTTCGAAAGATGATTCGGTCTTTCGTCGTATCCTGAATTTTATGATGTTAGGATGGCGCAGGCGCAGTCTGACAGCGGCTTGTCATCTGGATTTGCAGCGTGCAGCAGATATTTTAGGCCGGGCGCAGGGGTGGGATATGCAAAAACGGAACAGGCATCTGCGTGAGGTTGCTGAGGGTGTATCCGGTTACCTCACTGCCGTACAGTCGGCGGCACAGTTCACGGCCTACGAGCGATTATTTCGTCTGTGGCATATACTGCATACACCCTTTGTCTGGCTGTTGGGCATTAGCGGGATCGTCCACGTTATCGCCGTTAATATGTACTGATTGTTTACCCATGTTAATTCGGTTTACCTTACTGCTGCTGACTCTGCTTTTCTCCAACATCGCGCTGGCGGATGTCGCATCCCTGCTGTTACCAGGCGAACTGATCAAGGGTCACGCCAAACTGGAGGCTCAATGTCCGGAGTGTCACCTTCAGTTCGATAAGGGCGCGCAAACCAGGCTGTGCCGTGACTGCCACAAGGAAGTCGCTGCCGATATCCTGAAACACAAGGGATTTCACGGCCGACTCGATGAAATCACCTGCCACACGTGCCACACCGATCACAAGGGGCGAGCCGCAAAAATTGTCACCTTAGATAGCGCAACATTCGATCATGACAAGACTGATTTTCGTTTGCGCGGAGCGCATCAAAAACCGGAGAAGGTGAAGTGTGTTAACTGCCACGAAGCGAACAAAAAATATCGCGATGCACCACCAGCCTGCAATGGCTGCCATAAAAAAGACGACAAACACAAAGGCGCGCTGGGTAGTGATTGCGGCAATTGCCACGTTGAAAAAAACTGGAAAGAAGCCAAGTTCGATCACAGCACGACCCAATTTTTACTCCGGGGAAAGCACGTCGATGTAACCTGTCAAAAATGCCATGCAGATCCTAGTCGTTACAAGGAAACACCACACGAGTGCGTGGCCTGCCATCGCAAGGACGACAAACATAAGGAGCAGTACGGCAAGAAATGTGAGAGTTGCCATACTGACAGCGACTGGGGAAAAGTTATCTTCGATCACAATCAGGAAACGAAATTCAGACTGCGCGGCAAACATGAACAGGTTAAATGCCAAAGTTGCCACAAAAGCGCTCTTTATAAGGAAAAAATCCCTGCGACCTGTGTTTCCTGTCATAAAAAAGAAGACACACATAAAGGCGGCTTAGGCGATAAATGTGAATCCTGTCACAACGAGGAAAAATGGAAATCCTCCCGGTTTGATCACGACAAAAATACCAAATATCCGCTGCTGGGCAAACACATGACGGCTAAGTGCACCGCCTGCCACAAGCCTGAATCAAAGGAAAAACTGGCTACAACTTGCGTGGTTTGCCATCAGTCGAATGACAAACACAAGGGTAATTTCGGAACACGCTGCGAGTCCTGTCACTTTGAAAAAGACTGGAAGGCAATCAGCTTTGATCATGGTCGCGACACGAAATATTTATTAAGATGGTCGCATAACCGGGTCAAATGCACGGCCTGCCACACGGAAAAAATTGCCCAGCAGAAACTCGGGCCTGAATGTCATTCCTGTCATAAAAAGGATGATGTTCACAAAGACAAACTGGGTAAACGCTGTGAATCCTGTCATGACGAAAAGAGCTGGAAAGAGGCGCATATCGACCACAGTCGCGCGCGCTTTCCGCTGCTGGGTTCACACATAAAAGTGGAATGCAATAAATGCCATACCACAAAGTTATATAAAGACACGGCAACTGACTGTTTCTCATGCCATCAGAAAGACGATGCCAATACGCATAAGCTCAGACTGGGTAAGAAATGTGACACCTGTCATAGCGCACGATCCTGGAAAACCTGGGACTTTAATCACGATACCCGCACCAAATTCAAGCTCGACGGCGCGCACAAGAAGGCGGTGTGTTATGCCTGCCATAAAAAATCGGTGCCTGATCGCATGATCGTTCCTGTCGCATGCGCGGCTTGCCATGAAGAGGATGACACCCATCAAGGGGACTTTGGCCAGCAGTGCGAGCGCTGCCACGTAACCAGCAACTTCAGAACCCTGCTGATCGGCGCACAGCATCATTAACCGGCTGATTGCCGGTTCTCACGAAAAACGATCAAGCCATAGGCGCTATCAAAGCGCGCGGCGCTTGATTGCTCATCACAACCTTCCCTGCATGTACCCAATCCGGTTGCACTGAAAACAGCCCGTTTCACCCCGCCTTCACCCTTCATTTTGCGGCCAAAAAACGCGACCGCTCATCCTCACTTACCCCCCTTTCATCTGCTCGAACACACCCTTGGTGTCTCAGTAAGTTTCCAGACAGGAGGGTTTTGAATCGCCCGTATAGCCTGATAAAGTTTGCGCCAATTCGAAGTAATAAGTGTTGATGAGCAAAGTATTTAAGCGGGCACCTGTCGCAAGAACGAATGAAGTCATTCCCGGAAAATGGGGGAGCAAATGAAAAACTTTGGTGAGCAGTTGATTTTTAAACGGGCTGTGATTGTATTAACGGGATGTATTGGGTTGATGTGGTTATTAGTGTTTAATTTTGCCAATGCACAGGCAAACGACGCCGCAAAATTTGATCATATGCAAACCGGATTTAACCTGACAGGCATACATGCACATGTTCCGTGCGCCTCCTGCCACATCAAAGGCGTGTTCAAGGGAACACCACGTGATTGTGAAGGTTGCCACAAGCCAGGTAGCCGTATGGCAGCGACAGCCAAACCTTCCAACCATGTTCCGACGACCGCCAGCTGCACAACCTGCCACCTTGCGACAACCTGGACACCGGCCAGGTTTAGCCACCTGGGCATACTGCCCGGCAATTGTACGACTTGCCACAATGGCAGCTTCGCGAAGGGAAAACCCGCCACTCACGTTGCAACGACAGCCGCATGCGACAGTTGTCACAAAAACACATCAACTTGGCTAGGGGCTACTTTCAACCACGCAGGGGTCACCCACGGCAGTTGCGCCACCTGCCACAACGGCAGCACCGCGACAGGAAAACCCGCAAATCACGTTATGACGACCGCAGCCTGTGATACCTGCCACAAGAGTACGAAGACCTGGCAGGGTGCTGAATTCAACCACACCAAGATTGCACCGGGCACTTGCGCAACTTGCCATAACGGTTCAACCGCAACGGGCAAGACTAGAAATCATATACCTACCCTTTCCTGGCCGTCCTGCGACAGTTGCCATAAGTCGACGGTTAGTTTTGCCAATACACGGCTGCACAGTTCGGTGATTGTGACGCCAGGCAGTTGCGCAACTTGCCACAACGGCAGCATGGCGACAGGTAAAACAGCAAAACATGTTATGACCAGCGCCGTCT
>JBAXJT010000022.1:0-38055 GCA_037137715.1 Nitrosomonadales bacterium
CGTGACGCCCTCGATCGGTATCGCCATGTTCCCCAGTGACGGGATGGATTTCGATAAACTGTACCAAAGCGCCGATGTGGCTATGTATCGCGCCAAGCAGGACGGGCGCAACACCTTCAGATTCTTTACCTCTGAGATGCAAGCGCGTTCGGCTAGGCGCTTATTGCTGGAAAACGCCTTGCGGCAAGCTTTGGCGCGCAACCAGTTCGAATTGCATTATCAGCCGCAGATTTCCATGCAGGACGGCAAGATTGTCGGTGCTGAAGCTTTGTTGCGTTGGCATCATCCTGAATTGGGGCAAGTGTCGCCTGCCGAATTTATTCCCGTTGCGGAGGAAAGTGGTTTAATCCTCAGTATAGGGGAATGGGTGTTGCGCACGGCGGTGCAGCAGGTCAAGCGTTGGCAGAACGACGGCTATCCGTCGATTACAGTCGCGATCAACTTGTCTGCGGTGCAGTTCCGTCAGGCCCGTTTGCCGGAACTTGTTATGCAAATCCTGCAAGAAGCCAATTTGGCGCCTCATTGCATTGAACTGGAACTGACGGAGAGTGTTGCGATGGACAACCCGTTGGTTGCCATCGGGGTGATGAATGATTTGCATGCGCGCGGGATACGTATGTCGATTGATGATTTCGGAACCGGCTATTCCAGCCTGAGTTACCTTAGAAAATTCAAGGTCAGTAAGCTCAAGATTGACCAGTCCTTCGTGCGTGACTTGGCTGACGATACGGAAAGCCGTGCGATCGTGACCGCCATCATCACGCTGGCGAGCAGTATGGGATTTCAGACTATCGCCGAAGGGGTGGAAACGGCCGGTCAGTTGGCTTTTTTGCGTTTGCAAGGCTGCGAGGAAGTGCAGGGTTATTACTTTAGTCGACCGCTCCCGGTTAGTTTGTTTGAGGCGTTTATGCAAGGACAGGCTGAAATTGCCTGATTTTTCTCAATACAGGCAGCTTTGACTTGTCAGCAGTACCCCAATCTTGCTATTGTCGCGGGTATTCTAGGATAGCGCCTGCGCGTATTGATCCGCTTCATAAGGTACTGCATGTCATCCACTTTTAAATTCCGCCTGGTCGATAACGATAGCGAGGAATATCTCGCTCAATCACAGGCCATACAGGAAGCCCGCGCGCATCAGGAAGCCGAGATGCAGGCGGGCTTTACGGCCCAGGCGCGTGCACGTGCCGAAGCCCATGGCCGCGCGATCGCTCAGGCGCGCGTCCGCATGGAAATGGAGTTGATCGCTCAGCTCGAAGCGAAGTGTCAGGACGAGACCCGCTTGTCAGAAGTGGCGCAAGACCGGCTGGAAGTTGAAAAGCAGTTATCCCATGAGTTACGCGAAAAACTGCTCGCTGAGATGCGTTTGCAGGAAGAAAATCAGGCTCTGTTGCGCGCAGAAATTCAGGCTCAGGAAGCGTTGTCGCAGCGTTTGGAATCCGAGCAAATAGCTCGTGCGGCCGCAGAAAATAAGATTCGCGCTGAAAAAGAATTGCAGGCTTTAATTTCCAAGCAGTATCAGGCGGAACAAAATTCCTTGCAGCGCGCCGAGGCGGAAATTCGGGCGTTACGGGTGGCAACTGAAACGCTTGAGGCTCAAGTCGAGCAGGAAGTCGGTGAGCGCATGCGCGCTGAGCAGTTGCAGCATGCGCAGGCGGCCGAAAAGCTGGAAATTGAAACACGCTTGAATGAAGCGGCTCGTTTACGCGTTGAAAACGAAGCGGAGGAATTGCGTCTGGCACGGGTACGTGCCGATATCGACCAGCACGAAATGGCGCTGATCGCCAAACGACTCGAGGCTGAACGGGGGGCGGCGAAAGCGGCAGAAAACCGTAGCCGGCTGGAGCAGCAGGCAGCCACTCTTGCGCAGGAAAAAATCACCACCGACCACACCATTTCACGCGTGGTCCAAGAGAAGGTCAGTCAGGAACAGAAAGTGGTCACGCTGCTCGCTGCCAGGCTCGACACCGAACAGATCGCCAAAGAGGCCGTGCAGGCCAGGTTGAGCGCTGAATCGTTGGCGTTGGCAGAGATCGAAGCTAAACTCAAAGCCGAGCGGGATGCCGAACAGGCCGCATTGCTTCGAGCCAGCACCGAACAATTGGCCGTCGTGGCGGCAAATCAGCGTAAGCAGGCTGAAGAGCAAATGCGCCAGGAAGCCGAAGCGCGTGTACAAACAGAGCGTCAGGCGTATAAGGCGGCTCGCCAACACACGCAGGCTGAACTTGATGCACGGAGTGAAGCGGAACGCAAGCTAAGGGCTGAAGAAGAGGTCGCCCGTTTGTTGCAGCAACAAGCCGACGCGGATAAAAAGCTGGCTGATCAGCAGGAGGAAACGCAGGCGCGCCTGTTGCAGACGGTGCGCGATGCGAACGAAAGGCTCAATAGCGAAAGTTTAGCCTCTCAGGCTGCGGCACAAAAACTGTCAACGGGGCGCGATCAACTGGTGTTTGCCCAGCAGCGCGCCGAAACCGAGCTTCAGGCGGCACAGGCGCTGGAGTTGCAGTTGCAGACTGAAGCTGCGGCCATCGCGATCGCCAGTGAACGCCTGCTTGCCTCAGAAAAGGCGCAGCAGGCGGCAGAAGAAAAAACCCGTATTGAGCGCGAGTTGTTAGAAACAGCACGCCAGCGTGAGCACGCCGAACTGCTGGCTGAACAACAGTTGCGTGAAAAATACCAGTTGCAGAATGCCGCATTGCAGGCAGCGCAACAGCGCGCCGAAGCCCTGGCACGCGAAAAAATGCTGGTTGAGCAAAGCTTGCAGGCCGAGCATGCCTTGATCAATGCCGCGGAAGAGAAAGCGCTGGCGGTGAAACTTGCGAATGATGCTGCCGTGCAGCGTGCGCAACTTGAACTCGAAGCGCTGCATACGGCGAAGATTCAACTTGAGGCGGAAACGCAGGCGATTGCCCAAATCGAAGCGACGATGGCGGCGCAGTTGCAGGCAACCGATGCGGACAATCTGCGCATTGAATTAAACGCGCGTGCAGAATCTGCCGCGTTGACTACGCTGGAATTAAACGAACAGGCGAATCGCGATGCCGAGGCTCAAGAGTCGGCGGCGGTGCGTGCGTTGAATATTGCCCGGCTGCGCGCTGAAACCGAGGCGCGGGCGTTGAAGCTCAAAGAGGATCTGATACGCACCGAAGCATTGGCGACGGCGGCGTTGAAGAAGCAGATGGATGACGCGCAGGTGTTGCACGAGGAAACAGTGCAACGCGCAGAGCACATGGTGATGCGTCGCGTTGCAGAAGAGCTGCGTGCGACAGAGCTTGAGGAAGCGCGTATTCGCAGCGAGGCACGTGCTTCTGTCGCGGCAGCTCAACACGCCCGTGCTGAGCGTGCGGCAGCTGACGCTGCCATCGAACGTGAGCAAATCTCGCTGCAATTGGTCGGGCAGGAACAGTTGCGCGAAGCTGAAGAGCGTCAGTTGCAGGCGCAGATAGCGTTGCGTGCCGCGTTGGAAACCGAGGCGGTAGCCGCTTTGCAGGCAAGGCTCGCCGCCGAGCAACAGGCGTGTGAGGCCGAACAGGGGAAAATAGCGACAGAGCAGCAGGCCCAGGCAATCGCGTTAGCGCATGACGCGGCAGAGCGTCAGTTGGCGCAGGCCCAGCAGGATAAAAACAACAGTGAAGCGGCTGCCGTTGCGGCCATGAATCATCTGGAAGAATTGGCGACCGCGGCAAGACAGGTCGCACAAGAGCGCGAACAGATGGCGCAGCGTTTGACCGAGCGCGAACAGCAGCGACTGGCCGAAGAGCGCGAATTGAGCGTGCAACTGGAAAAACGGGTTGACCTTGAAATGGAGGCCGCCGAGTCTATCAAGGTGCGCCTTGCTGCCGAACAGTTGGCCTGTGAGGTGCAACAGGAAAAAATTAAGGCCGAGCAGCAGGCACGCGAGTTGGCGGCTGCGCGTGAAGCTGCTGAGCGTGAACTGCTGGCGGTTGAGCAGGCGTTATTGCGCAGCGAGGAATCGGCAGTTCAGGTCATGCAGGCGCGCGCCAGCGTGGCGGAAAATGCGCGGATTGCGGCACAGCAGCGTGAAGCGTCCGCACAGCGACTGGTCGAGCAAGAAAAGCAACGTCTGGCGGATGAGCTTCGATTGCAGGCGGAAGTCGAACAGCGTGTGGCACTGGAAGCAGAAGTTGCAGCGGCCGTGGCGGCGCGTCTGACGGTCGAAGAGCAGGCCGTTGAAGCCGAGCAGCTTAAGTTATTGGCCGAGCAGCAGGCGCGCGAGTTAGCCGCTGCGCGTTTAGCGGCTGAGCTTGAACTGCGGGCGGTCGAGCAGGCGTTGCTTCGCAGCGAAGAATCAGCGGTACAGATCATGCAGGAACGCGCCCGCGTGGCGGAAGACGCGCGGATTGCGGCACAGCAGCGTGAAGCGTCCGCACAGCGTCTGGTTGAGCAGGAACAGCAACGTCTGGCGGATGAGCGTCGATTGCAGGCGGAAGTCGATCAGCGTGCGGCACTGGAAGCAGAAGTCGCAGCGGCCGTGGCGGCGCGTCTGGCGGCTGAAGAGCAGGCAACGGATGCCGAACAGCTTAAGTTATTGGCCGAGCATCAGGCACGCGCTTTGGCCTTTGAGCATGAAATGCATCAGGGGCAGTTGATCGAGGCCGCGCAGGAAAAAATGCGCCTCGAAGAGCAGGTTGTTGCCGCAATCGCCGAGCAGGCGGTCTTAGCTCAGCAGTTGAATGAGCAAGCGGCTGCCCGATTGGCTGGCGAACTTCAATTGCAGGAACAAGGTGAACTCCGTGTTGCGCTGGAGGCCGCTGCCGCTTCTGCTGTCCTGACAAGCTTGGCTGCCGAAGAAAAAGCCTGTGAGCTTGAGCGGCAGAAAATTTCGGTAGCTCAACAGGCGCGCAATCGGGCGCTGGAAAATGAAGCGGCGCATGCGCGTGCGATCGATGCCGAACAGGTGCAGATGCGCTGCGAGGCTGAGGCGCTTGCCGCTATAGCGTTGCGCGTTCAGATCGCAGAAGCGGCAAGTTTGACGGCGCAAGAAAATGAGCAGATTGCATTGCAGTTGCAGGAGCAGGAGCAGGTGCATCTGAATGCGGCGCAACAACTGCAGGCGGAGGTCGAACAGCGTCTTGCGTTGGAAGTTGAAGCAGTTGCGGCTTTGCAAGCCTCTGTTGCGGCCGAGCAGCGCGCAGGTGAGTTGGTGCAGGAAAAAATTGCGCTAGCGCAGCAGGCGCGTCAATTGGCTGTGGCGCGTGAGGCGGCAGAGAGTCAGACGATCGCGACTGAACAGGCGCAAATTCGTATTGAGGCCGCAGCGATAGCCGTAGCACAGCAACAACGCGAACTGGCTGAGCAGGCCACGCAGGTGTCTTGTGAACGTGAGCAATTGGCGTTGCAATTGCTCGAACAAGCGCAGCAGCGTCTGTCGCATGAACGGCAGTTACAGGCGCAACAGGAACAGCATGCGGCACTCGAAGTGGCCGCGTTTGAAGCACTGCAAATGCGACTGTCAGCACAAACCTTAGCCTGCGAGGCTGAGCAACTCAAGGTTGTGCTGGAGCAACAGGCGCTGCAATTGGCCCGCGACAATGAAGCTGCTTTGCGCCACGCCGCCGATGCGGAGCAGGAAAAAATCAATCGTGAGGCAGCGGTTTTAGCCGTCACACAGCAACAGATTCAGACAGCGGAACAGGCCAGACTCACGGCGATTGATCGAGAACAGCAGGAACGTCAGCTGGCTGAGCAAGCTGATCGCCAGTTAGCGTTAGAACGCATCTTGCAGGAGGGAGTTGCCTTGCAATTGTCGCTCGCTGAAGCGGCTGAATGTGAGACGCAGGCCCGGATAGATGCAGAACAGCGTGCGTGCGTGGCCCAGCAGCTAAAAATTGAGGCGCAGCAGCAGTCGCTGCAACTGGCTCGTGATAATGAAGTGGCTTTGCGTCATGCAGCCGATGCAGAACAGCAGAACATCGCGAGCGAAGCGCTTGCATTGACCGCCGTGCAGCAACGTATCTCATTGGCAGAGCAGGCCAGACTTGCCAGTCTGGCGCGCGAAGCACTGGAAAATAAGCTGGCCGAGCAAGCAACGCAGCAATTGGAGTTTGAGCGCAATCTACATGCTCAACTAGAACTCAAGTTGTCGCTGGCCGAGGCTGCAGCGCATGAAACCGAGGCCAGAGTTGCCGCTGAACTGCGTGCTGCTGAAGCTGAACGGCTTAAAATCGAAGCAGAACAGCAGGCACAGCAGATAGCCCTTGAACAGGAAGCGGCTTTGCAGCAGGCTTTGGATGGGGAGAGTCAGGCCGTCGCTCGTGCCGCGCTCGCCTTGAGCGCCGTGCAGCAACGCATCGAAATAGCGGAGCAGGCTAGACTCGCAAGCCTAGCGCGTGAAGCACTGGAAAATAAGCTGGCCGAGCAAGCGACGCAGCAGCTGGAGTTTGAGCGTAATTTGCACGCTCAACTAGAACTCAAGTTGTCGCTGGCCGAGGCCGCAGCGCGTGAAACCGAGGTCAGGATTGCTGCCGAGCAGCGTGCTTCGGATGCCGAGCGACATAAAATCGCAGCAGAACAGCAGGCACAGCAGTTAGTTTGCGAACAGGAGGCGGCATCGCTGCAGGCTGTGGATGCGGAACAGCAAAGGGTCGCTAGTGTAGCGCTCGAATTGGCTGCCGTGCAGCAACGCATCGAGATGTCGGAGCAGGCTAGGCTCGCAAGCGTAGCGCGTGAAGCACTGGAAAATCAGCTCGCGGCGGATGCGGCACGTCAACTGGCGCTCGAACAGGATGTGCAAGCGGGTATTGAGCAGCAGCGAACGCTGGCCCACGCACTTGAGTGTGAAACTGCGGCGAGCCTTCAGGCGCTGCAACGGGCAAATGAAATAGAACAGGCCAAACTGGTTGCCGAGCAGGAAGCGCTGCGCTTAGCCGATGCGCATGAGCAGGTCAGGCGTCGGCTGGTCGCGGCTGAACAGGAGAAAAATCGCCGTGAGGAATTGGCGATATTGGCGGTAGCTCAGCATGAACAGTTGATCGAATCGATCACTCAGGCGGCTATCGAGCGTGAGCAGCAGGCCCTGCAGTTGCAGGAGAAGGAATCGCTGCGACTGGCTCATGAGCGCGAATTGCAGGTGTTACTCACCGAGCGTATTGAGATGGAAACGGCAGCTAATGAGGCGCTTCTTGCGCAACAACGATCAGCTCAATTAGCCTGTGAGGCTGAGCAGGAAAAAATTGCAGCCATCAATCAGGCTGTACAGCTAGTTGAGGCGCGTGTTGCGCAAGAGCGTGAGGCGCTGATGGTTGAGCAGGAAAAGATGCGCTGTGAGTCTGTTTTGATGGACGCTTGCGCTGAACGATCGAGGATTGCAGAGGCGGCCATCGAGGCGCTGAAGACCCGCGAACAGGTTGAGATTCAGTTGGCGTGTCAGGATAAATTGCAAATCGAGCGTGAGCGTGTGCTGGAGGAGCGTTTGGCCTACAAGCAAACCATGGCCGACAACGTGGCCCGGTCACGGCAGGATCGCATTGATGCGGAGCAGCGGTTGATTGAGGCTGAGCATAAAAAGGCAGAAACCGAGCGGCAGGCCATGTTCGATGCGGATGAGCGGTTGATGCTGCTGAGCAAAGAGGTGGAGGACGCGGCAGTCGCTGCGGCGCAATTGAGTGCTCAGCGCGAGGCGATGCAACAGTTGGCGTTAGAGGCTGAGCAAGCTAGGGTGCTGTCCGAACAGCAGGCGTTGCAAGCTGATACTGAGCGATTGGCGTTAATTGAGCAGGCCGCGCAAGTAGCCCTGCAGTATCAGCAGGAGCAGCAGCAATTGCTGGCGCAGCAGCAACATCGTCTAGCGGCAGAAGCTGAGCTGCTATCTGAGACAGCACAGCGGCTGGCAGCGGAACGGGAGGCGTGTGAGGCGGCGGCGGAACATGTGACTGCCGAGCAGCGTGCAACAGTAGAAGCGCAGGAAAAGATCGCACTTGAAAAACAAGCCGCAGTTCATGCTCTGCAGTTGGCCGAGCACGATGAGCAGAAAAATATGGCCTTGCGCAGCTATGTCGAGCAAACGCGCGTCGAGTTAGAACCTTACTATTCCAAGGCGCAGTTGCAAAGAAAAAATATGCTGATCAAGCTCGGTGTGGCAGCAGGGGTGGTCTCGGTTGCAACGTTGCTGGGATGGCCGTTTTTAAACACGCGAAATGCGGTGCCGGCACCGGCCCGGCTGGCTAAAGTTGCGCCGCCAGTGGGTAGTGTGTTTGAATCGGATGCGGCATCGCCTCAATTAGGCTCGCTTAAGCTCTCAAGGCAGTTACAGCAGAACTAAGCCGGCGCTATATTTTTTCCAGCAGTTCGTTCAGAAATGCGCTGCTGATAACGCAATCCTCCAGCGTTTGACCGCTAATCCAAAATACGTCTTCTGCCCGGCTGCCCAGTGTATTGATCTTGGCGCGGTGCAGTCGTATGGTGTGCCGGTCCAGAATTTGGGCAATACGAGCCAGCAAGCCCGGCCTGTCACCTGCGATGAGCGACAGGATATACTGCCCCCGCTTATCCTTTTCAAGGTTGACTTTGGTATGGATGGGGAAGTGTTTGAGCTGCCGGTTGACCCTCCCGCTTGAAATCAACTCAACCGGTTTGCCCTGTACTATTTTTTCGGTCAGTTCAAATTCGATGTAATGCATCAGATCGCGGTAATTCAGGTCGCTGCGACTTACTTCCATAATCTGGAAGCTATTGAGCGCGTAGCCATGCTGGGTGGTGTGTATTTTTGCTTCCACGATGGTGTAGTTCAGTCGTGAGAAAAACGCACAAATGCGCGCGAACAGCCAGCGTTGGTCGGGGCAGTACACCATAACCTGTAAGCCCGTTCCTGCCCGGCTCAGGCGGGTTTTAATGATGGGGGTAATGGTGTTGGCCCGAAAGGCCAATAAACGGCTGTGCCAGGCGATTTCCTGTGCTTCGTGATCGAGAAAATAGCTGTCATCCAGTTGTGCCCAGAGCAGTTGGTAGGAGGCGGGGGTGAGCGCATATAAATTCAGCGTTGCGGCCGCCTGCTCACGGATGTCATCGAGGTGATTGGCGGTCGCACCTTCCTTCATGTAGCGCCGCGTCTGCTTAAATAAGTCTTCCATCAGCTTGGCTTTCCATGCATTCCAAACCTTGGGGCTGGTGCCTTTGACATCCGCAACGGTCAATAGATACAGCGCGACCAGATAGCGGTCATTTTTGATCTGTTCGGCAAAGGCGGCAATGACGTCGGGGTCCGCTAAATCCTGCTTTTGTGCGACTGACGATAAGGTGAGATGCTGGCCGACCAGCCAAATCACCAGATCGCTATCGTCGCGGCTGAGCTGGTGATGGCTGCAGAACAGCCGTGCATCCTTTTTACCCAGTTGTGCATGATCGCCGCCGCGTCCCTTGGCGATGTCGTGGAACAGTCCTGCGATATACAGCACTTCAGGGCGGGCAAATTCTCCCATCAGTTTGTTGCACAGTGGCAGTTCCTGTTCGTGCTTAGGCAGCGCGAAGCGGCGCAGGTTACGTACCACCATCAGGATGTGTTCGTCTACGGTGTAAACATGAAACAAGTCGTGTTGCATCTGGCCGATGATGCGACCGAAGGCGGGGATGTAGCGCCCGAGTATGCCGTATTGTCGCATGCGGCGCAGCGCATGGTTGACGCCGTCCGGTTGGCGTAAGATTTCCATGAAGCGTGCGCGGTTCTGCGGGTCGCGGCGAAATTGCGCGTCGATGTGAAATTGCGCGCGCCATAAAGCGCGCAGTGTCTTTGCTGTAACATCGGTCAGCTGAGGGTTCTTTTGCAGGATTAAAAAGAGCTCGAAAATCGCTTCTGGCGTATGTTCAAACAGCTGTTCATCGCGTATTTCCAGCAGATCGCCGATGATGCGGAAGCGCTCGTTGAGCGCGTGACGCGGCGGGGTGACGCGGAACAGATAATCGTGCAAATTTTGCAATACGATGGTATTGAATTGGCGCACTGCCAGTTTGGTGCGGTAGTAGCGCTGCATCAGGTGTTCGCTGGCACGGCGATTGGTTGATGCTTCAATGCCCATCTGACTTGCCAGAGTCGTTTGAAAGTCGAACAGCAGTCGATCTTCACGCCGGCGGGCTAGATAATGCAGTCGGGTACGCAGGGTTTGCAGCAGCGTATCGTGGCGGGCAATCTGGCGCGCTTCGGACTTGCTGATCAATCCGGCTTCGGTGAGTTCAGTCCAGCGCGTGCCCAAGCCGGCCGCGCGGGTGATCCACGTGACGGTCTGCAAATCGCGCAAGCCGCCCGGACTCTCTTTAAGATTGGGTTCGAGATTGAAATCGGTATCGTCAAAGCGCGCGTGGCGCAGCTTTTGTTCGTGTAATTTGGCGGTAAAAAATGCCAGCGGGTCGAGATGCTGCTGGACCTGCTCGCACATGCTGCCAAATAGCGGAAGATTGCCGCATAGTAGTCGCGCTTCGAGTAAATTCGTCTGTACTGTAATATCGTTCGACTCAATGATGCAGTGTTCGATAGTGCGGATGCTGTGACCGACTTCAAGACCAATATCCCACAGCAATGCGATCAGTTCGTGCAGTTGATGTTGCAGTGCGTCATCGGGTTCTTGATCGAGCAGTATGAGCAGATCAATATCTGACTTTGGATACAGTTCGCCTCTGCCGTAGCCGCCGACTGCAATGAGGGCCAGCGTGGATGGCATCGCTAATTGTTGCCAGATCATGCGCAAATACTGATCGATCAGTTTGCTGTGTGCGCTGAGCAGTCGCGCAGCCTTCCCCCGCTTTAAAAAATCCTGCTCCAGTATGCTGCGATCGCGACGCAGCGATTCGCGCAGTTCACTGACCTGCGGAGGAGGCGAGGCGACGTTCATTTACAGCGGCGTCGGGGCCGGGCAACCATCTGATAGAGTGAGCACTTCGAAGCCGGTTTCGGTGACGAGTATGGTGTGCTCAAACTGGGCAGACAGGCTGTGATCGCGGGTGACGACCGTCCAGCCGTCTCCTAGTTGCTTGATGTCTTTTTTCCCTGCGTTGATCATGGGCTCAATGGTAAACACCATGCCCGCTTCCAGCTTAAGACCTGATTTTGGTCGCCCGTAATGCAAGACTTGGGGTTCTTCGTGAAATTTTGCACCGATGCCGTGGCCGCAAAATTCACGCACCACGCTGTAGCCCAAGGGCTCAACATAGCTCTGAATGGCATGGCCGATGTCGCCCAGATAGGCCCCTGCTTTGACGACACGGATACCGCGCCACATTGAGGCATAGGTGGCGTCGCACAAGCGCCGCGCCTGAATGGACGGTTCGCCGATATAGAACATGCGGCTGCTGTCACCGTGGTAGCCATCCTTGATCACGGTGATGTCGAGATTGACGATGTCACCATTTTTTAGCACCTTGTCGCTTGGCACGCCGTGACAAATCTGGTGGTTGATTGAAGTGCAGATGGATTTCGGATAAGGCGTGTGGCCGCCGGGCGCATAGTTGAGCGGTGCGGGAATGGCCAGTTGCACATTGACGATCAGGTCGTGGCACAGTTTGTCTAACTCGTTTGTGGTGACGCCGGCCTTAACGAACGGGGCGATGTAATCGAGCACTTCACTGGTCAGGCGACCGGCGATGCGCATTTTTTCGATTTCCTGTGGATTTTTAATGGAAACAGACATTTTTATGTTTAATTTTTAAGATTCGTGAGGATAGCATGAGAAAAAGATTCCCGACAAATGCCATTAGGATTTAAACTTGAACATGCATTAGGAAAAGCGTTGCTTGTTGAGTTCGGCGGGCAATGCATGAATTTAGATAACGCTTAAATTTAGAGGGCAAGATGAAAAAATCATTAGCAATTCTTTTGTTACTTTCAGCCAGCAGTGCTGCGATGGCGGTTGATGCGGGTGCGGTTTTGGGCGGTGCTTTGGGTGGCGCAGCAGGTGCGGCGGTTGGTCAAAACGTAGGTGGCAGAAACGGTGCTATTCTGGGCGCTGCCATCGGCGGCGGTACGGGGGCGGCTGTCGGGAGTAGTTCGAATACCAGTCAGCGTCCGGCACCACCGCGTCGCGGTGAGGGGGAATATCGTGAAGAGCGTCATGAACATCATGGCGATCGAGGCGATCGAGGCGACAGAGGCGACAGAGGTGACAGAGGTGACAGAGGTGACAGAGGTGACAGAGGTGACAGAGGTCATGAACGTCGCGGTCGTGATGACTAGAAGAGTGAAAAAATGAAAAGTTTAAGTATGCTCGTTTTGTTGCTGTCGCTGACGGCCTGTGCGAATAATCCGCAAGGTGGCGCGGCAGTGGGCGGTGCAATCGGTGGCGCGACAGGCGCTACGATAGGCTACGACATGGGTGGTCGTACGGGTTCAATTATCGGTGGTGCGTTGGGTTCCGCTGCAGGTGCTATTCTCGGTGGAGATGCAAGTCGCTCTGATCGACCGGTTGAGCGCGAGCGGGATTCGGGTCGTCGCGATGATGAATATCGGTCGGATCGAGGCGATCGGTCTGATCGGTCTGATCGAGGTGATCGAGGTGATCGAGGTGATCGAGGTGATCGAGGTGATCGGCGCGACTGATTAGCTCGGTGTGAGTTTAATTTAAAGGGGCACGGAAACGTGCCTTTTTTTATGCGCCTCAGCGGGTGTTAGGTTGCGTGATTTGGCGATGGAAAGCTAGATAGTGATGCGCCTGCTGTGGTAAACTTGCGAGCTGTTTTTTAGCATTCATAATTACACAAATACACATGGAACAATTCGCCAAAGAAACCCTGCCGGTCAGTCTCGAAGAGGAAATGCGCAAATCCTATCTGGATTATGCGATGAGCGTTATTGTTGGGCGCGCGCTGCCGGATGTACGCGATGGCTTGAAGCCCGTGCATCGCCGCGTGCTGTTTGCCATGCACGAACTGTCGAACGACTGGAATCGAGCTTACAAGAAATCGGCGCGTATTGTCGGCGACGTCATCGGTAAGTATCACCCGCATGGCGACACGGCCGTATATGACACCATCGTTCGTATGGCGCAGCCGTTCTCCTTGCGTTATATGCTGGTCGACGGACAAGGTAACTTCGGGTCGGTGGACGGTGATAACGCGGCGGCGATGCGGTATACCGAAATCCGTATGGCTAAGATCGCGCATGAATTGCTGGCTGATCTGGATAAGGAAACCGTGGACTTCGGGCCGAACTACGACGGCTCCGAACATGAGCCGCTGGTCTTTCCGGCACGTTTCCCTAACTTGCTGGTCAACGGTTCTTCCGGTATTGCGGTCGGTATGGCGACCAATATCCCGCCGCACAACATGACCGAAGTGATCGATGCCTGTCTGGCCTTGCTCAATAATCCGGAAATGGATATCGAGGAATTGCTTGAATTCGTTCCCGCACCAGACTTTCCGACCGCCGGATTCATCTACGGTCTAGCAGGCGTCAAAGAAGGTTATCGCACCGGTCGAGGTCGCGTCATCATGCGTGCGCGTTGTCACTTCGAGGATATCGGTAAAGGCGAACGCCAGGCGATCATCATTGACGAGCTTCCCTATCAGGTGAATAAAGCCAACTTGCTGATGAAGATCGGCGAGATGGTGCGCGAAAAACGTCTGGAAGGGATTTCCGAAATTCGCGACGAATCGGATAAGTCCGGCATGCGTGCGGTGATTGAATTGAAGCGCGGCGAGAATGCCGACGTGATGCTCAATCGCCTGTACAAAGATACCCAGATGCAGGATAGCTTTGGTATCAATATGGTGGCTATCGTGGATGGTCAGCCTAGGTTGTTGAATTTAAAGCAAATTATTGATGCTTTTTTGCGTCATCGTCGCGAAGTGGTGACACGTCGCACGATCTTTGAATTGCGCAAAGCGCGCGAACGCGGCCATGTGCTGGAAGGCCTGGCGGTCGCATTGTCGAATGTGGACGAGATTATCGCGCTGATTAAAGCGGCACCTGCGCCTTCTGACGCCAAGCGTGAGCTGATGGCGCGCGGCTGGAGTTCGACGCTGGTCGAGGATATGCTGAGCCGCGTTAGCGATGCGTCGCGTCCGGATGGTCTGGCACCGCAATTTGGTCTGGTGCATACCGGCGCGATTCGCCTCTATCATTTGTCGGAGGCTCAAGCGCAAGCGATTCTGGAATTGCGTCTGCAACGACTGACTGGCATGGAGCAGGACAAGATCATCGGCGAATACCGCGATGTGATGGATAAAATTGCCGACCTGCTCGATATTCTGGCGAAGCCTGAACGGGTGACCACGATCATCGGTGAAGAATTGGCTGCGGTGAAGGTGCAGTTTGGCGACAAGCGTCGCAGCGAAATCGTCACGCACACCCATGACATGAGTATGGAAGATTTGATTCCGCCTGAGGATGTGGTGGTCACCTTGTCGCATGGCGGTTACATGAAGGCGCAGAAGATGGACGAATACCGTGCGCAGAAGCGCGGTGGCCGTGGTCGTCAGGCGACCAAGAACAAGGACGATGATTTTATCGACAACCTGTTCGTTGCCAATACCCATAATTTCATTTTGTGCTTCTCTAATAAGGGACGCGTCTACTGGATGAAGGTGTACGACGTGCCGCAAGGCAGCCCGACGGCGCGCGGCAAGCCGATTGTGAATCTGTTGCCGCTGGAAGAAGGCGAGAAGATCAATGCAATCCTGCCGGTGACCGAATTCGTCGAAGACAAGTACGTGTTCTTTGCGACCGCTAACGGTACGGTGAAGAAGACCTCGTTGACCGATTTCTCTCGTCCGATGAAGCGCGGCATTATCGCGATCAATCTGGATGAAGACGATTACCTGATTGGCGTTGCGATTACCGATGGTAAACACGACGTGATGCTGTTCTCAAATTCCGGTAAAGCGGTGCGCTTCGACGAAGATGACGTGCGTGAAACCGGTCGTGCGTCGCGTGGTGTGCGTGGTATGAGACTTCAGGAAAATCAGCAGGTTATCTCGTTGCTGGTGGCTGAAAACGAACAGCAAAGCGTGTTGACCGCGACCGAAAACGGCTACGGTAAACGCACGCCGGTTGGCGAATACACCCGTCACGGTCGCGGCACGCAAGGCATGATTGCGATTCAGACCTCGGAACGGAACGGCAGGGTCGTTGCCGCAACGCTGGTGAATCCTGAAGACGAAATCATGCTGATCGGCACCAATGGCGTGCTGATCCGCACTCGCGTCAATGAAATCCGCGAAATGGGCCGCACCACGCAAGGCGTCACGCTGATGAATTTGGAAAAAGGCGAGAAACTCGCAGGCCTGAGCCGTATTGCCGAGCCGGATGACGATGAAGAAGGAATGGTTGACGAACTTGGTGACGGTGACGTTCAAGACGAACAGGACGCCGGAACAGGGATTGAGGAATAACTGACGGGGACGAAGGGGGACGGGTTAAGGGGAAGGGGAAAACCAAGGGTTGTTCCTTCTCTCTTCCCTCTTCTCCCTTCACAAATTTTTTCAGGAGAAAAACGAAAATGACTATCTACAACTTTAGCGCAGGTCCAGCAGTATTGCCGAAAGAAGTGTTGCAACAGGCTCAGGCCGAAATGCTCGACTGGCATGAAAGCGGTATGTCGGTAATGGAAATGTCGCACAGAGGCCGCGAATTCATGGGGATTGCAGCCGAGGCCGAGGCGGATCTGCGCGAGTTGATGGCTATTCCTGCCAACTACAAAGTATTGTTCCTGCAAGGCGGCGCCTCTCAGCAGTTCGCGATGATTCCGATGAATCTGTTGCGCGGCAAGGCGTCGGCAGATTATTTGAATACCGGCGAATGGTCTAAAAAGGCGATTTCCGAAGCTAAAAAATTTGGCAATGTGAATGTGGTTGCCACCAGTGCCGACAAGAATTTTTCCTATGTGCCTGATTTCGCTGACTGGCGCTGTGACGCGGATGCGGCTTACCTGCATTTCACGCCGAATGAAACGATCGGCGGCGTCGAATTTAGCTGGTTGCCTGAAGCTGGCGATGTGCCTCTGGTGGCCGACATGTCTTCCTGTATTTTGTCGCGTCCGATTGATGTCTCCAAATACGGCCTGATCTACGCCGGTGCGCAAAAGAATATCGGCCCTGCCGGTTTGACCATCGTCATCGTGCGCGAAGACTTGATCGGGCAAGTAGTGGCCGGTACGCCGACCATGCTCGATTACAAGACGCATGCGGACAATGATTCGATGTACAACACGCCGCCCACCTATGGTATTTACATCGCAGGACTGGTGTTCAAGATGCTCAAACGTAACGGCGGAATTGCCGCGATGGAGCAGACCAATATCGCCAAGGCGAATCTGCTGTACGGAGCGATTGATGCTAGCAATGGTTTCTACAACTGTCCGGTAGCGTTAGCTAACCGTTCACGCATGAATATTCCGTTCACCCTGAAGGACGCAGCGCTGGATGGCGCGTTTGTCAAGCAGGCGGAAGCGCGCGGTTTGCTGCAACTGAAGGGACATCGCTCGGTAGGCGGGATGCGTGCCTCGATCTACAACGCGATGCCGCTGGCAGGGGTTGCTGCGCTGGTTGAATTTATGAACGAGTTTGCTGCAAATAACGGTTAAATAAAATGGCTAATCCATACCGTATTCTGACGATCAACAAGATATCGGCGCAAGGGCTCAAGCGCTTTCCTGCTGCGTCCTATCAAATCGGCAATGACGTAAACCTGCCTGATGCGATTTTGGTGCGCTCGCAAGTCATGCACGATATGGAGATTCCCTCCAGCGTGAAGGCGATTGCGAGAGCCGGTGCGGGTACTAACAATGTGCCGGTCGCGAAGATGAGCGCGCGCGGCATCCCCGTGTTCAATGCGGCAGGCGCCAATGCGAATGCGGTCAAGGAATTGGTGATTGCGGGCATGTTGCTCTCTGCGCGGAATATCGTACCCGCGCTGCAATTCGTCGCAGGGTTGGCGGGTGACGATGCCACGCAGCACAAGCTGGTCGAGGAAGGTAAGAAGCATTTTGCCGGGATCGAGTTGCGCGGTCGTACGCTTGGCATCATAGGACTGGGCGCGATCGGCCGTCAGGTGGCTGATACCGCGCTGGCGCTGGGGATGCGAGTCTATGGTTACGATCCTGAGATCACCGTCGAAGGGGCGTGGAGTCTGTCGTCACAAGTCAAAAAGGCGCAAAGCATCGAAGAGTTGCTGCGCCATAGCGATTTCGTCACGCTGCATGTGCCGCTGCTTGATGCGACGCGCGGACTGATCAACGCGTCCCGGGTCAAAGCGATGAAGTCGGGCAGCGTGCTGCTGAACTTTTCGCGCGATGCGATTGTGGATAGTGAGGCGGTGCTCTCAGGGTTGCATGACAAACACCTGCACGGTTATGTCTGCGATTTCCCGTCGCAAAGCTTGCAGGGGCGGGCGGGTGTGGTGACGCTGCCGCATCTGGGCGCATCCACCGAAGAGGCGGAAGAGAACTGTGCGGTGATGGTGGTGGATCAGGTGCGCGAATATCTGGAGCACGGCAATATCACCAATACGGTTAATTTTCCCGCCTTGACTATGCCGCGTGAGTCAGCGCACCGTCTGGCGGTTGCCAATGCCAATGTGCCGAATATGCTGGGTCAGATTTCCTCCACGCTGGCGGCGGCAGGCATCAATATCCGCACGATGATGAATAAATCGCGCGGCGAAATGGCTTATACACTGGTCGATACGGACACGTCTGTGCCGGCTGAATTGATCGCGCAAATCGAAGCGATTCAGGGTGTTTTGATGGTGCGCAGTTTGCCCTTGCCGGAATAATATGAGCGATAAATTAAAACAGTGCCGCGAGCAGATTGATGCGCTGGATGATGCGCTGCTGCAAATTGTCAATCAGCGCGCAGCCTTAGCGCAGCAGATCGGCCATCTCAAAGAAGGCGGCGTGGTGTTGCGTCCCGAACGCGAGGCGCAAGTGTTGCGTCGTTTGCAGGATGCTAATCCCGGGCCGCTGAGCAATGGGGCGATTGCCGCTCTGTTCACTGAAGTGATGTCGCAATGTCGTGCGCTTGAAGCGCCATTATCGGTAGCCTACTTAGGTCCTGAAGGTACGTTTACTGAAGCTGCGGCCCTAAAACGTTTTGGCAGTGCGGTGCAAGGTGTGTCGTGCGCCACGATAGACGATGTGTTTCGTGCGGTAGAGAGCGGTGAGGTTCAATACGGTGTCGTGCCGGTAGAAAATTCAACCGAAGGCGCTATCGGTCGCACGCTGGATCTGTTGCTGCAAAGTACCCTGCAGGTATGCGGCGAAGTGATGTTGCCGATACACCAATGTCTGCTGGCGCAGCAGTGCGACGTGAGCCAGATTCAAACCGTGTATTCGCATCCGCAGTCGCTGGGTCAATGTCAGGGTTGGCTGAATGTGAATCTGCCTCATGCGGCGCGCATCCCTGTGTCGAGCAATGCGGAAGCAGCGCGTCTGGCCTCGGGGCACGTCAATTGCGCGGCGATTGCAGGTGCTCAGGCAGCGCTTCACTTCAATCTGACCGTCTGCGTGGAAAACATCGAGGACGATGCACGCAATACCACGCGTTTTCTGGTGCTGGGCAAGCAACAGGTGGCTGCCTCCGGTTGCGATAAGACGTCGATGGTGTTGTCCGCCACCAACCGGCCAGGTGCGGTGCACGATCTGCTTGCTTCGCTTGCCCGATATGACGTCAGTATGACCAAATTCGAGTCGCGCCCGTCGCGTTCGGGCTTGTGGGAATATGTGTTTTATGTGGATATTGAGGGGCATCAGACCGATGAAAAAGTCGTGTTGGCATTGGCTGAGCTCAAGCAATCCGCCGCGTTTATGAAGATACTGGGCTCGTATCCGCTCGCTGTTTGAATTTCCGCTGTTTTTAATGACATTAGATGATGGTTGGTATGAATTATTCTGAACTGGCACCAGGTTACATCCGCGCAATTGCGCCTTACCAGCCCGGCAAACCGATTTCCGAACTCGAGCGCGAATTAGGCGTGACGGATATCGTCAAGTTGGCGTCGAATGAGAACCCGCTGGGGGCGAGTCCCAAAGCGGTTGCCGCTGCCCGCGCGGCGCTCGATGAAATCAGTCTGTATCCCGACGGAAACGGCTATGCGGTCAAAGCCGCGCTGGTTGCGCGTTATGGTGTCGCGCTTGAGCAGATTGTGCTGGGCAACGGTTCCAATGATCTGCTCGAATTAGCCGCACGCGCGTTTCTCACCGTGGGCGACAAGGCGGTTTATTCGGATCACGCCTTTGCCGTTTATCCGCTGGCGACCCAAGCCGTGGGTGCGACTGGGATCAGCGTAGCGGCGCAAGGGTACGGGCATGATCTCGATGCAATGCGCCGTGCAGCGGTCGAGCAAAAGGCCAAACTGATTTTTATTGCCAATCCGAATAATCCGACCGGTACCTTTTTGTCGGGTGAGGAATTGCTGGACTTTTTACGCGCCTTGCCCGCCAATATACTGGTCGTGCTCGACGAGGCTTATAACGAATATCTGCCTGAAAAATGTCGCTACGACAGCGTAAGCTGGCTGGCTGAATTTCCTAATCTTTTGATTTCAAGAACTTTTTCTAAGGCTTACGGGTTGGCGAGTTTGCGCGTCGGCTATGCGCTGGGTAACCCGCAAGTGATCGACATGCTCAATCGCGTGCGTCAGCCGTTCAATGTCAACAGCATGGCGCAGGCCGCGGCTGTAGCCGCTTTAGACGATGCCGAGTTTGTCAGGCGCACGTTTGAATTGAATTTACGCGGTATGGCGCAGCTCTCAGACGGCTTGAGCAAGCTTGGTTTGGACTATATTCCTTCTTTCGGTAATTTCATCAGTTTTCATGTCGTCAATGCCGCATGGATTTACCGACGCTTGCTAGAATTAGGCGTCATCGTACGCCCCATCGGAAATTACGGAATGCCGGACTATTTGCGCGTGAGCATTGGTCTTGAATCACAAAATTGTAAATTTTTATCTGCATTGAAGCAGATACTCGGAGAAACAGCATGATCATAGTAATGGGTAGGGATGTCACTGACGAACAAATCGGCACCGTTGTTAAAAGGCTTGAAACAGCGGGCCTGAAGGCCAATATCTCGCGCGGTATCGAGCGCACCGTGATCGGCGCAATTGGAGATGAGCGCAAGCTCAATGAAGAAATGTTCACCCCGTTGCCGGGCGTAGAATCGGCGATGCACGTCACCAAACAGTACAAGATCGTCTCGCGCGAGTCGCACCGTGAAAACACCATCGTCGATATCGGCGGCATCCAACTGGGCGGCAACCAGATTCAGGTGATCGCAGGCCCGTGTTCGGTCGAAACGCAGGAGCAGATGGATCTGTCCGCCAAATATGTGGCCGAAGCCGGTTGCCGTCTGATGCGCGGTGGCGCGTTCAAACCGCGTACCAGCCCTTATGCGTTTCAGGGGCACGGCGCGGAAGGTCTGGATATGTTCCGCAAAGCGGCAAGCCAGTACAAATTGCCTATCGTTACCGAATTGATGGACGCGCGTCAGCTCGATACCTTCATGGAATACGATGTGGACGTGATTCAGATCGGCACGCGCAACATGCAGAACTTTGATCTGCTCAAAGAAGTGGGTCGTATCAATAAGCCGGTTATCCTGAAGCGCGGCATGTCGGCGACCATTTCCGAATGGTTGATGGCGGCGGAATACATCGCGGCGGGCGGGAACCACAACATCATCTTCTGTGAACGCGGCATTCGCACCTTTGAGACCTACTACCGCAACGTGCTGGACGTGACGGCGATTCCGGTTTTGAAGAAGGAAACGCACTTGCCGGTGATTGTCGATCCCTCTCATGCGGGCGGTAAAGCATGGATGGTGGCGGCGTTGTCGCAAGCGGCAATTGCAGCCGGTGCCGATGGTCTTTTGGTCGAGATGCATCCGAGTCCTTGCGATGCATGGTGCGATGCCGATCAGGCATTGACGCCTGATGAACTGAAGAAATTGATGGGAACGCTGGGCGCGATTGCCGGTGCAATTGGACGCACACTTTAATCGTTGCCCCCGCGCTGACAGCCTCATGTAAACGAGTGATGTTATCGTAGCCCGCTTGTACGTATGTCATCACGGGTAATACCAAAGAGGGATTATGCAACTGAGAAAATTGGGCTGTGCGTTATTTGTTATGCTGGCCTCGACGTCAGCGTCAGCCCTATCGCTGGGCGAAGGGCAGATTTCGAGTCGTATTGGCGAACCGTTTTCTGCCCGTGTCGCGCTGATAGGTGAATATAGCCGCGACGTCAGTTTCTCTCAGGTGAAGACGGCGGAATGCCGCGCTTCAATTATCGGCAGCAGTCCGAATGGCTGCGAGTCGTTGTATGAAGCGAAGCTTAATTTCTCAGTCAAGCGGCAGTCGGATGGGCAGTATTATTTAAAGATTACCGGCGGGCGAGGGGATGAGTTGTTTTATCGCCTTCTGGTCAAGACGACATCGAGTGCGGGCGGCACCGTTTACAACTCATTTGAGTTTCTCCCTGAATTTGGCGTGAGTCCGGATGTGCCGTCCATTGTAGAGATGGATGCGGGTTTGTCGCCCGGTCAGTATGGCGTTGTCGGCGGGAAAGTCATTGAGACGGGCGCTCAAGAGATTGAGGTGGTAAAGCCAGTCAAGGCGACTAAGGTCGTGCCGGTTAAGGAGAAGCCACAGGTCGTGAAATTGCCCGCAGAGATCACGCCGGTCGCGACATCGCCAAAACCGGTTGAGAATCGCCTGCAAATCAAAAAGATCGGCGAGTACGCGGACGATATTCATGCGTTGCAAAAGGAAAACGGTGAAATCGAGGCGCAGATCGTTTTGCTTGAAAAGCACATCGGTTTGTTAAAAGAGGTCATCCGCTTGAAGAGTCAGGCGGGTACCTTGCCGGTGAGTGCAGTTCCTGCCGTTGTATCGGTTGAAGCACCGCAGGCCTCCGCCAATCTGCCTGGTGTGCTTACCTGGATTTTGCTGGCAGTTGTGGGGATCTTGGCGGCGGCGATTATCTGGATGTTTAGGAAAATGAAGCAGTTAAGTTTAAGCGCCGTAGTTGCGCCGGTCAGGGCTGAGACGATTACCCCGGCATCACTGAATGTGCGAAATTCGCTCGATTTGACGGGTGCTTTTATTAAGCCTAAGTGGTGAGTCCTGCTTGCCCGGCGCGTGATGACGTCCCCGTTGCCTATTAGCCCGAACGATTTCGGTAAGACAAATATGAAATACAACAAGGTTGTGATCTTTGGTGTCGGACTGATCGGCGGCTCGTTTGCGCTGGCGTTGCGGCGCGCAGGTTCAGTGGGCGAAGTGGTGGGTTTCGGGCGCAGTCAGGCCACCCTTGAGCAGGCTAGGCAGCTCGGAATTATCGACCGGATCGGGCAGGAACAGGCCGCTGAACTGGGCAATGCGGATCTTGTGCTGCTGGCCACCCCCGTCGGACAAATGGCGGCATTGATGGCGCAAATTGCGCCGCATCTGGGTGTTCATACGCGGGTCACCGATGGCGGCAGCACCAAAGGCGATGTGGTCGCGGCAGCTTATGCAAATCTGGGTGATAAGGTGGGGCAGTTTGTTCCCGCGCATCCGATTGCCGGCGCAGAGCTGAGCGGCGCTGCGGCGGCAAAGGCCGATTTATATATCGGCAAAAAAGTTGTGCTGACCCCTGTCTTTGAAAACTCAATAGAATCAATTAATTATGTAAAGTCTGCGTGGCAGTCCTGCGGCGCGGTTGTCAGCGAGCTAAGCGCACAACAACACGACGAGGTGTTCGCGGCGGTGAGCCATCTGCCGCATCTGCTGTCTTTTGCCCTGGTGCACGATCTGGCGCAGCGCGACAATCGCGACCAGTTGTTATCTTTTGCGGCCAGTGGTTTTCGTGATTTTACCCGTATCGCGGCCAGTTCCCCTGAAATGTGGCGCGACATTTGTCTTGCCAATCGCGATGCGCTGCTGGATGAATTGGGTAGCTATATGCAGGAGCTTGCAACCATACAAACAGCCCTATCTGAATGTGATGCAGACAAGTTGCAGGAAATTTTCAGCCTGGCACGCGAAGTGCGCGGCAACTGGACGCAGCAATAACTCGCTCTTAGGTGCGTATCGGTTGAAACCTGGTAAGAGAAAGGAAAATTGAATGCCAACCATTTCCATGTTTTATGGAATTCTCGTTCGGATGTTCTTTCGCGATATTCAGAAGCATCATGTGCCGCATATACACGCTGATTATCAAGGGAAAATTGCTGTCTATTCAATTCTCGACGGAACGCTTCTGGCTGGTGAACTACCTGCCAACAAGCACAAGCTCGTCGTCGCTTGGATAGAAATACATCAAGAAGATTTACAGGCTGATTGGAATCTGGCCGTAAATGGTAAAAAACCATTTCCAATCAAGGGGCTTGATCAATGAGAATGACCGAAATCCAGCCTCAGTCAAACTGGGTGCTATCTGTTGTTGCCGATGATGGTCGAGTCGGCCGCTTTGATGTTAGTCCGTACCTTGCATACGAAGCGTTTGAGGGATTAAGAGATCCCGGCGAGTTTAGCAAAATTTCCAATGGCGGCTACTTTGTCGAATGGGATTGTGGTGCCGATTTGTCGGCGGACACGATTGAAGCGCAATGGCAACTGGTTGGTGATGTTTCGCACGCCTAATGATGCATGAATTTGTAAAAGAGAATAACCGTGGTCTGTCCCCGATTGGTCCCTTCCGTTGAATCGGAACATCCAGCTACGGCTTAAGTGTCCAGCAGTGTAAATCGCTGCATGATAGCCAGTTTGCGTGAATATGTGCTGATTGCGGCGGATAAACGGCAAGTTGAAATCTATCGTCGCGACGATCAGGACGAATTGCAGCTCGCGGTCACCAGCGATGGACAATCCTTGTCGCTGGAAAGCATTGAGTGTTGCCTGACGCTGAATGAGATTTATGAAGATGTGCGGCTGGATGCTCCGCTGAAAACGTATTTTTAATTGCGTGAAACAATAACTATCTGATTGTATTAAATAATTTTGAAAGTTCTACATGCCTCACACCGAATTTCTTAATCTTCCTCCTTTGCTATCAGCCCGTGGCACCGTGCGTTTGCCCGGTTCGAAGAGCATCTCCAACCGTGTGTTGCTGCTGGCGGCACTGTCGAGCGGCACCACTGTTGTGCGCGATCTGCTGCGTTCGGACGATACGGATCGTATGCTCGAAGGCTTGCAGACGCTGGGCGTGGTAATTGAGTCGCTGGGCGGCAATGCCTATAAAGTGACCGGTTGCGGCGGAGATTTTTCGAACAAGGACGCGGCGCTTTTTTTGGGCAATGCCGGTACGGCGTTTCGTCCGCTGACCGCAGCGCTTGCGCTCTCGGGCGGCAGTTACACTTTGTCCGGTGTGGCGCGTATGCACGAGAGGCCAATCGGCGATCTGGTGGATGCGCTGCGTCAACTGGGTGCGAATATCGAATATTCGGGTAATGAGGGTTTCCCCCCTTTGAAAATCTCCCCGGGCAAGTTGACCGGTGTCACAGCGCAGGTGCGCGGCAATGTCTCCAGCCAGTTCCTGACGGCGCTGCTGATGGCGCTGCCATTGTTGGGCCGAACGGTGACGGTTGAGGTGATCGGCGAATTGATCTCGAAACCCTACATTGAAATCACCCTGGCGATGATGGCGCGTTTTGGCGTGAGCGTACAGCGTGATGGCTGGAAAAGTTTTACCGTTTCGGCAGGTAGTCGTTATGTCTCCCCAGGCGAGATCTATGTGGAAGGAGATGCCTCGAGCGCCTCGTACTTTTTGGCAGCAGGCGCAATCGGTGGCGGGCCGGTGCGCGTGGAAGGCGTCGGTCGCAACAGCATTCAGGGCGATGTTAAATTTGCCGGAGAGCTGGCGAAGATGGGCGCGCAAATTGAAATGGGGGACAACTGGATCGAGGCGCGTGCGCCGGTTAGCGGCAAGTTGCAGGCGATTGATCTGGATTGTAATCACATTCCTGATGCCGCGATGACGCTGGCGGTGGCGGCGTTGTATGCGGAAGGGACGACGACGTTGCGCAATATCGCCAGCTGGCGCGTCAAAGAAACGGACCGCATTCACGCGATGGCAACCGAGCTGCGCAAAGTGGGCGCGCTGGTCGAAGAGGGCGAGGACTTTATTCGCATCACGCCGCTTTTATCTCTTCCCTCTTCCCTCTTCCCCCTTCCCAGTCCTATTGATACTTACGACGATCACCGCATGGCGATGTGTTTTTCACTGGCGGCGTTCGGCAATGGCATCCGCATCAACGATCCTCGCTGTGTGGCAAAAACCTTTCCGGATTATTTTGCGGAATTTGCCAAGGTGACGCAGAGCGTACCGGTGATTGCCATCGACGGGCCTTCCGCCTCTGGCAAGGGAACGGTCGCGCAGCGTGTTGCAACTGAACTTGGCTTTCATTATCTTGACAGCGGTGCGCTGTACCGGTTACTTGCAACTGCGGCCATGCGTGACGGCGTGGCGCTCGACGATGAAATCGCGCTGGCCGCATTGGCATCCCGCATGGAAGTTGTTTTTAAAGGCGAGTGCATTTGGCTGGATGGCGTGCTGGTAGGCGACGAATTGCGCGGCGAGGCGTGCGCATCGGGTGCTTCCAAAGTGGCCGCATTGCATCAGGTTCGTGCGGCGCTGCTTGCCAAACAGCACGATTTCAGGAAAGCGCCGGGGCTGGTGACCGATGGTCGCGACATGGGCTCGGTGGTGTTTCCGGATGCGACACTCAAGGTATTTTTGACGGCTTCCGCCCAGATTCGTGCTGAACGACGTTATAAGCAGTTGAAAGAGAAAGGAATGGATGCTAATATCGCTGATCTTTTGCAGGATATAAGGGCGCGCGACGAACGCGATACACAGCGTAGTGCGGCTCCTCTGCAACAGTACCCGGATGCCAGTCTGCTCGATACGACGGCGCTTGATGTTAATCAGGCGGTTGAGTTTGTGCTGAATGGCTACCAATGCAAGGCCCCTTAGGACTCTCCGTTCTTAGGGTTTTTAACTAACCTCTGTGCAAACAGAAAAATCTTTAGGTGTATTCGATGAACGCAACCGCAGACGCAGCAATGAACCCCGATAGTTTCGCCGCAATGTTTGAAGAAAGTTTGACGCGCAAAGAAATGCGTGCAGGCGAACTGATTACCGCACAAGTTGTGCGTATTGACCACAACGTTGTGGTTGTAAACGCAGGCCTTAAGTCCGAGAGCTGGATTCCTGTTGAGGAATTCCTGAACGACAAGGGCGAAATGGAAGTGGCTGCCGGTGACTTTGTTACCGTTGCAATCGAATCACTGGAAAACGGCTACGGCGAAACAAAGCTGTCGCGCGAAAAAGCGAAGCGTCTGGCTGCATGGCACGATCTTGAGATCGCCATGGAAGAAGGCAAGATCGTTGAAGGCTTCGTCAGCGGTAAGGTTAAGGGCGGTCTCACCGCTATGGTTAACGGCATCCGCGCGTTCCTGCCGGGTTCGCTGGTTGACATCCGTCCGGTCAAGGATACGACACCGTACGAAAACAAGACCATGGAATTCAAGGTCATCAAGTTGGATCGTCGCCGCAACAACGTGGTGGTTTCCCGCCGCGCAGTTCTGGAAGCAACGATGGGCGCTGATCGTGAATCCGTGATGGAAAATCTGAAAGAAGGCGCAATCGTTAAGGGCGTGGTTAAGAACATCACGGACTACGGCGCATTCGTTGATCTGGGCGGTATCGATGGTCTGTTGCATATCACCGATCTGGCATGGCGTCGTGTGAAGCATCCGTCAGAAGTATTGACGGTTGGCGATGAAATCGAAGCGAAGATCCTGAAATTCGATCAAGAAAAGAATCGCGTATCCCTCGGTATCAAACAAATGGGCGACGATCCTTGGAATGGTCTGGCACGTCGTTACCCGCAAGGGACACGCATGTTCGGTAAAGTCACTAATCTGACTGACTACGGTTCATTCGTTGAAATCGAACAAGGTATCGAAGGTCTGGTTCACGTATCCGAAATGGATTGGACCAACAAGAACGTTCATCCTTCTAAGGTTGTTCAGGTAGGTGACGAAGTTGAAGTGATGATTCTGGAAATCGACGAACAACGTCGCCGTATCTCTTTAGGCATGAAGCAATGTCATTCAAATCCTTGGGATGATTTCGCGATCAACCACAAGAAGGGTGACAAAGTACGCGGTCAGATCAAGTCGATCACTGACTTCGGCGTGTTTATCGGTCTGGATGGCGATATCGACGGTCTGGTACATCTGTCTGATCTGTCATGGTCTCAACCTGGCGAAGAAATGGTGCGCAACTTCAAGAAGGGTGATGAAGTTGAAGCCGTTGTTCTGGCGATTGATGTTGAGCGTGAGCGCATTTCTCTGGGCATCAAGCAAATGGAAGGTGACCCGTTCGGCGGCTTTGCAGCCACCAATGAAAAGGGTGCTATCGTTAACGGCGTTGTTAAATCCGTTGATGCTAAGGGTGCTGTTGTAACGCTGCCAGGCGATGTTGAAGCTTACTTGAAGGCATCTGAAGTGTCAGTTGACCGTGTTGAAGACATTCGCACGCATCTGAAAGAAGGCGATACCGTTAAGGCGATGATCATCAGTGTTGATCGTAAGAATCGCGGCATCAGCTTGTCGGTTAAGGCATTGAGCAAGGCGGAAGATTCAGCTGCCATGCAAAAATTGTCAGCTGACAGCAGCGCTAATGCCGGTACAACCAATCTTGGCGCGTTGCTCAAAGCCAAGATGAGTGGCAAGACTGAAGCCTAAGTTCGGGAGAATTGCATGACTCGCTCTGATTTGATCGCTAGATTGGCTGAACTGCATCCGCAGCTGTTAGCCAAGGATGCCGAGATGGCCGTTAAAGTGATACTCGATGCCTTGTCCTCTACGCTGTCGCGTGGCGGTCGGGTCGAGATTCGCGGCTTCGGCAGCTTCGGCCTGAATTACCGGCCGCCGCGTCAGGGGAGAAATCCTAAGACCGGCGATAAGGTCGGTGTGCCGGCCAAGTATGTGCCGCACTTTAAGGCGGGTAAGGATCTTAGAGAGCGGGTAGGCAAAGCCTGATCATAAAGGTGTATTTTAAAAAGGCGGTGATGAGATATCACCGCCTTTTTTATGCTATCTTTAGGCAGATTTTTTGAGGTCACCCCTATGCGTTATATAAGCTGGCTATTACAGATATTTTTGTTCATTGTTTTGCTCGGATTTGCGCTCAAAAACAGTCAGCCGGTCACGCTGCATTATTTTTTTGGTTATGAATGGCAATCGACGCTGGTGATCGCGTTATTGCTTTTTTTTACGGTCGGTGCGGCGCTGGGTATCCTCGCGACGCTGGGTATCTGGTTTCGTCAGCGTCGTGAATTGTTGCGCTTGAAGCAAGAGATCAGCGATCTTAAAAAACTCAATAGTGCGCCGTTGTTATGATGTTTTTTATGTGTTGTATTTAATTGAATTTGTGGGTGTTTAATGGAATTTGAACCGTGGATGCTGCTCATTTTTCCGCTGTTTTTTGGCATGGGATGGTGGGCGGCACGTCTGGATATTAAAGATTTACTCTCTGAGTCAACGGCGCTACCGGAATCGTATTTTCAGGGGCTTAATTTTCTGCTTAACGAGCAGCAGGATAAGGCCATTGAGTCCTTTATCGAAGTGGTCAAAATTGATCCACATACGGTCGAATTGCACTTTGCGCTGGGCAGCCTGTTTCGTCGTCGCGGGGAAGTGGATCGCGCCTTGCGTATGCATCACAATCTGGTTGACCGCGCTGATCTGGACGATGAGAAGCGTCAGCAGGCTGTATTTGAACTGGCGCAGGATTATCTCAAGGCAGGGATACTGGACCGCGCCGAGCGTCTGTTTGGTGAGTTAAAACACACGTCCTATGCAAAGCTTGCGCTGGAATTTTTACTCGAACTGTTTCAGAAGGAGCACGACTGGCTCAAGGCGATTGCGGTAGCACAAGAGTTGTCTATTGTGTCCGGTACTTCCTATAGCAAATTATCGGCTTTTTTTTATTGTGAGTTGGCCGGCGATGAAATCGCGGCAGGTAATTTGACGGCGGCGCGGGAACATTTGCGGTTGGCCCTCGAGGTATGCCCGGTCAGTGTCCGAGCAACCATTATGCTGGGCGATATGGTCAATGCAGCGGGGCAGGCAGAGCAGGCTATTGCCATCTGGCAGGGGATAGAATTGCAGGATGCGCAGTATCTGCAACTGGTCGCCGAACGGCTGCTTAACGCTTATAGTGCGCTCGACCGGGAGGCTGAGGGGATCCGTGTTTTGCGCGAGTATCTGATTAAATACCATTCTATCGATATGCTGAATGTAGTCTTTGATGGCATGCTCAAATTTGAGACGGCCTCATCAGCCTATCAATTGGTGCGCGATGAGCTCGAGCGTAACCCGACTTTGTTGGGGCTCGATAAACTGCTTGAGGCGCGCCTGCTGGAAGTGCCGATGGATAGGCGTGCAGACGTTGAAATGATCAAGGATTTGGTACATAAGCGCACCCGAAGTCTGGCGATGTACCATTGCAGTCATTGCGGTTTCAAGGCAAGAAAATTTTATTGGCATTGCCCGGCCTGTCAGGCCTGGGACAGTTATGCGCCTAGGCGCGATGAGGAAAGTGGTAAACCGTTATGAGCGATCCAAAAATTATTGTAGCCCTGGATTATCCGGGCGCAGCACCGGCCCTGGCGCTGGCGCACCGTTTATCCCCTGAATTATGCAGGCTTAAGGTCGGTAAAGAGCTCTTTACCGCAACAGGCCCCGCGCTGCTCGAAAGTTTGATGAAAAGCGGCTTTGAGATATTTCTCGATCTGAAGTTTCACGATATCCCGAATACGACTGCACAGGCGTGTAAAGCGGCGGCAAGTTTGGGCGTCTGGATGATCAATGTTCATGCGATGGGTGGTCGTAAAATGCTGGATGCTGCAGCCGCTGCGGTCGCCTCGTGTGCGAAACCGCCCAAACTGATTGCCGTCACGCTGCTGACCAGCATGAATCAGCAGGATATCAGCGACCTTGGAATTAACGCGACGCCCGGCGAAATGGTGTTGAGACTCGCACGTCTGGCTCAGGATTCAGGACTCGACGGCGTGGTGTGTTCAGCGATGGAAACAGCGCTGTTGCGCCGTCATTGCGGCAGTAAGTTTTCTCTGGTGACCCCCGGTATTCGTCCGCTGGAGGCGAGTTTGGACGATCAGTCGCGCGTGATGACGCCGGAGGAGGCGCTGATGGCGGGCGCTAGCTATCTGGTGATCGGGCGTCCCATTACCCGTGCCGCCGATCCGCTCCAGGCGTTACTCGATATTAATATCCAAATCAAAGGTCTGTGATGAGCGCTCTGCCCGTATTTGAAGGTTGCCGTATTCTGGTGGTAGGGGATGTGATGCTCGATCGCTACTGGTTCGGGGATGTGCATCGCATCTCGCCCGAAGCACCGGTGCCCGTGCTCAAAGTCAGTCGCGTGGATGAGCGTCCCGGTGGGGCTGCCAACGTCGCTCGCAATATTGCAGCGCTGGGGGCCGAGGCGACATTGTTGTCTGTGGTCGGGAATGATGAGGCCGGTTTATGTCTTGAAAAACTGCTCGGTCAGCACAGCAATTTAACGTCGTTGTTGCATCGTGATCCCAGTGTTTCGACCATTATCAAACTGCGTGCCATTGCCCAGCAGCAGCAGTTGCTGCGCATCGATTTTGAAACGCCGCCCAGCCATGAAGTGTTGAATGCGGCGCTGGAAGATTATCGTGCGCAATTGCCGCTGGCCGATGTCGTAATTTTGTCCGATTATGGCAAAGGGGGGTTAGCGCATATCGCACAAATGATCAAAATGGCGCGGGATGCAGGCAAATCCGTGCTGGTCGATCCTAAGGGGGAAGATTATGCACGTTATCGTGGAGCGACCTTGCTCACGCCCAATCGCAGTGAATTTCGTCAGGTGGCGGGCGGCTGGCGCGATGAGGCGGAATTAAACGCGAAAGCTCAGGCACTGCGTGCCGAATTGCAACTCGATGCGCTGCTGGTCACGCGCAGTGAAGACGGTATGAGTCTATATCGGGCTGATGATGTTCAGCATGAACCTACCCACACCCGCGAAGTGTTCGATGTGAGCGGTGCAGGAGACACGGTGATCGCGACGCTGGCGGTGATGCTGGCGGCCGGTGCCGAGCTGCCCGTTGCCATGCGCATCGCCAATCGCGCTGCGGGTATTGTGGTTGGCAAACTGGGTACGGCGGTGGTGAGTCGTGAAGAAATTATTTTGGATATGAGGGAAGAGGGAAGAGGAAAGAGGGAAGGGTTGTAAGGGAAGAGAGAATGGGGAAAGGGAAAAATGTAGCTATTACCCTTATCTCTTCACTCTTTTCACTCCACCCTTCGCCCTTTACCCTTTACCCTTCTCCCTTCTCATAAGGAGCTGAAAATGTATTACATCGTCACAGGAGCCGCCGGTTTTATCGGTTCGAATCTCGTCAAAGCGCTGAATGAACGCGGTGAGCGCAACATCATCGCTGTGGATAATCTGGCGAAAGCGGATAAATTCAGAAATCTGGTCGACTGCGAGATCGCCGATTTTATGGATAAGGAAACCTTCCGGAAAAAAATTCAGGAAGGCTTTTTTGACGGACTGGTGAAGGCCGTTCTGCATCAAGGGGCTTGTTCCGATACCATGGAATCCGACGGCCGTTACATGATGGACAACAACTACCAGTACACGCTGGAGCTGTTGAATTACTGTCAGGCTGAGGAAATTCCCTTTCTGTACGCATCATCCGCCTCCGTTTACGGGGGCGGCAGCGTTTTTCGCGAGAGTCGGGAGTTTGAAGCGCCGCTCAATGTCTATGCGTATTCAAAATTCCTCTTCGATCAAATCCTGCGTCGCCGCTTGAACAAGAGCACAGCACAGGTGGTCGGTCTGCGCTATTTCAATGTCTATGGGGCACGTGAACAGCACAAGGGGCGGATGGCGTCGGTAGCCTTTCACTTTTTCAATCAATACCGCGCAGAAGGGCGTGTGAAACTGTTTGAGGGCTGTGACGGTTACGGGAACGGCGGGCAGTTGCGCGATTTTGTCTCGATCGAAGATGTGGTTAAAGTGAACATGTATTTCCTCGATCATCCGGAAAAATCCGGTATTTTTAATCTGGGCACCGGGCAGGCGCAGAGCTTTAACGATGTGGCGGTCGCCACTATCAATACCTTGCGCGCAGCTACAGGTGCGCATGTGCTGAGCCTAGAAGCGCTTCATGATCAGGAGTTGATCAGCTACATTCCTTTCCCGGATGCGCTGCGCGGTAAATACCAGAGTTTTACGCAAGCCGATATTACGGCGCTGCGCGGCGCAGGTTATGTCGAACCTTTCCTGTCCGTCGAAGAGGGCGTGGGGCGTTATGTGGGGCAGATGCTCAAAGCTGTCTGATTCCTGTCATTGATTAGAAACTAGGACTCTTGTAATACGAGTCTTTGAAGATATACATACCAGTGAGTTTAAAAAATTCTCCAGACTGGAAAGGGCGGATCATCATGAATCAGAACAGAAGTTATTGTTTTGAACATCCGCAATCCATTGGCGATTTTCCTTGATGGCTGAGCGCAATACAGTTCATGAGATGGATGCCAGAGTACAGATAGTCGCGGCCAGACGAGAGCAGCAGCACCAGCTATCTTGCACAGTATGGGGTGCTAACCGCCACAACAGGCCGCAAGACACCCTCGCGCAGATTTCTTTGACAAGCTGCGTTTGGGGGATTCGAGCTAGTTATTTGTTTTAATGTGTTTTTTATTCGTGTATGTGGTTCCACGTATTCCTTAAAAGTGCTTTTTTATGGCCCAATAGGAAGATTGCGGATCACTTTATTAGAATCATATGTCCAGCTTGTCGCAGGAATGTATTTCCTCGTTTAATCCGTTAGTTATTCAGAGTTTTAAAGCATTCAAGGCGCACGGTCATTTGCCGTCCCCGCGCGGGGTCGCGCTACAGATCATCCAGCTGGCTGACCGCGAAGACACGACCACGCAGAAAATTGCCCATCTGATCAGCAGCGATCCGGCGCTGGCCGGCAATATCGTTAAAGTTGCCAATCTCCTCACTCATCGCGGCAGCCGTCCGGTCGCATCCATTATGGATGCGGTGACGGTGCAGGGCGTCAAGTCGGTGCGCCAGTTAGCGCTGAGTCTGTCGCTGGTGGCCCAGCATCAGAGCGGCGCGTGTACCGGTTTTGATTATCAGAAGTTCTGGGCGCATTCGGTTTGTACCGGCATCGCCGCGCAACAGATCGTGGCGAAGATGCAGGTCGGCGTAGCCGATGAGGCTTTTTTGCTCGGCTTGCTCTCGCAAATCGGCCGTCTGGCGCTGGCGACCGTTTTCCCTTCTGAGTATGCCGGCGTACTGACGGCTGACAATCTGATTGATAAAGAGCGCGCAGCCTTTGGCATTGATCACAACCAGATTACCGCAGGCATGCTCGCCGACTGGGGTATGCCGAAGTTGTTTGAGGAAATCAGCCTGCATATCGAACAGCCCGAGGCGAGCGATTTTCACGAAGGCGAGCGCAACTGGCGTTTGCTGCAGTTGATGCATTTCTCTGATCGGTTAGCCGCCGTCTGCACGGCCGAGGCGAGTGAGCGCTACCGCCAGATTCCAAGGCTGATGCTGCTGGCGACGCGGGTCGGCATCGAGAGCGGCACCTTAATTGAAATCGGTGATCGGGTGATTGCCTCCTTGCGCGAATGGAGCGCATTGCTGGGCATCTCCGTGCCGGTGTTGCCCCCTTTTGAGGAAATGCTCAATGCGGACTCAATGGCAAGTGAATTGCTGGGTCTGGATGCGCTGCCGGGCAGCTTGCCTGTCGGCTTCAAGTTGCGCATCTTGCTGGTCGATGACGATCGCGCGATCCGCCTCTTGTACAAGACGTTGCTTGAGAAATCAGGCCACAGCGTGACCACTGCCTGCAACGGTCGGGAAGCGCTGGAGAGCCTCAAAGTCTCACCGCCACAACTGATCATCAGTGACTGGATGATGCCGGAGATGGATGGCATCGAGTTTTGTCGCGAACTGCGCAAAAATCCGGAGTGGCACAAAATTTATGTGTTTATCGTCACGGCGCAGGAGAGCACCGACAGATTGATCGAGGCGTTCGAAGCGGGTGCCAACGATTATCTGTCCAAACCGATCAATCCCAAAGTGTTGGCCGCGAGGTTGCGCTCCGCGCAGCGCATCGTGCAGATGCAGGAGGCGCAGGAAGAGGACAGGCTGCAATTGCGCCAGTTTGCCGATGAACTGGCGCTGTCCAACAAGCGCCTGCAGACGCTGGCGCTGACCGATGCGTTGACGGGGCTGCCGAATCGCCGTTACGGCATGGAGCGGCTAGAACAGGAATGGGCGATCGCGGTGCGGGCGAGACGTCCTGTGTGCTGCATGATGGTGGATATCGACTATTTCAAGTTGGTGAACGACAGCTACGGTCATCAGTTGGGTGATGAGGCGCTCAAGCGGGTGGCGGGCAGTTTGCAGCAGGCGGCGCGCAAGCAGGACGTGGTGTGCCGTTTGGGCGGTGAAGAATTTATGGTGATTTGTCCTGACAGCGATGTTCATGCGGGCTATACCTATGCCGAGCGACTGCGCCAGCACGTTGCGGCGCACCCGATGCAGATGCAGGGCCAGTTGCTTCAACTGACGGTTAGCATCGGCCTGACCGACAATGCGAAACTGGACAGCACCGAAGCGATGCTGCATCAGGCGGATACCCGGCTGTATGCGGCTAAGGCCGCCGGGCGCAACTGCACGCTAATTACGTGATGTTAGGCTGCCGGTTTTTTTAAATGTTTGCGCGTGTCGCATTGATGTTTCAAGAACCGGAAGAAGTTGTGTAGTCTGTTAAAAAATTATCGTTATAAAATAATAAATATAAAAAGCATTATCAGGAGAGAGAGTATGAGTTTGGATATAAAGTCGATCAGCATTAAGACCAAATTATCGCTGGTGATTGTGGCCGTGATCGTTGGATTGATTCTGATTTCAGTTTTTGCGCTGCTCAATGAAAAAGCATTGTTGCTCTCAGACCGACAGGTTAAAACACAGCACCTAGTCGAGACAGCTCATAGTGTACTGGCCTATCACTATGAGATGCAGAGCAAGGGTGCTCTGACCGAAGAGCAGGCTAAAGCTGCCGCGATGGGGGTCATAAAATCACTGCGCTATGACGAAAAGGAATATTTCTGGATTAATGATATGACGCCTGTCGTATTGATGCATCCGATTAAACCCGAGTTAGATGGTAAAGATGTTAGCGAGCTCAAAGATCCGACGGGCAAGCGACTTTTTGTCGAATTCGTCGAGGTCGTTAAGAAAAGCGGCGGGGGGATCGTATCGTATATGTGGTCTAAACCGGGCGCGTCAGAACCGGTGCCAAAAATTTCTTATGTAAAAGGATTTACGCCCTGGGGATGGGTGGTGGGTTCGGGAATTTACGTCGATGACATTAATTCGATTTTTTGGGAATCTGCCAAGTGGATGATAGGCCTGATTGCCGCAATGAGTCTGGTGGGCGTTATTTTATTGCAGATCGTTGCGCGCAGTATTACCACGCCCTTATCCGCCCTGCAAAAATCGATTCAGGATATTCAGTCCACCAAGGATTTGACCAAGCGAGCGAATGTTTCTGGCAAGGATGAAATCGGTGAAATTGCACATGCGTTTAATCAAATGCTGCATAGTTTTGAAGAGATTATTCAGGTCGTCATTTTTGGGGTAAACGAAGTTAAGAAGAGCTCCGTACACCTGCACCATACCTCGGATAGCGTTTCTAAAAGTTCAATTGCGCAAAGCGATTCCACCTTGCTGCTGGCTGCGCAGTCAGAAGAAATGCTGAGCAGTATTGAACACATTGCTAGTAATACTCAGCAGACGCATGCTGTTGCAATCCAAACTGAAGCGCTTTCGATACAGGGGCAAAATGCGGTCAGGTTAGCGACGGATGAGATGTCGAATATTGCAAATTCGGTCAATGATTCTTCCATGGCGATTAACAAATTAGGCGATGAGTCCAAGCAAATTTCTGAGATCGTCAAAGCGATTAAGGAAATTGCCGATCAGACAAATTTGCTCGCGTTAAATGCGGCAATCGAAGCGGCAAGAGCCGGTGAGCAGGGGAGGGGATTTGCGGTTGTTGCGGATGAGGTTAGAAAACTGGCTGAACGCACGAGTAAATCGACCGTTGATATTTCAAAAATGATAGAGATGATCCTCTCCGAAACCAATGAGGCTGTGTCTCGTATGCATGAGGGCTCCAGACGTGTAACGGATGGGGTCGAAATGGCCAATAAGGCTGGGGTTTCGATGCATGATATTCGAGCAGGTTCGCAGCAGGTGATTGTTGCCGTGAGCGAAATATCCAATGCGTTAGCAGAGCAAAGTGCGGCAGGAAAACATGTGGCGATAGAGATTGAAAAAGTGGCGCAAATGGCCGATCAAAATTGTACTTCTGTCGCTAGTATTGTGCAAACCGCCATCCACATGGAAGACTTAGCGAACACCTTACACCATACCGTCAGTCAATTTCGGACGACACCCGGTACAACGCATAATGGCGGCGATCTGGAAATGTTTTAGCTAAGTCATGATGGAAAATTGTTATATTGTTGAATCATCAGCCATCCCGGTGACTTCGACCGAGAGTCATGCGCTCACCTGTGCGATTTTCGATGCGACGCCGGTGCCTTTTGCAATCAATGATCAGTATGGCCGTATCGTCATGCTCAATCGTGCGTTTGTTGAAACGATCGGTTACACGCTGGAGGATATTCCAACGCTGTCGGATTGGTGGCCGCTGGCTTATCCGGATGCCGGTTACCGTCAGTGGGTCACGGATAACTGGCAGAAGAATTTTGCAGCGTCAGCGCGCAGCCAATGTCCGTTCGTCCCGCTTGAAATTAATATTCATTGCAAGGGTGGCAGGATCAGGCGATTTATGGCCAGCGCATCTCCTATGGGGGAGGGGTTGGATGGTAATCACCTAGTGATACTCTACGATATCACCGAGCGCCATCGGGCTGAAGAGGCGGTCAAGGCAATGGAGAGTGCGGCCTTGTTTGAGGCGACCTTCAATCAGGCCGCCGTTGGACTTGCGCATCTCTCACTGGATGGCAAGTGGTTGAGGGTCAATGAAAAAATTTGTCACATTTTAGGATATAGCAGGGAAGAATTGCTGGAAATGACCTTTCAGGACATCACCTATGCAGATGATCTTGAGATGACTTTGGCTTGTGTAGAGCAGATGTTGTCAGGAGAAATCGGTACTTTTGTGAAGGATATTCGGTATCTTCATAAGAGGGGGACGATAGCCTGGATGAGATTGACCGTTTCTCTGACGAAAAAAGGCGATGGTGCTCCCGATTATTTTATTTCTGTGATTGAGGATATTACAGAGCAAAAACAAGCCGCAGCTGAATTAATCAGGCTGCGTGCGCAAGCTGACATATTTTTGGAGCAGCAAATTTTGGCGCAAACCATTATGGCACTGGCGCATGAGCTTAATCAGCCGCTCAATGCTGCGGGCAGCTACAACGAAGCGGCCTTGCGACTGATTAAAATGGAACAGATCAATACCGCCAAGCTGACAGAAGTTATCAAGTGCGCAGTGGCAGAAATTCAGCGCACTGGCAATGTGATGCGTAACCTGATGAAAAATATTCATCAGAATATTCAGGACAGCGAGGTGTTTGAACTCAATGGCTCACTGCATGAGGCTGTTAAGGCATTTAATGCTGCGATGTACGAAAACAGCGCGCTTGTTGTACTGGAAAATTCAGGTGGCGAGGTTCAGGTCAGCGTAAAGCGCCTATGTCTGGAAAAAGTTCTGATGAACCTGTTGTGGAATGCGCAGCAAGCTATAGCGGTAAAGGCGGATATGTCTGTTGATCCTGTCATTACCATACGTGTTGCGTATCAACAGGACTGTGTTGTTGTCAGTGTGATTGATAATGGGCCGCCGATAAGTCAGCCAGTCGCGGATAAACTCTTTAATCCATTTTTTACGACGAAACTCAATGGCGTGGGAATGGGGTTGCCCATCAGTCGTGCGCTGATCGAGAGTTGCGGGGGGAAACCGGAAATTGTCAACCTAGTTGTCGCCTGACTGCCTGCGATTATGCTGCCA
>JBAXJT010000023.1:0-37130 GCA_037137715.1 Nitrosomonadales bacterium
CGCTCGATACATTCCGTCCTAAAGGCGTTGCCGGCGTGACGATGTCCAGTGAAGGCGATATCGTGCTAATCCTCGATATTAAGGAACTGCTGAGCGATGTGCGTGGCTGTTAACTGCTATTTGTAAAGTATGGACCGGGAAAACCAAATTTTTTGAAAGTGATAACCATGAATGCCCTTTTTTCCCCCGCGATCGCTCTGTTAAATAGACTGATATTTTCAAGAAAATTCATGCTTGTCGGCGTATTCAGCGTGATTGCCACCATAGTGCCGCTTAGCGTTCTGTATTCCTACCTGTCCGCTTCCATTACGACTAATCAGCACGAGCTTTCAGGTGCCGGTTTTATTCAGCCCATCAATAAATTGGCACAGGTGATGCAGCAGCACCGCGGATTATCTTCGGCGGTGTTGTCCGGTTCTCAGGAAATGAGTAGTAAGCGTTCTGCCAAACAAACTGAAGTGACAGAGGCGTTAGCGGCGACTGATCGCAGCTTACCTAGTGAACTAAAAGAATTGCCTGTCTGGAAAACGATACAGACGGGCTGGCAAAGCATCTCTGAAGGCGGGCTTGCCATGACGGCGCAGGAGAATATTGCTGCGCATACCCGACTGATTGATCAGGTGCTGACTTTTATGATTACCGTTGCGGATCAGACAGAGCTGACGCTTGATCCGGAGCTGGATACGTATTATCTGATGGAAGTGGCAGTTGTACGTCAACCCATCGTGCTGGAACGTTTAGGACGTCTGCGTGCATTGGGAACGCCTGTTCTGGCAAAAAAAGGCATGGATGAAATGCGTAAGATTGCCATTTCTATTCAAATGTCAGAACTCAGTAATGCGCAGCGTCTCCTCAGCGCTGATATTGATAAAGTTGCCAAAGCCAGGCCGGACTTGAAATCACGCCTTGATGACCGTTCTGCGCAATTTTTGGCGCAAAAAGAACAGATGCTTAAGATCGTCAACGATGAAATTCTTACCGGGAATTTGAGTACTACACCGGAGGCGTATTTTTCTCTGGCGACGCAAACCATCGATTCCGGTTATCAGCTTTTTTATGATGACCTGATCCCTTCTTTGATTAAAGCGGTTGAAGAGCGAGATGGAAAATTGCGTACTAAGATGTATTTGATACTCGGAATCGCCTTGTCAGCGATATTGTTGAGTCTCTATCTTATGATTGCGGCATCCCTTGCTGTGGTGGATGGTGTGAGACGGGTTCGCGAGAGTGCAGAAAAGTTAGCAGAAGGAGATTTGACTGTTCACATGACGCTCAATGCAAAGGATGAAATGGCGGATGTTGCAAATTCGTTCAATCGCGTTATCGATGCATTTAGAAACCTGATCGTACACGCGCAAAGTAGTGCAAAGGAATTGGGGGCGGCGGCACAGCAACTTGGTACGTCTTCTCTCAGGCTCAAGGCGTCTGCATTAACACAAAGCGATGCGACCACCAGTATTGCAGCCGCCATCGAAGAGTTGACGGTCGGTGTCGATCACATCACGAGCAGTTCTGAACAAGCCTATCGATTGTCTGATGAGTCGGGAAAGCTGTCCGCTCACGGCGAAAAGTTGGTGTCTTCTGTTGTTGATGAGATTAAACGGATTTCAACTGCGGTTCATGCTTCATCCAAGGATATAGAGTCGCTGGGGGGAGAATCTGCGCAAATTTCTCAGGTTGTTCAAGTGATCAAGGATATTGCTGATCAGACCAATTTGCTGGCACTCAATGCAGCGATTGAGGCCGCACGTGCGGGGGAGCAGGGACGAGGATTTGCTGTTGTTGCAGATGAAGTTCGCAAGTTAGCCGAGAGAACTGCCAATTCAACGAGTGAAATTACGCGTATGGTATCGTCAATCCAGCAGGGAACGAAGCACGCTGTGACAGGTATCGAAGTGGGAGTTGAGGGGGTTGAAAACGGCGTAAATCTGGCGCGTCAGGCAGGGGAAGCAATGCACGGAATTGAATCGGGTGCTGCAAGTGTGTTGAATATGGTGAGCGAAATTTCTAGTGCGCTGAAGGAGCAAAGCGTCGCCGCAACCGATATTGCTAAAAATGTTGAGCAGATTGCACAAATGGCAGAGGCGAATAGCGCTGCGGTGGCTGATAACGCAAGCACGGCTAATCGACTGACTTCACTGGCGGCAGGTTTGGAAACTGAAATTCGCAGGTTTCGGGTGTAATAGTGCATTATTCTGTTCTTTAACCATCCGCATCAGCAAAAAATGAATGATGCCGATACGAGATTGGAAGGCTGCGCTAAACCGGTTTACTATCCAGCTTGAGGATTGTTTTCTGCCGCATTAGGAAATTCCGTATACACAAAATCCATGACACCCTAGGGTTATAACTTGAAAAAAAGCAAAAAATATTTGATTGGCGGAATTGTCTGGGCACTCTGTATTGTGTTGTCCGCTTGCCAAACGTCAGGGACAGTTCCTGTAATAAATGACGGTGGTTCAAAGCCGATGCCTGTAGAGGTCATGTCCCAGCAGAAAAAAGAGTGGATAGCGGCATTGTCTATCACCAACACCACGGACAATACTTTTCAGAAGAATGGCAAGTGGCAATCGAGTATGGGTGCATTGACTACCTTCAAAGGGGGTTTAGCCTGTGACAACGTAGCGCCGGATATGAAGTTTCACAAAGGTGACTACCGGCTTTGGCACGTGGCGCCAAGTGATTCGATAAATTTTTTGGGCATGAAAAAGTGTTCGCCTAACTCAGGGAAAGGAGAGCCTACCTGCTCTGAGAATTGGTCATTATGTGGAAGAAAAATTAGGGTTAAATGTCTGGATGCAGAATGTTGCGGGCAGAGCGGAGAGCAATCCTTGGCGTCTCAAATTAATTTGAAGGCACCGCCGGTCAATAATTATGTTCCGAATATCATTGTTGAGGAATTGTCGAAGACGCTAGGGCTACACCCTAGAACGGCGGGTTCAGTTGTGCTTTATATCACTGATTTTTGTCCGGCCGAGCATTCAAATAATGTCAAAAGTAAGCAGTGCCAGCGGGATCAAGTCGATATATCAACCGCGGCATTTTTAATGATGGGGAAAATCAATGCACGAGGATATATCAACACCAACTTGGATGTTTCCGTGGAATTGCTGGATACCAATGACGCAACGCCAGTTGGGCCGGAGTCTTGATTCTTTAAAAAGAACATGTCGTTGTTCAGCTGCACGGCGCAAGACGGCCAAGTTGCGTGCTGTGGTGACGCTGGGTGATGTGCAGATCAGTGCCGATGCGTGGCGGAGTAGATGGGCTTGCGGACATGCTCAACCCGGCAGGCTGAGGGTACGTTCGTATGTCTGAGCAATAAGTTATATACGGTTGTCCGTGTCATGCTTTGCGGATGCGTTTATTGTCGGCGTTTTTACGCATTTTTCATGGCAATATATTTTGGAAATCCGATATACTGCACTGCCTATAGGGCATTTTTCTAATAAGGAATAGCAAGAACATGAAAACCATTTTTCTCGTCGATGACTCCGTCACCATTTTGCTGAGTATGAGCGCGATTCTGTCCAAAGCCGGTTATGCGACAGAAAAAGCCGCCAGCGCAGAAGAAGGCCTCACTAAGCTAAAAGCCGGACTCAAGCCTGATCTGCTGATCACCGATTTGAATATGCCTGGAATGAACGGCATTGAATTTATCCGTGAAGTGCGTAAATTGCCGAATCACCGTTTTATGCCGATTCTGTTTTTGACCACTGAGTCACAGCAATCGAAACGCGACGAAGCCAAAGCCGCCGGGGCATCAGGGTGGTTGGTTAAACCTGTGAATGCCGAGCAATTGATAGGTACCATCAAACTCGTGGTTAAATAATCAGATTCGACGCCCCATGTTATTAAACTCGCGTCAAATCAAGCTAAGACAGGTCGTGGTTGCGCTGCTGACGGCGGTGACCTGTGCCGTAGGTGTTTATCTGCTGCATATCCCCTTTCACGACTGGTTGCATGCGGTCGCCGGGATGACCGACAGGGTGGCTGACTCGGTTGGCACGCTGATCATTATTTTGGGTAGTTTTCTGGTCAATAACATGGTTTCTCTGGCGATCTTTAATGACCGATTGCTGGGGATGCGCTCGACTCAGCTTGATCTGGAGAAAAAAGTTGCCAGTTTTGAGGCGATCATCAATAACGCGGCCAGCGATTTGAGTCATCTGCCTACGCTGACCCATCTGCTCAATGATCAGTTACATGCGATTACGGTGGAGACTGAGCGTTCTGCATTCGGTATTGTCGAGCGTTTGCAGCTTATCGACGGCGTGATCGAAGAGTTGGTGTCCACGGTGTCCAGCGGCGCGCAGGAAGCCGAGCAGATGATACAGTCGGGCGAGCGAAACGTCAGTTCTAACGTGCAGCTGATCGAAAATCTCAATCAATACATACAAAACCGCTTCGTCGAATTTGAAGCTGACCGTGAAAGTATCTCGGTGGTGGTTCAACAGGCACGTTCGATGACCTCGTTGATCGATATGATCAAGGGGATTTCATCGCAAACCAATCTGCTGGCGCTCAATGCGGCGATTGAGGCTGCGCGTGCCGGTGAAGTCGGGCGCGGTTTTGCTGTGGTGGCTGACGAGGTACGCAAGTTATCCGGCGAGACGGATATTGCGGTCTCGAAAATTCAGCAGGGTATCGGCAGTGTTGCGCATACCATTGAAGAACAGTTCAAAAATAAGCTAGAAAACGAAAATACCGAGCAAGAAAAAGTAGTGCTGGAGAGTTTTTCAACTCATCTGGACAGTATGAGCGCTAATTATCATCATTTGATGCAGCGCGATGAGGAAATGCTCGCTCGTCTGAAACAGACCAGCACAGCCTTGTCTTCCATGTTCATGGAGGTGTTAGCCAGTATCCAGTTTCAGGATGTCACGCGTCAGCAGATCGAGCAGGTGCAGGGGGCGCTATCGCGGCTCGATGCGCATGTGGTTCAGATGGTCGACATGATGCGCAATAAGGATTTTTCAACCTCGGCGTCGATTCAGGATCACTTTGAACAGATCTATCAGGGCTATGTGATGGATCATCAGCGCGCGATTCACGATGCTGCCGTGGGCGGTTCGCATAGCGCCGCAAGTTCAGCACAGCAGAAAATCGAATTGTTTTAGCCGGCAGTCTGTCGCGCTGTCATGAAATTGAGATAAGAATCGTGTTTAATGTTAAAAGGAGAGCCAAACATGACACACAGCACCCTTGCCGTTAAAGAGGATATGACCATATACAATGCGGCCGTGCAGAAGCAGATGCTGCTTGATGCGCTGACCGCGTGCGACGAGCTGGACTTAGACTTATCGCAAGTGGCCGAAATGGATACGGCAGGCTTTCAGGTTTTACTACTGACCAAGCGCGAAGCCATCAAGGCGGGCAAAGCAGTTCGTCTGACAGCCCACAGCAAGGCGGTGACTGAAGTGCTCGATTTATACAATATGGCCGGCTATTTTGGCGACCCTATGGTGATTACTGCGCATGAACATGCGTCAGGTAGCCGTCGTTAGCGTTTGATACAAGCAGTTGTCGCGTTGTTAATACGAAGTTAATACGTTTTTGGGGGTGACATGGACGAGATTCAGCAGGCATTTGTCGTCGAAGGCCGCGAGCTGTTGCAGATGATGGAAGACAATCTGTTGCAGATGGAAGAGCGTGGCAGTGATCCTGAGATTATCAATGCGATCTTTAGGGCCGCTCACACCATCAAGGGAGGCGCTGGCGTCATCGAGTGCCAGTTCGTGGTTGAGTTTACTCACGTGCTGGAAAATGTGCTCGATGAAATGCGTGCCGGTAATATTGTGGCAGACCAGGAATTGGTCGAAGTGCTGCTCATTTGCGCAGATCAGTTGGGTGCGTTGCTCAATTGCGTCGAAAACAATTGCCAGCCGGGGGCTGATGTCAATCTGACCAGTGCAGCGCTGCGCGAGAAGTTGCAGCATTATCTGGGGACACCAGCAGACAAATGCGATGTGGCACTCACCGAAGCCCGTGTGCAATCTAGCGGCGGCGGCGAGATGGAAACCGATAACTGGCATATCTCGCTGCGTTTCGGCCCTGATGTGTTGCGCAAGGGCATGGATCCGGCGTCCTTTTTGCGCTATCTGATGGAGTTGGGGCAGATCGTTCATCTGACCACGCTGCCTGATGCGATGCCGGAAGCCGATGAGATGGATGCGGAATCCTGTTATCTGGGCTTTGAAATTTCCTACAAGTCGGCTGCTGAGAAATCACAGATTGAAAACGTGTTTTCATTTGTCAGTGATGACTGCGTGGTGCATATCTGGCCGCCGCACAGCAAGCTGGCCGACTTCATCAGTTCCATCGAGACGCTGCCGGAAGACACCATGCGTCTGGGCGAGATTTTGATTTTGTGCGGCGCGCTGACGCAAAACGAACTGGATATCGCGTTAAACACCCAATCTGACCGCGTCGATGACAGGACGGTACAGCCAAAAATCGGTGACTTGCTGGTCAATCAAGGGGTGGTGACCGCGGAAGTGGTCGAAGCCGCAGCCGTCAAACAGGGTAAGGTGGCGGATAAGAAAACCATCGAGTCGCAACTGATCCGCGTGCAGGCCGCTAAACTTGATCAGTTGATTGATCTGGTCGGCGAAATGGTCATTGCCAGCGCAGGCGCCAACATGCAGGCGCGTAAAAGCGGCGAGACGGCGCTGGTGGAATCGACCTCGGTCATCTCGATGCTGGTTGAACAGATCCGTGACAGCGCCTTGCAGTTACGCATGGTGCAGATCGGCGAAACCTTTACACGTTTTCAGCGTGTGGTGCGCGATACCAGTCGCGAGTTGGGTAAGGAAATCGAGCTTGTGATCAGCGGCAGCGAGGCGGAACTGGATAAGTCGGTCGTTGAAAAGCTGGGTGATCCCTTGATGCATCTGGTGCGCAATGCGCTTGATCACGGCATTGAGCCGACTGAGGTGCGATTGGCTAAGGGAAAACCTGCCCGCGGGACCTTGAAGTTAAACGCCTATCACGAGTCAGGCGGTATCGCCATCGAAATCACGGATGATGGCGCCGGGATGAACCGGGATAAAATTCTCAAGAAAGCGCGTGAGCGTGAATTGATCGGGGCGAATCAGGTGCTCAGCGACAGCGAAATTTTCGCACTGATTTTTGAGCCGGGATTTTCCACCGCCGACAAGATCACCAATATTTCAGGACGGGGTGTGGGGCTGGATGTCGTCAAGCGCAACATCACGGCGCTGCGCGGTTCGGTTGAAGTCGAGAGCCGCGAGGGCGAAGGCTCCACTTTCCGGATACGCTTGCCGCTGACCCTGGCGATCATCGACGGCTTCCTGGTCGGCGTGGGGCGCGCCTCTTATGTGATTCCGCTGGGAACCGTGGTCGAATGCATCGAACTCTCGGAAAAGGACAGGGCGGACACGCTGACGCGTCAATATATCAATCTGCGCGGCGAAGTGCTGCCGTTCGTGCGCTTGCGCGAGCAGTTCGAAGTCAGCGAGGGCGGCGGTCGCCGCGAGAACATTGTGGTGGTGCATCATGCGGGGCAAAAAATCGGTCTGGTGGTGGATGAACTGATGGGCGAATTTCAGACGGTGATTAAACCGCTGGGCACCATCTTCAAGCATATCAAGGGTATCGGCGGATCTACGATTTTGGGTTCCGGGGACGTCGCACTGATATTGGATGTGCAGTCACTCGTGGCACTGACGACCAGTCAGCAGAATGGAATTTAGTAAATCGTTATAAAGCGGCAGATCAATAATTATTAGGGAGATTTTCATGTTTAAAAATTTGCGTATTGGTGTTCGGTTAGGGATCGGCTTTGGTTTAATGGTGCTGTTGCTGGCGACCATTTCTGTGGTGTCCTATCTGCGTTTAACACAGATCAGCACGGATATCGGCGATGTGATCAACGACAAGTTTCCCAAGACGGTGATGGCCAATGACATCATCGATCAAAACAACGTGATCGCACGCGCCATGCGCAATTCGCTGCTGGTTAAGCCCGATGATGTGCAGAAGGAATTGGATCGAGTGGGAGAGGCGCGCAAGATCATTTTGGATCGTTTTGACAAGCTGGAAAAAACAATTCATTCGGAAGAGGGCAAGAAAAAACTCGCTGAAGCGCTCGAAGCACGTAAAGTGTATGTCGACGATCAGAACAAATTCCTTGAGCTGCATAAGGCTGGTAAACGCGATGAGGCGATTGAGTTGATGGTCGTCAAAATCCGCAAAACGCAAGGGGATTACATCAAGACCGTCACCGCCTTGGTTGAGTTTCAGTCTGATCTGATGACCAAGACCGGAACTGAAGCGAACACGGCAGTGGAAAGCGCGAAGAGTCTGATACTGATTTTATCGCTCGCGGCTATCTTGATTGCACTGAGTTTTGCTTTCTGGGTCACTCGCAGTATCACGCGTCCCTTAGGTGAAGCGGTGGATGTGGCCAATGAGTTGTCGCAGGGTAATCTGAACGTCAAGATTGAGGTGCATTCGACCGACGAAACAGGGCAGTTGCTGACCGCGATGCAGAACATGGTGGGCAAGCTGACTGAAATTATCACGGCAGTGCGTGCTAACGCGGATTCAATTTCCAGTGCAGCCGAGGAAATCAGCGCAACGGCGCAATCGTTATCGCAAGCCTCCAGCGAACAGGCGGCCAGCGTTGAAGAGACCACCGCCTCGATTGAGCAGATGACGGCCTCGATTGATCAAAATACCGAAAACGCCAAGGTCACCGACGGCATGGCTGGTAAAGCGGCTAGGGAGGCGACCGAAGGCGGTCAGGCAGTTGAAAATACCGTGACCGCGATGAAGCAGATCGCCGGCAAAATCGGTATCGTCGACGATATCGCGTATCAGACCAATCTGCTTGCACTGAATGCGGCGATTGAAGCGGCACGCGCCGGTGAACACGGCAAGGGGTTTGCGGTGGTGGCGGCTGAAGTGCGCAAGCTGGCTGAACGTTCACAGATTGCAGCTCAAGAAATTGGCGAGTTGGCCGGCAGCAGCGTGAGCATGGCGGAGAAAGCCGGCAAGCTGCTGGAGGCGATGGTGCCCTCGATCAACAAGACCTCCGACCTGGTGCAGGAAATCGCCTCAGCGTCGAGTGAACAGGCAAGCGGCGTGGGACAAATCAACAGCGCGATGGGGCAGTTGAATCAGACTACCCAGCAAAATGCTTCTGCTTCTGAAGAGTTGGCGGCAACGGCTGAGGAAATGAGCAGTCAGGCCGAGCAGTTGCAATCGGTGATGACCTTCTTCAAACTCGACGATACGGCGGTACAAAGCCTGACACCGGCACGTCATAGTGCGCGCGCGCCGGCAGCACGCCCGGCGTCACGGGCGCCAGCCAGAAAAGCGAATCAATATGCCAGTGGTGCGCCCAACGAGCAAGACTTTGAACGTTTCTGAGGGGGATGAACATGAGTACAGCTAAAAATCTGCCGGTTGCCGCGAAAACGGCGGTGAGCGCAGCAATTGATGATCATCAATATCTAACCTTCTTGTTGAGTGGTGAAATGTTTGCCATCGCCATTCTCAATATCAAGGAAATCATCGAATACGGTAGTCTGACGGAAGTGCCGATGATGCCCGGCTTCATCCGCGGGGTGATTAACCTGCGCGGTAGCGTGGTGCCGGTAGTGGATTTGTCGGCGCGTTTCGGACGCGGTAAGACGGAGGTGTCGCGCCGCACCTGCATCGTGATCATCGAGGTGCAGAGCGACGAAGAAACCCGTCAGGATATCGGCGTGATGGTCGATAGCGTCTCCGAAGTGCTGGAGATTCCACAAGCAGAGATCGAACCGCCACCGGCTTTCGGCGCAAAGATCCGTGTCGATTTCATTGGCGGTATGGGTAAGGTGGCGGGAAAATTCGTCATCATTCTCGATGCCGATAAGGTGTTGTCGGTTGATGAATTGTCGATGTTGGGACAGTCGAACGTGCCAGCTGAGTTGATGGCCTGATAAAACGTAGCGCAGTGCGGGTTAATTTTTAGTAGTTACTATCAGTGATATTGGGGTGATCAAAATGAATAATCTGACTTTAAAGGCAAAACTCATCGGTTTGATGACGGTCGCTATTCTGGCTTTACTGGTGGTGGGCGGGATAGGCTGGACGGGGATGGCCAATATTTCCAGCGCGATGGATGAGATCGGCAAAAACCGTCTGCCTTCCATAGTGGGTCTGGAGTCCATGAACGAAGGGCAGACTGCCGTGCGTTCTGCTAACCGTTCTGCCGCTTTTTTTGAGAACGATTATAAGGCACAGGCAAAATTTGTCGAGGTAAGCAAAACCCGCGATGACGCATGGAAGCGCATTGAAGCGGGCTGGAAACTGTATGAACCGCTGCCGCAAACCAAGGAAGAAGAGCAGGTGTGGGGGCAGTTCGTCAAGGAATGGGATGCCTGGAAATTGGCCGATGCAAAAGTCTCTGAAACGATCCACAGTCTGGGCAGCAATACCAGCGAGGCGCAGCAAAAAACCTTGTTTGCCGAGTTTTATCAACGCAGCGAAGTGGCCAAACCCTTGTTTGCTGTTGCCGAAACGTCCCTGGGTAAACTGGTCGAGTTGAATATCAAGTATGGCGATGAGGCGGTTATAACGGCTACTGAAGTTGAGAGTTCATCCAACAAATTGATGCTGGGAGGGGCTGCTGTCCTGATCGTCATTTTCTTGTCGGTTGGGTTGATGATCGTGCGCAGCATCATGGCGCAATTAGGTGGCGATCCGGGCTACGTGTCAGAAGTCGTTCAGCGTGTCGCGAATGGCGATCTGACGGTCAACGTGCAGATTCATGCTAACGACACCAGCAGTGCGCTGTTTGCCATCAAGGGGATGGTCGCCAAGCTGTCTGAAATCATCACCGCGGTGCGTGCTAACGCAGATTCAATTTCCAGCGCCTCCGAGGAAATCAGCGCGACGGCGCAATCGCTGTCACAAGCCTCTAGTGAACAGGCGGCCAGCGTTGAAGAAACGACCGCCTCGATTGAGCAGATGACCGCTTCCATTGATCAAAATACCGAAAATGCCAAGGTCACCGACGGCATGGCAGGTAAAGCGGCTAGGGAGGCGACCGAAGGCGGTCAGGCGGTGGAAAATACCGTGACCGCGATGAAACAGATCGCGGGCAAAATCGGTATCGTGGACGATATCGCGTACCAGACCAACCTGCTGGCGCTGAATGCGGCGATTGAAGCGGCGCGTGCCGGTGAACACGGCAAGGGTTTTGCGGTTGTAGCGGCTGAAGTGCGCAAACTGGCTGAACGCTCTCAGGTGGCGGCTCAAGAAATTGGCGAACTGGCTGGCAGCAGCGTGAGCATGGCGGAAAAAGCCGGCAAGCTACTGGAGGCGATGGTACCCTCGATCAATAAGACCTCCGATCTGGTGCAGGAAATCGCCTCGGCTTCGAGTGAGCAGGCAAGCGGCGTGGGTCAAATCAACAGCGCGATGGGGCAGTTGAATCAGACTACCCAGCAAAATGCCTCCGCCTCGGAAGAATTGGCGGCAACGGCTGAGGAGATGAGCAGTCAGGCCGAGCAGTTGCAATCGGTGATGACCTTCTTCAAACTGAGCGACTCAGCGGCAAATACCTTGACGCCCGTGCGACATAGCAACGGTGGTCGCGGCAAGACGGCAGCGCCTGCCAGAGCCACCGTTAAAAAGTCTTCCAATCAGTATGTCATCGGTGCGCCTGACGAACAGGATTTCGAACGGTTCTAATAGGGTAGGGCCGGGAAGTTCACAACTTTCCGGCTCGCATCTGGCTTATCACACAGGTTTTGCCAATTCTTCGAGCTGCTTTTCAAACTGATCGATAGGCACGGGTTTCCCGAAGTAATAGCCCTGATAGCACATGCAACCGTTCTGCCGTAAGAACGCCAGTTGCGCCGCTGTTTCAACGCCTTCTGCAATCACATTCAGCCGGAAATTCTGTGCCATAGCGATGATGGTTTTGACCATCACCGCATCGTTTTCATCGGTTGCGATATTGCGCACAAAACTCTGGTCGATTTTGAGCTGATCGAGCGGTAAATTTTTCAAGTAGGAAAGCGACGAGTAGCCGGTACCAAAATCGTCCATCGACAGTTTAACGCCGAGTGCTTTTAAGGCATGCATTTTCTGCACGATGTCATTCACATCGTTGAGCACCACGCTCTCGGTCAGTTCGATCTTTAAGCGTTGCGGCACGATGCGGTAAGTGCGCATGACGGAGGCAATGTGTTCGACGAAGCCTGTCTGTTTGAATTGCTGTGCGCTGACATTGACCGCCAGGGTCAACTGAGCGGTCAACGGTGAGGACGCCCAGCTGGCCAGTTGGCGGCAGGCCGTGTCCAGTACCCAATCGCCAACCTCGAGGATCAGCGAGCTTTCCTCTGCGACCGGTATGAAGTGCGCGGGTGAGACCATGCCGCGTATCGGGTGTATCCAGCGTACCAGGGCTTCTGCGCCGACCGCACGATGGTTATCGTCGACCTGAATTTGATAATGCAGTTGTAACTGGTCATTCGGCAGCGCATGGCGCAGGTCGTTTTCCAATGTGACGCGGGCTTCAACGGCCTGTTGCATCAGCGGGTCGAAGAAACGCACGGCATTGCGACCGGAATCTTTGGCCTGATACATGGCCATATCGGCGTGTTTGAGCAAATCGTCCGTTGACTCCTCAACGCCGCGATACAAACAGACGCCTATGCTGGGCGAGCTGTGATGATGTTTGTCCTTGAGCTGGTACGGGCACGAGAGTGCGTTGCGGATTTTTTCGGCGATGGCGGCAATATGTTTCGAGGCATCCTCGGCGACAGGAGCGATTTCTTCGATCAATATGACAAACTCGTCGCCGCCTAAACGTGCCACGGTGTCGATTTCACGCACGCACAGTTTGATGCGCTCAGCCACCTCGATCAGCAACAGATCGCCGTAGTCATGTCCCAGCGTATCGTTGAGCGTCTTGAATCGGTCCATGTCGAGAAACAGCACCGCACCATAGAGGTTGCTGCGGCTCGAGATTGACAGTGCCAAATGCAGGCGGTCGAGCAGCAGACGGCGGTTGGGCAGGCGGGTGAGCGCATCGTAAAAGGCCAGATTGCGGATTTCTTCCTCTGCTTGTTTGCGCTGTGTGATATCGCTGAAGATGGCAACGTATTCGGTCGTCACGCCGTTGTCGTCACGCACGGCCGTAATGGTCATCCAATTCGGGTAAGTCTGTCCGTTCCTGCGCTTGTCCCATATTTCACCGCGCCATGTGCCAAACTTTATCAGCTGTTGCCACATTTCGGTATAAAACGATTTGTCGTTGCGGCCGCCACTCAAAATGCGCGGATTTTGCCCCAGCACTTCGTCCGACTGGTAGCCTGTGATGTGCTGAAATGCCTGATTCACCTGTATGATCGTGCCTGCGGCATCGGTGATCATAATGGCTTCGTGGGTTTCGAAGGCGACCGCGGCAACCCTGAGTTGCTCCTCTTTTAATTTTCGTCCGGTGATGTTCAGCCCCGTGCCGCGCAGCCCGAGCAAGATTCCTGCATCGTCATAAAATGGCACACCATTGACTTCTTCCCACATGACGGCGCCGCCCGGCGTGATGTCGCGATGTTGTAATCTGAAGGGCTTATTTTCACTGATAGCGAGATTGACGATCTCGGCGACACGCGCGGCATCCTCAGCCGGCATGAATTCGGCGGGTGTGCGGCCCAGCAACTGCGCAGGCGTGTATCCCTTGACTTCTAAGACGCGGTTTGAGACAAAGGTGTAGCCCAGGTTGATATCGATTTCCCAGATGTATTCGCCGGAGGCTTCGCTCACATCGCGCAGTCGCTGCTCGCTATAGCGCAGTGCGGCTTCCGATTTTTTGCGTTCGGTGATGTCGCGGTGGTAGGCAATGTTGTATTCTTTGTCGCCAAACTTGACGAAGTTCGCCGAGACCTCAATCGGGAAAATCGAGCCATCGCGCCTTTTGTGGCACGTCTCGAGCGTGACGCCTCCCTTGTGCTGCAATTCCTGCCAGTGTGCCGGCCATACCTCAGACGGGAAATCAGGGTCAAGATCATGGATTGTCATCGACAGTAATTCTGCATGGCTAAAACCATGACTGAGTACGGCGGCTTCATTGGCGTAGCAGATGCGCGCACCTTCATCCACCCAGAGGATGCCGTCTGGCGCAGAGTCGCTGGCAAACTGGGTGAGCTGAAGTCGTTCCTCCATTTGCTTCCGTTCGGTGATATCGACGAAGGTACAGACGACCTGCTCAATATCACCGTCCTGATTCAGTTGCGGTGCGGCGCTGACCAGCAGCCAGACGCGGTCACGTGTGACGGGACGATAGACCCCCATCACGATGTCGTGAACCAGACTTTTAGTGACTATGGACACCGGTACCGGGTGTTCGCTGCTAGGGAAGGGGGAGCCGTCTTCGTGGATGACGTTCCAGTCAGGATCGAAAGAGGATTTTCCCAGTAGTTGTGCTTCGGTGAGTCCCAGCAGATCGAGCGCAATCTGATTGCTGAGCAGAATTTCGGACGTGGTAGACTGCAATAAGACCCCGACCTGTAGCTTGTCGACCAGACTTCGGGCGCGTTGCTCGCTGGCTTGTAAGGCCGCTTCCACCTGTTTGCGTTGCGTGATGTCGCGCGCAATGCCGAATACGCCGATCAGCTGCCCCGCATCGTCATACATCGGCGTTTTGGTCGTTTCAAACAGGCCGCGATAACCGCTCTGACGAAACGTCAGCCATTCTTCATTGATGTATTCAGTGCCATTCGCGATGGCGAGGCGATCATGTTCTCGAAATAAATCCGCCTGTTCGCGGTCGACAAAATCGTAGTCGGTGCGGCCTACGATGTCTGCTTCCACTGCGCCGAACAGACCTTCAAACACCGGATTGCAGGCAAGGTAGACGCCCTCGGGGTTTTTGAGCCAGACCAGATCCTGGATGGTGTTGAACAGCGTGCGCAGTCGCACTTCATCGGCATGCCGCTGGTGCTGGAATCGCTCATTCATTTCAGTTGAAGAAACGGCGAGCGAGCGTTCAGCCACGGTGCGATCTTGCTCGGCCTCATGATAGGTTTGCTCGATGACGGACAACAAATCCCGCCAGCCATTGATGTCTGGCGGCTGCCCGCTATCGAGTCCCAGCTTGTGCAGTTGCCTGAGGAGCAGCGATTTTAGCTTAGTGTTCATTTGACAAAAGGTTATGCCGGATTTGAGTCGTGCTCATGTGGGACGCCCGCATCTTTCCTCCATCTGTGAAAACTGATCAGGCGGCAATCATAACATTACAAAACCATTTTAGTGTGGCAGGATTATATTGCCTGCGTGTTAAAACAAATCAATCTTGATGCCAGTATCTTGAGCGATTTCGGTTGTTGAACGTACGCTGGCGAGCGCTGTTTCAATCGCTTCGGTGAGTTCCTGATTGGCGCGTTCCATTCGTTCAAAAGCCTCGATGCCCTGATTGCCGGCATGCAGCGACTGAACGGCGGTGTCGATTGCCTGGGTCATCTTGTTAGCCAGTGCGCGCAGGGTGTGTCGGTGTGTGTCCGGCACCTGTTCGATCAATGCATCAATGCTGGAAAAATTCAGTTCACTGGATTGAAAAGCCGTTTTTCCGCGCGCTTCGCGGTACGCCACCTGTTTCATGGTAAAGCTGTCAATTTTGGCTAAAGATGCGACGGTCAGCGACTTGGCAAGCAGGGAGGAGGCGCTCGAGGTCGCGGCGGAGGCGCTGACCTGATCGAGTTTTTCTTTGACACGGTACGTGCTGTCCAGCGAGAGTTGGGTTGCCGCACTCATCGACTGCGCCGAGCCTTGCATGCGGGTGGCCTCGGTGGCCACGGCGGTAAGCGATAGGCGGATATCGTTGGAAAACACCGCCGTCATTTCGGATAGCTTGCGAACTTCGTCAGCCACCACGGCAAAGCCACGGCCCGCTTCCCCGGCGCGTGCCGCTTCAATCGCCGCATTGAGCGCGAGCAGGTTGACTTTTTTCACAATCACATCGATCTGCTGGGTGGAGTCCAGCGCCTTGTTGCCTTCTAAGCTTAAATGATTAACGGCCTGTTCGAGTGCGGTTGACTGTAGCGAGAGGTGTTCAATCTGCGCTGTCGCCGATCTGGACTCTTCCGCGCCGGCCTCAGCCGCCTCGGCCGACTGGGAGGCAAAGGCGGACAGGCTGTCGACCACTTGTGCGACCTCCATCAAATCTTCCTGGCTGTGGCCGAGATTGTCCAGTAGTCCTGCACTGTTGATGCCATCGAGTTTGCCGCGGAACAGGTCGTCCTGAATGCGTTCACGGTGTACGGAAATCTGTTGCAGCGCACCATTGGTGAGCTGTACCGATCTTAGAAATTCGCCCTTGAGGCTGGCTTCTTCGATGAGATTGATTTTTCCCTCTTGTTGGGTGATTTGTTCTAATGCACAGCTCATGTCATTGATGAACCTGTTTAAGTTGGCTGTCATATGCTGCATGGAGCGCAGCAATTGACCTGCCTCATCTTCGCTGGCGATTTTAATCGTAATTGAAAGGTCACCATCCGCAATCCGGTTCGCGATATCCACCGCCTCGTTGAGCGGCGTGACAACGAAGCGGCGTACCGCCCATTTAATGACAAAAAACAGCACAATTTGCAATAGAAGTTGTCCTGCAACCAGCGACAGGATGATGTTGTGCAATAGCTTGAAATCATCGCTTAGGTCGATCTCGATATCGGAGACCCCGTTGACGCTGCCCGACTCGACTTTGTGGCAAGACAGGCAATCGGTACCGTGAAAATCACGGCTGACCACGTAGGGGGTGACCGCCCGAAACAGATGAGCGCCATTTCGTTGAATAAACGTGTAGGAGGGCGTTTTGTCGTTGATGACGCCCCGTTGTACTGCATCGACGATTTGTTCGGTGCCGGGGCCGAATTGCCTGACAACCTGTTCGGTACGCATCAGACTAAGTTTGGTGACATGGCCCGCACTGGCTATTTTTTTCAGCAGCAGGGTGATGTTTTCATGTTTACTGATTTGTCCCGTTACCATCAGCATATTGGCGCCGTCGATGACCTCATTGGCGATTTCTTCCGCACGATGTTGCACGGAATCGAGCATGATGTGCTTGATGGACTGGTAGAGCACGACCGTTGCTAACGAGAGCAGCACTAAGGTGATGCTGTTAACCACCAGTAGTATTTTGGTTTTTAATTTTAAACCGTTGAAAGTCGACTGAATCGATTTATTGTTCATAGTATTTACGTCTGATATTTATAGCAACGGGTAAATTTTTGTCGAAAAGACCTGTTAAAACAGCTCGATTTTCTTTACGGTTGTTTTCTTTTTCTCAGTCAGCATCCGTTCGTATTCCTGCTCTGCGCGCGCGACATCGATGGCGCTGGCCTGCGTGGTCGGAATGCGCCGGCAGTAGGCGTCGCCATTCTGGGGAATAAACACCACTTTTCGCGACCAGGGGCCGTTGAAATCCGAGGCGACCAGCTTGATGCCTTCGCGCTGCAACCACTCGTTGGCAAAGGCCGCATTGCGTTCGCCGATTGCCATGCGGATTGAGCTGATGATGGTGCCGCCGCCGAAGGCTTTGGCGAGCAGTCTGGGCTTTTTTGCACCCTTGCTCAACAGGCCGTTGACCAGCACTTCCATGGAATAGTCGCCGTTGAGGATGACGTCAATGTCGGTGTTGCTGGTGCTGGTGGTGGGCAGCAGAAAATGGTTCATGCCGCCAATTTTCAGGATGGGATCGAACAGGCAGACGGCGACGCAGGAACCGAGCAGTGTCGAGATAGGACGCTCCGCTTCGATGGCCCATCCGCCGGGATTGATATTCCGGGCGATGCGCTCAAAATCCTTACCTGTTTGATGGATCATGGTTTAGTTGCATGAATATGGCACTCACACATTTGAATTAACGCGGTCATTCTACAGGTATATGTCACTTCGCGGTATGATGCGTGTCACGAAAATACAGTGTAATGGATGTATGATGCGCACCATGGATAAACGTGAAATTTTCAAGCAAATCGCGCTCGATGTGGCCGAAGGGGAGCTGGCTTTTCCGACCGGCGCGCAACTTGCCCTAAAGTTACGTCAGGCGCTCGATGACCCGGATTGCGCGCTCGATGTGGCAGCACGCCTGATACAGGCTGAGCCACTGCTGGCGGCACGCGTGATCGCCATTGCCAATTCGGTGCTCTACAACCGTTCCGGACAAGAGATCTCGGATGTGGAAATTGCTGTCATGCGCCTGGGGTTCAATGTGGTGCGCTCGCTGGTCATGGCGCTGGTCACGCGGCAGATGGCGGGTGTCTCGACCGATCCGCGTCATCGGGAACTGGTGAATCAACTCTGGCAGCACACGGCGCATGTTGCGTCTTTAGCGCAGGTGGTTGCGCGTCACGTCACATTACAGAATCCCGAAACGGCCATGTTCGCCGGCATCATTCACGAAATCGGCGGTTTTTATATGCTGTCGCGGGCGGATGAATTCCCGGGTTTGCTGGACGGCGATTTCTCCGACTGGATGGATTACGGTGAGGTGCTGGTCGGCCGTGCGGTACTCAAAAAACTCTCCATTCCTGAAGCCGTTTTTGAAGAAATGGAAGTGTTTTGGGATGGGTTTTTGGCCATGCCGCCCGAGACGATGGCTGATACGCTGCTGCTCGCTGAAGAACTGACGCCTGTCACATCCCCTTTGCATCAGTTGGAAGGGATGGCGGCGGGGCAGTTGCAGACCGCGCAAATTGAAATGGTGATAGGTGAGGAAACGCTCAGCCGTATTCTGGATGAGGCGATGGAAGAGGTAGGCTCCCTGAGTCAGGCTCTGCAATTTTAGGCGTCATTTGGGAATTATGAGTTACGAAATTAACGATACGGAATTCAAACGTTTGAGCAGTCTGCTCTACGATATCGCGGGCATCTCGCTGTCCGATGCAAAAAAAGTATTGATGACAGGGCGACTGTCCAAGCGCTTGATTGCGTTAGGGCTCGATACCTATACGCAATATTACAAATACATCACCGATCCATCCCACGCCGATGAGTTGCGCTTTATGGTCGATTTGTTAACCACCAATGAGACGTACTTTTTCAGAGAACCGCAGCATTTCGAGTTTCTCAAGGAGATACTGCCCAAAAGCATTGCGAGCGGCGATGTGTACCGTGTGTGGAGTGCCGCGGCCTCCATCGGTGCTGAGGCCTATACCATCGCCATGGTACTGGCCGACAAACTGGGGGTGGACGGGTCATGGGAGATTCTTGGCACCGACATCAGTCATTCGGTGTTGGAGCAGGCGCGGCGCGGTCATTACCGTCTGGCAGAAGCTGACAAAATACACGTGCCTTACTTGAAGAAATTTTGCCTCAAAGGGCGTGATGATCAGGCAGGAACCTTCCTGATTGATAAGAAATTGCGTCAGCATGTACATTTTGAACAGCTCAATCTGAATGTCGAAGGCATGAAGAAAATGGGCGAGTACGACGTGATATTTTTACGTAATGTATTGATTTATTTTGATATTCCAACAAAACAGCGCGTGGTGGCTAATTTGATACGCAGCTTAAAATCAGGCGGCTATCTGATTGTGGGCCACTCGGAGTCATTGAACGGGATCACCAATGTGCTGACTTCGATAAAACCCACAATCTACAGAAAACCCTGAGCATGAATGCGGTCAAGCCTGAACGTGAGGTTTATCTGAAACCGGGTGATTTTTGCTTCGGTGAGGGGCGCTTGCGCATTACCACCTTGCTCGGTTCCTGTGTCTCCATCGTGTTGTGGCATCCCGTTCTGGCGCACGGCGGCATGTGTCATTTTATGCTGCCCAGTCGCAACAAGCCGCGAGGAAACTTTCCGCTCGATGGCAAATATGGCGATGAGGCGATGGCGATGTTTATGCAGGAAATTGCGCAGCGCCGTACGAAACCTGCCAGTTATCAGGTGCATATTTATGGCGGCGGCAATATGTTTGGCGGCCGGGCGGCCACGTCCACTGATATCGGTTTGCAGAATATCGAGTGCGCTCACAGCCTACTGAATCAATACGGTTTTCCGCTCGATTACGATCATCTGGGCAGCTTTGGTCACCGCAAGGTTCTGTTCGATGTGTGGAGCGGTGAAGTGGGTCTGATCCATGTGGATCACAGAAAATCAGGAAAAAAATGAGTAAAATTAAAGTGTTGGTTGTTGATGATTCTGCTGTGGTGCGTGAGGTTGTCAAGCAGGTGCTTGAATCTGATCCGGGAATCACGGTGTATGCGACGGCGATGGATCCGATCTTTGCGATGGAAAAGATGAAGGTGCAGTGGCCGGATGTCATCGTGCTCGACATTGAAATGCCGCGCATGGATGGACTGACTTTCCTGAACAAGATCATGAGCGAGCGCCCAACGCCGGTGGTGATCTGTTCCACGCTGACTGAAAAAGGCGCGCAGGCGACCATGCAGGCGCTGGCGGCGGGTGCCACCAGCATCATCACCAAACCTAAGATCGGCGTTAAACGGTATTTGCAGGAAGATGCATCCAACGATCTGGTGGGCGCTGTTAAGGCTGCCGCGCGTGCGAATATGCGTCGATTGACCAATACCACGTTGCGTCCACCTGTCGCCAGTCAAAAACTTAATGCCGATGCGATTTTGCCCCCCCCGGGCGGCGCCCGTTTAGGCATGACCTCCGAGCAGATTGTCGCGATCGGCACGTCAACCGGCGGGACTCAGGCGTTAGAGGCGGTATTGACCGCACTGCCGCGCGTGTGTGCCGGGATCGTGATCGTGCAGCATATGCCGGAGATGTTTACCGAAGCCTTTGCCCAGCGCTTGAATAGTCTGTGTCAGATCGAGGTGCTGGAGGCGAAAAACAATGACCGCGTGATTCCCGGTCGCGCTTTGATTGCGCCGGGCGGCAAGCACATGCTGCTCAAGCGCAGCGGGGCGCAATATCACGTCGAGGTCGTTGAAGGCCCGCTGGTGAACCGTCACCGCCCTTCGGTGGATGTGTTATTCCGTTCGGTGGCCAAATTTGCCGGCAAGAATGCGCTGGGCATCATCATGACGGGGATGGGGGATGATGGCGCCCGCGGCTTGAAGGAGATGCGTGATGCCGGGGCCTATACGCTCGGGCAAAATGAAGACTCCTGCGTGGTGTATGGCATGCCGAAAGAGGCGATGAAACTGGGGGCGGTCTGTGAAGAGATTCCCTTGCAGCAGATCGCCGGGAAAATCAGTGCAGTGCACGCGATGGTGTCGGGACGATAGCGCCGTTTAACAAAAAAGTGACTGAGATGGAATTTACGGTTCTGGTAGTCGATGACAACGCGATCAATGTCTCGCTGATTGTTCAGTTGTTGCAGCGGATAGAGGGCGTGGTGCCGGTGAGTTTTACCGACTCGACCGAGGGGCTCGTCTGGTGTGAATCCCATGCGCCCGATTTGTTGCTGGTCGATTACATGATGCCGGTGCTCGACGGGTTGGAATTCATCAAACGGTTTCGCGCGCTCCCCGGGAAAATGATGGTGCCCGTCATTATGGTGACGGCGTCAATCGAGCGTGAAGTCAAGTTGCGTGCGCTGGAATTGCAGGCCAATGATTTCATTATGAAACCGCTCGATACCGTTGAATTCACGGCGCGTGTGCGCAATATGCTGGCGCTGCGCAAGATGCAGCTTCAATTCAATGAAGTAAATTTCGAACAGATACGCCAGCACGAGTTACAGTATCGCGCCGTGATTGAAACGTCCAAGGATGGCTTTCTGGTGGTGGATATGCAGGGCCGCATACTGGAGTCGAATGATGCCTATTCCTGTTTGTCAGGCTACAGCACAGATGAACTGGTGAAAATGAATATCTGCGATCTGGAAGCGAAAATGGCGCAGGATGAGGTGGCTCATGTGCTGAAAGGGGTGGCAGAGCAGGGGGCACGCACGGTTTGAAACGATGCACAAAACCTGGAGCGGTCATCTGTGGCCGGTTGAGGTCAATGTCACGTATATGGAGGCTGAGGGAGGGCGCTGCTTTTCATTTTTGCACGATATCAGTCAGCGCAAAAAAGACGAAGCCGAGTTACGCAAGCTCTCTCAGGCGGTTGAGCAGAGCCCTAACAGCAACGTGATCTGCGATACGAATGGCGTGATCGAATATGTTAATGCTGCTTTTTCTGCGATCACAGGCTATAGCGCAAGCGAGGCGGTCGGCCGCAAGACGGGCTTTTTCAAGTCCGGACTCACTCACCCTGAGGTCTATCAGTCGCTGTGGCAGACCTTGCATAGAGGGGAAATCTGGCAGGGCGAGTTCATCAACCGGCGTAAAAACGGTGAGGACTACACTGATTTTGCGATTGTCTCGCCGATCCGCCAGACTGACGGGAAAATCACTCATTATCTTGCCATTCAGAAGGATGTCAGCCAGAAAAAACTGCTGGATGAAGAGCTGGAGGTCTACCGGCGCGATCTGGAAGCACTGGTGATACAACGCACTAGTGAGCTATTTGAGGCCAAGACGCAGGCTGAAGCGGCCAATAAAGCGAAGAGTGAATTTCTGGCCAATATGAGCCATGAAATCCGCACGCCGATGAATGCGATTATGGGGTTTAATCAGCTGTGTCTGCGTACCGAACTGACCGATAAGCAGAAGGATTATCTGACTAAGGCCGGCAGTGCAGCGCAGTCGCTGTTGCATATCATCAATGAAGTGCTCGACTTGTCGAAGATTGAGGCCGGCCAGCTCACGCTGGAAGTGATTCCGCTCAAGATCAGTCGGGTCGTGAATAAGGTCAACGATCTGATCGGTGTGCTGGCCGTCGATAAGGGATTGGCTATCGAGATTGAGATTGATGAAGATATCAATCAGTATTCGTTGCAGGGCGACCCGATGCGACTGCAGCAGGTCTTGCTCAATCTGTGCAGCAATGCGATCAAATTTTCAACTGGCGGCAGTATCTATTTGCGCTGTCAGGAGGTGGCGTCATCCGGCCAAAATGTTGAATTGAAATTTACCGTGCAGGATAGCGGGATCGGGATTTCGCCGGCGCAAATCGGGCTGCTGTTCCAGCCGTTTTCGCAGGCTGACTCCTCGACCACGCGCCGTTTTGGCGGAACCGGATTGGGGTTGTCGATTTGTCGAGGCTTAGTAGAGCGGATGGGCGGGCGGATCTGGGTGGAGAGTGAGCTTGGGCGTGGCAGCACTTTTCATTTTACGTTGCCGTTTTTGATCGGTGTGTCGCATCCCGTTGAACAGGTGGTACGGGCGCAATCACGCCAACAACTCGAACAGAAAATGGCGGTGCTGCGCGGTGCTCGCGTCTTGTTGGTCGAGGATAATCTTTTCAATCAGCAGGTGATGCGCGAGATGCTGACGGAGGTCGGGTTGCTGGTTGATCTTGCAGAAAATGGTCAACTGGCACTCGATCAACTGGCGCGATCATCCTATGAGATCGTGCTGATGGATTTGCAAATGCCGGTGATGGATGGCTTGACTGCGAGTGAGTTGTTGCGCGGCAATCCGGCCAACAAAGCGCTGCCGGTCATTGCGTTGACCGCCAATGTCGATCAAAGCGATAAGGATCGTTGTAGGCAGGCGGGGATGAATGATCATCTGTCCAAACCTGTTGTGCCGGAGCAACTGTATGAGACCCTGTTGCGCTGGGTGGCGCCGGTGAGCTCGGTGCTCGATGCGGTGCCGTTGCCTGTTGTCGCCGAGGTGAGTGAGCTGCCGGTGCTGCCCGGTATCAATGCGGCACCCGTGATTAAGCGCATGCGTGGCAATGTGACCGCTTATCGCCGCTTACATGGTTTGTTTTGTCAGCAGGCGGCAGGTGTCCCCCGCGCGTTGCGGGATGCCCTAGCGGCGGAGGATTTTGATGCGGCGCGTCGATTGGCGCACACAATCAAGGGGTCTGCGGGTACTATAGGTGCCGATGAATTGAGCGCCGCAGCGGATGTGCTCGAGCAGGCGTACAAAAAATTGACGCCAGCGGCTGAGGCTCACATCGCCGAATTTGAAACGGCCTTGGCAGTGGTGCTGGCCGGACAGCTTAACTAATTGAATTTAAAGGATCGTGTATGAGCATTTCTAATAGCAAGACAATTCGGCATCGGGTGTTGATCGTGGATGATGATATGGTCAGTCGCGAGATGTTGCGTTTTGCGCTAGACGATGAGTTCGAGGTCGAAGAGGCTGAGAATGGCGAGGCCGCCTTGCTGATGGTGGCGAAAAATCCGCCGCATCTGTTGCTGCTCGATATTGAAATGCCGGGTATGGGCGGCTATGAAACCTGTCGACGGCTGCGTCAAACGGAAACCTTGCCGATTATATTTGTTTCATCGCACGACACGCTCGATGAGCGGGTCGAGGCTTTTGATTGTGGTGCGAATGATTTTATCGTCAAGCCCTTTGATGCGGAAATACTGGCGCGTAAGGTCAGTCTTGCGATTGACGCGAGTATCGAACGTGAACGGCTGGCCGGCGAGTCGAAAATGTTGCAAAAAACCGCGATGGGGTTTTTGTCGAACATGAGCGACAGCGGCGTGTTGATGCAATTCATGCGCAGTAGTATCAGTTGTTCGGATCAGCAGCAACTGGCGGAAAATCTGCTCGAAGCGACCGTTCAATACGGCATTAACTGTCATGTGCAGATTCGTCACCCGGGTGGGGTCATTACACTGACGCCGCAGGGTGCTGCCACGCCGCTTGAGGAATCCGTACTGGAAAAGAGTAAGGAGATGGGGCGCGTATTCCAGTTCCGTCGCCGCATGGTGATCAATTACAGCATGGTGTCGGTGATTGTGATTGATACGCCGGAGGACGCGGATATGGCAGGGCGGATTCGGGATAACCTGTGCATTTTGGCAGAAACAGCCGAGGCGATTACCGAAACGATCACGATGCGCAAGGATTCGGCCGAAAAAGCCGAGCAATTGCAATCAGCGAGCTTGAACGCGACGATGTCAATTGAGGAAGTGCGTGAGCTTTATCGTGCACAGCTCAATGAGAGTCGCAGGCTGTTGAGCGGGCTGATCGATGAAGTTGAGGAGTCGTTTATCTTCCTGGCGTTAACCGACCGGCAGGAAAAAATGGTCACTGAAATCTTGCAAAGAAACGTCGCACCGGTTTTGAAACTGTTTGAGGATACCGTGGAGATGGAGCAGAAATTTAGCGATATCATCGAATCCTTGCAGAGTCAGAAGCAAGATGGCGTGCCGGATGTGTGGCTGTTCTGATTAGCGCGTGCACGATTGCGAAATTTAAAGCTCTGTCGTAGTTGGCTGTTGATAATGACTAATCACATGAAAAAGCGATTTCACACGGATAACCAGTGACTTAGCGGGCGTTTTTTGGCCGCTTGGTCGAATGGCTCGTTGTTTCATCAGACACGGAGGTCGCGGAGAAAAGCTAAACCAAACTTGAGAAATACAAGTTATTCATCGGTATGTGTCGTTTTGGTTTCTGGCGGTGGTTCTGGTTTTTGATTCGGTTTTCTCCGCGTTCTCCGCGCCTCCGCGTGAGTCAAGGTTTTGAATTTTCCTCTGACTGTGTTTCAACAGTTAATTGCTACATAGCCAAATTTAAACGGCTGAGGTTTGGGTTGTTGGAGTAATAAAAATGGAATCATCCGTTTCACTGGAAGTCGCCAAGCACACGCTGCTGTTGTTCGGCATTGTTTTGGCATTGGGTACGTTTTCGGGTCTGTTGGCGCGACTAGTACGGGTGCCCGATGTGGTGGTGTTTTTACTGGTGGGGATGCTGATCGGCCCCGGCGTGCTGGGATTCGTCGATATAAAGGCGGACTCTACCGTCAATCAACTGATCCTGATCTTCGGCTCCAGCTACATTCTGTTTGACGGCGGCGCATCGATCAAACTGCACGTGTTAAAGGAAGTGTGGATCTCCGTTGTGGTGCTCGCCACCATCGGTGTGCTGATTACGGCTGCCATAACGGGACTCGCCGCCTGGTATTTTTTAGGTTTGCCTGTCATTGTCGCGTTGCTGCTCGGTTGTGTGCTCTCGTCCACCGATCCTGCGACGCTGGTGCCGGTATTCAAACAGGTGAAAATTAAAGAGCGTGTCGCCCAGACGGTGATGACCGAATCGGCCTTTAACGATGCGATGGGTGCGATCATCACCTTCACCGTGCTGGGCGTGGCGATGGGGGCGGGCGAATTCTCAGCGGGCGATGCGCTGCTGGATTTGCTCAAACAGTCGCTGTTGGGGATTGCCATCGGCGGGGTGTTGGGCTATCTGGCAGCGGTTTTTATCGCGCATGAACGTTTCAATTTCCTTGCTGAATTCGCACCTGTGGTAACGCTGATGGCGGTGATCGGTGCGTATATGAGCGCCGATGGGCTGCATTCGAGCGGATTCATGGCCGTTTTTGTGTTTGGTATCATGCTGGGGAACGTCGAGTCGTTGGGCTTTCAGCGCTCCGCTTCCGAGAGCCATCAACTGGAGGATTTTGTGATGACCACGGCGCTGATTATGCGCATGTTTATCTTCATTCTGCTCGGTACGCAAGTCGACTTTACGCTGATGAATCAGTATCTGTGGGCCGGTGTCGCGGTGGTCGTGGTGTTTATGCTGGTGGCGCGTCCCGCGACGGTGTTCCTGTGTGCGTTGCCCGATCGCCGCGCGAAATGGAGTATTAAGGAGTTGCTGTTCATGTGCTGGACGCGTGAGACGGGCGTGATTCCGGGTGCGCTGGCCGGTATGCTGGTCGGCATGAAGGCGCCGGGCGCGCAGATTATCGCCTCGGTCACTTTTATCGCAATCCTGATGACCATTTTGCTGCAAGCGACTACCACCAAGTGGCTGGCGAAAAAACTCGATCTGCTGGAAGAAGAGTGAAATCCCTTCTCCCTTCTCCCTTCTCCCTTTTTCAATTATCAATTGACCTTTTGGTTGAATCGGATATAATCCGCGCCCCTGCAAGGCCGATGGTCGGTTTTGCAGCCTTGCTCCACCGTCTCGCATGGCGGGGGGCGTTTATAACCACAAGGAGATGTAATGCGACATTACGAAATCGTGTTTATCGTGCATCCTGATCAAAGCGAGCAAGTGCCTGCAATGATCGAGCGTTATCGCACATTAGTAACAGCAAAGGGCGGTCAGATTCACCGTCTGGAAGATTGGGGCCGCCGTCAACTGGCGTACGCAATTCAAAAAATTCACAAAGCACATTACGTGCTGATGAATATCGAATGCAATCAGGAAATTTTGGATGAACTGGAACACGCGTTCCGCTTCAATGATGCCGTTCTGCGTCATCTGACCGTTAAGACCAAGGCTGCTGTTACCGTTCCATCGGCAATGATGAAGGAAGAAAAATCCCGTTCAGTGCTGAGTGAAGAGGTTGTTCAGGCTAAAGAAGAAAGCGTAGAAGCTTAAATCTGGTCGCTTAGCCGGGTTGGCGCTTGCGCACCGGTTGGGTTTATCAACATTTGGTAAAAGGGAACATCATGGCTCGTCCATCTAGCAAAAGTACTGATGACAAAAAGAAGCGTTTTTCACGCAACAATCTGTTCAAGCGTCGCAAATTCTGCCGCTTCACAGTTGAGAAAATCGCAGAAGTAGATTACAAAGACGTGAATATCTTGAAGGAATTCATCTCTGAAAATGGCAAGCTGATTCCAGCACGTATCACCGGTACCAAGACACGCTACCAGCGTCAATTGAGCACCGCCGTGAAGCGCGCGCGTTTCCTGGCTTTGCTGCCCTATACTGATTTGCACTAGGAGTATCGGACATGCAAATAATTTTGATGGAAAAAGTCATCAACCTGGGTCAACTGGGTGATGTAGTTAATGTCAAGAATGGTTACGCTCGTAACTACTTGATCCCACAAGGTAAGGCAAAGCGCGCAACGACAGCCAATATGGCTGAATTCGAAGTGCGTCGTGCTGAAATCGTTGCTGCTGACCTGGCTAAATTGGCTGATGCGCAAGCACGCGGCGAAAAGCTGGCAGGCGTAACGGTACAAATCTCGCAAAAGGCCGGTGTTGATGGTCGTTTGTTCGGTTCTGTAACCAATGCTGACATCGCTGAGGCGCTGGTGGCACAAGGTTTCGACATCGACAAGGCGCAGGTTCGCACCGCTGATGGTCATCTGAAGTCAGTTGGCGATTACACAGTGAGCATTCAGTTGCACACCGACGTTGCAGTGGAAATCACTGTTTCGGTTCTCGGCGAGCACTAAGCTAAAAGCTTGTTGTTAAGCTAAAAAACCGTTCTGTCGCGAGAGCGTTTATTTCGCAGCAGATTAAAAACGGTTTTTTGAGCCGCAATATTAAAAATGTCCCCGAAGCAATTCGGGGACATTTTTTTGTGCGCCCGGAAAGTGCGCCGTCTTGGCGGATCATCCTCCTCAAGTGAGTTAACCGCTCACAAATTCTGCGCAAATTTTTGATTTCAGATACTCACGGGCTGAGATTTACCCTACAATCCACGGACGATAGTAGGGATTTTCTGGTGTGAATGATTTAAAACATCCGGAAGACATTTTTCAGCATGACAAGAATGGCACTCATTTCCAAGTCGGGAGAGAAAATGACACAGAGCAGTAGTACCCCTTCCTCACTCTTTTTTGACCGGCATGACTTTACCTGGAGTGAAGTCATTATTGGCTTGCTTGTTTTATTAGCAGTTCACCTCACGACCTACTATAACTACCTGCTTTTTCATAATTTCTCTGAATTATTCAGCGTCATTATTGCCATTACGATATTTATTATCGCCATCAATTGCTGGAAATCTATTCAAAATCAATATGTTCTGTTTGTCGGGGTTGCCTATTTATTCATAGGCTTCATCGATGTCATGCATGCGCTGTCTTATAAGGGCATGGGAATTTTTAAAGATTACGACTATTACGCGCCCCAGTTTTGGATTGCGGCAAGAACCATGGAGTCGATCAGCATGGTGATCGGTTTTTATTTCCTGGGGACCGGAAAAAAACTGAGCAAAAATTGGCTCATGATCATGTTCTTAATCGCCACGACACTATTAGTCTCGTCGATTACCTACTTCAAAACCTTTCCTGAATGCTTTGTGGTCGGACAAGGTTTAACGCCCTTTAAAAAAATCATGGAGTACCTGATTTCCGGCACGTTGCTGGTGAGTCTGGTGATGCTCCTTAAAAGAAAGCAGTTTTTTGATGTGCGGGTGCTGAGATTGATTGCGTGGTCTATCGTCACGACCGTCATCATGGAGATGTGTTTCACTCAGTACAAATTAGTGGGCATGAACGATGCGATGAACCAGATCGGCCACCTGCTTAAAATTGTCTCATTTTATTTTATTTATAAGGCTGTGGTCGTCACAGGATTGACCGATCCGATCAATCTGTTATTTCGCAGACTCAAAGATAATGAAGCGGATTTGTTACAAGCCCAACAATTGGCCCGTTTGGGCCGTTGGGAGTGGATTTTGGCCACGAATGAGTGCCTGTTTTCAAAGGAGGTCCTGCAATTTTTTGAGCTGCCTGACAACACCCGCTACTCGCTGAACGATGTGTTCGCCAGGCTGCAGTCTGATGACCAGATAGCCGTTCAAGCGGCGATACAGCGCCTGCAGCAGGGTGGGGCGCCGTTTGAACTGAAAGTGCGTATCAGCGATCCCGAACGTCACAGGTTTGCGCAATTGCGCGGCGCGGCGATGCGTGATGACTTAGGGCAGGTGATACGCATCGCAGGAACGCTTCAGGACATCTCAGACGAGCATCGTTTGCAAGACGCGCTGTCAGCCGCACAAGACAAAGAAAAGTTTGAGTTGTTGCTGCAAACAGCAGGCGATGGCATTCATCTGCTCGATGCCGAGGGCAATGTCGTAGAAGTAAACGATATGTTTTGCAATATGCTGGGCTATAGCCGGGATGAATTGTTGAAAATGAACGTGGCGCAGTGGGATGCAAATTTTTTACCTGAAGCGCTCCGTGAAAAATTAAAAGAAAATTTTTCACAACGTAATCTCTTTGAGACTCAGCATCGTCGAAAAAATGGTGCCATTATCGATGTGGAGATTAGTGCCAAGGCCATTCAATATGGGGGGGTTCCGGTGTTGTGGAATGCGTCACGCGATATTACTGAACGCAAGCATGCCGAAGAGCGCATGCGGCGTACCAATGCAGAATTGGAGCAATTTAGTTATGCGGTTTCACATGACATGCGCCAACCCTTGCGGATGGTGTCCAGTTATTTGCAGTTGCTGGAAATGGAGTTGGGGGAGACACTCGATGACGAGAAGCGCAGTTATTTCAACTATGCGGTTGATGGTGCGAAACGCATTGATCGCATGCTCGAAGCCTTGCTTGATTATTCACGAATCGGCAGATCAGCCGATCCGTTCATCCTGGTCGATTGCCGTGGTGCGCTAGATGAGTCCATGAGATTTTTACAGCCCGCCATACTCGAAGCCGGGGCTGAGGTGAATATAGCGGGAGAGTGGCCGACAATCTTTGCAAGTCGCGATGAATTAGTTCGTTTGTTTCAGAATTTGATCGGCAACGCAGTTAAATACCGCATCGCCGGGCGTGAGGTTAAAATTTCGGTGATCAGTAAAGTCGATCGGGGTGAGTGGCAGTTATCTATTGAAGACAATGGGGTCGGTATCAATCCTGAGCAGATCAATCGCCTGTTTAAAGTATTTCAACGTTTGCAGACACGCGATGAATATGAGGGGACGGGTATCGGGTTGGCGCTGTGCCGCAAAATTATCGAACATCATCACGGTGAAATCAGCGCGAAATCTGACGGGGAGGGTAAGGGCAGTCAGTTCTGTGTGAGGTTGCCGGTCAATCAGGCGGCTGACGCGTCTGCGCAGGGCTTTGTTGCATGAATAAGCCATCCCCTTCGTTCGTCGTGCTGCTTGTTGAAGACGAGTCGTCGGATGCGGTACTGGTTAGATGGGCGTTTAACAAAAATCAGATTCAGGTGGATTTTCGTCATCTCACAGACGGGTATGATGCGTTGGACTTTCTGCAAAGGGCGACCTTAACGCATCAGGATGCGCCGCGACCCGATTTGATCTTGCTCGATCTTAATATGCCCAGTATGAGCGGCTTGGAGTTGCTCACTAAAATTAAAATGTTGCCTGTACTGGCATCGATTCCCGTGGTGATCTTATCAACCTCGTATGCAATGCCGGATGTGCTCGCGTCAAGGAATCTGGGCGCCGCTGATTATTTTACTAAGCCGATGGATATTCATCAGTTGGTCGATACGATCCGTATTGTGTGTGAGCGTTGGGTTGCCCCCCAATTGCTGATCAAGCAAGCGTCTGGCGGCGAGTAGGTCTGCCGGTGATTCAAGGGATGCCACAGGTTTAATTGTGCGGTTCAAGACGTGTTGCGGCTTCGGCGGGAGGCCGTCATTTATTATTTTCGGAATTTGCCGCTCAGCGAGGTAAAATGATGCCCGTTTATTCGCAATAATTCCTGTCATGCAAACTTTTTCAAATTCAGACGCGCAAGTCGATCAGATCAAGATGCCGCCACACTCGGTCGAAGCCGAGCAGTCGGTGTTAGGCGGACTGATGCTTGAGTCTTCCGCACTGGATAAAATTGCGGATCTGATCAGTGAGGACGACTTTTATCGTCGCGAACACAGGCTGATTTACCGGCACATCGTCAGGATGAGCGAACAGGCCAAGCCGGTCGATGTAATCACGGTCGCCGAAGCGCTGGAAAACAGCGATGAACTGGATAAAGCCGGCGGACTGTCTTATCTGGGCAGTCTGGTACAGAACGTTCCTTCCGCCGCCAATATCCGCCGCTACGGTGAAATTGTGCGCGAGCGCTCCATCATGCGTAAGTTGGTGGAAGTGGGGACGGATATCGCCGCCAGTGCCTATAACCCGACCGGACGGGATGCGGCTCAGTTGCTCGATGAAGCGGAAGGCAAGGTTTTCGAGATCGCCGAGTCAGGTTCAAAAGGGAAAACGGGATTTATCGGTATGCCGCCTTTGCTGGTCAAGGTCGTCGAGCGTATCGAAACGCTGTACGGGCGCGACAATGCCAGTGAAGTGACCGGTACCTCGACCGGATTTTCTGATCTGGATAAAATGACATCCGGTCTGCAACCTGGCGATCTGGTGATCGTGGCGGGACGTCCGAGTATGGGTAAAACGGCTTTTTCGATCAATGTCGCAGAAAATATTGCGCTGGATAGTAAGTTGCCGGTGGCGATTTTCAGTATGGAAATGGGCGCCGAGCAACTGGCGATGCGGATGCTAGGGTCGGTTGGTAAACTCAATCAGCAGGATTTGCGTTCAGGCAAGCTGCAAGATGATGATTGGGGGCGTTTGACGCATGCGCTGGGTAAACTCAATGATGCGCCCTTGTTTATCGATGAGACGGCCGCTTTATCCTCGCTGGATCTACGTGCCAGGGCGCGCCGCTTGCATCGCCAGTATGGCCAGCTCGGCCTGATCGTTGTCGATTACCTGCAGTTGATGAGTTCAAATGCGGGGAAAGCGAGCGAGAATCGTGCGACGGAAATTTCAGAAATCTCGCGAGGCCTGAAAGGGCTGGCCAAAGAGTTGCAATGCCCGGTGATGGCGCTCTCGCAGCTCAACCGTTCTCTGGAGCAGCGTCCGAACAAGCGGCCGATTATGTCCGATTTGCGCGAATCCGGTGCGATCGAGCAAGATGCCGATTTGATTCTGTTTATTTACCGTGACGAAGTCTACAACAAGGAGACGGAAGATAAGGGGGTTGCTGAAATCATCATCGGCAAGCAGCGTAATGGCCCGATCGGCACGGTCGCTTTGGCGTTCAGGGGTGAGTTCACGCGTTTCGATAATCTAGCCTCAGGCGGATACCGGGGATCGTCTGAGTAGTACGGTCTTTAATATACCTAAAAATTGTATTCTAACCTGATGAATATATGAATAATTTTTTGAAGAAGCTTCATCCGGGCTACAGTCTGCGTGCGAAAATCAGTCTGGCATCGGCCGTCATGGTGCTGCTTTTGTCAGCTGCGATCGGTTTTTATGCTGCAGATGTCAGCAAAAAACAAATTGAAGAGAGCGAAGGTAATGCCTTTGAACTGAGAGCAAAAAATGCCTTGGACGTGCTAGATCGCGGCATGTTTGAACGTAGTCGCGAAATTCAGAATGCGGCGATTCTCGATGAAATTCGCGATCCCTTGGTGCCGATTGATCATAAAAGAGAAATTCTGACGCGACTGCAAGCAACTTTTAGCGCTTACGCATGGATTGGGGTGTGCGATCCTCAAGGGATGGGGCTGGTTGGCACCGGTAAATATCTGGAAGGCAAGGATTTGAGTAAACGCCCTTGGTGTAGTAAGGGGCGTGAAAAATATTACATCGGCGATGTGCATGACGCGCTGCTGCTCTCGAAACTGTTGCCCAATCCCAGTGGCGAGATGTTCTATCTGGTCGACGTGGCAGCACCAGTTTTAGATAAACAAGGCGTATTGCAGGGCGTATTGTGCGGGCATATTTTCTGGCACTGGGCCGAGGAAGTGCTCGACAGCAAGAAGACACCCGGCAAGGATATTTTTCTGATTAGCCGCGATGGCACCGTGCTGTCAGGTCCTGCAAAGCCTCAGAGTAAACTCGCTGAGCTGTCTCCTGCTGCAATGGAGGCCATCAGTACAAGTCAAAGTGGTGGCTCTCAGCTGGTTAAATGGAACGATGGAAAAACCTATCTGGTTGGATTCTCCAAGTCTTCCGGTTATCGCGAGTATCAGGGCTTGGGCTGGGTCAGTCTGGTGCGGCAGGATGTGAGTACGGCATTTGCGCCGGCGCGTCAGTTGCAGCAGCATATTTGGCTTGTTGGTGCGACCCTGGGATTGTTGTTTGCCTGGTTGGGTTGGTTGATGGCGGGTCGTATTGCACGGCCGATTTCACTGATCAGTCAGGCGGCCGACAAGGTGGCTGCGGGTGATCTCGATTATGAATTGCCCGCCCGCTTGGGAGAGGGCGAGGTCGCTCACCTGTCTACGGCAATTCACGACATGGTGGTCAATCTGACGCATGAAATCAAGCAGCGCAAGGATGCGGAGCAGGGTTTGAGACTGTCAGCCAAGGTGTTTGAAAGCAATACTGAAGCGATCATGATTACCGATTTCGAGCAAAATATTGTCATGGTAAATCAGGCGTTTACGAATATTACCGGCTACGCGGCGGATGAAGTGTTAGGGCGGCGTCCGAAGGTGCTCTCCTCAGGGAGGCATGGGGCTGAATTTTATGAGGAGTTTTGGCAGACGCTCAGGGCGAACGACTTGTGGCGCGGTGAAATCTGGAATAAACGCAAAAATGGCGAAATTTTCCCCGAATGGGTGACGATTAGTGTGCTGCGCGATGAGGCATCGCAGATCAGTCATTATGTGGCGGTATTCCTGGATATTACCGAGCGTAAGAAGGAAGAGGAGCGCATCAACTATCTGGCAAATTATGATGTGTTGACAGGGTTGCCGAATCGCTATTTGCTCAATGATCGTCTCGAACAGGTTTTGGCGTCTGCGCAGCGCAATCATTTCAAGGTTGCCGTGCTGTTTATCGATCTGGATTACTTCAAAAATATCAATGATTCGTTAGGGCATGACATTGGCGACGCATTGCTTAAACTGGTCGCCATAAGATTAAAAACCTGTCTGCGGCGCAGTGATACGATCGCACGCCTGGGCGGCGATGAGTTTGTTGCGCTCCTGACTGAGCTCGATTCCTCCGAAGAAGTCATTTTTGTCGCCGAGAAGATGATCGAGTCGCTAACGGAAAAATTCACGCTGGGTGAATATCAGCTGTCGATTACGCCCAGTATTGGCATCTGTATTTATCCCGATGATGGCCAGACGCCCGTCGAGTTACTGCGCAATGCCGATCTTGCGATGTATCAGGCAAAAGAAGATGGCCGCAACAACTTCAAGTTTTATTCTCCGGATATGAATCTTAAGGCCGTTGAGCGGCTAAAGCTTGAAACCTACTTGCGCGTGGCCATCGCTCAGCAGCAGTTGACGGTGTACTACCAGCCCAAGGTTGGCGTACAGAGCGGAAAAATGATCGGCATGGAGGCGCTGTTGCGCTGGCAGCATCCTGAAATGGGATTTATTTCGCCGGCCGTGTTTATTCCTATCGCCGAAGAGACCGGGCTGATCAATGAAATCGGTGACTGGGTGTTGCGCCAGAGTTGTTTGCAGGCGCGATTGTGGCAGGCTCAAGGCTATGAAATTGTGCCGATCGCGGTCAATTTGTCGGCGCGTCAGCTCAAACAGGATAATTTTTCTGGCCGTGTTGTGACGATCTTGCGTGAGGCGGGGCTCGATGCCAGCTACCTGATGCTGGAGATCACCGAAAGTATGTTGATGAGCACCGGTGAATCCGGGCTTGAAGTGCTCGCACAATTGCGCACTGACGGTGTGAGGTTGGCGCTGGATGATTTTGGCACGGGGTATTCCTCTTTGAGTCGCTTGAAAAATTTCCCGCTGGATAGTCTGAAAATCGATCAGTCGTTTGTGCGTGATATCGTCACAGATCCGGACGATGCGAGCATCGTCAGTGCAACGGCAGTAATGGCGCACGCCCTGAATCTGAAGGTGACCGCCGAAGGGGTAGAGACCCAAGAGCAGCTGGATTTCATTCGTACCCTAAATTGCGAGGAATATCAGGGGTATTTATTCAGTCGTCCTGTGCCGGCGAGTGAGGTGGCGAAGTTTTTTACTCCGTTGGTGCGATAGTGTTTGAACCTGAGTGATGTTTCGGATACAATGCGCCCTCTTCAAAAGGAGCGTAGCTCAGTTGGTTAGAGCACTTGGTCGACATCCAAGGGGTCAGCAGTTCGAGTCTGCTCGTTCCTACCATATAAAATAAGGAGTTAGGTCAAAAGCCTAGCTCCTTAATTATTTTCTGCGCTACCATTGCGCTACCGGCAGGATCAAATTCGATGTAATTCGAGTGCAATTGATTTCGCAATAGCGGAACAATTACTCTGCTGAATCTCACTGTCAGATTGCTTTGTAGGCCGCTTATTTGCTCGTTGGCGCGGTTGCTGCCACGGTTTGATGGTAAGGGTTAATTGCCTTTGAGTATTCGCTTCATTGGCTATTTTCACGTTTTGAATTAAGTACGTATTTCTCCGGCACATCCACACGCGCCACCGATTTTGGATTACTCCCCCGAAAAGAAAAAACCGCCTCGCTCTGAAGAGTGGGCGGCCTGTTTCTTGATAGCTGGCTGTATTGTTTTCGTTTCACACAGCAAAGTCAGGTACAGACAATCTGCAACTAAAAAGCGGTCGGGAAGATTCCAAGTTCAGACACGACCCCAAACCCAACGCGATAGGTGTTCGCTTTGCCTGCTCTCACGATAGTTTGGGTTTCTACAATAGCTATCTCGAAAGATGTTCCCTGCTTCGGCATGAATTTCTCGCAACACGGGTGCGAGTTTTGGCTTGCTGGTGATGACACGCTCAAACAAGCAGCCATCAATCTGGCGTGCAATTTCGCGCACGTTCCAGCGTTCCTGCACCGCGATTTCCAAGTAGAAACCACGCTCTTCATTGTTTTTGCATTTGCCTAAAATATGCAGATGGGACGACCAAGGTAATTCTCGCAACACTGTTACGAGTTTTTCGTCACCAGCATACGTCTCGAAGAATTGCCGCATCCTCCAAAGGTTAGAAGCTGAAAAACCACGCAAGGCCGGGTCTTGCGTCAAGAGCCAATCTGCCAGTTGTTTGACTGTGCCATGCCCCCAGCCGTCACTGGTCACCTTGCGGCTCAGGTATTCGCCGACACGCCAATAGAGATCAAGCAGTTCGTGGTTGACCGCTGACAACGCACGGCAGCGCGATTGGTGGATGAAATCGAGTACGGGCGGAAAACCGTCCTGCGGTAAAGGAAGCGTCATATTGTCAGTCATGCAGCTTCTCCAGCTTCAGCCTCAATCCAAGCCTGCACATCCTGCAATCCATCTATTGCGGCTTTCAATTTGGTCGTTGCTTCGGATTCGTAGTACATCGTTAAAAGATTTCAGCAGGCTTAATTCGGTAATTATCCTACCAAAGTCGTTGACTTAGCAAAACTTGTCAACACTATCGGAAGATAGATCGTATTTTGCAAACAGTATTATCGCACTCTATACAGATTTCGAATTTAGGTGCCGACAGTGTTGAGGCCGACCGAATATTGACCCAGCGTGCCGACTTTCGGTTGACCCAG
>JBAXJT010000024.1:0-36073 GCA_037137715.1 Nitrosomonadales bacterium
CCACACCTCAAAGTTAAATTTTTTGAGGCGACAACTAGTCTGACACCGGGGGCATTCACCAAGAAACATTCTGACGGCGTTGCCAGACTGGCGCGCTATCTGGGCACCTTGTTCAACCTGCCCGATGAAACCTGTGAAATGCTGGAGCTGGCAGGGTTGCTGCACGATATAGGCAAACTCAGGCAACCGGACGAGTTACTGGATAAGGCCGGCAAGCTGACCACAGAGGAATATGCGCATATTCAAAGGCATAGCTTCGACACCTACATTATTCTAAAAAATATCCATGGACTAGAGAAAATTACCGAATGGGCCGCGCAACACCATGAGCGTGTCGATGGCTCAGGCTATCCGTATCATCTGGGGTCAGGGGTTATTTCGCTCGAAGCACGCATCGTCGCGGTCGCCGATGTGTTCCAGGCACTTGCACAGAAGCGCCCCTATCGCGACTCGTTAGGTACTGATGTGATCATGGAGATACTCAATGAAATGGTCGATGACAAAAAACTCGATCGCAGCGTGGTGATGTGCGTAGAGCAGCACTTAGAAGCATGCTGGCAGGCCGCAGTCGGCAGCGACATCGTGCTCTAATAATAGCGTTTAGAGCGCCTTCATTTTTTGCTGCACAAAGGCCTGCAACTCCGGACTCAATGTTTTGCTGGACAGCGCGTGGGCAAAGGCCTCTTTTGCCTCATCATTTTTGCCCAGCGCCTGTAATGAAATGCCGCATCCCATCAGCCAAACACCTGAATTGGGTGAAGCTTTGAGGGCGACCTGATAATGCTCCACCGCCTCTTTGTGCCTGGCACGGCGCTGTAAGAGCGCGGCGTAGAACGCCTGATAGTCCGCCTGCTGCACCGCATAGGGCAAGGTCAGCGCAAGTGTCAGCAGTGCCTGATCCAGCTCACCCCGCTGCACCTGCAAGCGCGCCAGCAGCATGGCATAGCCGCTGTTGGCCGGCCTGACTTTCAGCCCGTCTTGTAATACCTGCTCCGCCTCCGTATTGCGTTTACCCTCCAGCAACAGCGTCACCAGCGCGTGTCGCGCCGCATCGAGCCCTGCCTCCGCGCGCAAGGCCGCCTCAAAACCTGCCTGCGCCTCGACGCTGCGGCCCTGCTGCATGAAAACCGTGGCCTTGTGAAATTCGGCATCCGCCTGCTGCGCTTGGCTGACTTGTTTGACCGCACCCGACGGACTCGTCACGGGCACGACGGACGGACGCGTTGCTTCATTGACAACGGGTTTAGTGGCTGGCTTGACCGGTGGCACCGTTTTTACCTGATTCACCGCTTTAACCGTTGGCTCGAGCTGTTTTTCCGGATGAATTTTGGGCGCGGGCACGGCCGGGACGCTTTTCACCTCAACCGGTGCTATGGCCGATACGGCCACGATGACGGGTGCGACTGAAATTGGTTTGAATGCGACGGGTAGTTTTTTAGGGGGTGCCGGCGCGTCAATGTCACGCCAGAGCAAAGCTGTGAAGAGTACCAGCAACCCCGCCAGCAATCCAAATTTAATCTTCTGGTATTTTTTAGTGATCTGAACCGTGCGCAACTGGCCGGTCGCAACGGGTACCCCGCGCTGCTCCAAACCGTTGAGCATCTGGTTGATGACGCTCATCTGAGCAAGAACCACGCGACTGCCGCAATCAGCAATACGGCAATGACCGCCCCCGCCTTCAACCCCAGCGCAAACCAGTCGCGATGAGACTCAGGGGTATCGTCCGCTGCCGAGCCGATGTGTCTGGCGCTCACATGTTGCTTTCCCTCGCCATAGGCCAGCATCAAGGCTTTATGCGCAATGATATTTACCAGCCTCGGCGTCCCCCGGGTGACGCGATGCAATTTGGCGACAGCCGCCATATCGAACAAGGTGTCCCCGTGAAATCCCGCCACCCGCACACGATGTCGCACATAACGATCCACCTCATCGGGCAGCAAGCCGCGCAATTCATACTGAAAACTGATGCGCTGACGCAACTGACGAATTGAATATTGCGCGAGATGGGCATTCAACTCCGGCTGGCCAAATAGCACCACTTGCAGCAACTTGCACTTTTCAGTCTCGAGGTTGGTGAGCAGACGCAGCACTTCGAGGGTGGGTAATGGCAGCGCCTGTGCCTCGTCCAGACACACCAGTGCACGCTGACCGTAACGGGCGCAATCGAGCAGCGCATTGGTCAAGCCCTTCATCAATTGATGCTGATCGCTATCCTTGTCGAGCGGCACACGAAATTCATCGGCTAAGGCCAGCAGCAGGCTTCTGGGTTCGAGGTAAGGGTTCGGGATATAGGCCGTGATGAAGTTTTGCCCGGCGGCGGCACTCGCTGACAGATCCTGGGTACCGATTGGCGTAGTCGATTGCATACCCTCGTTGAGGGTCGCTAAAAACTTCCGGCACAACATGGTCTTGCCGTTGCCCACTTCACCGGTGATCTTGATAAATCCCTCACCGTTATGTGCGGCCACCAGCAGGGTATTGAGCGCTTCCTGATAACTGGAACAGGCGAAAAAGAAACTGGTGTCAGGCGTCAATCCAAATGGCGCCTCATGCAGACCAAAGTGTTTTAAATACATAGCGCCGCTACAGTCGAAAAACCACGGATCACACTCATTTGGCCTTGCGGTTCAAGTTTTCCACGCGATCGCGACTGCGCGCAATATCGTCTGACCAGTCGCGATCCGAATCGACCACGGTCGGCTTGAGCAAAATTACCAGCTCGCGCTTGCTCGATACTTTGCTAGTCTGGCCGAATATCGATTTGGACAGCCCGGGCAGGCCTGACTCACCGTTCGTTGTATCCTGACGCATCAAACCGCCAATGGCGACAATCTGACCGTCACGCGCACGCACGATGCTATCGGTTTCAGAAATCGAACTGGAGGCCATCGGCAGGGTATAGGTCCCTGTCGTCGTTCCAAGATTCAACACCTTGTTGACCGTGGTCACCGAACTGATGGAGGGATGGACATGCAAGATGATCTCGTTGTTCTCATCAATTTTTGGCGTGACGTCCAGCACGATACCGGAGAAGAAAGGCTGCGTTTTAATCGTCGGCGCGGTTCCCGCCACATTGACGGTGGCCTGAGAACCACCGGAAATTTCGGTGACGAAAAATTCATCGGTGCCGACTTTCAACACGGCTTTCTGGTTATTCAACGTCGAGATGCGCGGACTGGACAGCACATGCACATCGCCCTGAGATTCAAGGAAATTGAGCAGCAAGGCAAAGCTGCTGGTCTGGAAGGCCAGACCAAACAACGAACCGGCACCGGCCGTGTTTGGCAGCAGGGAGGCGCCCGGTGTGGCACTGAGTGCCGCACTGGAGAGCAGCGCAGCGCCCACCCCCTGGGTTGCCGGATTCAACACGCTACCAGCCCCACCAATACCTGCCGACGCATAGTTATTCTGGCCGTAGGGAAGTCCGTTTTTAAACGCGCCCCAATTTACACCCGACTGAAAGCTCTCGTTGAGCTGCACATCGATGATTTTCGCTTCGAGGATCACCTGGCGTTCAACCGAAATTTGCGAGGCCTTTAAAAATGCGGTGACATTTCTCATCTCATCAGGCAAGGCACGAATAACGATCACGCCTGACATCGGACTGACCGACAGGCTGCGATCGGCCGGCAGCCGCGCGCCTTTGCCATCGGAGGCATCCCGTCCGCCCAGAATCAATCTGAGCGCCTGCTCCAATTCCTCCCAAAAATCCGACTTGCTCTTCATGGAGACTTTGCTGGTATCGGTGCTGCCCGAACCGTATTGATATTGTGACGAGGATTGGCCGGTGATGGCATTGGCCTGCGACTGCCCCTGCGCCTGATTGCCTGTATTGCCCACATTATCTGAGACGGAACTGGATTTAACGCGCAGCGAGGAAGAGCCTTCACGCAATCCGGTCAGGTAATTCACCTGAAAAATACGCGTCTGCAAGTTCAGCGGCTGCACAAAAATACGCGCGCCATCGAGCTTGTAATCGTAGCCGTACATTTCCTTAACCGCTTCGAGCGCCTCAAACACGGTGACATCTTTCAGGTTCAGCGAAATGTTTCCGGTCACATCAGGGTGTATCAGCATGCTGTAGCGCGTGCCGGACACAATCGCCATAAACACCTGACTCGCGGGCGTATTGTTGACAGCCAGATCGAACTTGGGCTCGAGCGGTTTGCTATCTGCTTTGAGCATCGCAGCATTCAACTGCGGCAGCAGCGCATCATTGACGGCCTCCGCTTTACTCGGCTGCACGGCCTGACTCATTTCCTGCCGGATTGCGTCTACCGTCTGATTGTGGCTCTTATTGGCCGCACAGCCGGTTAACAGCAGACATCCTGCGAAAAACACCCCGATTTTCTTCATTTTCTATCCCCGTTTGAGGCCTTCTTATAGGTCTGCACTGCTGGCGCATCCTGTTTGGTCTTACTAATCAGCACATCAGGAAACAGCATCAGCACCTGCCGCCCTTTACGCGTTTTTAACACCACATTCATTGCATTCACTTCGATCAATCGCGCATCCCCCACGGGTCCGCCGAGCTCAATGAGCTGTCCGTCGATGATCGCCGCGCGGTGATTTTTTGCAATAATGATGGATTGCAAACCCGGTTCCGTTTTGACCTCAACGGGCACCGCTTCATCAACGGGTGCCGACACACTGAGCGGCGGACGAGTCGGATCAGCCAGTTCCTCTGCACAACAGAAAACCGGCAACAAAAACCCGGCAACCGCGAATAGAAAACGCACCCGACCCCACTCGCGACTAACGACTAATGACTGACGACTGTTCTTCATACCGTCAACCATGTTTTATCCAGACTCAGCGTATATACCGTCAGGGTCAGCAGCGAATCCGGATGTTTATCCACCGACAAACTCACCTCACCCCAGAACATCTGGATCGGCAATTTTTCCAGTGCCGTCAAGTAGCGCAGTAAATCCAGATAGCCGCCGCGCACAGAAATTTGTACGCCGTGTTTATAAACTGGCGCTGCCGCCGGTGTTTTTCCATCTGCTTTTTGTTCCAGCAACAAGCTCAGCGGCAGCGTCTTCAATTCAATTAATTGTAATTTATCGTTACGGCTCAATACCTGCTCGAGCAGCTCAGCCATCTTGCCGGGCTCAACCAATCTCGCACTGCGCTCTTTAAGAAAACGTTCATTTTCCTGAACCTGTCCTTTTAACTCGCTAATACGAACACGCAACGGTGAATGCTGATCGTCCTGCCGCGCTTGCAAGATCGCCTTGATGGCTTGTTGCAAATTTTGCGCCTCCTGCTCCTGCTGCGCCATTTTCATGGAAATGGCTTTTTGTTTGACCAGCAAGGGATCGAGCAGCAGCGCATTCAAGAGCAAAATCAGCACACACACCGCCGTTGCGAAGATCATGGCCCGCTCGCGCGTCGACATCGCGTCAATTTTAGTGCAGATCAATTCCCAATACGGTTTCATGGCTGGCTGTCCGGCGCGGTAAACAAGGTAAATTCCAAATGCTTGGCATCTTTGGCCGGCTGGATTTGCAAATTCGAAAAACTTTTCCCGTGCATGATGCTTTCATGACTGAGTTTTTGGATATAGGCGGGCACCGATTCGGGCGCGAGTGCGCCGCCACTCAAGGTAATTTCAGCCGCACTCACCTTAAACCCCGTCAACCATAACCCCGGCACCACCTGACGCGAGAAGGCCCGCAGGTAGTCTGAAAACCCCGTGGTATTGCTCACCTGACCTTCACGCAGCGTGTCTGTCAGCGATTTGACTTCCCCGGCCTTTTTCTCCAGTTGCAGCAATTCGTTTTGGAGTAACTCATTGTTTTTCTGCGGAGAGAATCCGGCTGAATAACCTGCCAGCGCGCTCTGTTCGGCATTGAGCCTCACCAGCACTTGCGCAGCCTGCTTATCCAACTCACGCACCTGATACAGCGCATAGCCATACAAGATTAGCGCACCAACAAAAATGGCCGCCAACCCCTGCAACATGGTTACCAGAGTAAAATGCGTTTCCTGCTTGAGAAATTCAGGATTGAATAAATTGATCTGCTGGCTCATCAGGCGCGTCGCTCCTGCCGCAAAGCGGCACCTAATGTTGGCAGTACCATTGCTGCGAACTCACTGTCAGCCAAGGCTGGCACGGCGCTGATATCGAGCACCTGCGACAAATCGACGCCTTCCACTGTCATGCCCACGGTTGATATTAAATAGCCCAACAGACCTGAATCGTCCGGCGCACTGAGCAAGATACGGCTTAACGACAAATGATTGAACTGCCGATCGAAGTAATCGAGTGAGCGCTGCAGTTCCAACTCAACGCGGTCGCGATACTGTTCGCGCAGCGTTGCATTGGCATCACGCAACTGAGGCAGCGTGATCTCGATGCGACGGGATAAATACAACTCGCCATCAGCCGTGAAGGTCAGCAAGCCCCCCTGTTCGTCGAACGCCAGTAGCGCCAGCGCACGATCCGGCTGTTCAAATAAACGCGCCACGTTGCGCTGCGCCGTCTCGGGAATTTCAATAATACTCAAGGCCAATTTGGCCTGTTCAAACAAGGCCATGCGCTTTTTAATCACCTCATTGTGAGCGGCGATCGCAAACAGGGATTGGCTATGCTCGGGACGATTTTTATTGACCGGAATGCGCAACACGTCCACCGCGGCCTCATCGACCGGGTAAGTCAGGCTATCCTTGATTTTCCAGCGCATTGCCGTTTTCAACTCATTGTCTGGCACCGTGGGCGCTTCCATCAGCATGATCTGGTACTCTCCGGCGGCGAGCAACGTTGTGCATGCCTCACTCCCCAACTCAGATTCCCGTTTCAGCCGCTCCAGATAAGCTACCGTAACGGCGGTATTTTCATGATATTCACATCGCAGCACACGAGGAATTTCGGCATCAAATGACAATTGAATCAAAAAAACACCGTGCGCAGTCAGCCCGACCGCCAGCCAACCGGCATCGCGCGGCTTGGCTTTGAGTAACGATGATATAGACGGAATCTTCATAAGTACGCGAAGTTAGTTTAGCAAGTGCCTGTTGTCAATGATTATCCGCATATATTCTGTATTACAGGCCTAATTCGCCTCAACGCCCGCGTCTTCCGCGATAAATGAACACCGGATTCCCGCCATACACGCCAAATGTCGCACGCGCGCTACCCGGAAGATACGCCGGCGAGCTAAGACTGATATCGACGCTGCCGTTGCCGCCCATCCCGGGTGCCGAGAGGCCGATCGCACCTAAACCGTTGCTGATCACAGGATTGGTCACCGTGGTTTTACCAGCGCTGAGATTAAGTTGATAGTTACTAAGCGCGAGGGTTAACGCGGAAATGCTGTCATCCGCACTGGACACATAGGAAGTGCCATCCCAATATTCAATGTAAACCGGCAGCGAGAGCGCCAGCAATTCCGAGCCATAGGCATTGGAAATCCGGCTGCGGCCGTAGCGAAATTCCGTCGTCCCGAGCAGCGCGTGATCATTGCCTGCCACCGCATCTGTATCCAGGTCATAACAGGCCGCCACAGTTGGATTATTGCAGACGGTACCGACAACTGCCTCGACCGCCGCGCCATCGCTGTCGAGCGGCGCAATGCCGATATCGACCGCGTTATAAACACCGTCGGCTGTCGTCCCGCGACTGAACGTGAAAGGCACGTTAATATCGGCCTGCGCCTGAGAGCCCGCACCACCCGGTTGCGAGAAACAGGGACTGGTAGCACAGGTCACCACCGGCATACCGGCATTGCTGATACGCGATGTCAAATAACTTGGCGTTGCAGTCGTCGAATCGATCGCCGCGAGGTTCAGATTAGCAAAAATGGAAGGATCGAGTTTGGCATAATTATTCGCAGGCGTAGTCGAGTTCTGATAGTTCTGCGACGGCACGCCGTCCATACTCACCGGCACTAAAATGAACGAGGCATCGATCTGTTCGCCCATGTAGGTATAAGCCGGGCACGGTATCAAAATGTTAGCGTTCAGCAAGCCGCCGTTGCAAATATCCGTTCGATTGTCCAACAGAGGATTTTGCAGGGCGAATTTCGCCAGCGTAAAGCGCCCGATATTGCCGGATGTCGTGCCGACCACCTCACCCACCCCCAGATAATCGGAGTCGCCCACATGCGGCGTCACCGTAATCACCCCGACTTCATCCCAGGCGAAATTATTTCCTACCGCCACCCCGCCGGTAAATGCGCCGAAGGTAGGAAATTCCACACCCGTCATATCGCAGGCCGTCAAACTAGTGGGGTCCGAACAGGTAATCGCAATATTGTTGCCGCCTACCGGCGACACCAGCGCGGTGGAGAGTTTCACGTGCTCGGGCGTGACTTCATGGCCGTAATTAGGCGTTGCCGCTCCCAGCGCATTTACAGCGGTGACTGTCACCGAAAAAGCTTCGCCTGATTTGATAAACCCAGTCCCCGTCGCATTGGCCGCCCCAGGATTGGCAAAATTATCGCGCACGCGTTTGATATTCGATACGACAAAGCCCGCCGGTTTGACCACGAACGGGATACTTTCACTGATGATGCTCGACGGGGTATAGCGTAAATACAGCGTAATGCTGCCGACGTCAGGATAGCTCAACGTAAAAGGAGCCAGAGAATTTGCATTAAAATTCAATGAGATAGCCTTATAAGTGGTTGCCGTCGCAGGATCAGACCCGTTGGGCAAACCGGTGGTCAATGCCGTGCTGGAGGCCACAGCGGTTCCTGCGGCATTGTAAGCATTGATCGTCACCACCGGACTCTGACAGGTTAAAGGATCCAGACACTCGAAAGCGACGTCCACGCTTTTCGCGATATTAGTAAAGGCATTACCGCAGGTCGCACTGGTGGCCTTCAAATAATAAACCGGCGAGGTCGTGCCCGAGATCTGATCCATGTTGCTCAGCGCCACGCCGGCGGCATTCGTCACCGTAAAACCACCACCTGCAAATATGATGGTATTGGCTAGTTCTGCTGCCGGCGTACTGGCAACCAGTGAACTACCCGTCGCATTATCTGATACACCGAGGGTGATCGTCCCCGAACTCGTATGCATCAGCCCCAGGGTCGCGGCCTTCTCACCTGCTGCATAAGTGTAAGTTGCCACCCCGTCGTTGGCCGTGCCATTCGATAATGTTCCCGTGCCGGAGACGATACTCCAGTCCCCCTTACCGCTCGAGGTGGTGAGTTTAATCGTGCCGCCACCGCCGGTCGGCGCGCCGTGTGCCGCCGTGTGCGGCGTAATCGTCACATTAGAAATCGTGCAGGTCGATCCGACGTTGGCAGTAGCCACAGAGACATGATCCACGCTGGTCGCCGCATAATCGACCCGCACCTGAATAAAATTCACCGATACCGTCTGATTGGTATTGGAAGTCGTGCTGGCATTCTTTGCCGCAAAAGCCACCCCGAAGGTCGACAATTTCAAGTCTGCATCCGTCCAGGTCTTCCCCCACAGACTGGTCATACTGCCATGCATTTCAGCCACATCGGCGGTCGTGTAATTGGTCGTCGTTGCCGCGTTCAGTGTCGTACTGAGGGCACCGGCCTTAACCAGATAGACAAAGGCGTCGCGTATCGTGCCGCCGCTGGTCTTGCGCGTCACATATACAGTAATCCCGCTGATCGCAGCCCCGGTCGGAATCGCGGCAAAATTGAAACCTGTGCATTTCAGATAGTTGGTCGTGATGTTTCTAATGACGTTTCCAGCCGTGGAATAAGCCGTATCTGACACCAGCGCATTCCCCGGATTGCTCCACGCCACCGTCCCGACACCCGTCAAATTGGTGCACGCAGTCGGGCTGGAGGTCACAGAACCTGCACCCACTTTGGTCACGCAAGGATTGCTACCCAACACGGTAAATCCGTGCGGACAGATCACACCGGTTCCCGCCAGGTTGTAATAAGTCTTGTTGAGCGACGAAATCGGTACGGCAGGCGAGGTATAGGTGACGGTATTGCCGGTGGCCGATGCGGTTAGCACCCCTACGGTGGAGGTCGCCGTCACGGTCAGACTCGAATTCACCCCCTGCGTCCACGCATTGGTCGTCGCGTTTTGCGTGATTTTATTAAGACTGACACTGCCGTTATTGGTGACTTTCGTCGTAGCCGCATTAAAACTTGCCGCAGACACGCTGGCATTAATCACGCCGGTTGTACCGATCACGGTGCTGTTGGCATAAAAACGAAAGAAAGTCGTTGTCGCAGTGGCGATCGTCGAATTGATGGTGCCATTGATGGTCAACACCGAACCGGCCACAGTTCCCGCCGCATTACGTCCGGTATAAAATCGCGATGTACCGGAAAAATTAAGAATAGCCCCTGCCGCAATTTGCGGGCCGGTGCCTGATGTGTAGAGTTTAGTGCCAGAATACGCACCGCTGCCGGAAATCACCGCTGCAGCGCCCGTGACATCCATGATGCCCGTGCCGGAAATCGTGCCGTTGTTAGCCAGCGTACCTGTGAGCGTCAACGTTTTTCCGGCATCGACCAGTGTCGCACCGGTATAAATCGTCAGTGATGACGAGGTATAAAGCGCATCCAATGTGACCGCAAAGGGAGAGGCCAGCACGATGGTATCGGTGCTCGCCGGCACTTTTCCACAACTCCAGGTCGCCGTGCTGCCCCACATACCATTGGCCCTGCTGGCACAAGTCGCCGCCTGTGCACTCACCGAGAGCAGCAATCCCGCCAGCACCCACACCAACTGCCTGATTAATTTATTCATTTTCACTCCGCTTGCAGCACGATGCAGCCTCTTCGCTTATTTAAGCTTGAAAAATTTTCATTCTACAAAAAGCACAGATTAACGTAACAAATCAATGCATTAGAATTTCCTGCTCTTTACCGCCGCAGCGCAACCCTGATTAAATATAACCGCATAAATTTGTGCGTGTTTTTAGTGCCTTTGCGAGTTATTGCCTTCAGCAGCATCCCTGCGAGAAACATTTCGTGAACAACGACGGCATTTAGGTTTAAGCATCTTCAAAAATACGCGCCATCGTCATCGTCAACGCCACCGATTCGAACACGCAGCGATCTTCCTCCGCAAAATCACGCAGCAACCAGCGCCCGTCAGCTTGTCGGCGAAAACTTTCCACTCCCTTGCGATCCACATCAACTAGCACGTATTCTTCCAGGCTCTCGATTTTGCGATAAGCGGCAAACTTTGCGCCACGATCGTATAAAGCGGTGGAATCAGAAAGTATCTCAATGATGAGCTTGGGATGTTCAATATAAAGTTCGGCAACTTTATCCGCGTCATGACAGGTCACCATCACATCGGGATAATAATAAGCATCTATCGCCTGCACATTCAATTTCATGTCGGCAATCAAAGGCCGGCAAGGCGTACCGCGCAAATGTTCTCGCAAGGCACTGCCCAAATTAAGCGTAACAATCACATGCGCCTGCCTGGCGCCGCCCATGGCGAACACCTCTCCCGCCACGTATTCATGCTTATTCAGTTGTTCAGACTCCCAGGCCAGATACTCCTGTGCACTGAATTTCGTTTGTACTTGTGGTAGACCCATGATTGCTCCTGTTGCAACGACTTTCATTTACAGCGAAGGAAAATCCAATGGCCGCTATCATAACCGCTATTTTCCCAACTTGGCCGTGGCGATTTGCTCCACGTAATTCACATCACCAGGATTGCCTGTGGTTTGGGCAACCGATGAAACAGAGTAGAGCCAATAGGTTGTGCTGCCTTCCACCACTGATGATGCAGCGCAATTGACGGTCACGGTAAACAGCGCCAAATTGCCGGCCAGCGCACCGGGTGAAAAGCTCGTCGAACACGGCACAGGACTTGCAGCATTAGAAGCACTGATTGACACTTGATAGGCCGCCCATTCCACCCCGGCCAGCGCCGCCTGATAGCCGCTCGCACCCAGGGCGTCCATTGCCTGACTCTGATTCTGCGTAGTCGACAACGTCACCGCAAAAGTGCCCAGCGTAGCAATCACCACCAGCAGAAAAATGGCAGTAACCAGAGAAAAACCTGCTTGCAGTTTTTTCATAGTGCATTGACCACGTGAATTTCCTGATACAAGGTAATACTCTCGGGCTTGCCCTCGCGTGCAGAAGTCAGCGTCAGGGTTACCTCCAATACGCCTAATCTCGACGGCGATCCATCAGGAGACTGAATAGTATTATAGTTAATTACGCACCCGCTCACCTTGTCAGCCAGTATCGCGTGCTGAGTATTTAACGGCAACGCTGCAGGTAAAACCTGTACCTTATTAAACCCGTACCCCCAATACCTCACCAAACTCCCCAACCCCTTGCCATCTAACAGCCCCACGCCTTCACAGGAATAGGTCACGGCCTTCTGAGATGCCTCCACAACAGTATATCGATACGGCGGATAGGCATAACTCAACCCTGAAGCAAGGGTCACATTAGCTCCCGCGACTGCAGATACCGAACGAAGCACACCTGAAGCCCCTGTGTCGTATGGAAAATTACCCGACGAACTCGTGCTGCCAATTAGGATCGAATCCCCGACGACAATATTCGCCGGCCCAATTACATCAAACGTCTTATCTATTCCATCAAACGTCAATGGATCACCAACAGGCGATGCCGCACCCGTCGAATCAAACAGGTACCTACCGCCATCTTTGACCGGCACAAACTCAAAAGACAACTGATTTTGTTGACGAATACTATTCGGCACCGCCGCACTGACGTCAGCAGCCAACCGGTAGAGCGCAGTATCTGCAATGCCCGTCAATTCAGCGCGGCGCGCCACATCCATGTATTGTTGCACCGGCCACTTGAGAAACACCGATACCATGCTACCGATAATGCCGGTAATCACGATCACCATCACCAACTCGACCAAGGTAAAGCCCGACGAAGTGTGTTGGGATTGAACGGTAAGTTTATTTTGGGTCATTAGCCGCCCTGTAGCCGGTCGCAACCACCGTCGTATTATTCGGGCCTGTCACGGTCACCGAAATCTTCACCGCACTTGCAGCCGCAATACTACCCAATGCGGCAGGCGCCACAAGAACACTGGCATTGTAATTTGGCAGCACCGAAGATGCGGAGAGCGAATAGATACCCGCCATGGAAAAACCATTGTAATCGCTGACTATGTGAGTTGAGGTACGATTCGCTAGCGTTACAGGGGAGCTCGGCACGCCTGACGCCGGAATAAAATCCTGCAACTCAATCTCTTCGAGCAGCGAATAGGCTACAGCCATCGCCTGCTTGCGAAGCATGGGATCTGCGCTGCCTTTGCTGGTTTGATTCATCACTACCATAATCCCGGCCAGCGCCGAACTGACAATCACGATGAACATAATCAACTCAATCAGGCTCGCACCTGACTGAGAATTCAGGATTGAGAAACCCCCGACTCGCTCCTCGCTCCTCAATCCGGCTTTAGTGAACATAGCCTGTTTCCGCCTCTACGATGACCGGCGTGGCATAGCCACTGACTGCAATGCTTTGCGCCGTCATAAAACTCGGACGACCTAGCGTATCAAAATAAAAAGACGTTGGAGTTGTTGTAAAAGTAACGCCCGAAGGGACTTTGATGAAATAAACAATACTCGAATTTGTAATGCAAGAAGGTGGTGGTTTTATGCCATCAAAACTAGTTGCGACATCAAAAATTCGTTTCAACTCGGTATCACACGCACTCGTCGCACCGATTGTCAGTTCAACGCAGTTGCTTGTAAACGTCACACAAACGAAATGATTTTGCGCTATGGCTGCTTTTTGAGCATAGCTTATCGTCGCCTTGAGCTGATCGGCAAAGCCGCGCGACTGAAAGACATTGGTGCCGAAAAACCGCGGTGCAGCCACCGCGCCCAGAACGCCGACGATCACCATCACCATGACCAATTCGATCAGCGTAAAGCCTTTGGACAAGATAGGTTTAAACATTGATATTCATCAACCCGATTGCGGCTTTATTTTTTAAGACGACCCTTAATAAAACAGGGGAGCAAGCTCCCCTGTTTTAACACACGGCACTACTGAACTGCTTAACAGCCAGAGTTTGTCGGCGTAATGGTCGGTGCAGCACCTACGGCAGCTTCCGTATAAGTGACTTGGCATGAAGCAGGCGTTGTCGCGCCCGTTACCTGTATCGTCGTCGTGGTACCTGATGTGGTCACAGTGTAACCTGATCCCAACCCGGCTACAGTTGCAATGCTGGCAGCAGCAGGATAGTACTGAACCATCGTAACGGTGGTCCCTTCTGCGGTAACACTACTTGCAGCCGCCATAGAACCTGCCAGCGACGCACTGTGAGTCATATTGGCGGCGGAACGAATCGCGCCTTCAGCACTCGCCAGAGTCGCTTTACGCGCATCGGTCGACAGATTGACAAATTTAGGCACAGCAACGGCTGCCAAAATACCCAGAATAACAATCACCATTACCAGTTCGATCAGTGTAAAACCTGCTTGCTTCTTCATTGTTACGCTCCTGATTAGTCGAGGCAAAACCTCGTAGTTATTTATGCGCTTGCCTGCCCTTGGCCGACTTTTTTGTCAGACTTTGCGAACTATAAGGGAAATACGATGCGCCGACAACTGCCATCCCGAAATTATCAAATGATGCTAGAAAAATTTGGCGCTTAAGTCACATCATCCGCACTGGTCACGATAGAGACATTGTCAAGCTTTTCACTCGACGCATCCGGATCCGGCCTTAACACCGACGGAAACGAGACGATGCGCTGACCTTCACGAAGCCGCTGCGACTCTTTGAGCAACTGGACAATCATGTAGGCATTTTCAACGTCTGGCACCAGCGCCAGCGTCTGAGAATCTCGCTCCGACACGAGACAGATGCGGTAAAACTGCTTTTGTATACGGTGATATTGACGCATTAAACGAGCCTCCTAATAGTGCACGCAATTATACATAATTCCTGCATCCTCAATCCTCAATCCTGATTCCTGTTTTTTAATGCATTGCCGCTTTTCCCAGATCCCACATCGGCAGGAAAACACCTAGCGCAAGCACCAATACCAGCGCGCCCAGCGAGACAATCAAAATAGGCTCGATCTTGGAACTTAGCGTCGAGACTTCATATTTGACTTCCTGCTCGTACATGTCGGCCACTTCAGCCATCAATCCGTCCAAATCCCCCGTCTCTTCGCCGACCGCAATCATTTGCAGCACGATCGGGTTAAACACACCGGCGGCCACAGCCGTACGCAAGATGCTTTCGCCGCGCTCGATGCCTTCCCGCATCGCTTCGATTCGGCTGCGCATAAATTCGTTATCCACCACCATGCCGACGACATTCATCCCTTGAAGGATTGGCATCCCGCTCTTGAACGTGAGCGCCAGACTGCGCGCAAAACGCGACAAGGTCGCTTTGAAAATAATCGGCCCGACGATCGGGAGTTTTAACTTGTAGCGATCCCAGTTATAACGACCGGTCGGTGTGTTGGTGTAATAGCGAAAGCCGATCACCATCCCCGCCAGCGCCAGCATCATCACCCACCAATAGCTCACCATAAATGCCGAAAACCCCAGCAACAGTTTAGTGATCGCGGGCAGTTCAGCATGAAAACCGGCATAGACCTTGGCGAAGGTCGGAATCACAAACAGATTGATAATCACGATCGCAATGCCCATCGCAATCACCACAAAAGAAGGATAACGCAAGGCGGTCGTGATGCGCTCTTTCATATCGCGCTCAAAATCCAGATAGGCATACAGCCGAATAAAGGTCTGATCGAGCATACCTGTCATTTCACCGACCTGCACCATACTGACATAAAACATCGAAAACACCTTGGGATGGCTACGCAACGCCGCGCTGAGTTCGCGCCCGCTATCTAAGCTATCCCGCACATCCTGCAGCATCGCGGCAAACGACGTATTCTTCGTCGACTCCTGCAATCCGGCCAGCGCCCGCAAAATCGGCACGCCCGCCTTGAGCAGCGTGTACATCTGACGACTGAACAGCATCAAATCCATCGGCGTGATGGGCGGCTGATTCATGCGACGCCACCAGCCCGGCGCCTGCACTGTACCTGCGCTCTTACCCACAGAAGGCTTGATGTCGATGGGAATAATGCCCATCCCGCTCAACTGATCAGCGATCGCACCGCTGCCATCGCCGTCCAGCGAGCCTTCCACCATCCGGCCTTGCGCATTGCGGCCTTTATAGGTAAAAGCGGCCACGGCTACTCTTCAACCTGATTGCTGATACGCATCACTTCGGACACCGAGGTACGCCCCTGCAGCATCTGCTGCAATGCGTGATCGACCAGGGTTTTCCCGCGCATGTGTTCGGCGGCAACCGTCATGAAGTGTCCGACACTGTCGTGAGCGGCCGCTTCAACCATCTCTCGCCCCATCTCCAGCATCTCATACACCCCCATCCGGCCGTGATAACCGGTACCGTTGCAGTGCGAGCAGCCCCGTCCGTGCATCAGGCGAGTGCGCTTTTCGATGCCCACGCCTTCCACTTCCAGCCACTCGTGCTCCTGAGGAGTCGGCGTATAACTCTCGCTGCAACTCTCGCAAATGCGGCGCAACAGTCGCTGCGCGATCACCGCCTGCACGGAGGACGCCACCATGAAACGCTGGATCCCCATATCGACCAGACGGAACAAGGTCCCTGCCGCATCGCGGGTATGCAGCGTGGATAACACCAGATGGCCCGTCATCGCCGCGCGCAAACCAATCTGTGCCGTCTCCGCATCGCGCATTTCACCGACCAGTATCACATCGGGATCCTGACGCAGCGCCGAGCGCAACACCGAGGAAAAGGTCAGTCCGATTTTTTCATTCACCTGCACCTGATTGATCCCCGGCAGCCGATATTCCACCGGATCTTCAACGGTGAGCAACTTCATGTCGATCGTATTGAGTTCAGACAGCGCGGAGTAAAGCGTCGTGGTCTTCCCGCTCCCCGTAGGGCCGGTGACCAGGATCATGCCGTTACTGCGTTTTAAGATGGCGCGAAAACGCTGCAACATATCAGGCGGCATGCCCAGTTTATCAAGACCCACCATCCCGCCGTCCTGACGCAACAGCCGCATGACCACCGCCTCACCGTACTGGGTAGGACAGGTTGCAATACGCACATCCACCCCCTGGTCACGCACCCGCACGTGAAAGCGACCATCCTGCGGCAGACGTTTTTCGGAGATATCCAGACCCGACATCAACTTCAGTCGCAGCACCAGTGCCGGCGCGATCTTGTTGTGCGCTTCGGTTTGTAAATGCAGCGCGCCGTCGATACGAAAACGGATCATCAGCTTGCCTTCTTGCGGCTCGATGTGAATATCGGACGCGCGTATCTGCGTGGCATCATCGAACATGGTCTGCAACAATTTCACCACCGGCGCTTCTTCACTGCCCACCGTGCTGGTCATCGAACCGAAGTCCACATAACTGTCGCCCAGCTCTTCACTGAGCTCGTGAGCTAATCCGGAGATTTCATCGGTACGCCGGTAGCCGCGATCAATCGATTCAAGCAACTGACCTTCAGTCACCACGGCGACATCGATATCGCATTTGACGATACGGGTGATTTCATCGAAGGCGAACAAATCGGTCGGATCGGCCATCCCTACCAGCAACACGCCGTTGCGATCTTCGAGCACAATCGCACGGAAGCGCCGCGCCTGATTTTCCGGCAGCTTGCGCACCTGCTCGATATTGATGTTGTAATACTTCAGGTTGATATAGGGAACATGGAGCTGTTTGGCGAGTGCCTCGGATATTTTCTCTTCCGTGACGAAACCGTTGTCGACCAGTACGCGCCCGAGCTTGCGTCCCGTGCGTTTTTGCTCATCTAGTGCCGCTTTTAACTGATCAGATGAGATCAGTTGCTCGTTCACCAGCAAATCGCCGATGCGAACTTTCTCCGGACGCGCCATAATTCTTCCCTGAATGATTGAAACTAAACCTACGCTGGCGGAAGTTAGCCTTTTTTCCCTTCACTGACAAGACTTAACGACAATTTATGTTCCATGTAATTCTCTACCAGCCGGAAATTCCGCCTAACACGGGCAATATTATCCGGTTATGCGCCAATACGGGCTGCCAGTTGCACCTGATCAAACCGCTGGGCTTTACTCTGGAGGACAAGCAGTTGATTCGTGCCGGCCTCGATTACCACGAATTTTCCAGCCTGCGTGTCTACGAACAACTGGAAGACTGTTTATCGGCATTCGACGCGGGGCGTATTTTCGCGCTGACCACCAAAGGCTCACAGCCGTTTCACGAGATGCACTATCAGCTAGGGGACGCATTTTTGTTCGGGCCGGAGAGCCGGGGGCTGCCCGCCGACGTGTTAAACCAATTGACGGCAACACAGCGCGTGCGACTGCCTATGCTGCCGGACAACCGCAGCCTGAACCTATCCAACACCGTGGCGGTGGCAGTTTTCGAAGCCTGGCGTCAATGCGATTTTGGCGGCGCGGCGAAACTTACTGGCTAAATTCAAGACTGGCCGTGCGATTGAGCAAACTGGCGACCATCTGCGCGACCGGAATATGCTCGTACAGCACGCGATAAACCGCGTCACTAATTGGCATATCCACGCCCAGATTCCCGGCTAGGCGGTGCACTTCACGCGCGGCATACACGCCTTCGGCGACATGGCCCAACTGCTGCAAGATCTCTTCGAGCGTTTTTCCCTGCGCCAGCATCAGACCGACTCGGCGATTACGTGACAAATCACCGGTGCAAGTCAGGATCAAATCCCCCGCACCCGATAATCCGCTCAGCGTCTCAGGCAGCCCGCCCAGCTTGAGCCCCAGCCTGGCAATTTCGGCCAGCCCGCGGGTCATTAAGGCTGCGCGCGCATTGTTGCCCAATTGCATGCCGTCACACACACCTGCCGCGATCGCCATCACGTTCTTAACCGCACCGCCCACCTCGACGCCCACCACATCGCGACTGGCATACACGCGCAGTCTGGCATGGTGCAGTGCCTGCGCCGTGCGCTGAGCAAACGATTCATCGCTCGATGCCAGCACCAGCGCACTCGGCAGCCCGCGCGCGACTTCCAGTGCAAAGCTGGGGCCCGACAAGACGCCGTAAGGCGTGCCGCAGGGCAGAATTTGTTCGGCCACTTGATGGGGCAGCAAGGCCGTTTCCGGCTCAAAGCCCTTACACAGCCAGATGACACCACAGGATAAATTTGCATGTGCCAGACGGATGAGCGATTCGCGCAACGCGGCCGTTGGCGCGGATAAAATCACGAGTTCCGCACCTGAGAGCGACGCTGCAAAATCGTCACACAACTGCAACGAATCAGGTAAGGCCACATCAGGCAGATAACGCACGTTACAGCGTGATGCCCGCATAGCTGCCACTTGTGCTGCATCACGCGCCCAAAGCGTCACACGATGCTGACCGGCAAGACTGATGGCGAGCGCCGTCCCCCAGGCACCGGCCCCCATGACGGTAATGTTCATTCGCCCCAGACCTCACTGCTGCGAGCAAAGCCCGTTTCGCCATCCTTGTGTCGCACTTTGATCCAACCGGTGCCAGTCGTTTCTATCCACTCCAGCACCACCTGAGCACGAACCTGACACACCCGTGCGGCGCCCTCATCAGGTTCCGCACGGACATCTACCAAAGGATTGATCGCGACCACATATTTTTTGCTAGTCAACGTATGCTTTTCCAGCCAATACAAGCCGCCGGTCCGGTCACGCACCTTGACCCAGTTATCCAACGTTACGATGGATTCAAACGGCATATAACGGCTCACAACGAACAGCTTTTTCGCCTTGAGCGACGGCGCATCGTACAAAATCGCACTCGCTTCGCCGACCGAAACATAGTCAACCGCTTGCGCCGCGCTCGCTCCACACAACACTGTGCAGAACAAGGCCAGACGCAAAACGGCGGGGTAGCGCATTAGTGTGTTGTTGCCGCTGCCGCTTCAGCCTGTTGTTGCTTTTGCTGCTGATACAACACGTCAAAATTGATCGGATTCAACATGACCGGCGCGAAACCGGCACGCACGGCAACGTCAGAGACCACTTCACGCAAGTACGGGAACAGGATATTCGGGCACATCACAGCCAGCACCGGTTCCATTTCGGCTTCCGGCAAATTGCGCAGGGTGAAAATTCCGGCCTGCTTCGCTTCGATCAGGAACATGACTTTTTCGCCCACTTTAGCCGTGACGGTTGCGGTGACATTGACTTCGAACACACCCTCATCCACGCCTTCGGCTGACGTATGCAATTGCACTTCAATTTGCGGATTGTCGCGTTCCAGAAAAATCTGTGGCGCGTGAGGGATTTCCAGAGACAAATCCTTCACATAGATTTTGTCCATATTGAACACGGGTTGGGTATTTTCAGCGTCAGTCATGTTTTATCCTTAAAGTTAATTTGCCAGTAATGCCGTTAATGAGCCCGCCTGTTCCAGCGCCGCCAGATCATCGAAACCGCCGACATGTTGCTCGTTGATGAAAATTTGCGGCACGGTGCGCCGCCCGGTAATTTCTACCATGTGAATACGCAATTCGGGTTGCAAATCCACGCGGATTTTTTCTATCTCAGTGACGCCCTTGCGGTGCAACAACTGTTCCGCACGGATGCAGTAGGGGCACACCTCGGTGGTGTACATCACAACCTTAGCCATTATTTTTTCGTCGGCAGATTGGCTTTTTGCCACGCCATCATGCCGCCTGCCAGATTATAAGCCTGAGTAAATTCGTTCTTACCCAGCGCCACGCAGGCATTACCCGAACGGTTGCCGCTGCGGCAAACCACCACCACCGGCTTGTCTTTATACTTTGCCAGTTCGCCGATGCGCTCTTTGAGCTTGCCCAGCGGGATCAGTTGCGCATTCAAAATGTGTCCGGCTTTAAATTCGTCCGGTTCGCGCACATCGAGAATAAATGCATTTTTATGGTTGATCAGTTGCAACGCGGCATTGGTATCCACGTCCTTGATCCCGCGCACACGACTACCCAGCATCGACCAGAGAATCATGGTGCCGCTCATCAGCGCCAGAGAAATCGGGAAAAAGTTACTTGTTATGAATTGCACTTGCATACTCCTGTTCTGTCTTGAGGGCGAATTCTAGCAGAGCGGCAAAGTGTGCGGGGTCTTTCTGGGCTAATTTGACCAGTTGCGCACGCGCGTCCTGATTTGCAGGATAGGCCCAAATCGCCTGTTCATACACTCGCCGCGCCGCCTCATACTGCCCGTTCTGTGCAAGCAAACAGGCTTGCCGGTAGACCACCGGCGCAATCGGAATAAATCGCGACACGCCCGAATTGACAGCCAGTTTAGCCGCCAGTTTTTCGTCACTCACCTCAAAATACGCCGCCATGAACAAATCGGCATAGGGCGACAACAACGCCCCGCTGCGCACTTGAATCAGACCGTTGCGCGTATGTTCAAAGGCTGCTGCCACATTGCCGGAAACAGGTCGTATCGCGAGCGTATCCTTGAGCAGCTGATAACCGCTTTTGAGCTGCACCAGCGTCAGCAAACCCAGTAACAATATGGCCGCAACCGACAAACGCCCCACCCCGCGCAGCTGCAAACGGTAGTGCGTCTCATCGAGCATACCCAGCAGGAGCGCTGCGACCGCTAAAAAATAGACATACCAGAGCGGATATTCGAGCAGGCTGTGTATGGCCAGCACACCCAGCATGGCGTAGCCCCACCAGTGCGCGGCGCTGTAAGTACGCAACCCCCTGAGCCAGACAGCTAGGGCGGCAAACAACACCAACACTCCGGCGATCCCCGCCTCAGCCGCCAACTGAAATACCAGACTATGCGCGTTGTTGTACAAGCCATTAATATTGACCTGCCGCAACACAGGGCCCAGTTGAAAATGCTGCCATGCGAACTGCCCGAAGCCTGCGCCCAGCCACGGCGACTGTTTGAAGATCAGCCAGGCCTCATGCCAAAGTTGCAGACGTATACCGCCCGATGAGGTATCTGCAACCCGCTCAAATAGATTGTAATTGCTGCCCGCCCCTTTCATAAACGGCAGTTGCACAAGGCCATACATAAGGGCGAAGCCCGCAAGCAACAACAGACAATAATGCATTACCGGGCGCAATTGCGGCAGCGTCTTCATCCCGCGCCAGGCCAGCAGCAGCATGAACAATAAATACAGCCAGCTGCTGCGCGACCCGCTCAGTGTCAAGACGAACAACAGCGGCAGGGCGAGCAACGCCACGAAACCTGCCGGCAAATTACGTTGCCCGAACAGCAAGCCCAGCGAGATCAGCCCCAGCGTGATGTAATTAGCGAAATGATTGGGCTGCGCAAGATTGCCGTACACGCCGGTGGCGACTTTCATCACCACCACTGAATCGAACCAGCTGTGCCAGCGATAGTGCTGCAACACGCCGATCAATGCGCTCAGTTCAGCCCCGGCCAGCAAAAATCCCGCGAGTACAGCAGCAAGCACATCCAGACCGAATAGCTCGCGCAACCTCGCACCCAGCATCATCAGCAACAGGGCGAACAGCAGATATAACAGATAGAGCAAGGACTGGTCGAAATACGCCATCATCCCCAAGGATGATTGCAGCAACACCAGCGCGATCAGGGCTGCGGGCAATTGCACGATGCGCGGCAGGCTGGGTGCTTGCCAATAATCGCGGGTTAGCAGCAAGGTGAGGGCGAATACGCCGATCAGCGCACTTAACCACTCCTGCTCAAACGTGGTGAGCGGATATTGGTGACGATAATGCAGAAAAGGCAAAACCCACATCAGTCCGGCAAGCGCCAGACTCATGTGGGCAAAGGTAAAACGAGACAGCCGGTTTATTAGCAAGAACCGCCTTTAACCCCGAACTTGGCAAGAATATTATTGAGCGGGCAGAACGAGGTAAAACCGCTCTGAAACAGGTTCAGACCGACAAAACCGGTAAACCACAGGAAATTTTTAGCCACAAAAATCGGGCTGCCTTCGACGCCCAGCGCCAGCGACAACATGACAAAAGTACCGGCGACGATGCGAATAATGCGTTCTGCGTTCATGCGTTAAAGCTCCTAAGAATTAATTTGGACGATTTTACTGGAATTTTTTATACAGCGTGGCGTAATAAAGCACCGGAATCACCACCAGCGTCAGCAAGGTGGAGACGAGAATGCCGAAAATCAAGGAGATGGCCAGCCCGTTGAAGATCGGATCATCCAGAATAAAGAACGCGCCCAGCATCGCCGCTAGGCCTGTCAGTACAATCGGCTTGGCACGCGCACCGGCGGCGGCAATAACCGCTTGCTGCAAGGGAATGCCGCCTGCCAGTTGCAAGTTGACAAAGTCTACCAGCAAGATCGAATTGCGCACGATGATGCCCGCTAACGCAATCATGCCTATCATCGACGTTGCCGTGTATTGCGAGCCCAGCAAGGCGTGACCTGGCATCACGCCGATGATGGTCAGGGGAATCGGCGCCATAATAATCAGGGGCACCAGATAGGATTTGAACTGTGCGACCACCAGCAAATAGATCAGAATCAGCCCGACGCCATAGGCAATGCCCATATCGCGGAATGTCTCAAATGTCACTTGCCATTCACCGTCCCATTTCAACGCGTACCCTGCATAAGGATCGCCCGGCGTCTTGAAGAAGTAACTTTTCAGCGTGCCGCCCTGCGCAAGCGGTGTACCGCTGACCTTACCGTTAATACCAAACATGCCATACAGCGGGCTGTCCATTTTCCCCGCCATATCGCCGAACACATACACCACCGGCAGCAAATCCTTGTGATAGATCGGGTAATCACGCGCAACCGGCAGCACCTGCACCACTTCAGAGATCGGCACCAGCACGCCGTCACGCGCACGCACATTGAGTTTAAGCACTTCTTCGATACTGCTGCGCAATTCACCCGGCAAGCCGATACGCAAGGGCGGCGCATATTTAGCACTCGCGTCGTGCAAGGACGCGACATCCTGACCCGACAAGGCCATGCTAATCACATCGACAATATCGCGTGGCGCAACGCCCAGCAAGGCCGCCTTGCTTTGCAAGACATGCAACTGCAACTTGGGCGCTGCTTCCGTGACCGTATCGTCGATACCGACGATACCCTCGGTCTTGCCGAACTGCTCGCGTACCTGACTCGCAACACGGCGCGCGCCTTGGTAATCCGGCCCGTAGATTTCTGCGACGATAGGCGACATCACAGGCGGCCCTGGCGGCACTTCGACGATTTTGACTTTGGCGCCCCAGTTTGCGGCAATTTTCTGTATGGGTTCGAGCATCGCGGTGGCGATCTGATGGCTGCTGCGACTGCGATGATGCTTATCGCGCAGATTGACCTGAACATCGCCTTGCTCAGCACCACTGCGCAGATAGTACTGACGCACCAGTCCGTTGAAATTGATCGGGGACGCCGCCCCCGCATACGCCTCGTAATCGGTCACTTCAGGCACGGTGGCAAGATATGCGCCAATGTCGTGCAGCACCGCATTAGTTTGCTCGAGCGCCGTGCCGGTGGGCATATCAACGACCACCTGAAATTCCGACTTATTGTCGAACGGCAGCATTTTCAAAATCACCAGCTTCACCACCCCGAGCGAAACGGCCAGCACGAGTCCCGCCAAAATCCCCAGCCATAACTTGCGACGCGCGGGTTTGCCCTGCTCGCCGTTCAGAAACGGGCTCAATACCTTGTGAAAAAACCGGCTGATGGCAGACTCCTCCGCCTCTTTGACCGCTTCGTGATGTGAGCCTGAGAATCGCAGTACCAGCCACGGCGTGATGACAAAGGCCACCGCGAGCGAAATGAGCATCCCCATGCTGGCGTTGATCGGAATCGGGCTCATGTACGGGCCCATCAGACCGCTGACAAATGCCATCGGCAACAAGGCAGCAATCACCGTGAAGGTCGCAAGTATGGTCGGGCTGCCGACTTCATCGACTGCAGCGGGAATAATCTGCGCTAAGGGTTGCTCAGGGGTCAAAGCTCGGTGACGATGAATGTTTTCGACCACCACGATCGCGTCATCAACCAGAATACCGATTGAAAAAATCAAGGCAAATAACGAGACGCGGTTGAGCGTAAAGCCCCACGCCCAGGATGCAAACAGCGTTGCCGCCAGTGTCAGCAGCACAGCAACACCCACCACCATCGCTTCGCGGCGTCCCATGGCCAGCCAAACCAGCGCGACAACGGCCGCCGTTGCAAACAGCAGTTTCTTGATCAGCTTCATGGCCTTGTCGTTGGCCGTTTCGCCGTAATTGCGCGTGGTACTGACCTCAACATCGGCAGGAATCACCGAACCTTTTAACTCTGCCACGCGAGCGAGTAACCCGTCGGCCACCTCCACCGCATTGGCTCCGGGCTTTTTGGAAATCGCCACCGTGACGGCAGTGAATTCTCCGCGCGCCTTGATGCCTTTGTCGTCAGCCGCAGGGCCCGTACCCAACCAGACATAACTGCCCGGCTGATCGGCGCCGTCCTGCACATCGGCCACATCGCGCAAAAACACCGGCTTGTTGTTCGATACGCCGACAACTAATTGCCGCACTTCATTTGCATCGGTCAGAAAACTACCCGTCTGCACGATCACTTCGCGATTGCCCTGCACCAGCGACCCGGCATTTCCTGACACATTAGCCGATTGCAACGCAGCGCGTACATCTTGCATGGACAACTGATACGCATTCAGGCTTTCAGGGTTCAGCAGCACCCGCACCTGACGCTGCGTACCGCCTAACGTAGAGACCTCGCGTGTTCCGGGTACACGCTTTAACTCAGATTCAATGGCATGCGCCACCTGCGTGAGTTCCAGTCCGCCACCTATCTGCTGATTGCGCCACAACGTCAACGCCACGATAGGCACGTCATCGATGCCTTTTGCCTTAATGATAGGCGTAGCGACGCCCAGCGTTTGCGGCAACCAGTCCGAATGGGAATGCACGACGTCATACAGCTTAACCAAGGAGGGGACGTGCGCTTCACCGACCTTGAACTGGACGGTGATCACCGCCATCCCCGGTTGCGCGACCGAGTACACATGATCGACACCGGCGATTTGCGAGAGCACCTGTTCGGCAGGCGTAGCAACCGTTTGCGCCACATCCTGCGCCGATGCGCCGGGATAAGCGATCAGCACGTTCGCCATCGTGACATTGATCTGCGGCTCTTCCTCGCGCGGCGTGACCAACACCGCAAACAAGCCCAGCAACACGGCAACTAAAGCCAGCAGCGGCGTCATCTGCGAGTGTAAAAAATGTCTGGCAATACGTCCTGAAATACCCATCCCTATCAACCCCTCGTTAACCATTGATAATCAATCATTATCAATTACTGCTTCATTCCTGCTTTCACGGGATTGAGCGCCACTTTTTCGCCCGCTTTTAAGCCGGACAAGACCTCAATCAATCCTTCAGCGGCGGTCTCTCCCACACGAATCTGGCGCAAACTGGCCACACCCTTGTCATCTACAACGTAAGCGGCAACCACCTCGCTGCGACGCAACACCGCGCTTTCAGGAATCACCAGCTTTTTGACCTTACCGACGACAAAATGGGCGCGCACAAACATTCCCGGGTATAAGCCAGCTTCATTGGCAGGAAGATACACCCGGACCTGCGTGCTATGCGTACGGGCGTCGGCGACCGGTTGCACTTTGCTCGAATCGGCTTTGATCCAGCGATTTAAAGAGGGCACTTCGACCATCGCCTCAGGGTGCGCGCCGATATTGCCCATCTTGTATTGCGGCACGCTGACCACCACGCGCATCTCAGACGGGTCAAAACCTGTCATCAACGGCTTACCCGGCATCACCATCTCGCCCAATTCCACCATCCGCGCCGACACGACGCCGGAATACGGCGCAACGACAGCCGTGTAGCCGTGTGCGAGACTCGCCTGTCCAGCCCCCGCCTCGCTTGCCGCCGCTTGTGCTAACGCCACTTTATAATCGGATTGCGCCTTGTCGAGTGCAGCCTGACTGATAAATTTCTGCGCGAGCAACTGGCGCGAACGCTCATAGGTCAATTTGGCATTTTGTGCATTCGCTTGCGCCTGCTGCACCTGAGCCTGACTGCCCGCCAGTGCTTGTGCTGATTCACGCTCGTCGATGCGCAAGATGATCTGGCCTTTTTTGACGCTATCGCCCACATCGAAATTGACTTCCTTCACCCGACCGCCAATTTGCGCGGAAACGGTAGATTGCCGGGTCGCTTCGACCATGCCTTCGGCACGATAAGTCTGCGCCACCTCGCGATAGTCGACCACCGCCACAGGCTCGGCCGCATAGGCACTTGTTGCCATCATCAGCAAACTTACTAACCACAGTTTTTTCACGGCCACTCCCTCATCCATTCTGATCCTCGCGAACCCAATATATTAGAATATACTAATATATTGGGTAAAAGACAAGCTCAACCTATTCCGCTTGAAAACACCTTACAGCAAATCCTAATGGTGTGATTTTGCCATCAACTTGAGAATTTTATAATTGATCACCATAAAACGCATACCCTGCCAAATCAGCGACGTCCTCATGTAACGCGTGAGGCCGGTGGGTGACGGTGGATAATACGCCTGTTGATAAGGCTCTCTGTTGGTAATTTTGTTTGACATTGACGACTCCTAAAATTGCGTGATTAGTCGGGAATAAAGGACCAGCCCGGTTTCATTTTTGCCTGGTAGATAAAAGCATGGTGCAGCAAATACTTCATCCAGTGACCGGCCAGACCGATTTCACCAAAGGTCAAATCAAGATCACGACCGTATTCGGGGTATTTTTCAAAGTCAGGCACGACAGGATAAACTGTCATGGTCGCTGCGGTCCCTTTAAACACGTGCGAACCGGTTGACGCGACGCACGCGGCACCCATTTCAGCCATCGACGCGGTATGGGTAGGCTTTTGCGCACCGTTGATCATATCGCTGATACTCTTGGCCACCGCCATCGCCATTGCAGCTGAAGGCATGCCGGTTCTTGGTGCGGTCGGATTGATCGCCGTGCCATTCGCGCTTTGCATCGGTTTGCTGATCATATGAGGCGTTGCGAAGGCAATACCGACCGCAAAGATGTTCGCATAACCCGGCGTCTGATAGGTTCTCGGCCAGTCGCTCGCGCTCCATTCCAGATAAGGGCGCGGGGTGTAATCGGCATCCACCTTCATAAACCCGTTCGGCGCAAAGACTAAACTTGTAATGTCGTCACCTGCCTTGTCAAACGCCTTGAGACCCACCCCTGCAAAAGGCGGGATCAGCATCGAGAAATCGAATGCCAGCTCGTGAAAACTGCCATCGAGAATTTCATAGTGAATTTTGCCAGCTTCGACTTTTTTAACGTGGGCACGGGTAATCCACTCGATGCCACGCTCAACCATCAGCGATTCGGCAAAGGTCTTGCCGTTGGTGATGTAGCCGCCACGCTTGATATGCACGCCGCCCATGCCAAAGTCGCCCAGCTCATACTCATTGCTGAGCCAAACAATGCGCGCCATGTGGCGGACGCCCGCTTCACGCAGCGTATGATCGACATTGTAAATATATTCGAATGCCGCCCCCTGACAAGTGCACATGCCGTGCCCGGTACCGATGACGATCGTGCGCCGCTCGCCCCGACGCATATCGTCGATCGTCGCTTGAAGCTTATTATTAGCCTCAATCGCATGACTTGCCGTGCAAACCGAAACGGTGTGACCGTGTTCAGGCCCTAAGCCTTCGGTCGCGCCAAAATTAAGCTTCGGTCCTGTGGCATTGATCAGATAGTCGTAAGTGATTTTTTCCGTCACGCCCGCTTTGTCAGAATGGGTGTATTCGACCATCACGAAAGGGCTATCACTCCCGCCATCGCCTGCCGGACTGATTGAGAGCGCTCGCGCCTGAAGAAACTTCACGTGCGTTTTTTTGTAAACTTCAGCCAAATCGAAGGTGACTTCCTCCTCCTTCATTTGTCCAACGCCCACCCAGATGTTGGACGGTATCCAGTTCCACTTTGCATTCGGTGAGACAACCACCACCTCATGCTGACGGCCTATCATTTTATTCAAATGCCTGGCCGCGGTATGCCCTGCGATCCCCGCCCCTAAAATCACGACTCGTGCCATTTGCGTCCCTTCAAATGTGTTAGTTTTTTAAATACAACGAATACTTCGTTTTAAGTGCAGGCTGCCCCAATCAATGCCAACAGCCAAACTTGCATATTATTATATAATAAATCTCTAATACTAAAGACTACAAAAATGGATATTTTTGCAGCCATTTCGGGCCCGCGCCAAAAGGCAGAAAATTATAAAAAACTACTTTAATTCAATAAACTACGAAGTGCAAAAAACCTCACGCATCATACTGACGAGTTTTAAGGTGCGCAAATCACCAATCCGGTAATACACCTTATTTGCTTCCTTGCGGGTTGATAACACCCCCTTGTCACGCAAAATCGCCAAATGCTGGGAGATATTGCTTTGCGAGGTGCCGACATGTTCTACGATATCCTGAACGCTGATTTCCTGATCGCCTAACACACACAAAATTTTCAAGCGCAACGGGTGCGCTATGGCCTTGATTGCCTGAGATGCCTGCTGAATATCTTCTTCTTTATCAATTAATCTGTTCGTCATACTCATCCCTTATAACACGCTCGTCGGCCAATTCGGTTAAAATAGGCCCATTAAATTAACAACGTCTAATATTCTACCCCAATGAAAGCGACTCCTGTCTTATTGCTTATTCTGGATGGCTTCGGCTATCGTGAAGATACCGACTCCAATGCGATTCTGGCCGCAAAAAAGCCTAACTGGGATGCCTTGTGGCAGACCTATCCGCACACACTGATTAATGCCTCTGAAAAACATGTTGGACTGCCCGCCAATCAGATGGGGAATTCTGAAGTGGGCCATCTGAACATCGGCGCAGGACGCATCGTGTATCAGGATTTGAGCCGTGTGGATGTCGCCATTGAAGACGGCAGTTTCTTTACGAATCCCGCGTTATTGGATGCCATTTCGGTCGCAAAAAACAATGACAGCGCCCTGCACATCATGGGACTGCTCTCAGCCGGTGGCGTGCATAGCCACGAGTGCCACATCCACGCCATGCTGGAAATGGCGGCTAAAAATGGCCTCAAAAAAATCTATCTACACGCTTTTCTAGATGGACGCGACACCCCGCCAAAAAGTGCGGCGCCTTCGCTGATGGCCTTGCAGGACAAATGCGCTGCATTAGGGGTCGGGGAAATTGCCAGCATTGTTGGTCGTTTTTATGTCATGGACAGGGATAATCGCTGGGAACGCGTGCAACCGGCCTATGAACTACTGACCCAAGGACAAGCCGACTATTCTGCAACCGATGCGCTCAGCGGTCTGAATGCGGCCTATGCGCGCGACGAATCGGATGAGTTCGTCAAACCCACCCGAATTTGTGCCGAGAGCGAACCACCTGTCACCATGCAAGATGGTGATGTCGTCGTCTTTATGAATTTCCGAGCCGATCGCGCACGCGAAATCACTAGGGCACTGACTGATGAAGCCTTTAGCGGCTTTGCGCGCGCGCACCTGCCCAAGTTCGGCAGTTACGTCACGCTCAGCAACTACGGTTCCGAGTTCACCCTGCCGTGTGCCTATACGGCCGACACCATCCACAACGACATCGGCGAATACGTCGCCGGCCTCGGCCTGAAACAGTTGCGCATCGCTGAAACGGAAAAATACGCCCACGTCACCTATTTTTTCAGCGGCGGCAAGGAAGAACCTTATCCGGGTGAAGATCGCATTCTGGTCCCTTCCCCTAAAGTGGCCACCTACGACTTGCAACCTGAGATGAGCGCGTACACCGTCACCGAAAAACTGGAAGCCGCCATTTTGAGCCGGCAGTATCCGCTGATCGTTTGTAACTACGCTAATGGCGATATGGTGGGACACAGCGGCAATATGGACGCCGCTATCAAGGCGATCGAAACGCTGGATGTGTGTATCGGGCGCATCGTTAAAGCGATGCAGGCCATCGGCGGCGAAGTCATCTTGACAGCGGATCACGGCAATGCTGAGCAGATGATGGACAACACGACCCATCAGGCGCATACCGCGCATACGCTCAACCCGGTCCCCTTCCTGTATGTAGGTCGCCCCGGCACGCTGACAGAGGGTGGCTCGCTGCGCGATTTGGCACCCAGCCTGTTGTACATGATGGGACTGTCCCAACCCGCAGAAATGACAGGGCACAGTTTGATCACACTCTCGTGAAATTTGCGCTGATACTGTGTTTGCTGGCCGGTAACGTTTCGGCCAGCCAGCAGGAGGAACTGGAGAACCTGCGTCATCGCATCAGCACGATGCAAAGCGAGATCAGCAAAACCAGCGAATCCAAAACCGAGGCGGCTGATGCCTTGCGCGCATCTGAACTTGCCATCAGCGACAGCAATCGCCGGTTGGCACAATTATCGGAACAGCAACGCGATGCCGATCGAAAACTAGGCACCCTCGAAGCACAACGCCAACAATTAGGCCAACATATCTCACGTCAACAGGCCTTACTCGAAAAATTGCTCTATCAGCAATATCTGGGCGGGAAACACGACTATCTCAAACTGATGCTGGATAATCAGGACCCGAACAGAGTTGCACGAGATTTGCAATACTTTCAATATATTGCGCGTAACCGGGCCACTTGGCTAGCCAGTTTGCGCCACGATCTCACGGAACTCAATACCGTCACCGCGGCCGTTCACACCCAAAGCGAAACGCTGGCTAATCTGCGTTTGGAGCAGGCCACTCAAAAAGACAAATTAACGCAGGACCAGCGAGACCGGCAACAGGTGTTAGGTCAAATCTCCAAACAACTCGCGCAGCAACGCAAAGAGATTTCACGTTTGCAGCATGATGAAAACAGGCTGGCCAGTCTGGTGAGCAAAATCGCCGAAATGCTCGCAAAACCTAAGACCAAGACGCTGTTTCACAATACCAATATTCCAGATAGCCGCTTTGACGGCAAGCCCTTCGCAGACCTGCTGGGCAAGTTGGCTCTGCCCGTCAAAGGTGAAATCACCAATCAATTTGGCACCACCCGTCCCGACAGTACCGTGATCTGGAAGGGCTTATTTATTCGCACGCCTCACGGTCAACCGGTCAGAGCGGTTGCCGCCGGCCGCATCGTGTTTGCCGACTGGTTGCGAGGATTCGGCAATCTCATCATCGTCGATCACGGCAATGCGTACATGAGTTTATACGGCAACAATGAAACGCTCTACAAACAGGTCGGCGATGAAATTCGCGGCGGTGATGCCATCTCAACCGTCGGCAACAGCGGTGGAAATACGGATTCCGGTTTATACTTTGAACTGCGTCATGAAAGTCATCCACTCGATCCTACCAAGTGGCTGGCTAAAAAATAAAAGGAAATACTATGCGTCGTCTGGAAAAAGCGGGATTGGTCGGGTTTGGATTGGTCGCAGGGGTTGCACTCAGCCTGCATTTCGCGGCCCTAGCCGATAAGGAAACGCTGGTTTCTCCGCTCCCCATCGAAGAGTTGCGCGCCTTCACTGAAGTGTTCGGTCATATCAAAAACAGTTATGTAGAGCCTGTCAGCGATAAAAAACTCTTCACCGAAGCCATCAACGGCATGCTCAATGGACTTGACCCGCATTCAGCCTATCTTGATGCGGATGCCTTCAAGGACTTGCAGGTCGGCACGCAAGGCGAATTCGGCGGATTGGGCATCGAAGTCGGTATGGAAGACGGTTTGGTCAAAGTCATCTCGCCTATTGAGGACACCCCGGCCTATCAGGCGGGCGTTAAAAGCGGCGATCTGATTCTCAAACTGGATGATGCACTGGTCAAAGGCCTGTCGTTGAACGATGCTGTCAAACGCATGCGCGGCAAACCAGGCAGTAAAATCGTCTTGACGATACTGCGTAAAAATGAACAAAAACCATTGACCATTACCGTGGTCAGGGCAGTAATCAAGGTGCAGAGTGTAAAAGCCAAACTGGCTGAACCCGGCTACGGTTTTGTTCGCATCACACAATTCCAGGAGCACACAGGAGAAAATCTGGCCACCGCGCTGGATAAGCTGGTCAAAGAAAACAAGGGTGCACTGAACGGGTTGGTACTGGATTTACGTAACGACCCGGGCGGATTACTCGATGGTGCCGTTGCGGTGTCGGCCGCCTTCCTGGCCAAAGATGCACTGGTGGTGTACACCGAAGGGCGCACCGAGGATGCGAAGATGCGACTTACCGCGTCGCCTGAATACTATCTGCGCGGCAACAACAAGAATGATTACATCAAAAACATTCCCGCCTCGATCAAGAGCGTGCCTTTAGTGGTGCTGGTCAATGGCGGTTCAGCATCCGCATCCGAGATAGTTGCGGGTGCATTGCAAGATCATAAGCGCGGGGTCATCATGGGAACCCAGACTTTCGGCAAGGGCTCGGTACAGACGGTGCTACCGCTTGGAAATAATACGGCCATCAAACTGACCACGGCACGCTATTACACACCGGGCGGGCGATCGATTCAGGCGAAGGGCATCGTGCCGGACATTCTGGCAGAAGACCCCTCGACATCAGCTTCTGACAATACGTTCCGTTTGCGTGAAGCCGATCTAGAAAAGCATTTGACCAATGACAAGCAACCTGAAGACAAGAGCCCGTTGACCGTCAAAGCAGACACGTCGCCTAAGGGAAATACTGAAAAGCAGCCCCCGGCCGAATACGGATCAAAAAATGATTATCAGTTGAATCAGGCTTTCAACCTGCTCAAAGGCATGAAAATCCTGCAAGGAAAATAAGACACCAAGGAGACGTCATGATCAATCCTTTCGACATGGAAAAGACACGGGAACTGTTGTTTGCGACGGAGCCTGCCTTTCAAGCGGAGCGCGCGCTACTCCTTTTGAGCGGCCTTCCCAACCTGAAGGCATCGAAGTCCTCTCGTGCTCACGCCCTGCAAATCCACTACAATTTGCAAGACTATACCCTAGCTGGTTTAGAGCATGCCCTCGAGCAGGAAGGATTCCAACTCGATCAGAGTTTTTTTCATCATGTCGGGCGCAATATTATTCATTATTGCGAAGATACCTCGCGTCACAACATGGAAATTCGCGGCCACCTCACGAAGAAAAATGAAAAGGACGTGTTTGTCGGTATCGGCGTGCAGCACAACCATGACCCGGCCGGAAAATCACCTCAATTGCGTGAGTACGAGTAATGTCACGGCATGAATGACTTGCAACTGCAGCGTTACGGTAGACATATACTACTCGACGAAATCGGCATCGAAGGCCAGCAGCGGCTTCTGACGTCCCGTGTCCTGATTGTAGGCGCAGGCGGGCTAGGTTCACCGGCCTCGCTCTACCTTGCAGCGAGCGGGGTCGGGCACCTCACATTGTGTGATGACGATGTGGTTGATCTGTCCAACTTGCAACGCCAGATCGCTCACCGTACCTCCAGCATTGGCCTCTCTAAAGTCAGTTCAGCCGCAGCGACCATACAGGACATCAATCCCGATACGCATTGCCAGCAGGTCGCCGAGCGCGCTAATGCTGAGAAATTAAGTGAACTGGTCGCAACCCACGACGTGGTGCTCGATTGCAGCGATAATTTTCCCACGCGTTACGCCATCAATCAGGCTTGCCTGACCCACCGTACGCCGCTCGTGTCAGGTTCCGCCATCCTATTTTCAGGCCAGGCGGCCGTGTTTGACTTCAAAGATCCAGAGGCGGCGTGTTACAACTGCCTGTTCCCTGAAGATGCAGAATCAGAAGACTTACGCTGCGCAACAACAGGCATCTTTTCACCGCTAACCGGCATCATTGGCACGATACAAGCTGCCGAAACACTCAAATTACTGATCGGCATAAAATCTGGCTTATCAAGTAGACTGTTGACCGTTAATGCGCTCGATATGTGCTTCAGGCAAAGTCATTTTACAAAAGACCCGCACTGCCCTCGCTGCGCAAACATTTAGAGCACGCGTCGCAAAATATACTGCATCAGTCGATGCAACAGTTTATCGGTCAATGTTACTATTCATACTCGGTAGTCCATTTTTCGAAGGCAACGCGACATGTTACTTCCTATCTTCAATAGCACACTAAGCCTGTCGCTGCAGTCCTTAGCGGCACTGACAGGTCAAAGAGATCGCGAACTCATTGCGCGCACACTGGTTGCCACCTTGTCTGCACTGATCGAGCATGGTGGAATAACCCTCTACAGACTGCTAGGTGACGAGGCGATACTCGTCGCACAGCAAAGCGGCTTGGCAACTAGCGCGATCAATACCGAACCCAGCATTATCGTTTCAGAACGGAGTGAATTTAGAGCTGTGCTGGATGCCGGTTGTGAGTCAATCACAGCGCTGGATGACCGTATGATCCGGGTCATTATTCCAATCCATAGCAAACAGAATATTTCCGCTTTGCTGGTGATGACCCTTGATGTCAAATTCGATAGCCACCTTGTACTCTTGCGTTCAATTTTGGCCATCTACAGTAATTATCTGAATTTACTGGATGAAAGCGAGACGGACACCCTTACTGGTCTGCTCAATCGCCGCACCTTTGATAATAATCTTGAGAAAATGCTGACCGAGTGCACTACGGTCGATACAACGAAAATTGAGATTAACTCCCACTCTAGGGAGCAACCTTCTACAGAGCTTCCTCACTGGCTAGCCGTGATGGATATTGATCACTTTAAGCGTATCAATGATGAATTCGGACACCTGTATGGGGATGAGGTCCTATTGTTGCTCTCACGGTGCATGCAAAGAAACTTCCGGCAAACCGATAAATTATTTCGCTTTGGCGGTGAGGAATTTGTCGTCGTACTGGACAGGACGAGCCAGCCGAATTCATTAAAAGTATTAGAACGCTTTCGCAATGCCATTGAAAACTACAATTTTCCGCAAGTCGGGCGCGTCACTATCAGTATCGGCTATGTTTGTCTTAACGGCATAGATGACCCCTCCACCCTTGTTGGTCGTGCAGATCAGGCGCTATATTATGCCAAGGAGCACGGCAGAAACCAGGTTTGTTTCTACGAAGGATTACTGGCCGAAGGCAAGCTAGTCGCGGAACACTTTACGGATGACATCCAACTGTTCTAGACACTTGATTCACTGTACGTTTTAAATTTTCTATCGACTCCGTAGCAAAAAGCAAAAACCCCCGCCGTTTCCGGAGGGGGTTATGCATATAAGGAGTC
>JBAXJT010000025.1:0-35791 GCA_037137715.1 Nitrosomonadales bacterium
ATACGCTACACCAAGCAACCAGCGGCTGTTGCACTTCGAACTTGAATGCGCGCTTGCTTAAACAGGCCGACATGGCAATGTATCAGGTGAAAGAATCAGGGCGTAATTCAGTTCGATTTTTTGATCCCGCCATGCAGCTAGCCGTTGAGATGCGCGCGTCTCTCGAGGCGGATCTGCGTCTGGCTGTGCTTCATCGGCAAATGCATCTGTATTATCAGATTCAGGTCGATCATAAGCTTCGCCCCATTGGCGCTGAGGCGCTGCTTCGGTGGCTTCATCCGGAACGCGGGATGGTCCCTCCTGCACAGTTTATTCCTGTTGCGGAGCAAAGCTCATCCATTATTGAGATAGGTGACTGGGTCATGGAAGCGGCCTGCCAGCAGTTGGCCGCATGGGCGAATATTGCGCAGGCTCAACACTTGACGCTGGCTGTTAATGTGAGTGCCTATCAGTTTAGTCAGCCGGATTTTGTAACGAAGGTGGCTGATCTGCTGCGCACGTACAGCGTGGATGCTTCACGATTGAAGCTGGAATTGACCGAAAGCGTTGTGCTCAACAATGTCACTGATGTGATTAATAAAATGCATGCACTGAAAGTGTTACGCGTTAAATTGTCGATGGATGATTTCGGAACAGGGTATTCGTCACTGTCATATTTGAAACAATTGCCGCTAGACCAGCTCAAAATCGATCAGAGTTTTGTTCGCAACATGACGACCGATCCGAACGATGCGGTGATGGTACAAACCATCATTGATTTGGCCAAGAATTTCCGTTTGAATGTCATCGCAGAAGGTGTTGAAACAGAAGATCAGCTAACGCTATTGATGCAACAAGGTTGTTTGAGTTATCAGGGTTATCTTTTTAGCAAGCCGGTGCCCGTCGAACAGTTTGAGACGTTGCTAAAGTAGAACTGATTAAGCTGGCACAACTCAGGCCATGATAAATAGCTCTATGTCGCCCTCTTCCTGACTGCAGCGCTTTATGCAGGTCTGAACCGCATCAGCGAGTCGCTTTTGTGAGGCGGGCTTGACGATGAAACCGGCAGCCCCCCCTTCGCGTGCAGCGCTTACCCGCTCAGACGTTAAAGAGGCACTGATCATGACAACCTGGGTTGTGATGCCAAATTCTTTGATCGCGCGCAGGGTTTCAATGCCGTCGAGGTCGGGCATTTCGATATCTAGAAAAACGATCTGGGGTTTCAGAACGAGGAATTTTTTGAGCGCCTCGTGCCCGTTTTTAGCCGACTCCACATGCTGGTAACCTTCGCGCCTCACCATCGAGACGTGCAGATTCAGGGTGAGATGTTCGTCATCTACGATCAGGATACGAATTGCTGATTCTGGCATGACATTTTCTCGATGGTTTTCTGAAGGAGGCGGTTTGATCTGATTTAACTTATTGACTGTTAAGCAGAAAAGTTAGCAGCATCCCGCAGCGCTTCTCATTATAATCCCGAAAGCGGTTGTCAGCGTCTGATGTTGATGGTCTGTGTTATACCGCACATCAACGTACGCTTAATCATGTTAGCTTGTCGAACAATTCGTCCGACTCCGGTTCTTTGGAAACTACTGACTGGAAATTATGAGCCTGCACCCGATAGGAAAGCTCTACACACAGCTGCGTAGCTCTGAACAGGGGTTGACGCAAAGGGAGGCCGTACTGCGCCAGGCGCGGTATGGCGCCAACCAGCTGGAAAAAATTGCAGGTACCCCGCTTTTTATCAGGCTGTTCAGGGAATTCACCCACTTTTTTGCGCTGATTTTATGGTTAGCCGCAGGGCTGGCATTTTTTGCCGAGTGGCGCGACCCCGGGCAGGGCATGGCGACCTTAGGGTACGCGGTGTTAGGCGTGATTCTGATCAACGGTATTTTTTCGTTCTGGCAGGAATACCGTGCGGAAAAAGCACTGGCTGCCCTGAACAATCTGTTGCCGCATCACACAACCGCCCTGCGCGACGGTCATGCGGTTCAGTTGATGGTCGCAGAACTGGTCCCGGGGGATGTGATCCTGCTGGCGGCAGGCGATGATGTGCCGGCAGATTGCCGGTTGATCGAAGCATTCGGCGTGCGGGTGAACACCGCCAATCTCACAGGAGAGTCGCGGCCTCAGTCGCGCGACACTAACGTAGCGCCTGAGGAATTGCGGCAGGATATTCTGCATGCGGGAACCTCTCTGATTTCAGGGGACGCGCGCGCCATCGTCTATGCCACCGGTATGCATACCGAGTTTGGTAATATCGCCCGCCTGACACAAACGGCCGCCGAACCCTTGTCGCCATTGCAAAAAGAGATCATGCGCCTGTCGCGACTGATCGCGTTGTTTGCGACTTTGCTGGGCGCATCCTTTTTCTTCGTCGGCCAGATCATCGGCCTGTCATTCTGGGCGAACCTGGTGTTTGCGATCGGCATCATCGTCGCCAATGTGCCGGAAGGTCTGTTGCCCACCGTTACGTTGTCGCTCGCGATGGCGACGCAGCGCATGGCGAAGAAAAACGCGCTGGTGCGACATCTGCCCGCCGTTGAAACGCTGGGTGCGGCCAGTGTGATTTGTTCGGATAAGACAGGTACCTTGACGCAGAACCGCATGAGCCTGAGGCAGTGCTATTGTTCAGGCGCGCTTGTGTCACCCGAGGATTTGCCGGAAGACGCGCCGATGTTGGACGTGATGCAATTCTGTCACGATCTGCGCAGCATCGAGCAGGAGGGTGGCGCGGTGTGGCAGGGCGATCCGATGGAAATAGCCTTGCTGATGAGTGTGAAGGTTGTGCGTGTACACGTTAAGCGTCGGGATGAGATTCCGTTCGATACCGAGCGCAAGCGCATGTCGGTGATCTGCGACACGCCTCTCGGTCCGATCCTGTATTGCAAGGGGGCGCCGGAATCTGTGTTGCCGCTGTGTAGCGCGCAGTGGTTAAACGGCGAGGTGGTGCCGCTCTATGAAACAGGCCGCGCGAGCCTACTTGAGGTCCAGGAGCGAATGGCCGAAAAAGGCTTGCGGGTACTGGCGCTGGCCTATCGCAGTTTACCGGCAGCGTGTATTGAAACGCAGCGCGAGACCGCGCTGATTTTCGCAGGGCTTGCCGGCCTGATCGATCCGCCGCGTGAGGCAGTGCCTGCGGCGATTAAAACCTGCCATGCGGCGGGAATACGCGTGATCATGATTACCGGCGACCATCCGCAGACGGCCTGTGCGTTAGCGCGTGAAATCGGGCTGGCGATTGATCCTGTCGCGGTCACTGGAGACCGGCTGCGCCAGATGTCGGATACGGATTTGCAATTGCTGCTCCATGAGCCGGAGTTGATTTTTGCACGCACTGCGGCCGATCAGAAAATGCGCATCGTGCAGGCCTTGCAGCACCGTGGTGAAGTCGTTGCCGTGACAGGGGACGGCGTGAACGATGCGCCGGCCTTGAAATGCGCCGATGTCGGGATCGCGATGGGGATGTCCGGCACCGATGTCGCGAAGGCGTCTGCCGATATCATTCTGCTTGATGACAACTTCGCTTCGATCGTTGCCGCAATTGAAGAAGGGCGTGCGGTATTCGATAACCTGCGCAAATTTCTGACTTATATTCTGACGTCAAATATTCCCGAAATGGTGCCGTATCTGGCTTTTGTGCTTTTCAAAATCCCGCTCCCGCTCACCATCATCCAGATACTCGCGGTGGATTTAGGCACCGATATGTTGCCGGCACTCGCGCTCGGTGCGGAAAGGCCGGATCCTGACATCATGCAGCGTCCGCCGCGCGCCAGACGCGAGCGGTTGCTAAGCTGGGCGGCCTTGCTGCGTGCGTATCTTTTTTTGGGGGTGCTGGAGGCGGCGGCAGCCATGGCAGTATTCTTCTTTGTGCTGCAAGGCGGTGGCTGGCAATGGGGCGTAGTACCGGGCTTGCACGACACGCTGTATTTGCAGGCTACAACTGGTTGCCTGTCGGCAATCATCGCGATGCAGGTGGTGAACGTGTTTTTGTGCCGCCATGCACAGGCGTCCGTCTTTAGCCGTACGCACCGTCGCAATCGCCTGATCTGGTACGGGGTCGCATCAGAGATCCTGCTGTTGCTTTTGATCGATTACACCCCGTGGGGCAATGCGCTGTTCGGCACGGTGCCGATAGGCGCTAAAGATTGGCTGGTTATCATCGCTTTCATGCCCGTCATGCTGCTGATGGAGGAGCTGCGCAAAGCCGTGGTGCGCAGAAAGTAAGCCGGGTTCTCCCAGCTTTCTTTCTTTATTTCGACAGGGCGTTGGCGATGTCGCGCTTGTGTTCTTCCTCTTGGATCAGGATGTCTTCCAGTACGCGCCGTAAACCATATTCCTTGAGCGCCTCTGCCTGCCCGATCCGCTCCTTGTAACGGGCGATGGCGTTTTCTTCGCCTTTGAGATCATGTTTTAGCATGTCCAGGCTATTGGACGATAGGTCGCGCTTTTCGACATCCACCGTGGGGATGCCGCCCAGATAGTCGATTTGCTCGGAGAGCATCACCGCGTGCTGCATTTCCTCCTGAGCGTGGATGAGCAGTTCTTTCTGGATCGAATCGAATTGTGCGCCGTTGATGGTGGCCGCATGTTGCACATACTGGATCGCCGCTGCATATTCCCATTCAAGGTCTTTGTTCAGTTCCGACAACAATTTTTTCATGGTGATTTTCATTTCAACTCTCCTGTAGATTGTCAAAAACAGCGCTTCATCTTATCAAGTCGCCAACTATCACGCTACTCATACCCCAGGTCTTAGCCGGGAAAAATTTGTCAGGCGGATCGTTGCCGCTATCCCAAAGTAGGGCGCGATCGGTTAAGCTTGGGGATATTTTTAATTCATCGAAAAAACATCATGGCTCAATATGTAATGTCTATGCTGCGCGTCAGCAAAATAGTTCCTCCTAAGCGTCAGATTATTAAGGATATTTCTCTGAGTTTCTTTCCTGGCGCCAAGATCGGCCTGCTGGGTCTGAACGGTTCGGGTAAATCAACCGTGCTGCGCATCATGGCGGGGGTGGACAAAGAATACGAGGGCGAGGTCCAGCATTTGCCGAATATTCGCATCGGCTATCTGGCGCAGGAACCACAGTTGAATCCTGAAAATACCGTGCGTCAGGAAGTCGAAGAAGCGTTAGGCGAAGTGATGCAGGCGCAAGCGAAACTGGATGAAGTGTATGCCGCGTATGCCGAGGAAGATGCCGATTTTGATGCCCTCGCCGCCGAGCAGGCGCGTCTGGAAAATATCATTGCCGCCGCAGGTTCAGGTTCTGATCAATTGATGGAAATTGCAGCAGACGCTTTGCGTTTACCTGAATGGGATGCGGTCATCAAAAATCTTTCAGGTGGTGAAAAGCGCCGTGTTGCCCTTTGTAAGCTGCTGCTGGACAAGCCGGACATGCTGCTGCTGGACGAGCCGACCAACCATCTGGATGCGGAATCCGTCGAATGGCTGGAACAATTTTTGGTGCGTTTCCCAGGCACTGTGGTGGCGGTCACCCATGATCGTTACTTCCTCGACAATGCGGCTGAGTGGATACTGGAGCTGGATCGCGGCCACGGCATTCCATGGAAGGGCAATTATTCCTCTTGGCTGGAGCAGAAGGGCGCTCGTCTGGAGACTGAGAACAAGCAGATGGACGCGCATGCGAAGGCGATGAAGCAGGAATTGGAATGGGTGCGCCAAAATCCTAAGGGACGTCAGGCCAAATCCAAGGCGCGTATCGCCCGCTTCGAGGAACTCAATTCGCAGGAACACCAAAAACGCAACGAGACGCAGGAAATCTTCATTCCCGTCGGCGAGCGTTTGGGTAACGAAGTCATTGAGTTTGACGGGGTATCCAAGGCTTACGGCGACCGTCTGCTGATCGATAATTTAAGCTTCAAGGTGCCGGCAGGTGCCATCGTCGGGATCATCGGCCCGAACGGCGCGGGTAAGTCCACCCTGTTCCGCATGATCACAGGCCGTGAGCAACCGGATTCCGGCACGGTCAAGATCGGTCAGACCGTCAAGATCGCGCACGTCGATCAAGCACGCGATTCTCTGGAAAACGAGAAGACCGTGTTCGATGCGATTTCAGGCGGCAATGAAATTCTCACCGTCGGTAAATACGAAACCCCTGCGCGCGCCTACATCGGTCGCTTCAACTTCAAGGGCGGCGATCAAGGCAAGTTGGTTGGTCAGCTCTCCGGCGGTGAACGCGGACGTCTGCATCTGGCGCAAACCCTGATTGCGGGCGGCAATGTGTTGCTGCTCGATGAACCGTCCAACGATCTGGACGTGGAAACTTTGCGTGCGCTGGAAGATGCGCTGCTGGAATTTGCCGGTTGCGTGGCGGTGATCTCCCATGATCGCTGGTTCCTCGACCGAATAGCTACGCACATTCTGGCTTGCGAAGGCGATTCAAAATGGACCTTCTTTGACGGCAACTATCAGGAATACGAAGCCGATAAGCGTAAACGTCTCGGCGAAGAAGGCGCCAAACCTAAGCGTATCCGTTACAAGCCGATCAGCCGCTAATGCAGTGCGGGGCAGACAATTTCTGCCCCCTGTCTGTTGCAGGACTGCATCAAAATTTCTTGAAGGGACGAGTCCATGAGCGATAGTTTTCCACCTTCCGGCAGTGATGGATTGATCAAGTCCATGTTTACCGACCCGATGTCCGGCATCTTTCGGATCTGGGTGGGGATCATCAATTTCGCCATTGTCGTCTCTTGCCTGTCGCTGGCCGGTGAAACGGTCGATCCGTATTCCACGACCCATGCGGTTTTGTTCAAGTCGATTGAATACAGCGCTGTCTTGTTATTCACCATTGATTACTTGGGAAATATTTATTTTGCCAAAGACCGGTTGAAGTATTTCTTCAGTTTCTGGGGGGTAGTGGATTTGATTTCCATCCTGCCGACCTATTTGATGCTGTTCAATCTGACCGCGCTGCAGGGATCGAAAGTGTTGCGCGTGCTGCGGGTGTTGCGCGTGCTGCGGGTACTCAAGATGGCGCGCATCGCCCTTGAACAGCTAAGACATACGGCTAAAGAGTCCAATCCGCTCTGGACCAACCTGAAGATTTACTTCATCGCCTTGTTCTCGGCCATCATGATTTCCAGCACAGCGATCTATTACGCAGAAGGTGATTTGTATTCAGCGGCGTCGCTGGCTGCCGGGCAGGCTAGGCTTGATGCCGCTTTCAAAGCGAATCCTCAGCCTGTCGATGTGCCTGGCGCGAAATTTATACCGACAGATCCTGTCAGCGGCAATCCGATTCCGGCAGAAAAACGTGTCTTTACGTCGATTCCCGCCGCCATGTGGTGGAGCGTGGGATTGACTGCCACGGGCTACGGCGATATGTATCCGGTGACCTTCTGGGGGCGGGTAATTGCGGGCCTCACTATGCTGATGGGCTTGGTTCTGTTTGGCATCCTGTTGAACATCGTGGGCAAAACCATCATGGTGATGTTGTTCGGCGAACCCGTTGTGGAAGATACGGATATCAAGGCGACCCGGGAGGCGATACTCGGCATGATGGTGACGCGCGACTGGATTACTCAGGCGCGTTCAGAGGAAATCGAACGGTTATCAGAAGATGAGATTAAGGCAAAAACCCGGAATTTGTGACTCGCCGCGTATTACCCCCGGCAAAGCATCACGGCTATGTGATGACTCATTGCATTTTCCGCCCCTCTCGTTACAATACCCGAATTCAATTTTTATTCGGTGACTTGTCATGCGGGAGCAAATCATCAGTCTGACCGACTTTAAAACCTCCGCTAGTCGTCTTTTACAAGAAACGCGCGGCGGGGCAAACATCATTCTGACGCAGAACGGTTCGGCCAGCGCGGTGGTGCAGGATTACGCAACCTACCGTACCCAGCAGGATGCCTTTTTGATGCTCAAGCTGATGGTTCAGGGCGAGGCCAACGTGAGTAAGAGTCAGCTGACTTCGCAGTCTGAGGTGTTCAGTTCGATGCGTGCTTCCTTGCTCGAGCAGCAAAATGGCTGAAACGCATCAGGTGTTGTGGACGGACACGGCGCGGCAGGACTTAACCGGGATCATCGATTACATCGCGCAGGACAGCGTTGAGGATGCGCTGGTGATTCTGGATAAACTGGAGGCTAAGGCCACTCAGCTTACCACTTTGCCCAGTCGCGGTCGCATCGTGCCGGAACTGCTGGACACCGGCATATCTCAATACCGTGAAATCATCAGCGCGCCGTGGCGCATTGTTTGCCGGATTGAAAGTCAGCGCGTTTTGGTGATGGCGGTACTCGACAGTCGTCGGGATTTACAGGTTGTTTTGCTCAACCGACTGGCGCACTGAGGTTAAAACGTGCTGCCATTTGAATATTCGAAACGGTTTCAGGACGCCACCATGGAAATGAAGAAAATCAACTCAGGTAAGCTGCGGGCCATAGGCTACGACGCCCGTGCCCATTTGCTGCAAGTACAGCTCGATGACGGAAGTCACTTGCAGTACAGCGCTGTGAGCGAGGATTTATGGCGTCGCTTCAGTTCATCGGGCGCGTCATGGAGTTTTTACCGCGACAATATCGAAGAAGAATTCACTGCCAAGCGCGTTTCCGGAAAAGCACCCGCGACCATTAATCCGCTCGATGCCTTGTTCGGCGATGTGGATGGCTAAGAAGACCTGGCTCAGCTGGAGCAGCGGTAAGGACAGCGCTTGGGCGCTGCATGTGTTGCGACAGTCCGATGAATACGAGGTGGCGGGGCTCTTTACCACCATTAACGCGACCTTCGAGCGCGTCGCCATGCATGCGGTGCGTGTCGAGTTGCTGCGTGAGCAGGCGCTGGCGGTCGGTTTGCCGGTGCACCTGATTGAAATTCCCTATCCGTGCTCAGATGAGCAATATGCTGACGTGATGACGGCCTTCATGGCGCGCGCGAAGGCCGCGGATGTGCAATGCATGGCATTCGGGGATTTGTATCTGCAGGATGTGCGAAATTACCGCGAGCAGCGTATGCAGGGCAGCGGGATAGCGGCGGTTTTTCCGTTGTGGGGGAAGCCTACGCGGGAATTGCTAGAGGAGATGCTGGCCGGCGGTCTGCGCGCCTGCCTGACTTGCATTGATCCTAAGGTATTGCCTGCAGCGTTCGCCGGGTGCGAATTGACGCCGGAATTGCTGGCCAGCTTCCCGTCCGGTATTGATCCTTGCGGTGAAAACGGCGAGTTTCACACCTTTGTGTTCGATGGCCCGATGTTCACCAGGGCGCTTGATGTTGAGACGGGCGAAGTGGTGACGCGCGATGGTTTTGTGTTTGCCGATTGTCAGATCAGGCGCTGAGATTGATGAACAGATTTCGCACAGCGGAGCGGCGATGCGGCTTAGTTGATGCGACAGAAATGGGCGAACCTGTGAGAAGCAAATTATGACGAATAAATCCGTTGCCGTCATTGGCGGCGGGCCTGCCGGGCTGATGGCCGCCGAAGTGCTCAGCCGGGAGGGCGTGCGGGTCGAGGTGTATGACGCGATGCCCACTGTCGGGCGTAAATTTTTGATGGCGGGCAAGGGCGGCATGAATATCACGCACTCCGAACCGCTGGCGGCCTTCGTGTCACGCTATGGGTCGCGTAGCGGCAACATCGCGCCTATGCTTGATGCATTCGGGCCGGACGCGCTGCGTGCCTGGGTGCAGGAGCTTGGAATTAACACCTTCGTCGGCAGTTCAGGGCGCGTATTCCCCGAGGATATGAAGGCGGCGCCTCTGTTGCGCGCCTGGCTGCACCGGTTGCGCGAAGCGGGCGTGAAATTTCATATGAAACATCGCTGGTGTGGGTGGGAGGGGGGCGACCTTTGTTTCGAGTCACCTGATGGCCCCGTTCTGGCGCAGAGTGATGCCGTGGTGCTGGCGCTAGGCGGCGGCAGCTGGGCGCGGCTAGGCTCTGACGGTACATGGGTGCCGCATCTGACCGCGCGGGGCGTTGCGGTCGCGCCGCTCAAACCTGCCAATTGCGGGTTCGAGGTGAGCTGGAGCCCTTATTTTTCCGGTAAATTCGCAGGTGAGCCGATGAAATCGGTGACGGTGAGTTTTATGGACAGTAAGGGCGTCTTGCATACTAAACAGGGCGATCTGATGGTGACGGAGCACGGGATCGAGGGCGGGCTGATCTACGCCTTGTCCGCTCCGCTGCGCGAGCAGATTTTGGCTGCGGGCAGCGCCATCGTTCATATCGATCTTTTGCCTGCCAAATCGCTCTCGCGTCTTGTCGGTGAGATCGATCATCCGCGCGGTTCGCGTTCGATGTCCAGTCATTTGCAGAGTCGCGCGAATCTCAAGGGCGTGAAGGTTGGCTTGCTGCGCGAACAGTTGCCGCCTGAAGATTTCGATCAGCCTGAGAAATTGGCCGCAGCAATTAAATCATTGCCGCTTACGCTGCTTGCAACACGACCTTTGGATGAGGCGATCAGCTCGGCCGGCGGCGTGACTTTTGAAACGCTTGATGAGCGATTGATGGCACGTGCTTTGCCGGGCGTATTTTGCGCCGGTGAAATGCTCGATTGGGAAGCCCCCACTGGCGGGTATCTGTTAACCGCCTGTTTTGCCAGCGGACGGCGGGCGGGTGAGGGCGTGCTGGCATGGATGAAACAGGATGCGCGATGCTAACGAATTTGAAAAATCTTGAACCGCAAGTTGTCTGGGCGCACTTTGCCAGCCTGTGCGATATCCCGCGTGCCTCTAAACATGAAGCAGCCCTCGTTGCCCATCTGATTGGATGGGCGACTGCGCGCGGCATTGCCGCCGTTGCTGACGGGGCGGGTAATCTGATCCTGAAAAAACCGGCTACATCGGGCTGTGAAGGCCGTCCCGGCGTGATACTGCAAGCGCATCTGGACATGGTGTGTCAGGCCAATGCGGGCACGCAGCACGACTTTTTGCGCGATCCGATTCCCGTTGAGGTGCGCGATGGCTGGGTGATTGCGCCGAACACCACATTGGGTGCCGACAACGGGATCGGTGTCGCGCTCGCGCTGGCGGCATTAGAGGAGCCGGGTTTGCTGCATCCCGCGATCGAGGTGCTGCTGACGGTGAACGAAGAGTCGGGCATGGATGGCGCCCGGGGTTTGGCGCCCGGCACCTTGCAGGGACGCACGCTGATCAATCTGGATACCGAGGAGTGGGGGCATTTTTATTTGGGGTGTGCAGGCGGCGTGGATGTCGAAGTGCGTAGCGGGTGCGATTTTGACCCGGTGCCACCCGATTACCTGCTGGTGCGCTTCGATGTATCCGGTTTGCGCGGCGGACATTCAGGTATCGATATTCATCTGGGGCGCGGCAATGCGATTAAATTGGTGGCAGAGGCGCTGCGCGATCTGTCGGCGCATAGTGATGTCAGGCTGATTCGTCTGCAGGGCGGTTCGGCGCGCAATGCGATTCCGCGTGAGGCGTTTGCCGAATGTGCCCTGCCCGCTGCGATCGCCGTGAATATCGACGAATGGGTGCAGCATCGCCATCAGGCGTGGCGCGCGCGCTTTGCAACGATCGATCCGCAGGTGAGTTTTTCGTGCCGGCATTTCGATACGGTCCCTGATGCCGCTCTTTTGCAGGCTGATCAGCTGCGAGTGCTGGCCTTTCTCGACACGGTTGCCAACGGGGTATCCTGCGTCAGCCATGATTTTCCAGGCGTCACCGACACCTCGAGCAACCTGGGAGTTGCGACCCTTGACGCTGGTGAATTTAAAGCTACCTTTAAGGTTCGTTCGCTGCGCGATGAAAGCGCCGGTGCGCTGGCGGATAAACTCGTCGTTTACGCGGCGGCACAGGGTATGAAAGCCTGCAAGGACGGCGCGTATCCCGGCTGGACGCCTAATCCGGCGTCGCCTCTGTTGGCTTTGTGTCAGCAGGTCTACACGGCACAGTTTGGTGAAGTCGCCGGTTTGCAGGTGATACACGCCGGTCTCGAATGCGGCTTGCTCGCATCAAGCCATCCTGATGTGGATATGATTTCCTTCGGGCCTGATATACAGGGTGCGCATGCGCCCGGCGAACGTGTCCAAATTGAGTCGGTCGGGTACTGCTACAATCTGCTTAAGGCTTTGTTGCAGGCGCTGGCGCGATGAGCGCCGCGACTAGTGAACCGAGTTCAGGGTGGTTGTTAAAATAGCTTCCGAGCTTTTCGGGAGTTTAAATTTGCTAAACGCGCGGTGTATCTTCTTTTCATCTATTCTGTGGCCTTTGTCCTCAAAAAAGATGCCCGCACGGTGACCGTTGGCCAGCATGGTGGTAAAAGCAAAGCGCCAGTTATGCGCCTCAGCCATGCGTTCGCGTAAGTCGTGCTCGTTAAAAATGACGACACCCGCTTGTTTAATTGATTCCAGGAATTGTTCAAACGAATCCGTGTCCAGCTTGCCCATTTTATTCACCTTCGATATTTCGGCCAGTGTTAGCCATGGTGCCATTAACGCGGCAAAATGGGCTTGGTTGACAGCAGGTGACGATTGTCGTTTTTTGTAGTCGATTTTTTATGAAATTTCCGCAAAATTTTACTTGTAAATCATAGGGATGTGTCGCGAAAGCGAAATATAAAATTTATGCTCACTCATCATCAAGCAGGTCAGCTGGTCCGGCTGCGCTGGACGGCTTTTATCATCGTTGGCCTAGCCTACGTGTTGTCCTTTTTTCATCGTTTTGCACCGGCCGCGATATCGACCGATTTGCAGCAAACTTTTCATGCGAGTGGCGCGGAGTTAGGCGGGCTGGCGGCGACCTATTTTTATGTTTATATGGTGATGCAGATTCCCACAGGAATTCTGGTCGATACGCTGGGGCCGCGTAAGGTGGTGGCGGCAGGCGGATTGATTGCGGGAGCGGGCTCGCTGCTGTTCGGTATGGCGGATACGCTGGCTGCGGCCTCAGTTGGTCGGCTGCTGGTGGGATTGGGCGTGTCCGTTACTTTCATCTCGCTGCTAAAACTCAATGCAGCCTGGTTTCACGACCGGCATTTTGCCACGATGACCGGTGTGACGATCTTACTGGGTAATGTAGGCTCATTACTTGCGGCCGCCCCCTTAGCTTGGGCCTTGAATTTCATTTCATGGCGCAGTGCGTTTGTCGTCGTCGGGGTAGTGTCGCTGGTTTTGGCGTTATTGGACTGGTATCTGGTGCACGATCATCCGGGGCGCGCAGGCTTGCCCAGTATGCGGGAACTCGACGGGCGGGCGGCACATGACGTTCATGCAGGTCACTGGTATGACGGACTGTTGGTGGTGTTGAAAAATCGTGCGACCTGGCCTGGACTTTGGGTGAATATGGGGCTGGCAGGTTCGTTGTTTGCTTTTGCGGGGTTGTGGGCGATCCCCTTTTTGCGCGATGTGTATGGCATGGACCGCTCGCAGGCGGCCTATCATACGACTTTGCTGCTGGCAGGATTTGCGCTCGGCGCGTTTTTTATCGGCATGCTGTCTGACCGGATCGGGCGGCGCAAGCCTGTCATGATCGCGGGTGCGCTGGCGTATTGCCTGTGCTGGCTGCCCTTGCTGTTTGGTGTGGCGATGAGCGGCATGACGGGGTATCTTTTATTCTTCGCGATGGGGTTGTGTGCGCCGAGCTTCACCCTGAGTTGGTCTTGCGCCAAGGAGGTTAACCCTCATGCGCTATCGGGTATGGCGACCAGTGTAGTCAATATCGGTGGTTTTCTCGGTACCGCGATTATGCAGCCGCTGGTGGGATGGGCGATCGATAGGGCGGGCGGCGGCGGTCTGGCTGCTTATCAGCCGGGTATTGCAATTTTGCTGGGATTTTCACTGCTGGGATTACTCGCCACGATGTTCATCCGCGAGACCTATTGCCGGTATGTTCAGCCGGGCTGAAAATCCGCGAGTGCGGCGCACTTTCGGATAGAATCACACCGTTAATTAATTATGAAGAGAGTTGTCGTATGAATTTAGCGCAGTTGTTTCGCCATGAGACCGAATTAAAAACATTGGCTGCCGGCGAAGTATTGTTCAATGAGGGGGAGTTGGGCGGCCTGATGTACGTGTTGATGTCAGGTGCGACGGAGATTATCGTTCATGGCCGTATCATGGAAACCTCTGAGCCCGGCGCCATTTTGGGTGAGATGGCGATGATTGATAACGTTGCTCATTCGGCAACGGTGATTGCCAAAAGCGATTGCACTTTTTTGCCCATAGACCAAAAGCGCTTTAATTTCCTTATTCAACAGACACCTAACTTCGCGCTGCATGTGATGCGTGTTATTGCCGGCCGTTTGCGTAAAACGGATGCCTGCTTGTGAGATAAAGCATCAGTCATCTGATCTGAGTATGAAACATAAGCGTGAACAACTGAATCGTGAGCAGGCTGTGATGCCTGATGGTCTGCTAAGGCAGGACGACGGGGTTTTCGTCGATGTGTCGCAGTGCACGTCCGCGAGTGATTTTGCAAAAATGGTCAACAGTCTGTTTGCTGACGGCGTGCGATTTGAGGGGCTCGATTATTCGATTTTTTCCGGTTTATTGTACGATTTTGACCGCACACTAGTCGGGTGCGGCAATCCTAATAAATTGCGGCTGGCAAGTGAGGTGGTCGTTTTTTCACCAGACCGGCGTGCGCTATACAAAGCGGTGAAGCTGGATGCGGATAACCGGCATGCAGTTTATTTTTTTGAGCCTGTCGAGATTGAGACGGTTGTTGAAGAGCCGGTCTATGGTGAGGAAGCCGGCGTACAAGTCATTACGAGCATGGCGCGTAAAAAGGTCCGGCAGTCAACCCGGCTCGATCTGGACGAATTTATCACCGATATGTGGCTCAAGGGCATCCGTTATGGACTTGATGTCGAGACGGTGAATGACGTGATTGTTCGCGGTAAGACGGTGCGTATGGAGATTGCCGCTCAGCTTGATGCGATCGCAGGGGCTGATGCCGAGATAGAAGAGGCGTGTGACGCGTTGCACAGGGATAATTCGCCCAAACTGTTGTTAAATGGCAAGGCCGATCTGCGTAAGTTTCAGGATCGTTTTCCGCAAATCGCGCAGGGTGCCCGACTCCTCAAAAAGAAAATCAGGGTGTTGGGCCGTCACGGGTACACGGTTAGCGGCGAGCTGATCCCGGTTGATCAGCCGCAAGATGCGATCGACTTGTCTGCACTGGCTGGTACGGGTACGCGTGTGGAAATTCAGGATGGCTGTGAATACATCGTCGCGAGTCAGGACGGCTTTTTGTCGCTGAGTCTTGAAACGAATCACATTGCGGTTACGGAATCGATCGAAAATAAGGCGGGGGTGAGTCTTAAAACGACCGGCGATTTGTTGCTGGCCGGCAATGAGTTTATTGAACATGGTGAGGTTCAGGAGGGGCGGTTCGTAGAAGGAAAAAATATGACCTTCCACTCTGATGTTTACGGGGACGTGATCTCGCAAGGTGGATTTATTCTGCTCGAGGCGAACCTATCGGGCGGCAGCGCCAAAAGTTACGGCGGGGATGTGACGTCAAGCGGTCGCGCATTTAATTCGGTCATCGAGGCGTGTTCAGGACAGGTGACCTTGCAATATGCCGAGAGTTGCCTGATCGTGGGTGAGTCGGTTGTTATCGACCGCGCGGTCAATTGTGAGATCGTCGCTCAAACGCTTCAGATCGGTTCTGCAGAAGGATGCAATATCGCAGGGCTTAATGTTCAGATCAACTCGAGCGGTGCGCGCCGCGGAAAAGAGACGCTGATTTTTATTCTGGTGCCTGATTTGTCGGTGCTGGAGGCGCAAATACAACAGATGAATTGCGAAATCGAGGGCTGCAATAAAATTGTTGCGACCAAAGAGGCTGAGCTCGTGCAACTCAAATCCGATGCGGAGTTCGCCAAATATCTTGCGCTGGCAACCAGCATCCGGCAGGGGAAGATTCAACTCAACACGGCGCAGCAGGATGGCTGGCAAAAGATGACGGCCCGATTTGCAGGTCAGATGGGCACAGGTAGCCGATTGACTGCCGAAAAGCGCGAGCAGGTCGCGCGAACTCAGGTTTTTATTCGTGAACAGGCGCACTTGCTGGCGGCGCGGGAAAAATTGTGTGAAAACATTGGTTGTGAGATTACAACGGTGGCCGGCGATACCCGCGTGCAAAGCCGGATTGCAACCTTAGCCTTGTTTCAACAGGCAAAGCCTGCAGGGATACGAGCCCGATTGCGCGAGCAGGATATTAAATTCCAAAGTATTTTTTCAAATGACTCGGGCGCGTTTAAGTGGAATTTTCATGACAGGGTTGCCTTGCCCCCTTGAGGTGTAGAATCGCCACATCGAGTTAACTTAGGCCACGCAGTGTGGCCTTCTTTGTTGTAACGCATTTCATCGGAGCATTATGTATTTGCCTGCTGCTTTTATTTCGGTTGTGCTGATCTGGTCGACGACGCCGCTCGCCATAAAATGGAGCGCGCTGGGGGCGGGATTTAGCTTTGCCGTGCTCTCGCGCATGACCATAGGCGTTGTGTTGTGCGCGCTGTTGCTGCTGCTGTTTCGCGTTCGATTCCCGCTGCATCGCCGCGCGCTGCATAGCTATCTGGCGAGTGGCTCCAGTATGTTTGGCACGATGGTGTTGGCCTACTGGGCGTCACAATATGTCAGCTCCGGCATGATCTCGGTGCTGTTCGGCATCTCCCCGCTGATCACAAGCTTGGGGGCGATGGTGTGGCTCAAAGAGGAGGCGGTGACACGGCATAAGCTGGCGGGCATCCTGCTCGGACTATCCGGATTGCTGATGGTATTTTGGGGGGCGCTGCATCTGGGTGAGGGGGCGGCGCTCGGTCTGGCCGCCTTGGTGCTCGCTGTGCTGATTCAGGCGCTAGGACTGGTCTGGATTAAGAAAGTGGGCGATAACAGCCCGCCGCTGGCGACGACGTTAGGGAGTCTGAGTGTGGGGCTGCCGCTATTTTTTCTCGCCTGGTGGCTGTCAGGGGAATCATGGCCGGCCTCGATTGAGACGCGTGCCCTGACGGCGATCATCTATCTGGGGGTGGTCGGGTCTGTGGTGGGGTTTATGCTGTACTACTACATGATCAAACATATGGATACGGGGCGCATTGCCCTGATCAATCTGATTACGCCGGTGATGGCGCTGCTGCTGGGGCACGGATTGAATAACGAGGCTGTCTTGCCGCAAGTCTGGTTCGGTACGGTCTTTATCTTGCTGGGCTTGTGTGTGCACCGCTGGGGTGAGCGCTACGTCCCGCGCTTGATTCCGTCGCGTACAGAGTGAGTACTGCTGCCGTGATAAAATCGACGCTGAAAATTTCCCCGTGGTGTTTCTTGAATAAACCTGTCCTGTTGCTATCTGTGATCATTCATTCATCTGGTCTGACGACTGTCTTGATGCGGAGGTGCGCGTGAGTGCCCCGCTATCTGCTGCCGCGCTGCGCCGCAAGTCGCGGATTGATGCGCTGACGAGCATAGAGTTTCCTGCCGAGCTGCCTGTCGTGGCAAGGCGGGAGGATCTGGCGCGGGCGATTCGCGATAATCAGGTCGTCATCGTTTGCGGTGAAACGGGTTCCGGTAAGACAACGCAGTTGCCGAAAATCTGCCTGACGCTGGGGCGCGGCGTGCTGGGCGCGATCGGGCACACCCAGCCGCGTCGGGTGGCGGCACGGACGGTGGCGAATCGCATCGCCGCCGAACTTAAAACTGAACTCGGCGGCCTGGTGGGTTACAAGGTGCGGTTCCACGACAAGGTGTCTGCTGATACCGTGATCAAGCTGATGACGGACGGTATTTTGCTGGCGGAAATCCACAGCGACCCGCTACTGCGCCGTTATGACACGATCATCATCGATGAAGCGCACGAGCGCAGTCTTAATATCGATTTTTTGCTGGGTTACTTAAAACAGTTGCTGCCAAAACGCCGCGATCTGAAACTCATCATCACCTCTGCAACGTTAGATGCCGACCGGTTCGCCAGGCATTTCGGCGCGGTGGTAGTCGAGGTGTCGGGGCGCAGTTATCCGGTCGAAACTCGCTACCGGCCTTTGCAGATCAGCGATGAGGGCGAGGCGCAGGATGTGCCCAAAGCCGTGAGTGCCGCACTCGATGAATTGGCCGCCGGCGGCTTGCGCGGTGATGTGCTGGTTTTCCTGCCCGGTGAACGCGAAATCCGCGATACGGCGGAAGCCTTGCGTCGCCATCATCCTAAAGGCATTGAAATCCTGCCACTGTTCTCGCGCCTGTCCGCCTCCGAGCAGGATAAGGTATTCAAGACCGGGCATGCGCGGCGCGTGGTTCTTGCGACAAATGTCGCTGAAACATCATTAACTGTGCCTAATATCGGTTATGTGATCGACTGCGGGCTGGCACGCGTGAACCGTTACAGCATCCGGCAGAAGGTCGAACAGCTGCATATCGAGAAGATTTCCCGCGCAGCGGCCAATCAGCGCTCTGGGCGGTGCGGTCGCGTGATGAGTGGTGTTTGCATTCGTTTGTACGAGGAAGCCGACTTTTTGCTGCGAGATGAGTTCACCGACCCTGAAATATTCCGGGTATCGCTGGCCACCGTGATTCTGCGCATGAGTGCGCTGGAACTGGGTGAGATTGCCGAATTCCCGTTTATTGAACCGCCTACGCCGCGCATGATTGCAGACGGGTATCAGTTGCTGTCTGAGCTAAACGCGATTGATGATGAGCGAAATTTAACCAAATTAGGTCATGAACTCGCAAAATTACCGTTAGATCCGAAAATTTCGCGACTGTTGCTGGCAGGAAGGCAATATCAGTGCCTAACGGAAATTCTGATTATTGCCAGTGCGCTATCGGTGCAAGATCCGCGTGAACGTCCGCTGGATCGACAGGAGGCGGCTGACGCCGCGCATAAGCGTTTTGCGGATGAGCGGTCGGACTTTTTGGCGTTTATTAAAATGTGGGCGTGGTTTGAGCAGGCGCTGGCGCACAAACAATCCAATCGCTTGTTCAGCGAAGAATGCCGCAAGAATTTCCTCTCGCCGCTGCGGCTGCGCGAGTGGCGCGAGTTGTATCAGCAGTTGCACACGCAGGTAACCGAAATGGGCATGCGTGAGAATGAGTTGCCGGCGAGCTACGAGCAAATACATAAGGCGCTGTTGTGCGGCCTGCTCGGCAATATCGGCATGAAGGGCGTGGAAGGCAATGAATATATGGGTGCGCGCGGCATCAAATTTTTCATTGCACCTAATTCAGTGCTGGCGAAAAAGGGCGCGAAGTGGGTGATGGCAGGAGAGTTGATCGAGACGCATCGATTGTATGCGCGCTGTGTGGCCCGAATCGAGGCCGAATGGCTGGAGGAAGTGGGCGATCATCTGATCAAGCGGCATTATTACGATCCGCATTGGGAGAAAAAGCCCGCGCAAGTGGTAGCCTTCGAGCGCAGTACCTTGCATGGTTTACTGCTCAACGCCAAAAAACGCGTGCATTACGGGCCGATGAATGTGTCTGAATCTCGCGAGGTGTTCATTCGTCAGGCGCTGGTGGAGGGCGAATTTGATACGCGTGCGCCGTTTTTCGCCTTCAATCAAAAACTGATCGCCGAGATCGAGGCGCTGGAGCACAAGGCGCGTCGCCCCGACGTGCTGGTGGATGACGAGCTGATTTTTGCGTTTTATGACAGTCTCATTGCGCCGCATATTCATAACGGGGCGACCTTTGAGTCGTGGCGCAAAGAGGCTGAGCGTATCGACGCTAAGCTGCTGTACTTGAAGAAAGACGATTTGATGCGTCACGAGGCGGCGGGGATTACGACCGACCAGTTTCCGCCGCAAATGATAATCGACAACGTCAGTTTTGCACTGAGTTATAACTTTTCGCCGGGCAAGAATGACGATGGCATCACCTTAACGGTGCCGCTGGCGCTGATCAATCAGGTTAGCGCTACCCGTTGCGAATGGCTGATTCCGGGGCTGCTACCGGAAAAAATCGTGCAACTGGTCAAGACTCTGCCGCAAAAGATTCGTCGTAATCTCGTGCCGGTGCCGGAATTTGCCGCGAGATTTGTGCGCGATGTGCCGCCTGCGAATCTCTCTTTGCTGCTGGCGTTAGCCCGCTATATCCGCGAACAAAAGCAGCTCGATGTGCCGCTGGATGCGTTTCGTCTGGAGCAGTTACCTGCACATTTGCTGATGAATTTTCGCGTGCTGGACGAGCATGGCCGGCAGCTAGGCTTGTCGCGCAATTTTGCCCAGTTGCACAGTGAACTGGCGCCGCACGCCGCTCCCGTGATTGCGGCCGTGACAGTGGATAAGCAGGAACGTCTGACCGAGCAGCGGCACACGAGTTGGGGATTTGCTACCTTTGTCGATACGCGCGAGGTCGACCGTGCAGGGCAAAAAGTCACACTCTATAACGCGCTGGTGGATGAAATCGATGCGGTCGTGCTGCGCGCCTTCGATACACGCGATGCCGCAGAGGCAGCCCATCGCGCAGGTTTACGCCGTCTGTTCATGCTGGCGTTGAAGGAGCAGGTCAAGTATCTGGAAAAAAATCTGCCCGATGCGCAGCGATTAGGGATGTTGTTTATGCCTTTTGGCACGCAACAGGAATTGCATCAGCAGATATTGGCGATGGCCTTCGATAAGGGCTGTCTCAACGATCCGTTGCCGGTCAATGAGGCCGCTTTCACAGCCCGTGCAAAGGATGCCAAAAACCGTTTGCTGCTGATCGCGCAGGAGTTGGCGCGCCTGATCGCACAGGTGCTGAGCGAACATCAGGCGCTGCAAAAATGCCTGCCGCAGATTAAGTCCAGCGCGCAAGCGAGCGCAGATATCCGCGCGCAACTGGAATGGCTGCTGCCCAAACGCTTTGTTGCCGACACGCCCTACGAGCGATTGCAACATGTGCCGCGCTATCTCAAAGCGATCAATCTGCGTATCGAAAAGCTGCGCAGCAATCCGGCCCGCGATGCGCAGTGTATGACGCAACTGCACCCGTTGTTGCAGGCCTTGCAAAAGCAGACCAAGCAGGGCAAGCCTGATCCGCGTTTCGTCGAGTTTGCCTGGTTGTTGCAGGAGTTGCGCGTCTCCTTGTTTGCTCAGGAGCTAAAAACGCCGGTGATCGTGTCGGTAAAGCGACTGGAAAAAATGCTGCTGGCGATCAAGTAAACGTGTCATGAAATCAAGGTTTGCGGTGTAGTATGAGACGCTTGTCGTCCTGCCGCGCCATTTTTTGCGATTTAATTTTTAGGGGAAAGTCATGGACAAGCAATTTCGCGAAGCCGCGCTGCAATATCATCGTCAATCCCCAGCGGGAAAAATATCGGTCAATGCAACGAAACCCATGATTACGCAGCGGGATCTTGCCCTTGCGTATTCTCCCGGTGTGGCGGCTGCGTGCGAATTGATCGTCGAAAATCCGCTCGAAGTGCGCAACATGACGGCGCGCGGCAATCTGGTTGCGGTGATTACCAACGGCACGGCGGTGCTCGGGTTGGGGGCGATCGGCCCTTTGGCGGCCAAGCCTGTGATGGAAGGAAAAGGCGTTTTGTTCAAGAAGTTTGCCGGTATCGATGTGTTCGATCTGGAAATTGATGAGCTGGACCCTGACAAACTGGTGGATATTATCGCCTCGCTTGAACCCACCTTTGGCGGGATTAATCTTGAAGATATCAAGGCGCCCGAGTGTTTTTACATCGAGCGCAAGTTACGCGAACGGATGAAAATCCCGGTGTTCCACGACGATCAGCACGGCACATCGATTATCGTGGGGGCGGCCCTGCTCAACGGTTTGAAGGTGGTGGGCAAAAGCATCGATCAGATTAAACTGGTGGTGTCAGGCGCGGGTGCCGCGGCCTTGGCCTGTCTGGATATGCTGGTGGGCCTCGGTGTGCGCATGGAAAATATTGTCGTCACCGATATCGCCGGGGTGGTCTATCAAGGCAGGCTTGAGTTGATGGATGACAATAAGGCGCGTTATGCGGTGGTAACGACAGCGCGCACGTTAGGCGACGTGATTGCAGGTGCAGATGTTTTTCTGGGGCTATCGGCGGGCGGGGTGCTCAAGCCGGAGATGGTCGTGCAAATGGCTAAGCAGCCGTTGATTTTCGCACTGGCCAATCCGACACCTGAAATATTGCCGGAACTGGCGCGCGAAGTGCGCCCGGATGCGATTTTGGCCACAGGGCGCTCCGATTACCCGAATCAGGTCAATAACGCGCTGTGTTTTCCCTATATTTTCAGAGGCGCGCTGGATGTCGGCGCATCGACCATCAACGAGGCAATGAAGCAGGCCGCGGTTTATGCAATTGCAGGTTTGGCGCAGGCTGAGCAATCCGATGAGTTGGCGACAGCGTATGGCGACGAGGAAATGACTTTCGGCGTCGATTATCTGATTCCTAAGCCGTTTGACCCCCGGTTGATTACGCGTATTGCGCCGGCAGTGGCTCAGGCTGCGATGGACTCGGGTGTGGCTGCTAGACCCATTGCCGATATGGACGCCTATCGCGAACAGTTGCAGGGGTTTTTGTACCATTCCAATATGCTGATGAAGCCGGTATTTGAAGCGGCCAAGCGTGCACCTCAGCGTCTGGTGTATGCGGAGGGCGAGGATGTGCGCGTATTGCACGCGGTGCAGACCGTGGTCGATGAAGGGATTGCCTATCCGATTCTGGTGGGGCGTCCTGCCGTCATCGAGCAGCGCATCGCGAAGCTCGGGTTGCGCATCCGTGCAGGGGTCGATTTTGAACTGGTAAATACCGAGAATGATCCGCGTTACCGCGAGTTTTATACCGAATACCATCGACTGACCCAGCGCCGTGGTGTCACGCTCGATTCTGCTAAACGCGAGATGCGCAGGCGTACGACCCTGATCGCGGCAATGCTGGTGCGAACCGGTCATGCGGATGCCATGCTGTGCGGCACGATTTTTCAGCCGCTGATGCATCTGCTGTATATCGATCAGGTCATCGGGCACAGTCGGGGTGTGTCCGTGTATGCGGCGATGAATATTTTGATGCTGCCGCATCACACGCTGTTTATCTGCGATACGCACGTCAACCTGGATCCTAGCGCTGAAGAGATCGCTGAGATGACGATGCTGGCCGCTGAAGAAGTGCGTCGTTTTGGTCTGCAGCCTAAGGTCGCGTTGCTGTCGCATTCGAGTTTTGGCAGTCACGACAATCCGTCTGCACGCAAGATGAGCCGGGCGCGTGAATTGCTCGAGCAGATGGCGCCGGATCTCGAAGTCGAAGGCGAATTGCACGGCGATGCGGCACTGTCGGAGAGCCTGCGTTCTGAGATATTCCCCGGTTCACGGTTGAAAGGCTGTGCGAATTTGCTGATCATGCCGAATCTGGATGCGGCGAATATTTCCTATAATTTGCTGAAAATGGCCGCCAGCGATGGCGTGACCATCGGCTCTATCCTGCTGGGGGTCAATAAGTCGGCGCATATCCTGACATCGACCGCAACTGCGCGTCGTATTGTGAATATGAGTGCACTGGCGGTGGCGGCTGTCAGGGCGCACTAAGCGGCTACGGATTTTAGTGGCAGATCAATTTTTAAAAATTAGGGAAAACCATGAACAAGCAAGAAGTTGAGTTGTTGGGCGAAGAAATCGAGATGTTGATGCAGGAACGCTCGATGCTGTTAAAAGTGGCCGGCGCGGCGGCGGTATTGATTTCGCATGCCAGTGCGCAAACGTTGCCAGCGGAAGTGGTTGAGGCGGCAGAGCAGTTGTCCGAAGCGCTTAATGCCTTGCGGGAAGAGACGTTGAAGGATGCGCTGGATGCCGTGCACGGCGAAGTGGCGTAATTTTTCGTTCGTGCAGGGAGCAATGGCGGCTGATCAGAGGGGGAGCGCTTTAGTGATAAAGCGGCCGTTCGCCGTCGGATTTTTATGTGAAGGTGAACAATGGAACGCATAGAGGTCGTAGCGGTTGCCTCTCATTCAAGTCTGATGAATATTTTTTATTTGGCGGTCTGGATGGAGGTTGTTTGGTTGTTTTTTGATCATGCGACGGTCTTGTTTTTCATCACGCTCTTTTTTAGCGGGCTGTGTATTTTATTGATGGTGCTAGATTTAATTCTGCAGGTATCCCCTAAACGGGAACCATTGGTTGATGTGCTGCCTGAGGCTTGATTAGGAACGCTAATAGCATTTTTACGGGCGATTTTGGCAAATGAAAAAACAGAATCCCTCAGTCAGCGCTTCAGTCTTGCTCCAGCCAATTGAGCAGAAAATCCCATTGCTCCAGTTCGCGAAAAGCCAGGTACGGTGGCAGATCGAACAGCGATTTTCCTTCAAAGGCCGCGTTGACATAGACCTGTGTTTCACGCAGATAAGCTAAAATAGGCAGTCCTGAGTCGGCCAGAAATTCTTCCAGCGACGTGGCGGCAAGGGTGCGCGCATTCATGCGCATGCCGACGACGCCTATTTGGCAGCGGCCGGCACGGACTTCTTTTTCCTGGGCCAGTATTGCCAGGAAATCGCGGCTGGCATTCAGATCAAACACCGACGGCGAAATGGGCACGATGATTTTGCTCGACAATCTCAAAGCATGGGCGAGATTTTTGCCGTGTAATCCGGCGGGACTGTCGATGACCAGATAGTCGTTGAGGCAGTCTTCGCCTTTGCTCGATTCCAAGGTGACAATTTCGGGCAAGTCGGTCGGGCGTGAGGCGACCCATTGGGTGGCCGACTTTTGTCTGTCAAGATCAAGCAGCGCAACGCGTTGTCCCTGGTTGGCCAAAAATCCCGCAATGTTGACGGACAGCGTGGTTTTTCCGCTGCCGCCTTTCGGATTTGCAATCAATATTGTTTTCATGTTTTCCCGGATTGAGGGTGATGCAACTGCCGTTTTTAGCCGTATTTACACCGGGCACTGATTTCATCACGGAGTCAGTGGCTAATGAGCCGTATTGGGTTGTGCCGATGGAAATGATAACATCAGGCGATAATTATTTGGAGAACAGCATGGCAGGTCACAGCAAATGGGCAAATATCCAGCATCGCAAGGGCAAACAGGACGCTAAACGCGGCAAGATATTCACGCGGCTGATTAAGGAAATTACTGTCGCGTCACGCATGGGTGGCTCGGATCCGACCGGCAATCCGCGCCTGCGTCTGGCGATGGACAAGGCCTATGCCAACAATATGCCCAAGGATAACGTCGAACGCGCTATCAAACGCGGTGCGGGTGAATTGGACGGCGTGCAATATCTGGAAATTCGTTACGAAGGCTACGGCATCAACGGGGCTGCGGTGATGGTGGATTGCATGACCGACAACAAGATGCGCGCGGTGGCCGATGTGCGCCATGCGTTTACTAAATACGGCGGCAATCTCGGGACGGATGGTTCGGTGGCATTTATGTTTACCCATTGCGGACAGATGATTTTCGCGCCCGGCACGGATGAAAATGGCCTGATGGAAGTCGCGTTGGATGCCGGTGCGGAAGATATTGCCACCAATGACGACGGCAGTATCGAAGTGATCACCTCTGCGCACGATTTTCTCCTCGTGAAACAGGCGCTGGAGACGGCGGGCTATAAGCCTGAGTTCGGCGAAGTCATTATGAAGCCTGCCAGCGAAGTGCTCTTTACCGGAGACGATGCCGTCAAGATGCAGAAACTGCTCGATGCGCTGGAAGATCTGGATGATGTGCAGGAAGTGTATACCACGGCGGTGATAGAGGAATGAGAAGGGACAAGGGTAAAGGGAGAAGGGTAAAACCTGTCGCACACCGATGAATCACTCTTCCCCCTTCACTCTTCCCTCTTCTCCGATAAGGATTCTTGGTATTGATCCCGGACTGCGCATCACCGGGTTCGGGGTGATCGACAAAGTCGGGCAGCAGCTGCATTACGTGGCCAGCGGTTGCATCAAAACGCCGGCGGGTGACTTGCCGGAGCGATTGAAAGTCATCTTAAATTCACTGGGTGAAGTCATTTCGCAGCATCAGCCCGATCATGCGGCGGTCGAAAAAGTGTTCGTCAATGTCAATCCGCAATCGACTTTGCTGCTGGGGCAGGCGCGTGGCGCTGCGATTTGTGCGGCGGTGCTGGCGAATTTGCCGGTCGGCGAATATACCGCGCTGCAGGTCAAACAGGCGGTGGTGGGCAACGGTCATGCCGATAAGGAGCAGGTGCAGCTGATGGTGCAGCGTTTATTGAAATTGTCAGGTACGCCCAGTCCCGATGCGGCCGATGCGTTGGCCTGCGCGATTTGTCATGCACACGGAGGCCTGGGGCTCGGTGCTTTGGCGACAAAAGGATTTCGCGTACGCGGCGGGAGGCTGGTTTGACGCCGCAGGAGCCGTCGGTCGCCGCGTTTAAAAATCCGTTCGCGCGCTATTTTGCGGCGACACGGCCCGCATTTTTGACGGCAAGTCTGATGGCCTGCCTGATAGGCCTGGCCGTAACGAGGCAGGGTAGTGCCTCGTTTGAAACCACACTTGCGCTGGTCACGCTGTTGTTCGCCATGCTGGCACACGCGGCGGCCAATGTACTCAATGATTATTACGATGCGCAAAATGGCACGGATGCGGCAAATGTGGAACGCATTTTCCCGTTTACCGGCGGCAGTCGCTTCATTCAGAACGGCGTGCTAACCAGTGTGCAAACGCGCAACTTTGGCTTTGCTTTGCTATCGGGTGTCGCGCTGGCCGGATTTTGGCTGATGCTGCGCACTGACTTTCAACTGGTTTATATCGGCTTGGCCGGCCTTTTTATCGGCTGGGCGTATTCCGCGCCGCCATTTCGTCTGAACAGCCGGGGCTGGGGCGAGCTGTGCATCGTGGCGGGATTTTTGTTGATTGTCGTGGGTGCCGATTTCGTGCAGCGCCGGGCATATTCTCCCGCGCCTTTTATTGCCGGGCTCTCTTACGCATTGCTGGCGGCAAATTTGCTCTACATCAATCAGTTTCCTGACCGGACTGCGGATAGGGCGGCCGGAAAATTACACTGGGTGGCGCGCCTTAGCGTGCCGCAGGCGCGCTGGGGCTACGTGCTGATCGTGTTGCTCGCCTACCTCTGGTTGGTGATGAGTGTTGCGCTGGGCGAACTGCCGGTGGCGGCGTTGCTGGCGTTGCTCGCTTTGCCGTTGAGTGTTCAGGCGGCAAGGCTTTTGTTGCGCCATGCCCACCAACCACAACAGCTCGGTGGCGCGATTAAACTCACGATTGCTGCGATGCTGCTGCACGGGGCTTTGCTATCGCTGGCACTTTTAATTGGCAACTAGATGATTTATAAGGATTTTTAGATGATTGGTCGCTTGTCGGGAATTTTGCTTGAAAAAGCACCGCCGCAAATTTTGCTGGATGTGCAGGGTGTGGGTTACGAGCTAGAGGTGCCGATGAGCACGTTTTACAATCTGCCCGCCTTGCATGAAAAAGTGGTGCTGCATACGCAACTGATCGTGCGTGAAGATGCGCATCTGCTGTATGGCTTCGGTACGCTGGACGAGCGCATCGCGTTTCGCCAGTTGCTCAAAATCAGCGGCGTCGGGCCGAAGCTCGCCTTGTCGGTGTTGTCGGGGTTGAGCCTGAATGATCTGGCCGAGGCGGTCGCGAACAAGGAGGCGGGCCGCTTAACCAAAATTCCCGGCGTAGGCAAGAAGACCGCCGAGCGACTGCTGCTGGAATTGGAGGGTAAATTCACCGTCATGGGCGTGGCATCGGCGCACGGCGCGGCGATCGTTTCGGCTAACAGCGACATTGTCAATGCCTTGCAGGCGTTGGGCTATAACGACAAGGAAGCCGCGATGGCGGCTAAGCAGTTACCCAATGATGTGAGCGTCTCAGACGGGATTCGTCAGGCGCTCAAATTTTTGTCTCGCACGTAATTTTAGTCACGGCTACAGGAGCGCGCCATGAAACCGACACAGGCATTGAGCGATACTGAAATTGATGAGTTGGACGAATTTTTGCTGTCCGACGATACGCCGGAAAGCTGTATGGATATTTCCATGCTGGATGGTTTTTTTACCTCACTGGTGCTCAATCCCAAGCTTTTCATGCCCAGCGACTATCTGCCGTGGATATGGGATAGTGAAGAAGGCGAGGAGGCGCCCGGTTTTACCTCGATGGAACAGGCGAATCGCATCATGGCTTTATTGATGCGCTATTACAACGGCGTGCTGGAGGCGATTGCTGAAAATCATTTTGCGCCGCTGTTTTATACCTTGGCGCAGGAAGATGGCAGCAAATATTACGAAGCGGAAGCTTGGGCTGAGGGCTTTATGCTTGGCGTGTTCCTGTTCATCGAGCCCTGGAAAGCGGTATTTGAGAATGATCAGGAATATCTGGCGCCCATGGTGTTGCTGGGGACGCAGCAGGGCGGCGAGTTGCTGGATAAAAGTGCCGATGTGAAGCTGTCCAGAAAAGAGGCGTATGACTCGATCGCCGATGCGGTGGACGTGCTTTATGAGTACTTCACGGAGCAGCGCGAGGCCGAAACCCGGCAGCGCAGGGTGACGTCGAGCGTGTCGGCGGTATCAGTCAGAGTGGGACGCAACGAAGAATGTCCGTGCGGTTCCGGTAAAAAATTCAAGAAATGTTGCGGGGCCGCCCCGACGCTGCATTGAGTACGCTAAAATGCGGCTCACTTCAGAAAAAAACCTATGATCCATAGCGACAATCTCACTGCTGAACCGCGCCTGACTACGCCTGCCGTTGCCTCCCGTCAGGAAGAAGCGCTCGAACGCGCCCTGCGTCCCAAACAACTCGACGAATATGTCGGTCAGGAAAAGATTCGCGAGCAACTGGAAATCTTCATCGAGGCGGCGAAACGACGCAAAGAGCCGCTCGACCATGTGCTGTTGTTTGGCCCTCCCGGTCTTGGTAAAACGACGCTGGCGCAGATTATTGCACGCGAGATGGGCGTCAATCTGCGTCACACTTCGGGACCTGTTCTGGAGCGCGCGGGCGATCTGGCCGCTTTGCTGACCAATTTAGAACCCAATGACGTGCTGTTTATCGATGAAATTCATCGCCTCTCGCCGGTGGTTGAGGAAATTCTCTATCCCGCGCTGGAGGACTATCAGATCGACATCATGATAGGGGAAGGGCCGGCGGCCCGTTCGGTGAAGCTCGATTTGCCGCCGTTCACCCTGGTGGGCGCGACCACCCGCGCCGGTATGCTGACCAATCCGCTGCGCGACCGTTTCGGCATCGTGTCCCGGCTTGAATTTTATACGCCTGAAGAATTGCAGCGCATCGTGATGCGTTCCTCAGGCTTGCTGGAAATGAATCTGTCGCACGATGGCGCGATGGAGATCGCCCGTCGCTCGCGCGGAACACCGCGTATTGCCAATCGCCTACTGCGCCGGGTGCGCGACTATGCCGACGTGAAGGCAGGCGGCGATGCTACGCGCCGCGTGGCGGATGCCGCGCTCACTATGCTGGATGTAGATTCGCAAGGTCTGGATGTGATGGACAGGAAGCTGCTGTTGACCATCATCGAAAAGTTTATGGGCGGCCCTGTCGGCGTCGATAATCTGGCTGCCGCCATCGGCGAGGAGCGCGATACCATCGAGGATGTGTTAGAGCCGTATCTGATTCAACAGGGTTATCTGCAACGCACCCCGCGCGGCCGCATGGCCACCGCCAATGCCTATTTGCATTTCGGCCTGACGGTGGCGAGTCATTTGGGTAGCGGAGATTTGACAGATGAATGAGCGCGCAATTTTTAACTGGCCGGTCAGGGTGTATTTCCAGGATACGGACGCGGGCGGCGTGGTTTATCATGCGAGCTATGTGAACTTTATGGAGCGCGCACGGACTGAGTGGTTGCGCGCCTGTGGTTACAGCAACGCCGGGCTGATGAAAGAGTTCGGTGTGATGTTTGTGGTGCGCACGATGAAGCTCGATTATTTAAAGCCGGCAGAGCTGGACGATATGTTGAACGTCACCGCGCAAGTGATGGATATCGGGCGCTCTCGCCTGACGTTGCAGCAAAGCGTGCGCCGTGAAGATGAATTGTTGACTACAGGTGAAGTGCATCTGGTGTGTGTCTCAAGAGCGACGTTCAAGCCCGTCAGAGTGCCCGATGCGCTGAGCTCAAAATGGAAAATTTAGGAAAGGCATCTATGGAAGTGACCAAGGATTTATCGTTTATACATCTGATTAGCAATGCCAGCGTGCTGGTGCAATTGGTGATGGGATTGCTGTTGTTTGTATCCATGATGTCCTGGTGGTACATCTTCATGAAGATGTTCGCGATCCGGCGCGAGAAAAGGCTCACTGCCGAGTTTGAAGAAACGTTCTGGCGCAATCCCAACCTCAATGAAGTTTACAAGACGGTCAGCAATACCTCGCGATCTGACCAGGGCGCGCTCGAGCGGATTTTTGCGGCCGGCTTTGTAGAGTTCGTCAAACTGAAAAAACAGCACGGCGTGGATGCCGCCGCCGTGATGGAAGGGACGCGACGTGCGATGCGCGCGACCTATCAGCGTGAGATGGACCATCTGGAATCGCATCTGGCGTTTTTGGCATCGGTCGGCTCAGTCAGTCCCTATGTCGGGCTGTTCGGGACGGTTTGGGGAATTATGAATGCATTCAGGGGGTTGGCGAATGTAGGGCAGGCTACGCTGGCGCACGTCGCACCCGGTATCGCCGAGGCGCTCGTTGCAACCGCGATGGGGTTGTTCGCTGCGATTCCGGCGGTGGTGGCCTATAACCGCTACGCGCACGACATCGATCGGCTCTCGACGCGCTTCGAGAGTTTCACCGAAGAATTTTCCAACGTCTTACAGCGCCAGCCATGAGATCCGGCATGCGTACCAAAAATCGTCTGATGAACGACATCAACGTCGTGCCGTATATCGACGTGATGCTGGTTTTGCTGGTGATTTTTATGGTGACGGCTCCCATGATGAACCCCGGGCAGGTCGATTTGCCGCAGGTCAGTAAATCCTCCGCTCCGGCCCCCGCGCCGTTGGAAGTCATTATCAAAAAGGACAATACGCTGGCGCTGCGCGATCACGCCAAGGGGGATGAAGAAACCCAGGTGTCGCGCGAGGAGTTGGTGTCTATCCTCAAATCAAGACAGGCGCTACAGAGCGAGCAGGCGGTGGTAATTTCGGCTGATAAGAGCGTGCGTTACGAAGAAGTGATCAATGTGATGGACGTGCTGCAACAGCAACAGATCAAAAAAGTTGGCTTGTTGACGCAGGCGAAATGAATACGGCTGTTTATCATGACGTCTATCGGTTTCCTGCATGCGTGCTTGCCTTGCTGGTGCACGGCGCTTTTTTTGCGTTGTTGTATTTCGGTTTCTCATGGCAGACCGAGCCGCCCGTTATTATGAGCGTGGAGTTGTGGCAGAGTATGCCTGATTCCACACCTGCGCCGCCGGTTGAGGCAAAGATCGAGGAAGCAGCGCCCGTGGAGCCTGAGGTGGAAATCAAGCCTGAAATCGTGGTGCCAGATAAAAAGCCTGAAAAAAAACCTGAGGTGAAGCCGCCGGAAAAGAAGCCAGAGATTAAGCCTGTGGTGAAACCCGAGGTGAAAAAGCCGGTTGATGCGAAAAAGGCCGCACCTCAGCCCGCGCAGCCATCGGCCGCAGAGCAGCAGGCGGCACGCGACAAGGCCGCACAAGAGGCTGCAACAGGGCGGGTGGTCGATGAGTTTGTCGGCAAGATTCAGGGCAAGATCAGGCGCAATGTGGTTGAACCGCCCGATGTATCCAAAGATGCGCGTGCCGAGTTTTTGGTGACGGTGCTGCCGGGGGGGCGTGTGCTGCCGCCCAGATTGTTAAAGTCGAGCGGTAATACGGCCTATGACAATGCGGTCGAACGTGCGATTTTAAAATCAGACCCGCTGCCGTTGCCGGCCGATGCGGCATTGTTTAATCGTTTTCGTGAATTAAAGCTGGGTTTCCAGCCGGATAAATAGAGGTGTGTATGTTGAAGGTGCTGTCAGGTATGCTGGGTTTGTTCATGTGGGCGTATGGCTCTGTTGCCGTTGCTGCCTTGAATATCGAAATTATCGGTGCGGGTGAACATCAGATTCCGGTATCGCTTGTGCCGTTGGGGGGTGATGCGAAGCTGGCACAAGAAATTAATGATGTGGTGAGCGGCGATTTGCTGCGTACCGGTTTGTTTCGTCTGGTCGATACGACAGGCAAAATGCCGCACGAAACGGCTGAGGTAAATTACACAGACTGGCAATTGCGCGGCGCTGAAGCGCTGGCGATAGGAACGGTTAGTTTGCAGGCGAGCGGGCGAATAGAAGCGCGATTTAGATTGCTCGATGTCCTCAAACATGTCGAGTTGGTCGGGCAGGCCGTGTCAGTTGGCAACGGTCAGGTTCGTGCAGTGGGGCATCGCATCGCTGATCTGATTTATGAAAAATTAACCGGCAACCCAGGCGTTTTCAGTACCCGTATCGCCTATGTCAATCGCCAGGGGCGCTCGTTCAGTCTGATCGTTGCCGACAGCGACGGGTATAACGAGCAAATCGTATTGAAGCAAAACGAGCCTATTATGTCGCCCTCCTGGTCGCCGGACGGCAGTCATCTGGCCTACGTGAGTTTTGAGACGGGGCATGCCGCCGTGTTCGTACAGTCGTTGTACACAAATCTGCGCAAGGTGGTGGCCGATTATCGCGGCAGTAACAGTGCGCCGGCCTGGTCGGCAGATGGCCGGCAGTTGGCGGTTGTGTTGACCCGTGATGGCGGTTCGCAAATCTATCTGATGCGTCCCGATGGCAGTGAATTGCGTAGAATTAGTTTTAGCGGCGGTATTGATACCGAGCCTAATTTTTCGCCTGACGGGCAATCTTTGTTGTTTACCTCGGATAGAGGGGGCAGCGCACAGGTCTATCGCATGCCGGTTGAAGGGGGGGCTGCGCAGCGCTTGACCTTCGCCGCCGGGAGTTGTTTTTCACCCCGTTATAGTCCGGACGGCAAGTCATTCGTGTTCACGCATTTGACGGGTGGACGTTTTTATATCTCAGTGCAAGATTTTCAGACCGGGCAAACGGAAGCCTTGACTGAGGGCGGTTGGGAGAAAAAGCCGAGTTATGCGCCAAACGGAAAACTCATCCTGTTTGCCAGCGAAGCACGCGGTCGTGGTATATTGGCGACTGTGTCCAGCGATGGCCGTGTCAAGCAGCATATGTTTACGCAAAGCGGCGATGCACGTGAGCCAGTGTGGGGCCCCAATCTTTAAATTAACCTTAAGGGAAATTGCCATGAAGAAACTTGTTATCAGTATCGTTTTATTGAACTTGCTCGCAGCATGCGCAAGTCAAAAGCCTGTCGACACCGCACCGCAAGCTCCGGCAGCTAAGGCTGCTGAAGTTGTAACTGCGCCAGCAAAATCGACTTCGACTTCGACAGAAGTTGATGCATTGAATGATCCAAAGAGCATTTTGGCAGGCCGTAGCGTGTTTTACCCGTTCGATGTATCTGCAGTACAAGACGCTGACAAACCTCTGGTACAAGCACATGCTAAGTATTTGAGCGAGCATGCTAACCGCAACGTTAAGCTCGAAGGCAATTGCGATGAGCGCGGCAGCAATGAATACAATCTGGGTCTGGGACAGCGTCGTGCTGATGGCGTACAAAAGATGCTTGAATTGGGTGGCGCAAAAGCCGCTCAAGTAACCAGTGTCAGCTACGGCGAAGAATTGCCTAAGGCTGCAGGTCACGATGAATCATCATGGTCGCAAAATCGCCGTACTGACCTGAACTACAAGGCCAAGTAATACGATGCAAAAGCTACGTGCCTTGATGTTGCTAGGTTTGTGTTTCGCGTCTCCCGCCCGGGCCGTGTTGTTTCCGGACGACGATGCGCGAAAAAGTATCCAGCAGGTCGAGGCGCGTGTGCTTGTGTTAGAAGAGCAGGGTAAGTTACAAACCAAGTCTATTTTCGATTTGCAAGGGCAGATCGATATGTTGAGCGGTGAGCTGCGCAAATTGCGCGGACAGAATGAAGAGACAGCGCACGGCTTGCAAGATGCCGAAAAGCGGGAAAAAGATTTTTATGTGGATTTAGATACGCGTCTGCGTCATTTTGAATCACAAGAAGCGCCTGCACAAACTAAGGTCGAGTCGGCTGTCCCCGGCGATCTTGACGATCCGGCTGCTGAAAATCGTGCCATTGAAACGGCATATAGTCTGTTTAAGGCGGCAAGCTATGCCAATGCGGCAAAAGCTTTGCAAGAATTCATAAAAAAATATCCCTCGTCGGTGCATATGCCTAATGCTACCTACTGGCTGGGAGACACGCAGTTGGCGCTGAAGGATTATAAAGGCGCGCTCGTGACTTACCGCGCGTTGCTAAAAGCTTCGCCAGAATCGGCCAGAACGCCGGATGTGTTGTTCAATATTGCCGAATGCCATCAGGAGCAAAAGGCCGTCACGCAAGCTGCTGCGACATTGAAGCAATTGGTCAGCAAATATCCCGATAGCGCTGCCGCTGCCAAAGCAAAAAAATTGCTCGCTAAGTAGTTGTTATGTCTGAACTAAATTTATACGCATCGTTGCGTATCACCGAAATCTTTTTTTCCTTACAAGGTGAGACGCGCCTGATCGGCTTGCCGACGGTATTCGTCAGGCTGACCGGTTGCCCGCTACGCTGTCTTTACTGCGACACCGCTTACGCATTTACGGGCGGACAAAGTCAGACTCTGGCTGAAATTCTCCAGCAAGTTTCGCTGCATAAGACGCGCTATGTCACGGTGACCGGCGGTGAGCCGCTGGCGCAACGTAACTGCCTGCCCCTCCTTAAAGCGCTCTGTGATGCCGGTTATCAAGTCTCACTGGAGACGAGCGGTGCGCTCGATATCACTGCGGTCGATACGCGTGTCATGCGCGTAGTGGACATCAAGACCCCGGCTTCAGGCGAAGTTGATAAAAACCGGTGGGAGAATCTGAGCTTCTTGACGCCGCAAGATGAAATCAAATTTGTCCTGTGTGACGAAAACGATTACGACTGGGCCTGCCAAATTCTGGCGCAATACCATCTGGCGGACCAGTGTCCGGTGTTGTTTTCGCCGGCGCAGGGCGCATTAGATCCGACGCAGCTGGCTGACTGGATTTTGCGTGATGGATTGCCGGTGCGTTTTCAGTTGCAACTGCACAAGCTACTTTGGAATAACGAGGCGGGGCATTGATGAAAAATGCGGTCGTATTGCTATCGGGCGGACTCGATTCGGCAACCGTGCTGGCGATGGCACACGCTCAGGGTTATACCTGCTATGCGCTCAGTGTGGATTACGGTCAGCGCCATCACTCAGAGCTGGCGGCAGCCCAGCGCGTAGCCGAGACATTGGGGGCGCGCGAACATCGGGTAGTCAATATCGATCTGACCGGTTTTGGCGGGTCTGCGCTGACGGACAATAAAATTGCGGTGCCGGAGCACGCCTCCGCCGGTATTCCGCTCACCTATGTGCCCGCACGCAACACCATCATGCTGTCGCTCGCGCTGGCCTGGGCTGAGGTGCTGCATGCGCAGGATATTTTTATCGGCGTGAATGCGGTGGATTATTCAGGTTATCCCGATTGTCGCCCGGCTTACATCGAGGCATTTGAGCGTATGGCCAATCTTGCAACGCAGGCTGCCGTCGAAGGGCATCCGTTGACCTTGCATGCGCCCTTGTTGCATCTATCCAAAGCTGAAATTATTCAACAAGGCAGTTTGTTGGGCGTGGATTATGCGGCGACGGTTTCATGTTATCAGGCGGATGATCTGGGGCGTGCGTGCGGTGTGTGCGATTCATGTCGCTTACGCAGCGCGGGTTTTGCTGCCGCTGGTGTGAGTGACCCGACCCGCTATCGCAAATTAAGTTGAGTTATTGACTATTCCTTGTTGACAACGTGTGTCCAGTGCGTATAATTCGGCCTCCTTGCAGCGGGTCGATAGCTCAGCCGGTAGAGCAGCGGACTTTTAATCCGTTGGTCGCGAGTTCGAATCTCGCTCG
>JBAXJT010000026.1:0-35704 GCA_037137715.1 Nitrosomonadales bacterium
AGCAACCTCCTCGGTGCTTCTGATCCACTTACGTATCGTGTTGCGCGACAAACTGATGCGGCGCGCGATAAACTCAGCAAAATTGCGAGATAAATCACACCAGATTTAATTTGTACAATGTGAAAACGAATTGTGCAGGATTAAAACCACAAAAAAAAGCCGACCACACAGAGTCGGCTTTTCTCATCTAATACCCTGGTAGGTTACAGGTGCGTTTCTTCTGATTCGCCAGACAGACGTTCACGCAGCGCATAACCTTCCAGTGCCCATATCTTTTGCTTGGCATTGTCGCGGGCAATCTTGCGCCCCAGCTCTGCGTCAAAGTTCTCAGGGCTGGCGCAGGCACTCTCGCCGGTTACGGTGAAACCATTGGCCAGCGTCAAGCAGCAGATCGTCAAAGTGGTGCCAGGAAAGACGTGATAGTCCTGAGCGACAATCACCTGATCGATGCGCTGCGGCGTGATACGTGGGGCAATCAACCCCTTGGCTTGAATTTCCTGCTCTACGGCTTGGTCAGACATGATATTTCCTTTCAGTTCCCCGGATTCAAAAGGAGCCGGGGTGACTCCGTTATGCGAAATAAAACAGGCACACTTTCCAGTTATGCGAAAGTGACCTCACCAGTTGCGGATAATCAACTCCGCTGTCTTGTTCGCCTTACCCTGCCCACCCACGGTATAGGTGATGTCCACGCTCTCCATGTTTAGCCCGGCGAAGGCTTTGCGCATTTCGGGGATGTCGTTCACGCTGATCACCATCTTGCCTTTGATCGTTCTGGCCAGCTCGGCCATGCGGTCGTATTGTTCAAGACCGAAGTCCACGCCATAGCCTTCCGTGCCGTAGTACGGCGGATCGCAATAGAACAAGGTATGTTCACGGTCGTACTTAGTGATGCACTTATCCCAGTCCAGATGCTCAATGAAGGTCTGCGACAGCCGCAGATGCGCCTGGCTCAAATCCTCTTCGAGACGCAGCAGGTTGAGGCGTGGTGCGCTGGTGGTGGCTGTGCCGAAGGTCTGGCGGCTGACCTTGCCGCCGAAGGCGTTCTTCTGCAGGTAGAAAAACCGCGCTGCGCGCTGGATGTCGGTGAGGATTTCTTCCGGCGTGTCCTGTAGCCATTTGTACATCTGGCGACTGGTCAACGACCAGCGGAACTGGCGGACAAACTCGTCCATGTGGTGCTTGACCACGCGGTAGAGGTTCACCAGTTCGCCGTTGATGTCGTTCAGCACCTCGACCTTAGTTTGATCCTTCATGAAGTAGATCGCCGCCGCGCCGCAGAACGGTTCGACATAGCAGGTATGCTCTGGAAACAGCGGAATAATGCGCTTGGCCAGACGGCGTTTTCCGCCGATCCACGGGATGATGGGTGCATAGGTATTTTCTGGACGTCCACGCCATTTGATTCGCATGAAACGCCGCATCACCACAGCACGGTGTATCGGGCTGCTGGAACCATGACAGCCACGGTGGCAGACGGTCGTCGGCCTGCCGGAACAGTGCGAGTACCGGTGCGAGGATCATCGCCAGAATAGTGACGATAATCCCGGCGACGGCGAGGAAAGCCCACTTGATAACGGCGGCGATCATGGCGCAACAGGCCAGTCAATTGCATCAGGAAACCCCACTTGCTTTGTCAGGTCGCGGAGCGCCTGACGGTATGGCTGCCATGCTGCGGCTACAGCATCCGGCACGTCGCGGCATTGCGTCCAGTCGCAGGCGGCAAGGAGCGCGTCACGCTTGGCGCGTAAATCCACCGACCTCGCTGCATTAGGGTCATGTTTTGCAAGCACAGCTTCTATCCTCGCAATCTGTTGCTGGGTAGCGTCTGGCTGGTAGGTTATCGAGCCATCATCACCCCACGTTGCAACAGCGTCCAAAAGTCCTGCTGCGGCGAGTTCATCGCCGAAAGTTGATCCTATTTTCATCTTATTAACTCCCATGATTAACTCCAGACTGAAACACCGCCACTGCCATAGCTGGCTGTACCTACGCTGGTGTTTATAAATGGCGACACCATGTGGAATCCCTCAAGTCCACTGATAGGAACAGGATATACGGAGATGATAGAGTAGTAATTTGCTGTCACTACAGGTGAAATTGACGTCCCGATCCCCACACCTCCTGAGCCATCCCACCCTGCTGTAAAGCCTATGGTCGCTCCAACAGTTGTATTAGCACAGTTAGACGACCCCGATATGTGTACGGACTCGCCAGACCACAATAGGAACTGGCAACGGTCAGCGGCATTGGTTTCAACTACCGTGGTAGATGCGGTCGTTCTTGCCGCCGCCAGAGGGGAGTACCCTTTGATCGGTGCGCGGTTGAACCAACCACGGACGTATTGAGATTGAGGAGTATCTGTGAAAGCACCACCGATACTCATTCCGACCAGTGTTCTGGTTGCATCGCCCGTCTTGATTTCAACGCCCGTAGTTGCGTCAGTTGAATGACTAGTTGCGACAGATTCGATCGCTATAACCCCGGCATTCATATAGGCATAGTGGTAAATCAATGCGCCACCACTGCCCCCGGCTGCTCCAGATGTGACTGTTGTCGTTCCTGAAACAAATGTAAAGACTGTTGCGCTCAGTACGGACGCAACAGTGGAATTAAATGCTAGTTGCGGCGTACCGGCTGGCGCCGAAGCTAACGCCAACCAAACTGAATCACCAACTGCAAGGTTATGAGCCGCTACAGTTGTTATGTTGTACGTTCCGGCAACGGCGGAGAGATTCATTGGCACAAAACCCGTAGCCTTCGCTGGTAGCGATGCTGGAGTGATGGCTATGCCTGCTGATGGGATCTTCTGTGCTTGGCCATTGATGATGAGTTTGTTGCCATTGAACGGCTGTAATAACAGATTGACCCCCGACTTAACCAGGCGGCACTGACCATGTCCAAGCAGCGACGCCGGTCCAGTTAGCATATTGTTCACAGTATCAATTCCGAACACTAGCTGCCAGACAGGTACAGCTCCTGCCGCCCCTATCGGCGCAAACCAGAACTCTTTCGTGCCAGCCACGTCGTGCCATTTCTCCAGCCAGCAGATATCGTTAATATCGCGGCCAGCCCATATGCCGGTTGCCGTATTGATCGCGCAGTTGTAAACCACGCCGATTTCAATGCCGCCCACGGTGGACGCATTGGTGATGTCCACATACTCACGCACCAGACCACCGCCCAGCGCAGTCATGGAACGCGTCAGCCCGGCAAAGTTTTGCAACAGCGCGCTTGTCCCGTTTTTGGACATATATATAGAGTCCAATGCCAGTTTTAGCTGGTTTAGGACGGCTTTATCTGGCGCGATACCAGCCGCCGAGATTACGGCCATGATTTCTTCGACCAGCTGGTGCATCATGTATGGTCCTGGAACAGTCGGCATGGTTCCGGTGCCGGGATTACCCCGCGATGGGAAGCCGGTCGAGGGAACAGCCGGTGGTGTGGGTGCTACGGCAGATGCGCCGGATTCGTAAACTCTATCCATGATGACTCCTATATGTAGGCAAACAAAACTTGTGTGTGGGCAGGCGCATCCTCACGTAGCGCCGCTTCAAAATCGGCATTGCCCCATGAGGCAAACCCATCCATGACGGTATCCAGTACAGTGGCCTGACGGTAATTGGCATTGGCAGCGGCGTTCACGCGCCAGGCGAACAGCCAATCCAGGCTGAACATCGGGTTCATCACATCGGCCAGTATGTCTGCCGGGGTGAATTCATCTATGGTGATGGTGAAGCCCAGACTCTTAGCCAGATCGATGAAGTACTGTTTACTCTGACCGCCTGTTTCATTGAGCTTGCCGACCAGATAGGCGCGACGTGACGGGGTATCGGCATTCGCACTGGCACCAAAGACGCGCTCCCACGCAGGTATCTGTTGCAATGCCGTGCGCGGGTCAGCCTCAGTCAACAGCATGTCAGCCTGCAGGCATGCCGCATCAAGCGCATTGCCTTCAGCCTGCAACATCGCGGCCAGTACTCGGCCATTCGTGTCATAGCTGGCGGGTAAAAGCTGCTTGAGTAAGGTTGCGTGCGTATTCATATCAATTCAGCGTGACTACGCCCAATGAGGCCAGCTGCACGGCATTGGCATTGACCAAGGTTGCGACATTGGCAGCCGGTGCAGTCAGATTGAAGTCCACCACGCCGGTGGTATCGGCGATCAGCGCGGCGATGCGAGTTTTGATGACGCTGTCGCCGGGTTTGAGCTGGGCGAAGTACGTCGCCAGTGCGGCATTGATTGCGGTGGTAGCGGTGGCCAGTGTGGTGCCACTCAAGGTGAGCGTAGCGGTGATCGCCACCGGCACAAGCACCGGACCCAGCACCAGACAGCTCGCCGTAACAGGTTTCACAGCATTGATCGCAGCTTGCGTATCGATAATCAGCTGCGCACTGGGCAGGCTGCCATTCGCGCCCTCAATCACCACGTCCACCGTACCCAGACCACGACGCATCGGATAGACATAGGCTTCAGTCACACCTGGCACAGCTAACGCCCAAGCCAGATAGTCGCTGGCATTACCACCGTGCGGCGGATTACGCAGGCGCGCCAACAACCGGGAAAGCAACGCGGCATCTAATTCGACATCCATACCGCCGGTCATGGCTGTAGCCACGACACAACCGCTGTTTACACCGGCTGGTGCGGCAGTCAGCGTCAGTGCCGTGTTTGCGGCGATATTGCCCGTTATGCCAGGAACAACAGCACATGCCGCCAGCGTCAACGAAGCACCCGCCGTAATCAGCCCACCAGCAGTCGTGACGAAAGCGACGCCATCCGGCGTTTTTGCTTCTGTGCCGATAGCGATTGCGCCATTGGTAGCAGCGGTGAAAGTAATCGTGCCAGAGGCTGATACAGCCACTTTTCGGTTGATGTTAAACAGGCTTGCCCAGCGCTCCAGATAATCTGCATCAGCGGTGTCAGGCAATATCTGCCGGACGATCCATTGCTGATGCTGATACAGACCTTCAAGTGCAGCAGCAACTGCATTGGCACGGATGGCGAAGTCGGAATCGCTACCGGTCGCCGCTTCGGGCAGCTGGTTGGCGATGTCACGCAATAAGGCTGCGCGTAGAGTGGAATAATCAGGTGTCGGGAACATGTGTGCAGATTACGCACGCGCGCGACGCCAGTTAAGCCGGAAATACTTCCGCTCGGTGATTAACCGGCGACTTTTACCGGGTGATGAAAGGTCGCTATTGAGCCGGTATTGGTGGTGACCGTCACGGTCAGCAGCAGACGGCCCGGCTGACGTAACACGCTCACTGAAACACTTTGCGCTCGCAAATCACTGACCAGTGTCGCAAGGGCATCTTCGGCATATTGTTGCGCCAGGCGCGGCACGCGCGCGACATCTTTTTCACGCTGTAATTCATGCAGGCGGCTGCCCAGCTTGGAATCTGCCCAGTAGCTGCCGAGTTGAGTCATCAGGCGCAGATACACGGCATTAGCCAAGCCGCCTGCCGGATCGCGCACCAGCGTGCCGTTGACTAGATCATAGTCGCGTGTGTATGGGTTGATTTGTGCATCCATTACATTGTCGCTCCTGGTACTTGAACGCTGCCGCCTTGCGGATCTTGATGCGTATGGCCGTTATAGACCATCCGCATATTCGACATGCTCTTGTTGCCATGATCGCTAATCTCGCCCTGGGCAACGATGGCGGCACTGGCATTTACGGTTGGCGTGTTAAACGAGACTGAACCGGTAGCATTGCCGGTAATGCTAGGTGCATTCAGCTCAATTGCCGTGGTCGCATTGATGCGGAACGTTTGGGTTGTCACCTCAATGATTCGACCGCGCTTCAAGACAATGCTGTCGCCTTCATCTGAGTACAGCGCAACCTCGCCTGGCTTGAGATTCTTGAGGCGGTAGGTACCGTGTTCAGTGGCGATAATAATGCCGTGTCCCGTGCGGCCACCCAGTGGCAGGACGATGCATTCACTGTCTGGCGGCGGGTTGCTGGTGTAACCATATTGCTGCATCAGTTCCACATTTTGCAGCAGCTCATCGGCAAGACCTGCCGCCTGTGCCAGCTGGATGGGATAGGCACTATTGTTACGGGTCAACTTACCCCTGAATCCCAGCCGGATGCCATTCAAGGCGCGCTCGATGTGGCGTTTCACTTCGCGGATCATGGCTTCTCTCCGGAAGCTGAAGCGGCCAGTTTGGCTTTACGTTGTACGCGATTATGCGGATGCGCATCGATCTGCCACAAGCCGTCCTGGTACAACGTCAGGTCGGTGAGCGTACCGCTGTCGCGTCCACCGCGCAGCGTGCGCGACATCAGCAGCCACACGCCGGTCACACCCAGCGCATCCAACTTGAGTGATACGCGCATTCCAGGTGTCCATAGCAATCCGGCATTAGTACGGTGGCCGCGCACAGTACATTTCACACACTTTGCCTTGAGTAAGCCGTCGGCCAGTTCTTTTTTGGCACGCGACTCGGCGATTTTTGGATTGTCAGACTCATAGTCGGTACTGATTTTGGGACGGTAGCGCGGCGGATTGTCCGCTTTTGCGCTGCCCCATACGCCGTGCATCGCACGCACGCCTTCTGCACCGGCGGCCTGACCGAGAATACGCACCTCGCTGTACACATCGTGCAGGCTGCGCGTGAAGGTCGCATTCAACACATTATTTTGTGTGGGATTGTCACGGCTTAAGACCAGCGTTGCATTGGCTTCTTTGGGAACATCAGGACGACCTAATATCAGCGTGCCGGACGGGTCAAACCACGGCCATAAGCCGTTGGCTTCGGCGGCATTTTGCAACACCTCCCACGAGGTCTGCCCAGGCGTGGTGCTAACCTTGTGGCGCGTCTGGGTAGACACCGCATCGATACGCCAAGGTTTGATTTTTAACGGGTCACAAATAGCTTTTAATATGCGCTCCAGCGAGACCTGGAGTTCATTGAACACCGGCGCTGAACAGTCCAGCAGCTGACCGGCCATATCCCGACCGGATAGGCTGATGCTGTGGCTACGTTTATCCAGCTGCTCGGTGATTTCATCGACGACACCGACCATCACGGTGTCTGCACCATAGCGAATCACACAGTCTGCGCCGGGCTGTATGACATCAGGTAAGGCGTGCGCACCGCCCAAACTGACCCGCCATGCGTCGGCAGGCGTGAGCAGATCGGAGTCGATCTCGTAAGTGATCCAGTCGGCATGGGCGACACCGCCGATGGATAGGCTCAGAGATTCATTGGGCAAAGGCATTCAGTGCGTCCCCTTGCTGGATAAAGTTAGGCTGACGGATAGCGGTATTGAGTCTGGCCAACTCAGGCGCACGGGTATGGTCACCGTACAGCGCATGAGCGATCAGGCGCAGGTTGCCTGTCACCGGAGAGGGGCGCATCGTCAGCGGCGGGCGGGTTTCGATCACCAGCTGGGCGGCCTGCTGGATCAGCAGTGCAGTGTCTTTCAGTGATTCGATGATCGGGCGTGACAATTCCAACGGATACAACGCGGACAACGCATCGATCTGCGTCTGCAACTGACCGCGCACGACAGCAGTCATCGCCTCGATCTGCATGGATGTCGCTTGCGGTTGCGCCAATTCGGACGCCAATACCGCCTGTGCGGCTTGCGTCAATGAAAGAGCGGCCACCAGCTGTGCGTTGACTGTAATCAAGGCTGCATCTTGCTGTATGACAGCGGGTGTTCCAGTTGCCAGGGGCGTAACCGCCGTGGCCACCGCAAACTGGCTTTGCGCAGCAGAAAAGTTCTGTACCGAGACCTGCCCCGTGCTTGTTGCACCAACATGGGGAACCAACGCCCCCATCATGGTGTTCAAGTCGGACATCAGCGAGGCAGGCATATCCAGATAGCTCTGCACAGTGCTTTGCACGGCCTGGCTGATCTGCGCCACTTGCGCCATCGTCTGGCTGATCGTTGCAGCCAACTGCGTCAGACGGTTGTTATTCGCGGCAGCCAGAATTCCGCGCAGGGTTTGTGCGAATGAAACAGAGGATGCCGTGAGGGCTTTATCTGTTGCTGTGGTAATGGCATCAATCTTGGCTTCCGGAATGACCTTGGCAAAAGTCTTAACCGCACGCGGCGAATCCTCAACAAAGGTGATATCGAGGGAAACCGAGTCAGTATTGTCGGCATCAAAGGCCGGGTGATAGCCTTCCACCACCGCATTGAATTTGCCGTAAACAGGATGTGACAGCTCACCCATACCCGGCATGTCCAGGGCCGCTTTTAGCTGCTGCAGGTCATAGTCGGCATTGATGCCGAATAACGTGGCGCGCACCTGGTGGTGAGTGGCCTGTAACCCCAGATCTTCAATCTCCGCACCGTCACGGAATGGATAGCTATGCGCGACGGTGGCGCGTGCCACCTCTTCACCGGTCGATAGGAGATCAAAGGGAATGCCGCGAAAACTCGCTTCTATATAGGAACTAGGCCAGCTCATACTTTATTTTCTAGCTGGCGTTTTTGCATCATTACTAGCCCTATCATTGCAAGTGCAAAACCTTCCCGCTGATCAACACTCAGGGTGAAAAAATATTGCGCCAACTGTGCAGGGCTAACGTTAGCTGCTAGCATACGTTCAATTTCAACCGCTTGATGGGATACATCATTCATGTCTTCACTCTCTTTATATTGTCCGCATTGCCATACTGAAAAAACATATTTTTACAGTGTGAAAAGCATTGCTTATCCAAAAGACAGCCGAAAATTCACTACATTTTTTGTTTGCAATAACTGTAATGGCGGGATTGTGGTTACGGCTATGACCAGCGTAGGACAAAGTCCTCACGATGTTATTGGAGATTTGCACGACACTAATGGAATCGTAATTTCGGACATACACCCGAAGCCCGCTATGCCAGATATCCCAGAGCATGTCCCAAGTAATATTGGCAAGTTTTACTGGCAGGCAGCACGTAATACTCAACAGAGTCATTACGATGCAGCAGGTATGATGTGCCGCAAGGTACTGGAGAGCACCACGCGCGATCTTGGCGAGAATTCCGGAAGTTTGTACCAACGAATTGAGGCATTGGCGGCCGCGCATAAAATTACAGATGCCATGCGAGAGTGGGCACATGCCATACGCTTGGATGGCAATGAAGCGGCACATGAAGATGAACCGGTGGATAAATCCACCGTGCTGGATATGCTTAGCTTTACCGAACTGATGCTGATGTATGCCTACACCTTGCCAGGGATGCTGGCGGCACGACAAGCGAAGAAAACTGAGGGTTGATAACGAGTTCATACGCGCACATTACGCGCGCGCATGAGGGGAGTTAAGGCGGAAGGGTTTCCGCCTTAGTTGCGACGAGAGCTTCTGGCGTTTAAGTCATTAACTGATTGCGCAATGACATTGCCATCAACAATTACATTATTGGTAATACTGATAGGCTGACTGGATTCTTTCTGAGCAAATGCATCGGTGATGGCGGCTCCTATGGTTTCACCCAACGATCCGCCACTCATGCCTCCCGCCAGCATCCCCAGTAGGCCGCCAATTGCAGTTCCAACACCTGGGAAGACGGCAGTACCCAATGCAGCTCCTGCAGCTGCACCGCCCCATGCACCAGCCATGCCGCCTATAGTTCCGCCTGCATTTCCACCCTGCGCAACAGCTTTTTCACGTTCAGATAGTTGACTGCGACTGATCTCATAAGCATTCACGCCCCCCATGCCAATTGCAAGCATATTTCCTAGCAGGGGAAGTTTCTTTGCATAAGGTGCCAATTTTTCTCCCAATGAGATGGGGGCAGGCATTTTTTTTATGCCGAGCATTGCACCAACTGATGGTTTCGTAACGGCAGAAACAGCCGTTTTTTCTGCCAACTTTGCCGAAGCCCATGCTGGTAGTTTTTTTAAACCATAACGACCTAATACCAGTGCTGTTCCCGCTGCCAGCGCTCCGGTCAACAGACCGTGATCGGCAAATTTTTGCGTCAAATTTCCAGCACCGCTAACTGTATTGCCAGCCGAGTCAGAGAGCTGTAATTTTTGCAGCTCGATTTCAGCGACTTTCATTTTAGAGACATTCAGGTCTTTAATGTCGGCTACTTGTTGGCCTATCAAATCATTTTTATAGGCGTCCTCGTTGCGTGTCATAGCTGCCTCAGTAGCGCTGAGCGACATCATGCCCTTCATGGCGGCGTTGCGAGTGTACATTTCGCGAAATCCACCTTCGGATGCCTCAAAAGGATTTTCCATCCCTTTTTTCTTCAAATCTTTCATCAGTCCGATATAACCTTCAACCCCGCCTTCACCTTTCAATACCATGCGCTTTTCCAACTTGCCGGTATCAAAATTTTTCATCTCGCGCCAGGCATAGAATTTTTTAACGTCCACGCCTTTTTTTGTGAGAGCTTTAACGTAGTGCTGATCGGTGATATGGCTGAAAAAATGTTCGAAGAAGGTTGCCACCTCCGCCTTTTCTTTGGGATTGGCCAGCTGCATGTATTGCTGTGAAAGTGCCGAGATTAAATTCACCCCTTTCACTCCCGTCAATCCGGCCTTGGCTCCAGAATTCAATATCTTGGGGGCATTCTGCGCAAAATCCTTCGCCTCAAAACGCCCCTCATAACCTGAGGAGAGCATCATGTTATGCACTTTGGGTAAAGTTTCTGGCGTAATATCACTTTTTTGGATCAGGTCAACGTCCATGCTTGCGACAGTTGATGCATCACCTGCCGTCGGATCGGCGACAAAGAATGCCATTGCGGCACGTGCGCTTTCCTTGTAACTGTTCTGAGCAACCTTAAATTTTTCTCCGGTGAACCCGGCCTTGGTGAATTCCGTTAGGGCCTTTTGTAATTCGACAGGGGTGGCATATAACTCGCGCGCCGCGCCCATAATGTCTTTTTTCACGCCCAACATAGTCTCTTTGGTCATGCCTGCGTTTTGGCGCATTTCCAGCATGGCACGTTCGAATTCCATATTTACACGCATCGTATCGCGCAACAGGCTGCCACCGACCATCGCGCCACCCAATTTCGTCACGGTGGAAAATCCATTCAGTTCATGATTTAATGCCTGTGCACCTTTAACGACGGAAGCGATACTGCTTTGAATGCCATGCATACTCGTGCGTATTGCATCTGCACCTGTCTTGACTGAACGGGCATCCATCAACACTTGCATATAAATGCGCAAATCTTTCATACTATGACCTCACAAAAGGAAAAATCATGGGAATGCTCGCATTGATAGTTGGGTTGCCGTACCTCGCATACCTTATGGTCATGGCGGTTTTGCTCGGCTTGACTATCCTATTGATAGGTACACAGGCAGCGTGGATGGCCGCACGCTGGTTAGTCCTAACCCTGTTGTACTACGCGCTGTGGCCACTGGCTTGGATACAACAAAAACTTACCGCTTGAACCGTCGTGTTGCCTTGAATTTCTTGCTATCTAGCTGCTCCTTCGGTCTGCTTTCCGACTCCAAACCGATAATAAGCAGCATTTGTCCAAATGTTAGATCGACGGCTGGCTTACCAAAGAAACAATAAGCCTTCTCAGCGTAACGCCATTGCAATTGAGCAAGCGGGGAGTCTGCGGCGTTTTTTTTACCGTCTCCAGTAAGGATACAAACTCATCATCTGGCATCATGCCAGCACGCGGTGAGATGTTTCGCTCATGCAGCACGTAGGCGTTCAACAAGTCATGCTTCGATTCTGCCGATAGAGTTTGCTTCAGCACGGCACATGATACGAATACCGGCTTGCGCGTTTCTATATCAACCAATGCCCTTAACAAGACCTGCGAAGCTACTTCCGCCTCGAATGCTTCCACCGTGGTAGCTGAAAGTTCAACTTCCAGTCCCTTGAAGTATGCCGCTGCCGCCAGTTGCGCCGACTCGCGTTCAGACTCACTCAAGACACGGATACCCAAGCGCACATCGCCGACATATACATCACTTACGGCATCGGTTCCCGCCTTCAAACGCTCAAGCAAGTCGCTCATTATTCAACACCCTCTTTCAACGCTGCCATGCTCAAGTCCTGCTTAGCTTCGCCATCTACTGTATATTTCTTGCCGACATCAATGGTAAAACAGTCATAGTAGGCAGTACGCTTGCCGCCTATCGTTTGAGGATAGACAACAATCTTCGCGCCCTCGATTCCTTTCCAGTCGATGTCGCCAGTCAGTGGGATGACGGCAGTGATCTTCAGGTCAATCTCTTCGATGCCGCGCGCAAAACCTTTGGCGCGACCGGTTTTATTCATCGTCTTGACCAGCTTGCGACCCGTCTTAGTAGTGACATCCAGTGATTCGATCTCGACCTCTTGACAGTTCACTTCCATCACGATTGCGCCTAAATACTCTTGAAGTGCCATAATTTTCTCCTCGTTTAACCCACTTCCAGCAGGAGTGGGGTTGCGTCATTACAGAATCAGATCAATGCGTCCGGCAAATACGTGCAGGCCATTCACCACGTTAGTCGGAATCTTGGCATTCAGACGATTCGGGTCTTGCAGGTCACGTTCGACGATCAGTTGCGATTTCCACTGATCGACGTTTTGCACGATCTCCAGCTCTTCCAGCTTGTACAACACGTCCAGCAGCTCCGAGCGCACTTTGTCAGCGGTGCGCGACGACAGCTTGTCGCGCGGGAAACGCAAGGCGATACGCTCGCGGCAGGCTTTGCGCACATAGTCCAGCGTGCGGATTGAGGTCAAATCCAGCAGACTGGTATCCGGTACGCCTTGCGGGTCGAGCGTGTAGGTGGTGATGGCACGCACGATTTGCACTTTGTCACCTGGTCCGACCTCGGTAGGAGTCACGCCGTTGTACAGTGCATTTTCCTGCTCTGTACGGCTTGAGCGGTTCGCCAGCGGATTTGCCATGATGCCGGTAAGCGGCAAGGTGTTGAGCGGACGCGCTGGATCTTCCTCGCTGGCCACCACAGCACCATAGGCTGCAGCGACTTCGCAGCTCTCTTCATAACCACTGGGAACTAACAAGCAGCTGATACGACCACTGTTGATGCTGGCGGCCAGCGTGGTGGATTGTGCCAGCGTGCCGGTATGCGCATAAATACCAATCGCGCCACGTTGCTCCAGTGGTCCGGAAACGCTGTCCAGGTGAGTGCGCAATGCAGTCAGGTTAACCGCATCGTTCCAGGCTGAAATGATGATGTTATGACCAGCTGCAAATACCGTCGCCAACGCCGTAGCGATGGTTGGATCAGTTGCTCCGCCAGCCATTGCTGCTGCTGCGACAGTGACGCTGGCGGCGGTATCCACGCAGCTTATCTTGATGAAGTTACCCAGTGTGCCTTTGTTCTTGGCGGTCAGCGTCACGACACCCACTGCAGCTATCGCAGTCACCGCCAAATCAGGTTGCTTGGCGATCTGCGCAGCAAGTGCGGCAGCGATAATGGTCGGCGTATCTCCGCTGCTGATGGCAATGACAACAGACTGATCTCCTACGTTCAAAGTGGCATTACCGCTGCCAGTTGCCGTGCCCGTAAATGTAACAGCGGCGCTCGCAGCGACCGACGCAACAGCATCATCCAGCGCGATCATAGTCAGCGCCAAATAATTGTTAGCTTGTAATGCGGCACGTGCCATCAAATGCGCAATTGAACCGCGCCCGAAGTAAGTGGCAGCATCCACATCAGAAAACACGTCTATCGGTGTATTGGCCAGAACAGTGCCGGCTGCTAAGCGTTGGCCAACGATCAGTGTTTTTTGCAGATTGCCGGGCAGCGTGCGCACGGCCAGCGAGGTGTTGAACTCGAAGTACTTGCCCGGCTTGCGGATGCTGGATGGAATGTTGCTGAATGAGACGTTAGCGGATGCCATGATTAAACAGCTCCTTTCGTGGTTTTAGCAGAACCGGGAACAGCGATCAGATCGCCATCGCTGATGCGGCGTTGATAGTAGGCAGTGTCCGGAACATCCACGGCGACTGCATCGGTGATGTAGTCGTGGGGCTTATCCTCCATCGGGACTTTCAAACCGGTTGTGGCTTGTACTTGCATGGTTTTCTCCAGTTATAAATGTGTTATCGGGTAGTCAGTTGGTCAGATGCCAGCGTTTTTCCGGAAGGCTCTGCGAGATAGTTCATGCCAATTCTGAGCAGATCGACTGTTGCTTCGGCAGGCGTGCTCACCACGTATTGGGTATGCCACTCCTGGGCAAACACGGCGATGGCACGATCTGTCATCCCGGTGTTAAACAGGGTGCGTTCTGCACCAGGTGTTAATGGGGAAATAGCTAACCCTAAATCCTGACGTATAAGCAGATTGCGTGAGTCTCTAAGCATTTGGTAAACACCTGGCTCAATGACCGTTCCATTCACACTGACACCCTTACGCCGATCTGCCTCACTACGGGTGTTATAGGCTCCAGCCAGCACAACAAAGGTTAGTGAAACAAGCCATTTATCCTTAGATGTCCCAACTGGCGTCGGCCTGCTGCTGCCCGAATAGGTCACCCAGAAAGCTGGAAAACGGCGAACTACCTGAGCTAGGTCACCATCGAATTCACCGCCATAACTTTCAACATCTGGGGTATATCCCAACCCAGCAGCTGATTTCAGCCGGGTGATGATGGCATCTTCAATGGTCGCGATCATGTTCTGGCCGTCCTGGAAAATACCCGGCTGGAAGCTGTTGATATCTTGATCGTCACGGCCTGTGTCACTGGCTTGTTCAAAATATCCAGACCAAGACTGACTTCACGGTTGGCAATTCGATTCAAGAACTTGGTCGCTTCCAGATAACGATTACGCACTTCCTCTGTATCATTCGTCGCCCCTGCACTCAGGCGATACCGGGCAATGTCACATGCGAATCCCACCAATAAGCGCGGGATAGAGGCAAGTGGCAACTGATAATGCCCAGCCAGATATGGGTCGATTTCAGCGTCAGCCTGATCCAGGGCATAACCCAGCACACTGGCATCAATGACGCCCTGGCGAGCGCGGTCAGTCAACATAATGACCTCGCGCTCACCGAAGCGATTAACCATATCTGATTGCGTCGCGTAGCTCATGGCTTAAGCTGCGTTTACCAACACCCAAGCTGCATCGCGTTCTGTGCTGCTGACTGCAAAGCCTACAGCCGCAGCAACGGCTTCAGTTGATGGCTTGCCGTCTTTCAACCACAGATCCTGATTGTTTGGATCGAGTGAGGAAATGGCTGCGGACAATGATGCCATCCGCACCTTGCTGTCTGCAGGCCCCGTAGCTACAGGAGCAACAGCCTTTGGCGTATCCACTGGGCCTTCGACAACGGCTACCAACAGTAATGATTCAACCTGTTTGTCATCGATGTCTACCAACTCACCAATTTCGTAACGATTGTTGTCCAAATCAAGCGGCGAGCGTACGCGATAAGTTTGTTTTGCCATGTTATTTCTCCTTAATTACCCGCCCGGCATTCCGGGCGGATTCAATGAATACAATCGGAATTAGGGGTTAAGCCACACAATTCTGGAAGAAGTAGCCCGCGTCTGAAGATACGATCACTTCCTTCACCGATTCGCCGGAGCGAATGCGAGAACCACCACGCAGACCCGCTTTGGGTTCTGGAATCGTGCCTGCGATGCGGGTAGCAAACTGAGCGGTCCAGCCAAAGGTCGGTTGCCCTAATTGCGCGGCCAGCGAGTCGACGTGCAGCAGTGCGCAATGCTTGCCCCATGCACGGTTGTAAACCGGAGCCTGACCTTTTTTAGCTGTATTGTAGAAACCACGTCCTACCAGAATTTGATCCAGTTCGAGCAAGCCAGCGACTTCCACCAGGCTGGCATTACCACCCAACTGGGCACTCTTACCGATAGCCTGGATAATCTTTGGATGTTGACGAAGCAGCGTCCATGCTTGCTGACCGATTACCATCTTGTTAGGTCGAACCAGAGGAATATCCAGTGCTTGCAGGATCGCATTCAGCGGATTCGAGTTAGCCTGATCAGACCACTGCGATGTACCGGCCAGCGTAGACTGGTTAGCAGCCGAGTAGTTAGCCGCACCAAACACGGTATTAGCCACACGGATTTCACGATCCAGCTGCACCAGACCGGTCAGCATCATGGTCGACAGCGCTTCAGGTGATACCGGGCCACCCACAGCAGGCTTGGCCATTGCGTTATAGGCTTCGATTTCATCGACGGGAACCAGATCGTCCAAGCCATAATCCTGGCACTCATCGGTCACATCAGTACCACCGAAGTCAACCATGTTGGGTTCCGACTTGCGGCCAACCTTGGTTTCCGGAACGGTGTAACCTTGTTCGACGGTGTACTTCGTCCATTTGAATTTTTTGGCGGTAGGGACACGCGGCAAAACTTCATCTGCGATCAGTGCAGACGCCGGGTTCTGGTAGGCGATCGCAATGGCGGTGAGTTCCGGGTTGACCGCGAATGCCGTGGTATTCAGACCGAACAGTACGGCTCCGGCCATTCCACCGTGATCCGGCGTAATCAGGCCGAACAGCATGGCCGCGAAGACCAGCGCGGTTACGATCAACATCGTGCGATTGTTTTGCAAATAGGCTTTCATGTGTGATTTCTCCGTGAAGTTATGGGAATTAGCCTTGGATACGATTGCAAGCCAAGGTGACGCTGCCAACATCGCCCAGCACGCCGGAAACCAGTGCGCGACCGACAACGTTGTTATTGATACCGGCTGCAGGTGCCGCTGTAACTGCCCGTCCACTAGCATCCGTGGTCAGCCAGTCACCACGGGCGACGGTGCCGCCGTAAAGCACATCGGCAACACCCGCCAGAATGACGTCTGTACGCTCCCCCAGCGCTGCGGGAATATCGGTCGTGACACCCATGATCGAATCGGCCACCGCTGCACCGGCTAAAACGTTACCGTCGACAGTTCCGGGCTTGACCAGGGTGAAAGCCGGGATGGCCGCTTCCGCCTTGAAGTTTCTTGCAAGTAATACGTTAGACATTTCTGCTCCTTAATAAACGAGGGTTGGTGGGTTAGTTCGATTGAGAGAGGACGTGCTGTACTGCTTGTGCGGCATTGACTGTGCGACCAGCCGCCAATTCTTCTGCCTGATACTTGCGAGCCAGCATTGAGATGGCGACAGAATCATTAGGGTCAGCTTGAGCGACAGGAGCCTTGCCACCGGTTTGCGTACCCGTCAGGGCAGCCAATGGCTGAGCACCCTCGATCATTTTGTTGAGCGCTGCCAAATTGGATTTACCAAGCTCGATGGCTGCATCCTTTTGCGCGGGGAACAACCGGCCAGCAGTCAGCGCTGCTTCGACGATGCCTGATACTTCCGCATCCGCTTTCTCAGCTTTGAATGCAGCCAGCTCATTCTGAATCGCGGTGAGTTTGGCAACTGCTACAAACTTGGCCTCGTCTGGTTCGGCTGATTTGAGCGCAGCAATTTGGGCGGATTGCGCAGCGATCAAGCCAGCGATACCAGAATTAGCTGCGATGGCTTCACCTTGAGTGGCCTTAATTGCGTCCAAAGCCTTTTGCAGCTCATTCGCAATATCTTCTGCAGTGGCCAGTCTCGGCAGATTGAGCATCCAACGCAGGTTCTCCAACAAATCTTCGATATCCATACTTAATTTCTCCTTTTGATTAACTTCCGCTGAAAGACGTGCGACGACCTCGGCCATGCCATCAATGGCAGGGTTATTGGTCAGCGCTGCATTGATGATTTTTTTGATTGCGCCGGTGGCCTTGTCATAGGAGATCACCGGGCTAATAAATTTGTACTCGCCCGCATCGATGTGAGCGATGGCACGTTCTGTCCATTCGACAGTTGAAAACAGGCCAACGCCTTCTTCCCAACGCAATGCAGAGAACCAGCCTGCTGCGGGTGCAGGCTGACCATTCTCGGAAGACAGGAGCGTTTGATGTTCGTAATCAATTACGAGGGGGTTGGCACGGGCAGCGATATCAGCGATGAGCTTTTCCGCGATTTCGGCATTGGTCAGCCAGCACGGCGCATCATTTGGACGGCCATCTACCGAATGGAACTCGCCAGCTGGCAACAACTGAATCTCGCCACTGGCGCTCAACGTATAGCTGCACACCGCAAATGCGACTGCATTGCCATTCGGGTGATTCGGATTTTGCTTTTTGATTTTCATGGCCGCCATTGTGGCGACCAGTGCGATGGCAGTTAAGCCGGAAACGTTTCCTATATAAGAAATGGCGACCGAAGTCGCCAGTGGGAAAGTAATACGAGAAGCCTGAAAGGTACTTTTTTAAGTTACCACACAATCTGCGTTTGTGAACACCCTTGTTGATGCCGCAAAAACCGATTTATAAACGCGCTGTCTGGATTTTGGTGGGGCAAGTTATATCCTTGCCTAACTTTTGCAGCAAAAGGCCTAGAACAGGCTGCCGGTCGGACATTCTTCTGGAAGGTTATATTCGATATTGCGGATCTGTCTTGGGGTCAATCCAGTCAACATAGCCACTTCAGTTTGCGAATAGCCCGTCGAGCGAAGTTTGATTACATTCTTGTGGCGGATTTTAGTCAGAGCGAACTTGCAGTTAGGCAGTGTCAGCATTTCACCGCCATAATTTTTTACTAAAAGTGCAAAGGTATGCATCCCAATGGTTTTTGCCAGCGCATGATCTGCACTAGCAACGCCGGGAATATAGGTGGGTAATCCAGGACGAGCCTCAATCAGACTGATGGTCGCACCAAATCCAATCAGCGCCACTAACTCTTGAGCCAGTGGAGGTAGATCTACAACATCAATCTCTTTGAGACTAATCGAAAACTCAGCCATTTCTTCCCTCGTTGAGTGCTTTTGTTAAAACCTGATACGCATCTTGCATCGGGTCAAAGGTGCCGTATCTTTGAGCCGCGCCGATAACCCCGTGTAGTTCATTCAACCGATCTTCCGGTAATTTCAACACACCCGACTGAATCACTTCAGTACATTGCTTTGCCATTGCTTCCACCTTGGCAGGCAGAAACCGCATCGCCCATTTCTTCAGCGTCTCAATCAGCGTTTTAGCCTGATCACCGTTGACCCACTGCAAGGCATCTACCTTAGCCAGCCGTTTTACATACATGGCCAGCGCCGCTTCGGATGGATTACGCACCGCCCCCAGTTCATGCAGTAAGATCCAGAGCGAGCGGATTTTGCGCGATTCCGGATCTGCGGCTAACGCACGGGATGGTTTTGCTTTGACCGCACCCGTGGCTTTACCGGTAGATTTCACCTTGAAACCGCATGTCTTGAAATGATCAAGAAGCAGCTTCCGCTGCTTCCAATCCATATCCTTGCTGCTGGCCACGCCGTAACGATCATGTAGCAGTGTGCGGTAGGTATCGTCATCAATAGCAAGCTGCGACCTGGCAACATGAATCAATTGTATCTCCCTGCGTGCCAAGTCGGGTGCAGTGCGTTTTCCCTGGTATTGGCTCATGATGCTTTGCTCCCGTTCAGTTGCGTACTTACTGCCACCCGTTGATGAATCTTATTTTCAGCACGTTTAATGACCCGCTCAACGGCTTCGCGACTGGGGCCGCATGTTTTCTCTCTCGCCTTATCTGCGCCCAGGTCTTTCACCAGCTGCTCGGCAAACCAGTCGTTAATTCCGCTACCTGTCAGTTTTATCGATTTCATCTTGTTCTCCTTTACGTTAAACCGTCTCTCGCAGCCCGCTATGTTTAACGGGCTGGAAGTGAAAGTTTAATTGCTCATTGCTGCATCTTTTAACGCCTTGGCCGCGCTGAAATGCGGCTTGTTTTTGGCAGGTATTGATATCTCTGCACCGGTAGCCGGATTGCGCCCAATGCGTGCCGGAGTCTGTTTGACGCTGATTTTTCCGATACCGGGCAGTGTTACTTCTGCACCTTCACCTTTTTGAATTTCAGTTAGCACAACATCACCTAATATTTTGAGAAGGCTTTTTGTTTGACCGATACTCAAATCAGTTCTCGCGGTTACAGCTGCGATTAATTCTGCTTGGTTCATTTGAATCTCCTTGGGTGGGTAAATCGTTAAGTTAAAGCAGTACTGGGTGGCGCGAACCACGGTGCTATGCGGCTTGTTGCTCAAACGGCGTGATCACAAAATCTTCCACGCCGGTCACGACGGTGATACCTGCCACGCCGCGCACGGCGTCCGGCTCGTCCAGAATCGCATCCTTGTTGACTTCTTCCTTGGTACGAATGAAGCGCGACAGACCAAGGCGCGCCAGTGTTTCCAGCACTACTTCAGATTTGGACAGGCGCACACTGGGGGGACGCTGACGCCATTGCACTTCGCCGGTGATGAGGTTGGCAGTCTTGACCTTGCCATCGTTGGTCAGCTCCTGACGATGTGCTTCGCAGTAGCCTTGCACGCCGTCCTGCAAGGTAATGATCTGTTTGCCGACCGCATCCAGGTGCGGCTGGAATCTGGCAGTAATCTCCGCGATGGCATCGTTCATCTCGGTGGTGGCACGCGACATCTGGCGTTGCAGATCGCCGATTTTGCGGATGTCAGCGGCAGCATCGTCACGGTTTTGTGGCACGTAGATTTGTGCCTGGGATTTGAGTCTTGTTTTTGGTGTTGCCATTTTGTTGCTCCTGTTGGTATCGGGTGAGGCGGTAAAAAAATAACTGGGTACGGCGACGAACGGTGCGACTACGGGTTTTATGAGGTGTCATCGGGTTTCCTGCGTAATGCGGCTTTTACAGACTCAGGCATGGCCTGACGTACTGCGGTTTCTACTACGGGCTTGATGGTTGACGGCGGCACATACCCACCCCCAACTGGCGTATGCCCGGACTTACGCGCTTCAGTTTGCGTCTCGGTCTTGGCTTCAGCCTTGAGGTTGTAGCCCTCGATAATGGAGAACAGATAGCCGTGATTCTTGAGCGGCAGCGTCAGCTTGTCACGCTTGATCAGCATGTCTTCCATCGCCATCTTCCAGTAGTCGTAAGGGGCGCTATAGATGCGACCATTCCGTTCTATCTTGGCATCCGTGATCATCGGCAGCAGCTCACTGATCAGACTGGCCAGACGATCCATTGAAAGATTTCGCTTTGCAGGGCGGAACAGTCCGACATATTGCACCATGATTTTTCCTATCGGTGCAGGCATGGCCATCGCAGCCATCACAGCATCGCGCGCCCCCTCATGGCCAATCAGCACATCAAGACTGGCAACCGCACCACATGCCGCACAGGACAGCTTCACGCTGATGCTCCTTGCTGATAGGATGATCCGGATGCATTGCGTTTACTTGTATATGCAGGCTCAAATTCAGCATCCCGACGGTTTGGACAAGCCGCTCTTCCTACGGCAGTGATGTGCAAAAAGCCATCCTCATTTTTTTCAATGAGACCATCACTGATCATTTGAGATAACCATGAATGAGTAAATGAAAATTTTGCTATCAGTTGCACTGTTTCCATTCGCCCGGCGCGCAGCGCAAGCAGGATTCTCCCAGGGGGATTCGTTGCGGTGATTTTTTTGATTTTCACGCTGTCACCTCATCTGTTAAGTCGTAAATTTCACCGACGCGATCACCTGACAGGTAGATCGCTGTGTCGTGCAGTTCGCCAATGCAGCGCGATACCTGTTTGCACTGATGAATAGAGAATTTGTTTTTTTCATAATCAAGCTCAACGGCCAGACGAGCCAGATTTTGTGCGAGTTTGAATTGTCCCTGGCTCACAGCACACCTCCACGAGTACGTCCGATAGATGCCTGTCGCTGTACTGCAACTGGCGGCTTTGCGGGTTCTGTAACTGGTTCCTGGACAACGATGCGTGGTTGCAGCTGCGCGATACGTTCCGCTTCTGCCAGGCGCACATCAGTGTCTAATTTACCGAGCAGTGCATAGATTGCGAGGAGAGCCATCAGGCCAGCAACGATGCGCCAGTTAGTAACTCTACGATTCCCTTCCCGGATTTGAGTGAGTTCAGATTTCATGATTGTCACCATGATCAATGACAGCTGTTAACGCATCTCTGATTAGAGTTAAGGTTTCAATTCCGGAAAAGCTTAGATAACCCAGTGAAATCAATCCATCTTCTCTAGGGGTACATCGCAAATGGAATTCAATACTTTCTCTAGAGTCCTTAAAGCCGATACAAAATTGTGGACCGTTGCGAATACCATTAACTTCGTTATTTTCAATATCTATCCAATACCTTTCACCATGCGGATAAGTACCAAAATAAACACCAGTTCCGGGTGTGCCATCCTCAGCAGTGGGTAAGTTATTGAGCAAATTTTCTAACTTAAAATTTTTCATGATCAAGCCTCCAGTTTTTGCCGACGAGCCATCGCCATGGCTTCGTTCACGGCATCGGCATTGACACGCGGCATTCCTACCTTGGCAGTCGCGTTCATGGCTTGGGTGATGAGATTGGAGACCATCAGCGGCGAGAGCCGAGTTTTCGCGCGGCTGTTGGCGCGCTTTTCTTCTGGACTGAGTACCGTACGGATTTGGTCTATGCCGGACACGTCGATGATGTCAGTCATCGCTTTGCCGACACGCTCAAACTTGAATTTCAAAAACGCTTCCAGATGATTATCGAGTGGGTTCAGACTGACCACTTCGCAACGCTGGATAACTTCGCGCAGATCGTGATTATCGGCACGCAGGCGTTGCCCCAGTTCAGGCTGTCCAATCAAAATAATGGACAGCAGCGGCGTGCGACCAATCTTCATTTCGTGAAAGCCTTTGAGGTGGCGCAAGGTAGGCACGGCCAGGCGGTGCGCTTCTTCGATAATCAGGCAGTGACGCGCTTTGGGATTATCTTTGGCACTCTTTTGCAGTGCTTCGAATGTGGCGTTGCTTTTGTCTTCCAGCGAGACCATGCGGCGTGGACGCTCCGGATCGACACGACGCAGGATGGCATCCAGAATCGAAGTCGCTTTCAGGCGCTTTCCCTTGTTGTCATCGCCTTCCATGCCGAGGATGAAGGGCTTGATCAGTAGCACTTCGGGCGATTCGGCCAACAGGCGTTCTTCCATTTCTTCGACCAGCGTGGATTTGCCTGCGCCAGACTCACCGACAATAGCTTTGAACCCGCCGCGACGGGCAGTATCCATCATCGAATCCAGCACGTAGTAAATGTCGGGGGTGATAAAGACATCCGCACTGGCCTTGACCTCTTCCATGAAGGGATCACGTTTTAAGTTGAAGTGCTGTTTTGCAGCATCAGTTAATCGGATTTTTTGTAGTAACATGTCGGTCTCCTGAGGTTGGTTTTCATTTGTAGTGGTTTGATTAATTTCTTCCGCTACGGTGGTGGGTACTGCATCAAAAGCACGGTGACGATCTTGGACGGATGCACCGTGTGTTTCCAAAAACCTCAGGATTCCCAATCGAACAATATTGCCGTTCGCTGATTTTGGGAAAATCCCGTGGTTACAAATCTGTGCAACGGTGGCAGGCGATACGTGCAAATCAAGCGCCAATTCACGCTGGGTTTTGCCCAAGCAGGCCAGAATCTCTTTCAGTTGCAACATCACTTCATTCCTCCTACGACTCTTAAAGGTTCAGGCTCGCCACGCAGCAAGCGGGTTTTGAGGGACTCCACATCACCGGCAGGAATCTTGCCATCCGGATAACGCTGGCTAACCACGGCATAAAAAGCGGGCTGCCAGTCGTGTGCCATGCTGCGCGAAAGGTCGATGATGGACATTGGTGGTAATGCGATTTGAGCAACTAGCTCATGCTGCTCGCCCCGTTTTGGCAGCCACACCGGCGCTTGATACTCTTCGGCTTGCTTGAATGGATTGATCTTTCCGCCAAACGGAATAGCCTTTTTCTTGCGGGCAGTTTCGGCTTCGCCAGTTGTTTCGGCCTGCATCGCGAGTTGGTCGAGTTCCTTGATCGCCGTTTGTGCCGGGCTATCTTTCAAGGCGCGGTATTCCTCGCCGATCAGGCGCGCATCCACACTGAAACCGAATTCACCCTTAGCCACTTCAGGGGCTTGAAACATGACCTTGCGACCGTCTGCATCGTGCATCACTACCTGGGCAACATCCTCACGCCAGGCATTTCGGCATACCATGACCTTATCCCGGTTCTGTACCCCTGGCAGATCAGCGACACTGTACGTCCGTCCGTTCAGGCTCACTTGCAGGAAGTCATTCACCGTGCGGGAAATCGGCTCTTCGTTAGAACACGCGTACATGACCTTAGCTTCCGGTGCGAAAATCAGTTGCTCAGGCTTAATGCGTTGCCAGGCGGCATAACGTGTTTCACCGTGGCGGCTGTGAATCTTGCTACCGTTCATCCAGTGCATCCACTTGAGTGCCATTGCGTTGAGCTGATCCACGCTGGTGATCGGGTTGGGCAGTTTGTTCAAACCGCTCTCAAATCCGCACTCGATCAAGTCATGCGATTGTTCAACCTGACCTTTTGCGCGTGGGTTTTTTGGTTTGTTGACCTGTACCCGTACCCCAAGGCTGCTGCACAAATTCATAAACGGTGCGGCGGTATTTGCAGATCCGGGATCGAGCATCACCATGCGCGGCACGCCGTGATACGGAAAGCCTTCACGCATTTGTGTGGCAGCGACAAATGCATTGATCAGGTTTTTGGAGCTTTCACCACCCAGCAAGTAGATAACAAAGATGCTGCCGCTAGCGTGGTCGGTAATCGAATAACGCTGCACCAATAGGTGCTGAATGGCAGTATATTTTTCCAGCTTATTTTTATAGACTTCGCTGCTGTCTAGGGCTTCCATACGGTTACCGGCTTTGACAGGCATTTTGTAGAGTACGCACAGCGACGCGTCGATTTGCCAGACGTGATTCGGGTGTTCCGATCGCAACTGGACGGCGGGCGGCGGCGATTTAAGCTGATCGGGATGCAGACCATAGCCGCGCAAGGCACGCGATACGCTGGTGTGGCACATTTGATGCACCTCGCCTGTAGTGTGATTGACCCATTCGGCCTTAATTACGCCGTTTGCACGTAGCTCAGCCAGCGCCTGTTCAACCGATAAAATCCGCTTGTCATTTTTACGTACACTCTCGCGCAGCCAGGCCGCGATCAGCTTGGCTTCATCCAATGTCAGCGCAGTATCGCCCGCATCGCTGCGTTGTTTGCGTGGGGTAGTCATCACCGTTCCCTTTAATTTACGCAGCAACGTGGCACGAGAAAACCCCAGATCGGCGCAAGCAGCCTGATAAACTGCCTCCTTATAGCCATGGGCAGCGACACGACTCGCGTGTGCCACCGCAACCAGTTTTTCTGTGACGATGCGGCTCATGATTAGTTAGCCTTACCGTGTGCTGCGGCCAGCGGGTCAAAGTCCGGACGCATCCATTCGGGCAGGTCGTCACCGTCTGGCGCGGCTTTCAACTGAAATTCACCACGAATACTGGAAATGGCGGTTTCGATCTGGCACAACAGGCCAACGATGAAGTCCTCATGTGAGGTTTGGTGGGCCGTGCCGTGGGCGATCAAACCGGAGATAGCACCGCGCAGATTGCCGCTTACCGCCGCCTCAGCACTAAAGGTTTGCAGGGTTAAATTGCTGCGCAGCTCCTCGGCTACGTCATCGGGCTTACGGTTTTTATAGCCGAACTTGGCCAGATTTAACTGGTCGTCCAGCTCGTTGAGCTTGCTGTCCTTTTGCTCAATCTGACGCTCTTTGGATTCGATTTTCAGGTCACGTTCGCGCAGTGCCGCCTTAAGTTCGCGCACCGACATGGTTTCGATTTTGTCGAAATTGAGGTTACGCACCGTTTCACCAGCGGCCAGCGCTTCCAGTTCGCCGTCATCCAACATGCCCAACTCAAGGATTTTTGATTGCGTTCCCGCCGCCTTCAAAAGTGACAACGTTGCCACTTTTGAAAACTTGGTCGCAGTCCTCATACTGCGCACAGCCACTGGATATTCAATCCCAAGCAGCTCAAGCCGCTGTTGAAATTCGCCATGCGGCGTTAATTCCTTAATAATCAACAGTCTTTTACCCATCTCGAAAAACGCCTCAGCAGCGCGCCCCATGTAGTGGCGCACATCGTCTTCCAGTGCGCCCACCGTCAGGCTGCCGTCATAGCCCAGTTGCAGCGCCAGCGCCGTGGCGTTGGCATTAGTTTCGGCGTTCATCCGCGCCAGTTGCTGCGCGGCTGCGCCAGCGGCATCCAGGCGGGCATCATCAAAATTATCGGTGGCTGAATTCAGTGTTTTATCGTTTGCAGTGCATCCCATGTTGTTACTCCCTATGCGTTACGTGTAAAGTTATGTTTCAATTCAGCAATTCTATTTTCAGAGTTTTCGATATCGGCCAGCACTCGGCCATAGATACGAGCCATGCGTGGTGTCGGGTGAAAATGACCGGTAGCTTCATCTTTACGCGCCCAGCCCTTACCGATGACCGTTTTCATCAGTACCGTGACAGTGCTGGGGGAAAGCTCCAGTCCCTTAGCTAGTGCGCCGTTCGACGCGCCGTTCACCACGCAGCCAGACAACGCCTCAACTAGATCGAGCACCTTTGCGGCTGAGTTACGTTCATCTTCTGTTTTGCTCATGCTTCGGCTCCTATCTCAACGCGGGTGGGCTTCCAGTGTTTGCCGCCCAGTGGCAGGCGATCTGCCATGTCAGCAGTGGCGATCAGTTGCTGTGCCAGGCGGCGCAATGCTGCTGGGCGAATTTCCAACCCATTGAACGGGCTGGATTCCAGTTGTATCAGCGCATTACCGTGGCGGCAGCGAGTCAATGTGGCTTGCAGATTCATGATCATTCCTCCGTAAATTCAAACTCAGGTTGCAGGTGTTTTTGTACGTTTCCCTTGTGCCAGGCCAAGCCCTCCATGCCTTGCTGAATCGCGGCTAGCACGACACCCGCTTCAGCCTTACCGCTGTAAAACTGGAGCAACTGACCAGCGGCAGAATTAAGCAACTCTTGTAGGGCGTGCATATCGTCCGGGGTGGCGTTGCGGCCTGTCGGTGCCTGGATCACCAGATAGCCCTCGCTGGCAGCCAGCCAGCGGCTAACGAAGTTAATTCCGCAGATATGCTCGTATGCGGGGATGGATGACACGGGCATCTTGCCGTTCGACATCCACTTGTAGAGCAAGTCAGCAGTCACATCCATCAGGTCGGCAATACGCTCGACTGAGTAGTTCTTTTTATCCAGCGCGTGGTCTTTGCACAGGCGCAGCGCGTCGCGCAGGCTGGAAGGCTGAACCCGTTTCCAATTACGCCGCATCATTTGAAATCTCCCCGCCGATGCTGTTCTGAACAAATAGCCGTTTGGAACAGGTTAAAAGGCTTTTTAGTGAGTAAAATGCGCAGCTAATGGAGGACATAATGAAATCACTCATTTATCGGTGTATCAAATGTGACGGTCAGGTAACGGTTGAACGGTTATGGGAGTCGCTTCCCACGCCCGTGCCAAAGGTGCGGTGCCCGTTTTGCGGTAAGGCGTGTGTACCCAAGCCGCTTTATGAACAGATGCGCGATGAACATGGATACTTCGAGTGGGAAAAAGCTTTTCAGTGGTCTGCTTGCCCCTCCGCATATCAGTGCGAGCTACATGACTTGTATGACGCGCGCTGCGAGGAGGGGCAGATAATGCCGAAGTGTCTAAATGCGATTCGATACCGCCTAGAATGGTTAGAGAAGCCGAGTCCGCCACTGGCAAAACCCGCACGATCTGGCGTGGCAAAAAGCCGGGCGCGGGATAAATCCGCCCCGAAAAAAGAATCGTAGCGTTGGGCAGTATTTGGCGATGGTAGATTTGGGTTTGCATGATGACTCCTAGGCGGCGAGTTTTTCGGGGTTAGATTTCAGGCCAAGCTTGACGGCGATGTCATGAGCTTTTCCGTAGTGTGCTTTGGCTTGACCATTGAGTACGCGATACACCTCATTACGGGTGTAGCCGTTGTCGGATGCCCATTGTGTGAAGGTGATGCCTTGTTGCTGGAAGCGGCGTTTAACTTGCTCGGCTGACATGGTTTGTCCTTTCGTGATGCAAACATGAATTATTTATAACTTCAACATGAAGCAAATATTATCTTCAAGGTGAATCAATGTCAATAGATTATCTTCGGATTGAAGAATTTGGTGAGAATACAGTTCTATCCAGAATTGCTGACGCCTTTCAGGCAGAGGACATAAACGTTCTCGGGTTGATGATTGGCGTCCCACCTAAGACAGTAGCTACGTGGAAATATCGTGGCACCGTCCCCTATGAGCAAGTTGAAAAAATTGCTCGTAATAGAGGGATAAGTCTTGATTGGCTGATGTTAGGCAGAGGAAAGCTTCAATATGAAGACTCCCCCGCATTTAACTCCGAATCGAAGTCAGCTGGGGCGGCACCGAATGGTTTTGTCCTCGTTCCTCGCTACGAGGTTCAGGCCAGCGCAGGTCACGGTTCGCTAGTCCATTCAGAGCAGATTGTTGATTACCTAGCTTTCAAAGCTGACTGGGTACGTAATACGTTGGGCGTGTCACAGAAGGACTTAGCTCTGATCAGTGTCAAAGGAGACAGCATGGAGCCAGTACTATCCAACGAGGATTTAATTCTGGTGGACATGCGCAAGAATTGCGTGGAAGACAACGCGATCTATGTTCTCCAACTCAATGAGGCGCTGCTAGTAAAACGCATTCAGCACAAGCTTGACGGATCGCTTCATGTAATGAGCGACAACCCGCGTTATCAGGCTGAAATTGTGAGTGCGGATCGTGCTGCTGACCTGAATGTATTGGGTCGTGTAGTTTGGTCTGGTCGCAGGATGTAGTTAACTATCTAATATGGAATCAACTATGCCCAAACCACGCAGACGGCCACCAAAAGATGCACAGGAAAGTATGAAGACGATGTGCGCTGCGCTCGCGCAACGAGGCGTAAAGAAAGGTAAAGCAGCATGATGAAGATTATTTTTATGGTTATTTCCGTCTTATTTTCCGGCATATGCTTTGCCGCATGGAGTCCTGCCGATGAAGACCTTGAAAATTGTTACTGGCGAGATGGGCATAAAATGTCTGAAAAAAACTGCTCTGAATTTCGAGCTGAAGTTGCGAATGAAAGAGCCGCCCAAAAAAGGCATCACGACCTGTAAAACCCATGACTAAGAGTGCAAAACCGTCATGGGTGAGTCGGTATTCAGTAAAGGTTTTTCCGCGTGAGTTTTTGAAATCTGACGGCGCAAAATTGCGCTGTGAGAATTCAGTGTCAGCAAGTTCGGCGATGATTTTTTCTACCGAACGCAAGACATCTTTATGTTGCTTTCCGAAGCGCTCTGCGACGGCGCGGGAAGTGGTCAACGCTTTTCCGTGGTCGGTAAACAACGACTGACGGGCGGCGAGCGGGTTGGGTAGATTGAGGGCGAGTTGCATGGCGGTCTCCTTAATAGCTATATTTATTTGGCCAGATGACATCAAGCGTACTTGCTGATTTACCATCCATGAAACCAGAGGACCACGCCAGCATCTATAAATGCCCCTGCGACGATGCCGCACACGCCACCGACGATGCAATCAAACTCAAGGCTGTTCCCGGTGGGGCGACCACGCTCCATCAAGTGCCGGTTGTAAATCAAAAACACTAAGAATATCAGCAAGCCAAAGGCGGTTAATAGTAGACCCATATTCAAGCTCCTTTTGAAGCGACTGACTTAATCTGAGCTAGAACTTCCCTAAGCTCATCGGCGTGCGAGGCGTAAATCCTCGCACCAAACTCAAGAGCCTGTTTCCCGGCAGGATCTGTTTCATTTTTTGAGTCTTCCCATAAACGACCTGAACGCTGTTTCCATTTTTTGGCAAGTTTTTCCAGGGGAGAGTCAATAACCCCCATCTTCTCTAATTGCTCGAGACTATTATCAATTGCAATTTGAATACTATTCATAGCCCCTCCATTTCGGTCTTGAAACACTCTAGTCTTAAACAGCAGATCCATTAAACCGGAAACACTTCCGGCTTAACCGTCCCTTCGCGCGCGCGTAAAGTCGCGGCATGGACACCACCCCTACACCCCAACAAATATGCGGACGCTGCGACAATTGGTCGCGGTTGGATGATGACCGCCTGCCTAATCACGGCAGCTGCAAACATCGCCCCGCAGGGCATTATTCGCATGGTCGCCAGGTGTGTTTGTTCAGCCCATCAAAATTCCTTCCCCGGAGTAAAAAACTATGAACTTATCACCCCACTTCACCCTTGAAGAGCTGACGCATTCGCAGCAGGCGGTGCGCGCCAAAATTGATAACACGCCGGATTCGACGGTGTTATTCGGCCTGACGCAAATCGCCAATATGTTGGAGGAGGTTCGCCAGCTGCTGGCCCATCCCATTCAGATCAGCAGCGGCTTTCGCTGTACCAAGCTCAATACACTGATTGGCGGCAAAAAAAATAGCCAGCATGTGCTGGGGCTGGCAGTAGATTTCATCTGTCCTGGCTACGGCACGCCTAAAGAGATTTGCCAAACATTGCTGGCTTCTGGTCTGAAGTTTGACCAGCTCATCTGCGAAGGCACTTGGGTGCATTTGTCGCTGGCTATCCCCGGTCTTCCGCTACGCAATCAGGTACTAACTGCTGTATTTGAATCGGGTCGAAAGACCCGCTATCTGGCTGGTTTGGCATAACAACGGGAGGAAGTATGAATAACGTGACAGTGACTGAAAATAAACCTTGGTATCACTCAAAAACCTTGTGGTTCAACCTGATTGCAGCCGGGCTGATTGCCCTGGAAACGCAGTTTTCAATATTGCAGCCATATCTGCCCGGCAATGTGTACGCATGGATCGCAACGGCACTGACAATGGTGAATGCAATTTTGCGAGTGATCACAGCTGCACCGTTGGCATTTGGGGTAGGAAGCAATGATCAGTCCGTTTAACCCCTGGGTTTTATTGGGGCTGCTGGTCGCGTTACTGGCAGCGTTTGGGTCGGGTTTTAAAGTGAGTAAACATTATGCAGAAGCGGAATGTACATCAGGACAAGTTCAGGCAGAACGAACAGCGGTTTCACAAGCAGCAGCGGAAACAACACGCCGAGAATCCATCGGTGCCAGCCGTGAAGCCTCTCGCAAAAATATCCACGTCGTGTACCGAACAATCAGAGAGCAGGCCAATACGGTTCAAGTGGTTGATGGTGGCAATGATGTTACTAGCTGTGGGCTTGATGCTGACGGGTTGCGCATCTGGAACGCCGCCAATAGCGGCGTCCCCGCAACATTGTCCAGCGAATCTGACAGCAGACTGCCCAGTACCGCCGCCAGCACACTCGGGGGAACTGAAGGATTTGCTGGACAACCACATCGAGGCGATGGAGCTGTACGCCCAATGCCGGGACCAATTGAGCAAGCTAGCGGAGTGCGCGAATAAATGACCGATCAACTAGACAAAGCTCAGGAATTTGAAGAATTACGGCGTGCCGATGCGCTACGCGATCAAGCATTGAAACCCGCAATGCCATTCGTCGGAAGTTGCTACAACTGCGAAGCGGTAATTGATGTCGGCTGTTTCTGCGATATCAACTGCCGGGACGATTATGAAAAGCGTGAAAAGGCAAAAAAATGACACTACAAATTGCGGTGACGCTGGCGATTGCGATTATCTGCGGCTATTGGGCGCTGGCAAAGGTATTGCTGGTGCAAACCTTCAAGCAATTGGATTCGCGTTTTGCCTCTCAGGAGGAATTGCGCACCAAGTCGCAAGAGCATTGGGAGTTGCGGTTTATACAGCTCGAGGCACTCACTCGCGCCACAGAAAAGGATTTGCTGCTGATGCGTGGCGATCTGCCAAATTTATATGTGCGTCGCGAGGACTATATACGCGGGCAGACAGTGATCGAATCCAAGTTGGATGCGGTTTATAGCAAGCTGGAACTGGTGCAAATTCAAGGAGCAAAACGTGATTGATCAAACTAAGGTACGCCGTGAAACCATGCGCTGGATCGTGCTGCTGACGCTGTCTAATGCCAGCCCGATCGGAGCCTATGAAGAGCTGGTGTTATCCACTGTCCAGGCTATGTTTCCGGATGGGACCGCGCTGGAAGTGCGCCGTACACTTGATTATCTGGCGGATCGCGAGCTAGTCAAGCTGATCAAAGAACCATACGGACGCTGGTTTGCCGACTTGACCCGTTATGGTACGGATGTGGTCGAGTACACGGTTGATGTTGATCCGGGCATCGCGCGGCCTGTCAAATACTGGGCAAGCTAATCATGGCACCGCGCAGCAAAGTATCCAGACTACCCAAAGAGGTTAAGGAATATCTGGATCGAACTTTGGTTGAAAATAATTTTTCAGATTATGAACTGCTCGCTGAAGAGCTGAAACAGCGTGGGTTCGAACTCAGCAAGAGCGCCATTCATCGCTATGGTCAAGAATTTGAAACGCGCCTGTCTGCATTGAAAATGGCTACTCAGCAGGCTAAAGCAATTTCTGACTCTATACCTGATGATGAAGGTTCCATGAACGATGCACTGATTCGACTTGTGCAGCAAAAGGCCTTCGACATGCTGTTAAAGATGGAGGAAGGTGCCTCCATGAAGGAAGTCAGTCTGATGGTGGCACGGCTATCAAATGCTACAGTCAAGCAAAAACAATGGGCAGCGGAAGTTCGTGCCAAGGCTGTGGTTGCTGCCGATACAGTAGAAGCTATCGCCAAGAAAGGCGGTTTGTCACCTGATGCAATGGATCAAATCCGACGCGGCATTTTGGGGATTGCCTCATGACAAAAATTGCTGAAGCAATTGCGTTTTCTGCATTGGTTGCAGGGGCTGTAACCCTAGAATCAAATGGTAAACCGAGTCCTGGATTGTGGTTTCTTATCGTTATATGGGCAGTTTTTATATGAATACGCCTGCCGTCCTACTTCAATATCAAAAAGATTGGGTTTCTGACACTTCCGATGTGGCGATATGGGAAAAATCACGCCGTATCGGTGCATCCTGGACAGATGCCGCTGATGCAGTTTTGATCGCTGCACCTGCCGAAAATGCAATGGATGCGATGTACATCGGCTATTCAGAGGATATGACGCGTGAGTACATCGACGATTGTGCGATGTGGGCAAAGGCATTCAACTTCGCGGCCAGTGCCGTAGGCGAAACCCTGTTCGATGACACTGATGAAAACGGTGACACTCTGCAAATCAAGGCGTTTCGCATCGACTTTTCCAGCGGAAAAAAGATTCTCGCACTGTCCAGTCGCCCGCGTTCCATTCGCGGCAAACAAGGAAAAGTTACCATTGACGAAGCCGCATTCCACGACGATCTCGCGGGTTTGTTGAAGGCGGCGCTGGCGATGTTGATCTGGGGTGGCAAGGTGCGGGTGATCTCATCACACAACGGTGATGCCAACCTGTTCAATGAGCTGGTCAATGATATTCGCGCGAAAAAACTGCCGTACTCACTGCACCGCACGACCTTCGACGATGCGCTGAATGATGGCCTGTATGAACGTGTCTGCCTGATTCAGGGCGACAGGATGAAGGAAAAATCCCAAGCGGAATGGCGTAACAAAATTTATACACAGTATGGCGACAACGCCGCTGAAGAACTCGACGTGATCCCCAGCTCAGGCAGCGGTCGATATCTGACTCGGATGATGATCGAAGCATGTATGAAACCAAACATTCCTGTTGTCCGGCTTATCCATGATGACAAATTCACGTTGCTGCCGGCTCATATCCGCGAGGCGGAAACACGGGACTGGTGCGAAGAGGTATTGCTCCCGCTGCTTGAAAAACTCGACCCGAATCTGGACTCATTCTTTGGCGAGGACTTTGCGCGCAATGGTGACTTGTCATGTTTCTGGCCGCTGCAGCAATCACGCTCGCTGGATTTGCTGACGTCGTTTGTAGTTGAACTGCGCAATGTCCCTTTTGAGCAGCAAAAGCAAATCCTGTTTTACATCTTGGATCGTCTGCCGCGCTTCCGCGCCGGGGCGATGGATGCGCGTGGAAATGGTCAGTATCTGGCCGAAGTGGCCATGCAGAAATATGGCACTGGGCGCATCGCCCAAGTGATGCTGTCGCAAGAGTGGTACCGAGAAAACATGCCGCCATTTAAGGCTGCGCTTGAGGATACCAAAGCGACGCTGCCAGAGGATGCGGACATCTTGGCTGACTTGCGCACCATCGTGATGGAAAAAGGCGTGGCCAAGGTGCCGGACAGTGCGCGCGTTCGCGGTAGTGATGGGCGTGAACGGCACGGTGATACGGCAATTGCACTCGTGCTGGCCATGTTTGCGGCACTCACGATGGAGCCGGTTAAATTTGAATATCAACGCGCATCCGGTGGCGAAGCGCGATTTAGCAGGAGTAAAGGAACATGGTAAGCATCGTCGATCAGACAGGTAATCCCATTCAGCGCAACGTGCTGACTGAGCAGCAAACGTCCAAAATCACCAATCTGCATCGTGAATTCGCCTTACATCCCGGCAAGGGGTTGACCCCTGGGCGTCTGGATGAAATTTTACGCTCGGCTGAGCTGGGTAACCTCAAGGCTCAGGCCGAACTGTTCATGGATATGGAGGAACGAGACGCACACATTCTGGCCGAGATGAGCAAGCGCAAACGTGCGCTGCTCACTGTGGACTGGGACGTTATACCTCCGCGCAATGCCTCTGCCACGGAACGCAAATTGGCAGGCTATGCAAAGGAAATGCTGATGGACATCCCCAATTTTGAGGATGTTATTCTTGATGCGCTGGATGCTATCGGACACGGCTTTGCCTGCCTTGAAATCGAATGGGCCATGTTCGGTCAGGAGTGGTTGCCCGGTGCGATTACGCACCGCCCTCAAAGCTGGTTTCAGCTCGACCGCACCACCCGTACCACGCTCAAGCTGCGCGATATGAGTTATGAGGGACAGGATCTGATCCCGTTCGGCTGGGTTACCCATGTGCATAAAGCAAAATCAGGCTATATCTCACGCGGTGGCTTGCATCGTGTCTTGTCATGGCCCTATCTTTTTAAGAACTATGCAATAGGCGACTTGGCTGAGTTTTTGGAAATCTACGGTCTTCCATTACGCTTAGGAAAATACTATCCAGGTGCATCCGAGGATGAAAAATCGACGTTGCTCGATGCGGTCATGTCAATTGGCCACGATGCCGCAGGCATCATTCCTCAAGGTATGGAGATTGACTTCAAGGAAGCGGCGAAGGGACAGTCTAATCCTTATGAAGCAATGGTGAGTTGGTGTGAACGTTCGGTCAGCAAAGCCGTGCTGGGCGGTACACTGACCTCGCAATCTGATGGTAAGAGCAGCACGAATGCGCTGGGCAAAGTACACAATGAGGTACGTCATGACTTGATGGTGTCTGATGCGATCCAGTTGGGCAGCACATTCACACGTGATCTGGTGTATCCGATTCTTGCACTGAACAAGGGCGGAATTGATGATCGTCGTCGTGTGCCGCGCTTTGTTTTCCGTGTGCGGGAAATTGAAGATATTGCGGTGATGGCAGAAGCGCTGCCGAAATTGGTCGGTGCGGGCATGAGAATTCCAGTGAGCTGGGCGCATGAGCATGCCGGTATTCCAATGCCGATTGATGACGAAGAAATATTGACTATCAGCAAGCCAGCAATACCGCCTAAACCCGCAGCGGCTACGGCATCACTGAAGGCCGATTTGACTGAAGATGAAAATATCGGCGACAAGTTAGCAGGCCGTCTATCCATTGAGGCTGCACCGAGTTGGGATGCAATCTTAGAAAAGTTGCGCGGCATTGTGCAAGAGGCGACCAGTCTGGAATCATTACGCGATGATCTGCTGGCCAGCTTTGGCGATCTGCCTGCTGATGACCTGGTAAAAGTGATGTCAGCCGGTTTCGCGGTTGCCGAGTTGACTGGTATGAGTGACGTGA
>JBAXJT010000027.1:0-35459 GCA_037137715.1 Nitrosomonadales bacterium
AATACGCTACACCAAGCAACCAGCGGCTGTTGCACTTCGAACTTGAATGCGCGAGAGTTTATTACTCGCTTAGCGCTTATTTTTTACTTTTAGGAGCGAAATATAGTCATGTTCATTTTTTTCATCATATCCATGAACATAGATCTTGTTTTTGTTCTTCTTATTAACATTAATTTCCACCCCCTCAGCAGTCAAAAAATCAACACCTGTATTCATCCCTCCCACGATCCCACCTAATTCACCCGTGATATAAGAATAATAAACAACCCTGAAAATCTCAGAATTAAATCCAGCACCAATAATGCCTCCAATATCTTTAACAAGTTTCGCTAAGACATCAGGAGACTCATGTTTCAACCAATCCCCGATAGTCAGGTTCTCAATATCGTAACCCGAGCCTTCAATAATTTTAAAGGTAACTTCTTTGGTATTACTGAAATCAGGATTCCCAATTTCAACAACCTGACCACCCTCCACATTTCCTTGCCAATCAGAAGGAATGTAACCAATTGTCAAAATATCAATCATTTTTTATCCTTCACTTTATAATCATTATTAACCGCAGCCAGCACCTCTGGATCAGACTTAAGCGCTTCAGAAGCAAAATCCAAAGCGCGACCATTAGCGCTTATTTTTTACTTTTAGGAGCGAAATATAGTCATGTTCATTTTTTTCATCATATCCATGAACATAGATCTTGTTTTTGTTCTTCTTATTAACATTAATTTCCACCCCCTCAGCAGTCAAAAAATCAACACCTGTATTCATCCCTCCCACGATCCCACCTAATTCACCCGTGATATAAGAATAATAAACAACCCTGAAAATCTCAGAATTAAATCCAGCACCAATAATGCCTCCAATATCTTTAACAAGTTTCGCTAAGACATCAGGAGACTCATGTTTCAACCAATCCCCGATAGTCAGGTTCTCAATATCGTAACCCGAGCCTTCAATAATTTTAAAGGTAACTTCTTTGGTATTACTGAAATCAGGATTCCCAATTTCAACAACCTGACCACCCTCCACATTTCCTTGCCAATCAGAAGGAATGTAACCAATTGTCAAAATATCAATCATTTTTTATCCTTCACTTTATAATCATTATTAACCGCAGCCAGCACCATATTTCTGTCCGCCTTGATTTCATCAGAAGCAAACTCTAATGCATACCTTTGCTAATGCGTCCAGTTTCGCTTTACTAACAACTGTACTACTGACTTCTTTCTTGGCTGCCATATTATTTCCTTTTGTTGATATTTATAACGTTTTTGATCGGGTAATATCCCGATCAGAATCACCCTGGCGCATGCGCACCAAAGCATTTCGGTATTGCTTATAACCCCAACTAAAAAAGGGGGATTACCGTTGCGGTTAGTTTATACGAAAAACACGGCGAATCATTCTTGCAAAAAATCCTACAAAACCCCGCTTGAGGTATTAAACGGTTTTCGGGAATTAATTTCAATAACGTGAGCACCAATTCGACCTATTCAGTGAATCTGTAGCTAGACGCACTGAAATTGTTGAAGCTATAGTTACTTGATTGGCTAGCACTAACAGCTGCTGAACCACTTTCATCTCTACCCTGTGCAGCATAGGATGCATTGGACTTTCCACTAACATTTGTAGAAGAAGCGACTGACGCCCTTTCACTAGAGGATGCGGCAACAGCAGATTTACTAGCTGCAGATGATGCATTAGCTTTTAAAGATTTGTCTTTGAAGGAAGCGCCCTCGTCAATACTTGATTCTGTCAATACTGATAACGGCATATTTAAATCATGACTGCTGGTGACAAACTCGTCGACTAACATAAGAATTGAAAAGCTGCGATCTTTTGATTTATCAAGATCAGTACCTCTTATTGCATTTTTAATCTGCTTGCGATCAACCACAGCCTCAATTCGGGTAACATAATCGGCACCTTCTTTACGCTCTTCCTGAACCTTGACATCACGCAACTGTTTTGCAACTTCATTAACAATAGTAGCAAAGCGAGCATCACTCGCATCAAGTGCCGTGGCATCTTTAATTGCCTTGATTACTGCGTCACGAATGGCATCTTGTTTAGCCGCATTACGGATTGCAGACGCATCTCCGGCTCCTAACGAAGTACGTCCTTCCCCAAAAACAGTTTCTTGAGCAGTAGCTAATGCACTCATACTAAGAAGAGCGGCGTAAATACAGGTTAGAATAGGCTTTGCGTATTTTTTAGTATTCATGACTTTTATCCAAAATATTATTTAGTATTAGGTGTTTCAATGACGAGATCACCAGCTCTAATTACTTGTTTTCCATTAACTTCTTGTATACTGACACTACCTGATACCTCGCTGCTGTTATTTTCTGAAGCAGAAGCGCTATTTACTGGCCCAGCTGCTTTGTTGGGAAAGTTAGAACTCATTAAATTTATATACGCTGTCATTGATTTAATCGGGTCAAGATTACTATTTTTAAGTATTTGCTCATCATCTTTCAGCCCGTTTTTAATTGCTTTTTCTAACGCTGATACTGCTGAATTTTTATCACCAATTTGCGCCTTAGCCTGCGCTAAAATGAAGTACCCCTCGTAATCAGATGGTGACTTTTCCGTTAATTTTTGCGCCAGCGTAGCTGCTTCAGAATAATTTTTTGCTTCAATTGATTGTCTGGCTTCTGTTTTCATGTTTTGGGCATTTTTCATAAAATCAACATCGCAACCTGAAACAAAACAAAAAATCAAGCTTGCGATTATCGCTCCAATAAATTTTATGGAGCAGCAGCAAATTTTAAAATTTGAAATTTGAAACATATCAATAAATCCCTTAATTAGCAAACAGGGTAATGGAATAAGAGCGCCTATTGCGATCTTGGCAAAGTCCAGCAATGGATTGCCCAGAATATCCGGTTGAAGTATCGTTTCTCACCTGAATGTAGCAGTTTAGGGATGTTTTGAATGCAGCTAGCCTACCTGATATAACAAAACGGCGTTGACAATCCGGACTTGCATCATCTCTACACTCATCTGGCTGAATAAATAATCTATCTACATTTGAATTTTCATTGGTGCGAACTTCAAAATATGCAGAAGTAGGCTTATAAAGCAATGTCCCGGATATTTTTTGTTCCTCAGCAGAGCCACTACTTTGAGAAACGAGATCGAACTGTGTGTAATGAGCCATTTTTGGTGATACGTCAATAACACCAATATTTTGCTTAGCGGAAACTGATGATGCAGACGCGCATGCAGTTAGAAGCAATGAACTGATTACCGTGAGCATTAATGAATAGTGTGAGTGTGTTTTATACTTAGTCATATTTTTGTATGGATTTTATCTAAATGAATAATTATTTTATTTTCGTTTTGCATTATCTTCGAGTTAATACCCTATGCGCAATTAGAAAATTCCTATTAGCATCTAATTATTTTATAATTTTTAAGTTAGGGGATTAGCGCTACACCATGAGCAAGTGGATCGGTCGCATGGGCTTTGCCCTACAGCCCTTGGCAGACCGGTTATCTGAACTGCTCAGGCAGCGGCAAGGCTGCATCTGGTCAACATGCGCGAGACTTTCTGCAGGGGTGGCAGGACTTTTCATGGTTGATGATTACGGCGGATACAAGATGATGTTTGCTGCTGACGCAAAATTCGCTATCACCGAGCTTGGTTGCTGGGCGTATGCGCGTCGCAAATTCTTTGACCTTCAGGTCAGTGGCCGCATCCACAGGCGGCGGAAGCGTTGCGGCGTATCACCCAACTTTACGCTGTCGAAGCGTTGGCTCGCGAAATGGATCATGCAACCCGTGGAGAACACCGTCTGCAAAGCAGTCTGCCAATATTGGCGGACATGCATTAGCGGCTGATCCGCTTACGCATCGCAACGACTGACGGCAGTGCTTTTGCTACGGTCATTGCAACTCCTTTCAAATTGGCTGCAGCTTCCTACCGAATGACTGGCTTACACAAAATTTCTTACACCCTCCGTCCAGCTGCGTGAAACAGGGGCCCTTCCTAAACTCATTGCATTATTATCTTGACTGAGGTTGCATCCTTATTAACCCAAGCAATTTAGTATGAATTGAACTTTTTACTGATCAGCCCGTCACAGCATGCGGTTGTTAACTTATTGAAAGGGTTGTGCATGAAAAAATATTTCGTTTTGGCGTCATTAACTGCTTCAGAATGGATTGTTGTACTGTCAAACACCGTTCCAATGTAATCCCTCTGTAAGATTGGCTTCGTATCATGCGCAGCTGATTTGAATACGACCAAGACCTCCTTGAGCAATTTTCTACAGACGTAAAAAAGGGCAGACTTCACTCTGCCCTTTTTACACCAATGATATTCTTTAAACTTCGATCGTTGTACGGAACACCACTTTTGAATCTTTCTTGCCAACCAGAATTTTTTGCATGCCGACACGCGATTTGATGTTAATCAAAATAGGCGCTGAAATATTGGTGTACATGTCCTCAGGGGACAGAGGTGCGGCACCTTGCGCGGCATTTTTTGCAGACAGCGTCGTCAACACCAGAATATCGTGAGAACTTTCCAGTTTAAGATCAGCCACTTCACTATCAGTTAATACCAGCTCAAAATTAAACCCGAACAAATTCGGTTCGGTCAGAGGGAGTGACACATTCGCGTCATCAAGCGACTGCAAGTGTATGACCACGCCGCTCACGGGCTCGCCTTTTTCATTTAACTCATGAAACAGTGTCCAGCGCGTGTAATTTTCGAATCCGGGGATCCCTTTTGGAAAAGTAATAATTTTAGATGAATCAATGCTTAACTCGCCAAATCGCGTATTCAATTTAATCTCTGACATATCCGTCTCCTTTGGGTTATCTGAAAAAACAACAGACCGGTCAGTATCATCAGCCGAAAATCATACAAATGCAAAGGTTTTTTTAAGTCCTAATGACAGGATACACAGCCGCACCCGCAGCCGGGTTGCGGGTCTTCCATTTGTTTAACCGGCTGCAATTCTGTAAACTCTTAAAAACCACGAGTGAGCTGACTGCCGCCCCATGCACAATTGATCCGATTATTTTGACAAACCTTACCTCCTTCAACACACCCAGCGAAGCCAGCCCCCGATATGGCTACCGTTAGCATGAAGTATTTAGCCCGGTTGCAGCGAGGATGGCAGCGTGTACGCGCGCTGAACCAGCGTCATGCCGGGCAAATACGCAGCGAGCTCAACCAGGCGCGCGGCCTGATTCCGTTATTGATGAAACGCAGAAATGGCGGGCGCTGGAGCGTAGAGGAGCGCAAAACACTGCTGCGCGACTTGCGTGCGCTGTTTCATCTGAGCCCGTACCTGATTCCCATACTGATGCCGGGTGGCATATTTATGCTGCCGGTGCTGGCCTACTGGATGGACAGGCGGCGCGGCGAACGTCCGAACGTCGATACAAAAACATAGGCTAATTACCCCTTATAATCGACGCGTTATAGAACAACAAAAAACGCTTCGCGATTGCAACTTTCACGATACTTCGCTAGTCTCACGCCCGTTGTTGAAATAATGCATAACTATTAGGAGCCCACACATGCAATACCAAAACCAATTTGCCAACGCAGGCAGCCTCGCCACCGAACAAAACAAGGTGCTGCGCAGCACCTATCTGATGCTGGCAATGACCATGATCCCGACCATTTTCGGCGCGTTCATCGGCACCTCCATCAATTTCTCATTCATGACTGAACATCCCATCATGGGCGCACTGCTGATGTTCGGCGCGATGATGGGCTTGTTGTTTACCGTCAGCGCCTTGCGCAACAGCGTTTGGGGCATTGCCGCATTACTGGCATTCACCTTCGTCGCCGGCGTATTTTTGGGGCCTATCCTGCAAGTCGCGCTGCATTTGAGAAACGGCGCGCAACTGATCGGCATGGCAGCCGGCGGCACGGGTCTGATTTTCTTCAGTCTGGCAACCATTGCAACGGTCACCAAAAAAGACTTCAGCTTCATGGGAAAATTCCTGTTCATCGGCGTGATCCTGCTGGTCGTGGCATCCCTGGCGAACATTTTCTTCGCCATCCCGGCCCTGTCACTGACCATCTCGGCGATTGCCATCCTGATCTTCTCCGCCTATATCCTGTTTGATATCAGCCAGATCATCCACGGCGGTGAAACCAACTACGTGATGGCCACCATGACGCTGTACCTCGACATCTACAATATCTTCGTCAACCTGCTCAGCCTGTTAATGGCTTTCAGCGGCGAAAAAGACTAAACACATCCTCACCCGATAAAAAGGCGGCCTGCGGGTCGCCTTTTTTGTGCCTACCGCACCCTTTGCTGTAAGATTGCGCGATGCAAGTAATATGAATCAAAAAAGGAATCATCATGGGATTGCCAGAACAACAAGTTAGCCTGCCAGCGTATCTTGAATGGGAAAACGAACAACCGGAACGGCATGAGTTCTATCGTGGTGAAGTGTTCGCCATGACAGGCGGCAGAAGGTCGCACGGGTGTGTGACCGCCAATCTGGTGCGACATCTTGGCAACCAGTTGGCAGGAACGCCTTGTCGTGTTTTTTCCGAATCCATGAAAATCCAGATCGCCGACGACACGGTACTTTATCCCGATATTTTCGTCACCTGCGACCGGCAAGATTTGCAGACCGAGATAATCTTTCGCGCACCGACGCTGATTATCGAAGTGCTGTCACCCTCCACACAAGCCTATGATCGCAGCCAGAAATTTGCACTTTATCGCCGCTTGTCCAGCCTTAGAGAATACGTGCTGATCGACCCGGAAACCCGCCGTGCCGAGGCTTTTCGCATCAATACCGATGGCTTGTTCGTGCTGTTTGACATGAGCGAATCGAAAACTCTGGAACTGGCCAGCATCAACTGCAAGGTCGCCATGACGGACGTTTTCGCAGGGATAGATGTCGCGTAGGGCTCCGGCAGGATGAAATGACGTACCGCTTCAGCTACAAAAACTGACGGTTTAGGGCGAATAAACCATGAGCACTGACGGCAACTTCAGAACTATTGACTCCTATCAAGAACGGTTCTGATGAAATTAAAAAATTTTCCAAAGTCCGTTCTTCAAAAACTATCCAGCTGCCTCTTCGAGGCCGAATTAATACAGAAATAGAACATGCTGCCATCCATAGAACACCGCATCGCCACCGAAATTTCCGCCAAACCCGCACAAATAGTCGCCGCCGTTGCCCTGCTGGATGAAGGGGCGACGGTGCCGTTTATTTCGCGCTATCGCAAGGAAGCGACCGGCGGTCTGGATGACATTCAGTTGCGGCGGCTAGAAGAGCGTCTGGGCTATCTGCGCGAACTGGAAGCGCGCCGCGCCACCATCATTGCGGCGATTAGTGAACAGAGCAAGATGACGCCGCAACTGCTGGAGGCCCTCAGTCATGCGGCAGACAAGACGCTGCTGGAAGATTTATATCTGCCGTATAAACTCAAACGCAGAACGCGCGCGCAAATTGCCCGGGAAGCGGGACTCGAGCTACTTGCGGATGCGCTGCTGGCGAACCCCTTATTGCACCCGGAACAGGAAGCGGCAAAGTATCTAAAAGCGGCCTTCACTACCGGGCAAGGAGAGAACCCCGGGGTCGCGGATGGCAAAGCCGCGTTGGATGGCGCTCGGCAAATTTTGATGGAACGCTACTCAGAAGATGCCGGCTTGTTGCAATTCTTGCGCGGCTACGTTCAGGATCATGGCGTGGTGGATGCGCGCGTGATCGAAGCGAAAAAAGAAGCGGCGGCCAAATATGCCGACTACTTCAACTATTCCGAATCCATCAAGACTATCCCGTCGCACCGCACGCTGGCTATTCTGCGAGGTCGGCGCGAGGAATTACTGAACGTGCAATTGCGCCTCGACAGCGAACCTGAGAAACCGTTAATGAGCGCGCCCTACAACCCCTGCGAGGCGCGCATAGCCGCGCGGTACGGCATCAAAAACCTGAGCCGCCCCGCTGATGCCTGGCTGGCTGAAACAGTGCGCTACACCTGGCGCGTAAAGTGTTTTTTGCATCTGGAAACCGAGTTGATGGGCGCTGTGCGTGAACGGGCAGAAACAGAAGCGATCAACGTGTTTGCCCGCAATTTAAAAGATCTGCTACTGGCTGCCCCCGCCGGCCCGCGTGTAACGATGGGACTGGATCCCGGCATCCGCACCGGCGTCAAAGTCGCGCTGGTAGATGAGACGGGACGCGTGCTTGATACTGCCGTGATCTATCCGCATCAGCCGCGCAATGATTGGGATGGCGCGCTTCACACCCTGGCAAAACTGGCTGACAAGCATCGTGTCGCGGTGATCGCCATCGGCAATGGCACGGCGTCACGCGAGACCGACAAGCTGGCGCTGGATCTGATCAAGCGACGTCCGGAACTGAACATGATTAACGTCGTAGTATCCGAGGCCGGTGCGTCGGTGTATTCCGCCTCTGAATTTGCGTCAAAAGAGTTGCCCGACATGGATGTCAGCTTGCGCGGCGCAGTGTCCATCGCCCGTCGTTTGCAAGATCCACTGGCGGAACTGGTGAAGATAGACCCCAAAGCCATTGGCGTAGGTCAATACCAGCACGACGTAGGTCAAAGCCAGTTAGCGCGCTCGCTCGAAGCCGTGGTCGAAGATTGCGTCAATGCCGTCGGCGTCGATATCAATACCGCTTCCGCCCCGTTGCTGGCAAGGGTTTCAGGTCTGAACAGCACGGTGGCACAGAACATCGTCGCCCACCGCGACAGCAATGGCCGCTTTGCCACGCGTCAGGCCTTGCTGTTAGTCCCTCGTTTGGGCAAAAAGGCGTTCGAACAGGCCGCTGGGTTCTTGCGCATCATGGGAGGTGACAATCCGCTCGATGCCTCGACCGTGCACCCTGAATCCTACCCGCTGGTGAAACGCATCCTGCTTGATCTCAAGCTGGACATTAAAGCCGTGATCGGCAACAGCGCGCTGCTCAAATCAATGAATCCGGCGCAATACAGCGACGAGAAGTTCGGCATTCCCACCATCAGCGACATTCTCCGTGAACTGGAAAAACCGGGGCGCGACCCGCGTCCTGAATTCACCACCGCCAGCTTCCGCGAAGGGATAGAGAAAATCTCAGATTTGCAGCCCGATATGATCCTGGAGGGTGTCGTCACCAACGTCGCCGCCTTCGGTGCCTTCGTCGATATCGGCGTGCATCAGGACGGCCTGGTGCATATTTCAGCCCTTGCCAATACCTTCGTCAAAGACCCGCACACGGTGGTCAAAGCGGGGCAAATCGTCAAAGTCAAAGTGCTTGAAATCGATCAGATACGAAAACGCATCGCGCTATCCATGCGCCTTGCCGATGCCGCACCACGAGTCGATGCAAAACGCCCTGAGCCACGCCCCGATAATCGCAAGCAACCCAAAACAGAAAACGTTAAACTCCCGGTGCCAGGTGCCATGGCCTCAGCCTTCTCAAAACTGAAGAGTTGACGCGATACAAGCTACAATCAACCTTGAAAAAGCTTTTCATCCACGAAAAAAACGAAATTCACGAAACAAATAAAAATCTTAGATTTGTTTTATTTCGCACCAAACTACTGAGAAACCTAGTTTGTATAAGCGCATGAATATGTTAGTTTTTTTCGTGCATTTCGTGGACAATTGCTGTTTTTAGGATCAACTAAAGATTATCAACGGAGCCTTTATGAAACAATCAGAAATCAAATTCACCGTCACACTGGATGACAGGAATATGCCGCAAAAAATCGACTGGAGCGCGTCAGATGGTGGCGTGTTGAGTACCAGCAAAGCGATCATGCTCTCGGTCTGGGATGCGGAAGAAAAGAACACCCTGCGCATTGATTTATGGACGCAGGAGATGATGGTCGATGAAATGAAGCAGTTTTATCACCAGACACTGTTGTCGATGGCGGATACGCTGGAGCGCGCCACGGGCGAAAAAGAGGCCGCCAAAGCGATGAAAAATTTCGCACAGGAATTTGGCGAACGCCTAAAGCTGGTGAAAAAAAATCCACTTTTCCCGGCTGACTGAGGCGACTCATCAAACTCCTACCACTTATAGGGATATTTTCGCCTATAATTTGAACATCTGTGTTGCAGAAGGCAAGGCATGAGTCCGAACATGACAGACTGGATGAGTGAGCAAAACGTTGCGCGGTCGCTAACATTAAGATATGTGGTTGCGCTGATTCTGGTCGCATCGCTGTCTACCGCAGCGTGGCTCAGTTTACATCTGGTAATCTCAGAACAGAAAAGCACAGCCGCGGTCGTCAACGTCAGTGGACGTCAGCGCATGCTCAGCCAGCGAACAGCCTTATACGCCAATCTGCTGGTAACAGCGCCGCCCGAGGAACGTGCGGCAATTCGCAGCAAGCTAAAAGACGCCATTAACCTGATGGAGCGCTCACACGAAGGGCTCACGCACGGTGATGCCTCAATGGGTTTGCCTGACACCCTCTCACCCGCTGTCCGCGCCATGTACTACGGCGCACCGGCCGCACTGAATCATCAGGTAGTCAACTATATCGCCGCCGTACAGGCCTGGCTGAAGCTCGAAGATAACGAGCTGACTGGCGATAATCCATTACTCAGACAAATCACCCAAACTGCATCAACCACGCTGGTAGCTGAACTCGACAAGATGGTGCGCCAGTATCAACGCGAGGGCGAAGCCGCTGTCAATCAGTTACAACATGCCGAGACGATTTTCTGGCTGGGCACGCTGTTGCTGTTAACACTCGAAGCCTTACTGATTTTCCACCCCTTCGTCAGGCACGTCAGAATTATTATAGGCAAGTTGCAAAGCGTCACTGACGAGTTGCGCGTACACCACGATCAATTGGAGGATATCGTCAGAGAGCGCACAACCGAACTCGAGCGCCGCAGCCGCGCACTGGCCGAGAGTGAAGAAAAGTTTCGACTGATTAGCACCAATGCAAAAGACGGCATCATCATTATCGGGAAAGACGGAATCATTGTTTACTGGAATCCGGCAGCCGAAGCATTATTTGGCTACTCGGCAAACGAGTCTATCGGCGCAAACCTGCACAACCTGATCACCCCTGAACGCTATAGAGAAACCGCTCACAAAGGCTTCGATCGCTTCCAGCAATTTGGCGTCGGTAGTTTAGTCGGCCAGACCTTCGATATTTCCGCCTTGCACAAAAATGGCGAAGAATTTCCAATCGCACTGTCCATCTCCGCATTCATGTTCCAAAACTGCTGGCATGCGCTAGGCATCATCCGCGACATTACAGAACGCAAACAGATGGAAGAACAGGTGCGTCAGTTAGCATTTTATGACTCCCTCACCAGCCTGCCCAACCGCCGTCTCTTCAATGACCGCCTGAGTCAAGGCATGGCCGCCAGCCGCCGCAACCACAGCTATGGCGCTGTCCTGTTTCTGGATATGGACAATTTCAAACCCCTCAATGACACGCTCGGGCACAATGCGGGCGATTTGCTGCTCATCGAGGCCGCCAGACGGCTTAAGCAATGTGCGCGAGAAATGGACACCGTTGCACGCTTTGGCGGCGATGAATTTGTCATGATAGTCAATGAGTTAGGATCGGATGAAACGCTATCTGCCGCACAAGCGTCATTAGTCGCTGAAAAAATCCGCATCAGCTTGTCAGCCCCCTACCTGCTCGAAGTAAAGCAAGAAGGACTGCCCGATATGATCGTGGAACATCATTGCACAGTGAGCATCGGCATCGCATTGTTTATCAACCACGATGACAGCCCGAACGATGTGATGAAACGGGCTGATGAGGCCATGTACCTAGCCAAAGAAGCAGGCCGCAATTTGATTCATTTATCTCAAACCAGGGCTTAATGCCCATCTGAACAACCTTTAGTGAGCCTCAATAAAACTATTTCTTATTTTTTGAGCCGCGTCGAAGCAAGCCCGACTCAAGTGGTCGGCCAGCACCTGACAGGCCGCCTGATCGCCGGCACGCCCGACCAGTTCAAGTTCCTGACACACGTCCCCCAAACGCATCGCCCCCACTGTCCGCGAACTTGATTTGAGTTGATGCGCCACATCGGCCACGATAGACGTATTCGCTGCCGCAACGGCAATATTGATTTGAAGCAGATGTTTCTCAGCGCTTAACAGGAACTTGTCCAGATAGCGGCGGTGCATCTGAGGCTGATCACCCACCATGCGCGTCAGCATCAACGGATCCCAGATAACCTGCTGCAAGGTTTCCCCAGCGGGAGAGGGCAAGACATCGCTGGGACGTTTCAGCCATTTGGCCAGCATGCGCCCCAGCTCATCCAGTCTCAGGGGCTTGGACAAATAATCATCCATCCCTTCCGACAGGCAGTGCTGTGCTTCGCCCTGCATGGCATTGGCAGTCACGGCGATAATCGGCAGATGTACCCCGACGGCCTCGGCATCTCGAATGGCACGTGTCAATGCGAATCCGTCCATATTCGGCATATGACAATCAGTCAGCAGCATACCGTAACGGCCGCTGCGCCACATTGCCAGCGCCTCAACCCCATCGACAGCCACTTCCGCGGCATAGCCCAATAACCGCAATTGTTCCAGCATCACTTCACGGTTGGTTTCGTTGTCATCAGCGAGCAGGATGAGTGAGCCGGCACCCGCCGCCTCGTCGCGTTCAGGCACCGAAATTCTGGGTGCATGCCGGCGATCCGGTGCACAGGCCACGTCAGCATGGGTGAGCCGCCCTGCCGCCAGTGCCAGCCCGCTAATCAAATCCTGATACAGCATCGGCGCAATAGGAACGGCAAGTTCATAGCCGGACACTTCACTCACCTGATCTCGCAATACCAGACGCACCACGCGCAGCGCCTTAGGCAAATCAGGCAATTCGACGCCCAAGCCCAGCAACACGATGCTATCCGCATCAATCGCCCCGTCGGTAAGCTCGCCACTTACCGTCACTGTCGCACCCGCTGCACGGCAATAGGCCGGCACATGCTGTACCGACCAGTCATCGCGCAAAACGGCCAGCACATTGAGCCCCGACAGAGTCAGCGTGTCCACCTCACCCGATGGCGCGGCGTTAAGCGGCAATTCAAGCGTAAAGACCGAGCCCGCGCCGATCCGACTCAAAAGCTTAATTTCGCCACCCATCAGCCATGCAAGCCTCCCGCTGATACTCAGCCCTAAACCGCTGCCGCCAAATTTTCGAGCGGTGCTGGCATCCGCCTGAGCAAAGGGCTGAAACAAAGTATCGATCACCTCAGGTGTGATGCCGATGCCGTTATCGGTAATCTCAAAACGAATTCCGGCGTGCCCGTCCGCCCGTTCACAGGGCAGCACATTCAAACTGACCTGCCCGGCACGGCCTTGAATCCCGCTGGTAAACTTAATCGCATTACCTAGCAGGTTGAGTAAAATCTGCCGCAACCGGCACGGATCGGATGCCATCCATAACGGCAAATCAGGGGAGACAAACACGCACAGCGACACCGATTTGGCTTGCGAGATCATCAATTGCACCACCTCCTCAGCCACGACGCGCGGGCACGTTGAGATGCATTCGATATCCAGTCGCCCCGCCTCGATCTTGGAATAATCGAGTATATCGTTGAGAATATTGAGCAGAGCCTGCGAGGAGTTATGTATCGTACCGAGCAAACGGTGCTGCATGGCATTGAGTTCTGTCTGCTGCAAAATATCCACCATCCCCAGCACGCCATTCATCGGCGTGCGAATTTCATGGCTCATGTTGGCCAAAAATTCAGATTTAGCGCGACTGGCGGCGTGAGCTGCTTCCTCGATGCGCTTTTGCTCGGTAATATCGGTGCGCACCGCCATGTACTCGCGAGGTGTACCGTCATCACCCATAAAGGCCGCGACCGTGGTATCGAACCAGATCGCATGTCCATCGTGCGCCCGGTTGCATACTTCGGCATGCCAGACCTCGCCACGGTTAATGACCTCATACATGCCCTTAAAAAAACCTTTGGGATGATGAGCGGAATTCATCATTCGATGATCCTGTCCGATCAGCTCATCGGAGGTATATCCGCTGACCTCGGCAAATTTGTCATTGCAATAGGTGATGAGGCCATCCACACTGCAAATGGTCACAATCGCATGTTTATCAATGACATCTTTCTGGCGCTGCAATGCACCTAATGCGTGACGGGTCACAAGCTCGCTTTGCTGCAAATCTGCCGTGCGCTGCCGTACCATCTCTTCGAGATGTTCGTAATGCCGTTGCAAATCCACCGTCATATTATTCACCCCGGTGGCTAGGGTGTTCAACTCTTGAATCCGGTCAGACACACCAACCCGCGTATTGAGATAACCCGAGCCTATCGCCTGAATCGCCGCGCTCAATTGTGTGACAGGTTCAATGATGCGCCGGCTGGCAAGCTGCACCAAAAACAGTGCCAGCAGCAAAAATGCGCCCGTCACCCACAGCGTTACCCCCAGCAATCCGGATTTAAGTTTACGCGTTGCCTCCCAACTCATTTCAATAATCACCGCACCGACTTGTTGCACCACGGGACTTGCATCCATCTCATCAAACAGAACCTGAGTCGAGGTGATGGGCTGATACAGCATCAGCGATTTTCCATCGTCATCGACCGGGTGATCGCGATTGACGCGCAAGAGTCGCGGGTTCGCCGCCGTATCAACGTGCGGCCCCGAGCGCGCCAGAATGTCGTTCTGCGCATTTAATACCAGCACCGTAGTGGCATCGGGCTGCTGCAAGGTATTTTCGGCAATACTGGTCAAAAATATCCGGTTATTGGCGAACACCCCATATTCACTGCTGGCAGCTAACTGACGCGCAATCAATTGGCCGCGCGTGAGCAGTTCCTGATCGAGTCCCGTATAGCGTTCATGAAGAAAATAGGCTTCAAGGCCAATTACCATTATCAGCATAGGCAACAACATCAGCCAGGCAACATAAGTGCGAATACCGTATTTTTTCATCGTGTAGAACCGGACATTTTTTCTACCTGCAAGCGAATCATTTCAACCGAAGTCAGTGTCAACCCGAGGGTTCTGGCCACTTCCTGATTCAGGGCGATACTGTAAAACAAGGGATACTGAGGCTCGGGCAATTTACCCATCACAGAAAACGAAATGATCATGGCTGACGCTTGAGCGGCTAACTGCTCGGGTGTGGAGTACAGGGCGCACAAGGCACCTGCCTTGACATATGACGGTGAAAATCCGACCAGAGGAATGCTGCGACGGTAACTGCTCAGCAGAATATTGCGTATCGTGTTGCCGTTATAAACTGCGTTGTCCGGGACGGCAAGCAGTACATCGCTCTCGCCCAGCACGGCTTCCAAATCCTCGAACAAGGTGGCATCACTGCGTAAATTCTGCTTCACCAGCACGCCGCCCTGACGCGACAATTCTGCACGAAATCCAGCCAAATCAAACCGGTTATCCGTGAAATACAACACACCCACTCGAGTACGTTCAGGCAATACCGCGCGCACAAAAGCCGCCTGACGTGCAGGGGGTTGATCCAGGAAGGCGGCGGTAAGGGTGCGGCTGCGCAGCTGTTTAGCCGGCAAAGCCGTGGCACTCGGAATCATCGCTGCTAAGACCGGCAGTGTCGTTTTCCCTGATAGTAGTTCGGTTGCACGCACACCCAGAGTGACGACGAGGTCAGCCGGCTGAGCTGAAAATTCTTCGGCGCGCGGTAGGATTTCTATCTGAAAATGCGCAGGAAAATGCAGCGCTTTGGTAAAAGTCTGGTAGGGCAGCGTGTTATCGCTTTGCACGACCAGCACGCGGAATACCGGCTCAGCATGACCTTCAGGCGCAAACAAGCAAGCGAGCAGCAACAGGCAGCTTGCAAATTTAGCGTTCAGGAACATATCACCCGTACAACAACCCCGTCCTTGGACATCGGCATTCCCTTGTTGCTACCGCCTTAAAATAGCAGCCTTATCGTCAACGCCTTAAAATAGCAGCCTTATCGTCAACTCCCTAGGCATTCTAGTCCCAATGACATGGAATGGCCACACAACTAGACACGGGCAAATACCGCAATCGATTCTACATGCGAAGTTTGCGGAAACATATTCATTACGCCGGCTGATTTCAACACATAACCGCGCAGCACGAGTTCTGCCGCATCACGTGCTAACGTTGCCGGATTACAACTGACATACACGATCAGTTCAGGGGCAATTTCGGGGGTAATCGATTTGACCAGTTCCATCGCGCCATCGCGCGGCGGATCAATCAACCATTTGTCGAACCGGCCCAGGGCTGCGAGCGCGGCTTCATCCATCTCGAACAAATTGCGCGCACTAAACTCGGTGTTCGCTGATAACTGATTAGAGGCGGCATTCTGCGCGGCACGTTTAACCAGTGCATCGCTGCCTTCGATGCCCGTCACCTGCGCACCGCTGCGGGCGATCGGCAGGGTAAAATTGCCCAGTCCGCAGAAGAAATCGACGATGCGCTCGCCTTTTTTAGGATCGAGCAGACGCATCGCACGGCTGATCATCACGCGATTGAGCTGGCTGTTAACCTGGGTAAATTCGCCCGGCGCAAACGGCATCACGACATCGAACTCCGGCAGACTGTACGACAGTTCTGGCGCATCCAGCGGATAGAAAGGCACAATCGTTTCAGGGCCCTTAGTTTGCAGCCAGAATTGCACCTCATACTGATCGGCAAAGGCGCGCAAAGCGGCTTCGTCCGCACCGGAGAGCGGCGCCATGATGCGCAGCACCAGTACATACACGTGTTCGCCGACCGCCACCTCAATCTGCGGCAATTTGTCCCGTATCGACAGGCCCGCCAGCAGATTAGCCAGCGGCACGATCAAGGAGGCGACCTTAGGCTCCAGAATCTCGCAACTTTGCATATCGGCGACAAAACTGCTGCGTTTCTCATGGAAGCCCACCAGCATTTTCTCTTTTTTAATCACATATTTAGCCGAGATCCGCGCACGTTCACGATATCCCCACGCCTGACCGTAAATCGCAGGCAGAATGGATTCAGGCTTCACTTTTCCGATGCGCGCCAGACTGTCCTCCAAAATGCGCTGTTTCACCGCGACCTGCACGCGCGAGTCCAGATGCTGCATCGAACAGCCGCCACACATGCCGTAATGAACACATTTTGGCTCGACCCGGATCGAAGCTGCACGATGCAGCGTCGTCATTTGCGCCAGTTCAAACGAAGGCTTTTTACGGTAGGACGCATAACTCACCGCTTCACCGGTCAGCGCGCCTTCAATAAAAATCACCTTCCCCTCCGCATGCGCGATGCCGCGACCTTCCTGATCCAATGATTCGATTGTTACTCTATTGTCACTCGTCATTTCTATTCCAGTTTCTATTCAATTTATCGCGCCAGACGGCGCTCAATACAGCAAAGCAATTTCCCTAACGGCGTCAATTCCAACAGGGCACCGGCCAATACACCCACCCCGTCCGCCAGCATATCCAGCACATCGAAGCTGCGGTATCCCGTCCAGCCCTGCACATATTCCAGCGCAATACCCAATCCGACAAGGGCGATGATCACCCGCAGGCGTCCATACAGGTGGCAAAACCAAAACGACAGCGCGGCATAGGCCAAAGCGTGCTCCAGTTTGTCGGCATGATCAAACGTCATCGGCGCTGGGGGATTGGGCACCAGCGACAGATACACAACCAGCAGAACCAAGCCCCAGCCGACCGCAGTCCATAAACGTGTGTATTTCAGCATCCGGTGTCAGGCCAGGCGGCCAGAAATTCCTGCCAGTGCGGCAACGGGTATTTTTCAAGTGCGCCCCTGACCAGCGCACATTCCCTTTTATAAGCATCAGGGCTTAACACGCCGCGCATCATCTGAAAGCGGGCGTAAAGCAAATAGGTATTCGCCACATCGGTTTCGCAGTAGTTGCGAATGTCGGACAATTCCCCCTGCTGGTATGACTCCCACACCCGTGAGCCGTCCATCCCCAACTTGCCGGGCAGCCCCATCAGTTTGGCCAGATCATCCAGCGGCGCATTGGCGCGTCCGGTATACATCGCCAGCAAATCCATCAGATCCAGATGGCGCATGTGGTAACGGCTGATGTAGTTATTCCACTTGAATTCGCGGTCATCCTCGCCCATATCCCAGTAGCGCGCGCACTGCACGCCGTGGATCAGTCCGCGATAATGCAGCACCGGCAGATCAAAGCCGCCGCCATTCCAAGACACCAATTGCGGCGTATAGGTGTCGATGAGATCGAAAAAGCGCTGAATTAAACTGCCTTCATCGTCGCCCAGGTCACCCAGCGACCAGACCTTAACGTGATCGCCCTCGCGTAACACACAGGAGATGGCAACCACGCGCTGCAAATGGTGCTGAACAAAATCGCTGCCGGTTGACTGACGGCGCTGTTGAAACGCCATTTCCGCGACCTCCCAGTCACTGACACTCGCGTCGAGCCCCTGCAAGGTGCGCAGTCCCTTCACGTCAGGCACGGTTTCAATGTCAAACACCAGCGTTGGATTCATGCAAATTTACCCATTGACCGAACTCACGCGGCGCCAAGTTAATGGCACCGCGCAGCCGTTATTTTTGTATCCAGCCGTGATCGCTCATCATCCACCAACCGCGCTGAGCGAAGTTCAACCAGCGCGGGGCAAACACGCGGCGGATTTCGTTATGCCACTCAGGATGGCCGTTTGCATTGGCGATTTCGGAATACAAACGCTCGCGATCCGTGTTTTCGGCCTCGACCAGCGAACTCAACGGACGGCGGGCGGCCAGCGGCACCGAGGCTTCATCGCGCAGGCTGATCGTGCCATCCATGTTGAGACCCACCGCACCGCTGGTGTAGTACGCGGCCAGTTGTCCGTGACGCGCCTGCATGCGGAGTTTAATCGCCTGAACACCCGGCGTATTCACATCCAGCTCCGCACCCGCCTGTGCCTGCAGGGTCGCAAAAACAAAAACCAGTGTAAACAGGTATTTAATCAGATTCATTTGGCCCCCTTCACGCCGGCGGGTTTAACCTGCCAGACGTCAGAAATAATCTGGTCAGCCGCATTTTGAGCCGCCGGTGCCGGAAAATAAATATCGGTCGTCGCGCACGCGCACAGCAAAACGAAGGGCAGCGCAATCCAAATTTTTTTCATAGAGCTCTTCCTCATAGTCATCAGATTTAAAAAGCGGCCGGATTGTAGCCCAGGCCGCTCGCCTCACCAAAGCCTTTAAAAGCTATCTGCCGAAAATTTCACGTAAAAATACCGTCGTCTGCTGCCAGGAATCCTTGTCTGCATCGGCGTTATAGGCCAGCGGCAAGTTAAACTTTTTTCCCAGTTCATCCGCATCCGGATTGGTAAAGCTGTGTTTGACGCCCGGATAAGTGACCACGCGGTAATTGGCTTTTGCCGCATCCATTTCCGTCCTGAAAGCGGCCACCTTGTCGGCGGTGATCATCACATCGTCCTCACCGGTAAAGGAGAGAACACGCGCACGTATCGTACCGGGGACAACCGCAATCTCCGTGTTCAAACCGCCGTGAAAACTGGCAACCCCCTTGAGGTGCTCACCCAGACGCGCCATGTTCAGCACGACGCCACCGCCAAAACAGTAACCGATCGCCGCCATCTGAGCCGCATCCACGGTCTTTTGCGTGCCCAGAAATTTGATACCGGCATCAAAGCGCGCTTTGGCCAGCGGCATATTGCTGTTCAATGCGGTGGCAAATTTCCCCGCATCATCAGGATGATTCGCCAGTTTACCGTCGCCATACATATCCACCGCCAGCGCGGTGTAACCCAATTTCGCCAGCATATCGGCGCGATGACGCACATAGTCGTTGTGCCCCCACCATTCATGCACCACCAGTACCGCAGGACGACGACCCTTAAACGCATCGTCATAGGCGACATAGCCTTTGAGCGTCACGCCATTTTCCTGATAACTAACTTCACGCCCCTGCACTGCTGCTTGCGCTGTGATCGCCGACAAACACAACGCCAGTATCATTAAAATTTTCTTCATGCTGTTTTTCCTGTCTAACGCTCTTTGAATTACACGAATCCCGACTCGACCTGAGTCCGGACATAAAAAATCTTCAGGCTCTGCATATGCACACGCTGCAACATCTGCTCGGTAATTGTATCGTCCAGAATAAACTCGACTTTGACCGCCAGCTCGCCCGCCAATTCAAAGAACGTTTCCTCATGCAGCCTGCCGTGCCGCCCGAATCCTGCAATCGCACGAAACACCGAACCGCCGTGAATACCCAGGCCCTTAGCTTCTTCGAGCAGCCACTCGTACAGCATCATGCCTGCGTGATGTTGTTTTTCGCCGACGTAAAAACAAAGCTGATTCATCATTGCACTCCCTGTAGATATTTGAAGGTCTGAATACCCAACACCGTCATCAACAGCGACCCGCCCATATGTGCTGCGATGATGCCTGCGGCCCACGCATACTGTCCGCGCAAAAGCAGCGTAACGGTCTCAGCCGAAAAAGTAGAAAACGTCGTCAATCCACCCAGAAATCCGGTGATGATTAAGAGCCGCCATTCAGGCGACAGACCGGGATGCTGGATAAAAAAAGCAATCGCAAGCCCGATCAAATAACCGCCAAGCAGATTCGCCGTCAGCGTCCCCATCGGCAGCGCTGGCAGGGCCGGATTAAGCCATAGCCCCAAGCCCCAGCGCAACCAGGCGCCTAGCGCGGCGCCCAGACCAATGGCCAAAAATGAATAGATCAACATGCGCGCATTCTACCCGAGCCGCCTGACCTGTGCGAACCCGCCGCCCGTTGTGCGAAAATTAGTCGTCTGCCCCTGATACAGGCGAGCGGCCAGCAACTGAATGACGCCGTCATACACATAGCAGCGCACATCGTATTTAAGCTCGACGTCATCGCCGATCGCGCGCACGCCGGGTGCGGCCAACTGCTGAGCGACATACGCCGATTGCAAAATCTCACCAAACACACGGCGGGTCAGCTTTTCGCCGCGATACGCACCTCTACTGGCATAACCAGAACAAGGCTTAAAAAACAATGACTTGCGTGCATCCCACAAAGCATCTGCCAAGTCAGGTTGCACGACAAATGTATGGGGAATACCCGCTTGCAAGGTCGCGATATCGGCCTCAAGAACCCCCAGACGCTGCAACGCCTCCGCGTCGGTCAGACGGGCCAGATTGCGTTTATCGGCGTAACGCTCATAGTGCTCAGGCCCCGGCGTCAACACCACGCGATCGTTCAGATAAGCCTGTAACAGTACCGGATACTGCTGCAGGGTAAAATCCGTCAGCCGGTTATAGATCAGATCGATCTTCTGTGCGCCCAGAAACAGTCCCTCATCGCCCCCCCTGAGCTCTGCGGGATCGACGATCACAGCATGGATACCCGCGCGCTCAAATTGACGCTGCGCGATCAAAAATTCCGGATATAAATATTGCTGCGCCGGCTGCTCATCGACAATGGCAATGCAACACAGAGGCGCATCGCCGCGCGCCAGTTGCCACTCAAGACGGAACATGTCAACCAACACCGCCTCGAGACCTGGCAGACTCACCGCGTCTCCTCGCAAGGTGCGCTGACTCTCGATCAGTACGCTGTTTAAAAAAGCGCCGCCCGCATTAGTGTTGATTTCGATCAGGTGCGCACCCTCAGCGTTGAGATGAAAATCATAGCCGTAAAATACGCCCTTTGCACGACGGTTGCCGTATTCCGGTTGTCCATTGTCCATTGTCCATTGATCGCTGCGAACCACCCGCTCTACTGCCGAAATCACGCCTTGCATCTGTTGTAATTGCGCCGCGTTGATAAAAAGGCATACGTCAGCGAACAGGCCGCGCGACTTGACTAACTCGTAGCACGTTTCACCCTCGCCCTGCAACGCCGCCTCGAGCGCTGCGCGGTCTAAACGTCCCGCAGTCGCATCTGAATTGAGCCGTGCCGCCTCACTCACTTAAAAACCACCCAGCAGCTTCAACTTAAGATCTTGCTGCTCGGGCTTCTCGCCCAACCATATTTTAAGCAACGCGTTATAGAACGCAGCGCCCGGGATCGTGCCGCGCCCCCCGCCGTTGACCCAGATCTGGGTGCCGGTTCCGATCTGGTAATCAAACAGAATCACATCCCCTTTTTTGAGCCTGATCATCCTGTGGCAGATCACATCAAATTTGTGTAAATCTTCCTTCATTACCGCCAGTTCATCACTCGTATGGTTATCCCGTATCCCATGATCAAATGAGTACAACAGGTTTTCCGCACTGATATCGTCCAAAAAATACATTGCGATGCGCTTCTCACCCGGGTCGGCGAGTACCGCCGTCGCCATATTCTTTCGGGCGCCCAAATAGAGTGCCGTCACATACAAATCAAAGATAAATTTGCTGCGCACCCCCGCGCCGTTGAGCACCAGATTGCTGTTCCCCAGATGCACCGTATCGGGCAGCGTAACCCCGTCGAGCTCAACGGCCGTCGTCGTTTGACTCAGCCACAACATCATTGCGCACACTAAAAATTTTTTCATCAACCTTTTTCCCTCTCAAACCGTACTTCGAGCGTTATAGTGACTCAAATATCCCGGCAGCCCCCATTCCGCTGCCGATACACATTGTTACCATACCGTATTTCTGCCCTTTTCGCCTCATACCATGCACGATCGTCGCCGTTCGGATACACCCCGTCGCACCCAGCGGGTGACCCAGCGCAATCGCGCCACCCAGCGGATTGACGAGTACATGATCAAGACCTGTCTCACGGATCACCGCCAGCGTCTGCGCGGCGAAGGCTTCGTTCAGTTCAATCCAGCCCATATCGGCAAGCTGCAACCCCGTCTGACGCAAGACGCGCGGAATGGCTTCAACGGGGCCTATCCCCATCATCTCAGGTGGCACACCGGCGACCGAAAACCCGACAAATCTGGCAAGAGGCGTCAAATTGTAACGCGCCAGCGCAGCCCCCGAACACAGCAGCACGGCGGCGGCACCATCTGACAGTTGCGAGCTATTACCGGCGGTGACCGTCCCGTTGTGTACAAATACCGCTTTAAGACGCGCTAACGCATCCATCGACGTATCCACGCGCGGCCCTTCATCCTGAGTCAACTCGGCGTAATTCTTCTGCACCGAACGGCTAGCCAGATCCGCCAGATGCGCCTCCCGCAAATACGGGGTAATTTCATCGTCGAATTCACCGTTATTAATGGCCGCGAGCGAGCGCCGGTGACTTTGCAACGCAAACGCATCCTGATCCTCGCGGGAGATTTTCCACAGATTTGCGATGCGCTCCGCTGTCAGCCCCATGCCGTAGGCGAGTCCCAGATGCTCGCTCTGCTCGAAAATAGCCGGATTAAACGCCACCTTGTTGCCCATCATCGGCACCATGCTCATGCTCTCAACGCCTGCGGCGATCATTACCTCCGCCTCACCCAGCCTGATGCGGTCGGCCGCCTGAGCCACCGCCTGCAAGCCCGATGCACAAAAACGATTCACCGTCATCCCGGACACCGTGTGCGGGAGACCTGCCAGCAGCAACGCAATGCGAGCGACATTCATGCCCTGTTCCGCTTCAGGCATCGCACAGCCTGCGATCACGTCGCTGACAAGGGCAGGATCAAGCATTGGCACTTGCGCCAGCACGCTTTTTAACACATGGGCGAGCAGATCGTCGGGGCGCGTGTTGCGGAACATACCGCGCGGCGCGCGCCCCACCGGCGTGCGGGTTGCCGCAACAATATAGGCTTCCTGAACCTGACGACTCATCTAAACCTCCTCAATTTCTCAACGCCTTGCCGTGTTTCAGCATGTGCTCGATTCGAGCCTGAGTCTTGCCGGTGGCGAGCAAGGCCATGAAATTATGACGTTCAAGATCGAGCAGCCATTGTTCATCCACCAGTGTGCCCGCATCCACCTCGCCGCCGCAGATCACCTGTGCAACACGGCAACCAACGTTGTAATCATGCTCGGAGATAAAACCGCCCTCCCGCATGTTGATCATCGCCGCAGTCAGGGTAGCGATACCGGTGCTGCCGGCCACGGCAATCTGGCGCTGCTGCAGCGGCGGACAATACGACGTCGCTGTGAGTGCGCGCGCCTCCTGTTGCGCGACATGCAACAACTCAAAGCGATTCATCACGATCCGGTCCGATGCGCGCAAATAGCCCATCTCACGCGCCTGCTCGGCACTCTTAGCCACCGTCCCTAAAGCGATCTGCTGAAAATAACGTCTGACAAACGGAAACACATCGATACGGTCATCGTTGGCAAAACGCTGCGCCTCAGAAAAGGCGCGCATCGCCATCTCCTTGCAGCCGCCCCCTGCCGGCAACAGACCGACACCGACTTCCACCAGACCGATGTAGCTCTCAAGGGTCGCAACAATACGCGTGCAATGCAGGGCAAACTCACAGCCCCCGCCCAGCGCTAACCCGTCGACCGCTGCGATGGTCGGCACCTGTGCATATTTTAAACGCTGCGATACACGCTGAAATTTAGCCACCACATCCTCGACGCGCGGGACGTTGCCGGTGGCCGCATTGAACATCTCGCCCAACCCACCGCCTGCTGCGACCGTGTATTTGACGCGATTGGCCGCCTGACGGAATTGTTCGAACATCCCCGAATGAATCGCCGGCGCTTGTACACCCTGCATCAGTTGCAATAAATTCGCGCCATAGGAAAACGGCGGCTCGCGCTGCCAGATAATCAGCGCGGAAAAATTGGCTTCCGCTTCAGCGATCGCGCGCAGCATGTCGTCCAGCAACCCATCTGAAACCGTGTGCATCTTGCTTTTGAAACTGACGATGGCCACGCCCTCGTTCAGATGCCACATACGCAGATCATCCGTCTCGAACACCGTCACACCGTATTCGCGCACCTCGCCCGCCAGCTGATCAGGAAACAGCTGACGACGATAAACCGCCAGCGACGAACGGGGTTGATCGCATTGCCGCGCAGGCGAATAGGAACCCTGAGAGGTATGGACGCCGGTGCGGGCAGGTTCAGTCACCCAGGCGGGCAGCGGCGTATTCGCCATCGCTTTCCCAGCCTTAATATCGGCGGCAATCCAGCCGGCCACCTGCTGCCAACCTGCCGCCTGCCAGATCTCGAACGGGCCGTTGTCCCAGCCAAACCCCCAGCGCACCGCAAAATCAAAGTCACGCGCGTTGTCAGCGATGTATTCAAGCTGCAGTGCGCAGTAGTGAAATACATCGCGAAACACCGCCCAGAGAAACTGCGCCTCTGGATGCGGACAGGCTCGCAAACCGGCCAGCTTTTGAGCCCAATCCCGCTCGCGCAGAATCGCTTTTACGCCCTCGTCTATCTGCGCATCTGACAGGCGATACTCGCGGGTATGCAGGTCGAGCACATGAATCTCACCGCCAATTTTCTGGTAAATGCCGCGCCGTGTCTTTTGCCCCAACGCGCCTTGATCGACCAGATAGGAAAACCAAACGGGCAATTCAAAGTGTTGATGCCAGGGATCGTCGTTCAAATTCTCGCGCAGGGTATTGACCACATGGGCGAACACATCGAGTCCGACAATATCGAGCGTACGAAAAGTCGCACTCTTGGGACGTCCCAGATAGCGTCCGGTCAGCGCATCGACGGTATCGAACCCTAAGTTGAACGCGTGCGCATGGTGACGGGTTGCCAGCATCGAAAACACGCCGATGCGGTTGGCGATAAAACCGGGCGTATCTTTTGCGCGCACCACGCCCTTGCCCAGCGTCGACACTAAAAACGTTTCGAGTTGATCGAGCAATGCACAATCCGTCTCGCGACAAGCAATGAGTTCGACCAGATGCATATAACGCGGCGGATTGAAAAAATGCACGCCGCAAAAACGCTGACGCAGCTGAGCGGGCAACGCTTGCGCCAGTGCATTGATCGACAATCCGGAGGTATTGCTGGCAAAGATAGCGTGCGCCGCAATAAATGGCGCCACCCGCTGATATAAATCTGTTTTATAGTCCATGCGCTCGGCAATCGCCTCGATCACCAGATCGCATTCGAGTAGACGCGCCAGGTGCTGTCCGTAATTGGCCGCCTGAATAAACGCGAGTCTGGCCGCACTGCTCAGCGGCGCCGGATCGAGCATTTTCAAACCGGCTAGTGCGCGCTCGACATGCCCGTTGGGCGCGCCTGTGGGATCCGGCAATTCGAACAGCAGGGTTTCCAAGCCGGCATTGACCAGGTGAGCGGCAATCTGCGCCCCCATCACGCCAGCGCCCAGCACGGCAACTTTACGAATCGTCATCGTACAACTCCCAAGAGTTGACCTGCGGTACCACAACTATTCAGCAGCGGGAACAGGGCGCGGTTTACGATTTTCATCGACAGCTACATACGTCAGTATCGCCTCAGTGACCTTCACGCAAACCGGCTTTTCAGGATCGCGCTGCACATACACTTCGACGTTCACGGTAATCGAGGTGCGCCCGATTTTGTCGATATGGGCATAAAAGCTGACGATATCGCCCATAAATACCGGCTGTTTGAACAAGAAGGAATTAACGGCTACGGTCGCCACACGGCCACGCGCGCGGTGTACCGCCGGAATGCTGCCGGCAATATCGACCTGCGCCATAATCCAGCCGCCGAACACATCGCCCGTATAACTGCAATCGGCCGGCATCGTGACAACGCGCAAGGTCGGCTGGCGATCAGGCAGGGTGGTCAATTCATCCATAGTCAGCGCCTCTCATATAGCTGTTTAATTTCCGCCGCAAAGCGGCGGGTGACTTCATCGCGGCGCAGTTTCATCGTCGGCGTCAACAAGCCGTTGTCGATACTCCAGGGCTCACGCAACAGCAACACCCGGTTGACTTTGGCATACCCTGGAAAACCGCGCAGATTGCGTGCGATGCGGCGCAATACCTTCGCTTCGATCCGGCTGTCGGTCAGCGCTTCTGGCATATCAGGCCGGATACCGACTTCATGGGCAAAATGCAGCCACACCTCTGGGTTGAGCACGGCCAGCACCACCAGATACGGATGCGCCTCACCGAACACCATCACCTGCTCGAACAGGGGATCGTGCAAAATCGCCAGTTCCATATCGGTGGGCGGAATTTTTTCGCCGTTCGACATCACAATAATTTCCTTGATGCGCCCTGTGATGTAAATGTGCCCGGTATCCGTGAGATGCGCGACATCGCCCGTATGCAGCCAGCCGTCGGCATCGAACGTCGCACGGGTGGCCTCGGGATTATTCCAGTAGCCCAGCATCACATTCGGCCCTTTGACCTGCAATTCGCTCAAAGTCCCTAAGCGCACCTCAACGCCCCGTATCGGCTGACCAACGCTGTCGGGGAAGTTATTCTCCAGATGATTACCGCTGATCACAGGGCTCGTTTCCGTCAGCCCGTAGCCCTGCACAATAGGCAGCCCAAGGCCTACAAACACCCGCGAGAATTCCGCGGCCAGCGCAGCCCCGCCGCTAATCGCCACCCGCAATCGTCCGCCCAGTTTATCGAGCACTTTTTGCGCCACCAGTTTTTGCAGCACAGGCCAGAGCAAAAATGATGCGCGCCAGGGGGCGCGCCCCTGCTGGTGCTCGAACATCGCCCAACCGGTTTCAACCGCCAGATAAAAAAGCCGGCGTTTATAACGCGGGCCGTCTTCGAGCTTGGCGCGTATCGCCGAATAAATCCGTTCGAAAATACGCGGCACCGAAATTAGCAGCGTCGGACGGATCACCTGCAGATCCTCCGACAAAGTCTGAATGGAGCGCGCGAAGGCAACCGTGGCCCCCGTCATCACGGTCAGGTAATAGCCCAGCGTGCGTTCAAACGTGTGTGATAACGGCAAAAATGACAAAAACACATCCTCACCATTCACCGAAAACGTATCCAGACAGGCGTGCGCATTGCTGAGCATATTACCGTGACTCAACATCACGCCTTTAGGCTTACCGGTCGTGCCTGAAGTGTAAATAATGCTGGCTAACTCATCCATTCCGCAGGCGGCAGGCGACAATAGTTGCGCGGTCTCGGGTAAAAATTTCGCCATCGAAATCAGACGGGGCTCCTCCTCATCCGGCAGTGAATCGAAACTGACAAAACGCACTACGCACGGCAACTGTTCGCGCACGGTGCGCAATCCTTGCCATTGCACGGCGGATTCAAACAACAAGACCTTGGCCCCCGAATCGTTCACGATGTAGGCAAGATTGTCCGGTCGGTCTACCGTATAGAGCGGCACCGTGACGAGTCCGAGCGAGAGGGCGGCCTGATCGTAAGCAATCCACGCGGGGCAGTTGCGCAACATGATGGCAACCCGGTCACCCCGCTGCAAGTCAAGCTGGCTTAACGCCGTCTGCCAGCGCGCGACTTCACACTGCATCTGGCGCCAGCTCAGCGCCTGCCAGGCATTCTGTTCGAAATAGCGGTAGGCGATTTTCTCGGGCGTGCTGCGCACACGCGCCAACAACAAACCGTACAAACTGCCAGCCTGTTCGGGTGAAATAATGTCAAGACGCATGCGGATCGTTGTCCATCACGTGATTCATCACGGTTTCATAGGCATGATTAAGATCATTGCCGCCAGCACGCAGTTGCTCCACGGAGAAATCATCCACCCTGATCACTCGACAGCGCAGCGCATAGTCGCGTTCCAGCTCCAGCGCCTGCGCAGCCGTGATCAGGCCGACCTTGCGCGCCTCGGCAATTTGCAGCAATTCGTCCTGCGCCAGCAGTTTTCCGGCACGGCGTGCCAAAGCCAAACGGTCTTGCAGGGGCTCACAGGCCAGTGCGCTCTCCAGCGCCGCCTCAAGGGCCGCCACCGGATCGCTCTCTCTGGCTGAAATATAAATCCCCGCCGTCAGCCTGTCCCGCACTTCACCCGGCTGCATCAACAGCTCGGCCACTTCATGCGCCAGCCGGTCGGACGGCGGCAACAGGCGTTTTCCTAACGGAAAAATCAGTGCGGACAACAGGCCGCGAACAACGCGATTTGGGAAGTTCTGAATGATACCTGCGAAGGCTAACTGTATCTGATACAGCGCATCCTGGATGACCCAGTGCACTAAGGGTAAGTCACTGGCAGGCCTGCCGTCATCGGCAAAGCGCTTGAGGGTCGCCGAGCACAAATAGAGCTGACTTAACACATCCCCCAGACGGGCTGCGAGGCGTTCACGACGCTTCAATGAGCCGCCTAACACCGCCATCGCGACATCGGCAGTCAAGGCAAACGCCGAAGAAAATCGCGTCAACTGCTGATAATAGCGGCGACACACAACCCCTGCGGGCACAGGAATGCCCCGCCCGCCCGTGAGTCCGAACACGAAACTGCGCGCGGTATTGCTTAAGAAAAATCCGACATGACCGAACAGGGCATCGTCAAACAGGTGCAGCGCACGCTCGTGATCCGCCTCGAGGGTCGCCGCAATTTCTTTGAGCACATAAGGGTGAGAGCGGATCGCCCCCTGACCGAAGATCATCAGGCTGCGGGTTAAAATATTCGCGCCTTCCACGGTAATGCTGATCGGCGCCTGTTGATACAAGCGCCCCAGATAATTATTGGGCCCCAGACTGATACCCTTGCCGCCGTGCACATCCATCGCATCGTTGATCACAGTTCGGCCGCGTTCGGTCGCGTGATATTTCATAATGGCCGAAATAACGGAAGGCTTCTCGCCCCTATCCACGGCCTGCGCGGTTAAGGCGCGCGCCGAATCGACCATATAGGTATAGGAACCGATGCGCGCCAGCGCCTCTTCCACCCCTTCAAACCGTCCGATCGGCAGATTGAACTGGCGACGAACCCGGCAGTAGGCTCCGCTGGTGCGCGCAGCCAGTTTCATCCCGCCGGTACTGCTCGCGGGCAGCGAAATCGAACGCCCGGCCGCCAAACACTCCATCAGCATCCGCCAGCCTTGGCCGATGCAGGCCTCCCCACCGATCAGATAATCGAGCGGAACAAACACATCGCGCCCCTGTGTCGGGCCGTTCAAAAAGGCTGAATTAAGTGGCAAATGCCGGCGACCGATTTCGACCCCTTTCGTGTCCGCAGGAATCAAAGCCAGCGTGATACCGCGGTTAACCTCCGCGCCCAACAGGTGATCAGGATCGTACAGTTTGAAAGCAAGACCAATCAAGCTCGCCGCAGGCGCCAGTGTGATGTAGCGCTTTTCCCAGTTAAGGCGGATACCCAGCACGTTACTTTTCCCGGCAAACTCCCCGCGACACACCACGCCCGTGTCGGGAATCGCCCCTGCATCGGATCCGGCGACAGGCCCTGTCAGCGCAAAACACGGTACTTCCTGCCCCCGCGCCAGACGGCGTAAGTATTTTTTCTTTTGCTCATCCGTACCGTAATGCAGCAATAATTCGGCAGGCCCCAGCGAATTGGGCACCATCACCGTCACGGCGGCGGTACTGCTGCGGGAGGCGATTTTGGCAATCACGGCGGAATGCGCCTGAGCTGAAAAAGCCATCCCGCCATACTCTTTCGGGATGATCATCCCGAAAAACCCTTCATCTTTCATGAACTTCCAGACAGATGGCGGCAAATCGACGCGGTTATGCGTGATATCCCAGTCGTCCAGCATGGCACACAGCTGTTCAACTTGCGTGTCGAGAAATGCCTGTTCAGCCTCACTCAGCGCGCATTTGGGCAGTGCGAGCAATTTATCCCAGTCAGGGTGACCGCTGAATAACTCGCCGTCCCACCCCACCGTACCCGCATCGATCGCCTCCTGTTCGGTAGCAGAAATCTGCGGCAAAATCTTTCGGAACAGTTTCAGCACAGCTGCACTGACAATCGCGCGGCGCAAGAAGGGAACGCCAAACACCACAACGATTAAAAACAATAACAAATACACGACTTGCAATACCGTTTCGGACAGACGCGCCTGTATCGCCACCACGGGCACCATCACCATAAAAGCCAACAACCAGCTGACCACTGTGGCGCGAAAAAAGGCCAGCAGAATAAAGGTGGCCAGCGCAGCCAATACGGTTAACAACATTGCCTCTCTCCTCTTGCACGATATTTGACCAAACCGCACTCTAACGCGAGACGGCCATCTGCACAACATACGGCTCAACGCATTTTATCGACAGCCTGCTCCACCCGTTCGACCGCAATGATCTCCATCCCGGGTATCGGATGCTTGGGCGCATTCGCTTTCGGAATAATAGCTGACGTGAACCCGAGTTTAGCGGCCTCGCGCAAGCGCTCCTGACCGCGCTGCACCGGACGCACTTCACCTGCAAGTCCCACCTCACCGAATACCACCAGTTTTTCCGGTAGCGGCTGGTTGCGTAAGCTGGAGACCATCGCCAGTATCACCGCCAAATCGGCTCCCGGTTCAGTGATTTTGACGCCGCCTACCGCATTGATAAACACATCCTGATCGAAACAGGCAATTCCCGCATGCCGGTGCAGTACGGCCAGCAGCATCGCCAGCCGGTTCTGCTCTAATCCCAGCGACAAGCGTTTAACATTCGGGCTGTGCGCTTCATCGAGCAGCGCCTGTATTTCCACCAGCAAGGGGCGCGAGCCCTCCTGCGTCACCATCACACAGGAACCTGCCACCTGCTGACCGTGCTGAGATAAAAACATCGCCGACGGGTTGGAGACTTCGCGCAAGCCCTTTTCTGTCATCGCAAAGACGCCCAGTTCATTCACCGCACCGAAGCGATTCTTGAATGCGCGGATCAGGCGAAAACTTGAATGCGTATCCCCCTCAAAATACAGCACCGTATCGACAATGTGTTCGAGCACGCGCGGCCCTGCCAGCGCGCCCTCCTTGGTGACGTGCCCCACCAGAATAATGGTGATGTTCTGACTCTTGGCGATGCGTGTTAACTGCGCGGCACATTCTCTCACCTGCGCGACCGAACCCGGTGCCGAGGTCAACTGTTCCGAATACACGGTTTGAATCGAATCAATCACCACAATGTCCGGTTTATTGGCAGCGATAGTCGACTGTATCTTCTCCAGCTGAATTTCCGGCAACAGGCGTAAATTCTGTGCGTCGAGCACTAGTCTCTTAGCGCGCAGCGCAATCTGCTGGGCGGACTCTTCACCGCTGACGTAGAGCGTATTGTGGTGCACCGACAGATGAGCCAACACCTGCAGCAGCAAGGTGGACTTGCCGATCCCGGGATCCCCGCCGATCAAAACCACGGCGCCGGATACCAGGCCGCCGCCTAACACGCGATCAAACTCATCAATGCCTGTCGGTATGCGCGGCATTTCTTCGGCCGCCACCTCGGAGAGCATCTGCACACAACTAGAGGCCGCCAGTGCAGAAAAACGATTCACGCCTTTGCTCGCGGTTTCAGCTACCGATTCGACTAACGTGTTCCACGCCATGCAATGCGGGCACTGCCCCTGCCACTTTGCCGTCTGCCCCCCGCATTCGGTACAGGAATATATCGTTTTTACTTTAGCCATAACCTCTCCAAAAATGGCCCCATCGCCCATTGTTGCGCAACTTAACCGTCAAAATTTAAATAAATCCCTAGGCATTTTGGCATATTGACAGCACAAAATCCCAAACGGATACTCACGCAGCACCAGGCAATCATAGCTGTTTCAGACTCATTCGGGGGGATGAGCCTGAAACATTCGAAGACGCCCCCGCCAGGAGATCAATATGCATACTTCAGACCGAATAACCCGAACGGGGATGAGCGCCGTGACAGGCGCCCTGCTCCTTTTATGCGCCCAAACCAGCCAGGCGGCCGTCACAGCCGTCACACTATCACCGGCCGTCAAGGTATTTTCAGGCGACTGTCCGGCCAAAGTCGTCTTCAACGGCACCATCACCGTCAATGCACCGGGCACCGTCAGCTATATATTCACACGCAGCGACGGCGCAACGGATACCGCAACCCGTACGCTCAAATTCCTCAAAGCCGGCTCCAAAGCGGTCTCCACCTCGTGGACACTGGGAGGCTCGGCACTGCCAGGCTACAAAGGCTGGCAGGCCGTCAAAATAACGGGCACGGCAATCGAGTCGCCGCACGCCGATTTCGAAATCGCCTGCGATCCACCGCTTAACAGCGCGCGTGCAGCGCACGGCAACACCGACTGGCATATCGACACGGCCAATGAATTTCTGTTTGGCAAAGATATGAGCAACCACAACACGGCAGCCAACTTCGCCCCCGCCGCCTGGAGCAAGACCCACATTCATACGGGGCTTAACAACACGGCGCATTTTTACAATGACAAGACTAAGGTCGCGGCAGGCGACGACACGGATGCGGTGAACGGCATCGACAAGCCGATGCTGTTTTTCTACGCCGGACACGGCAATCCGACCACCTGGAACGCGCTGGGTACCAACGGGCATCCGGGCGATACCCTGCTGGGCAATATCGCAGGCGGCGGCCAGCTGCGCTATTACTGGCAATGCTCCTGTGAAGTCTTCGCGCACGGCCCGCAGGTGTGCAGCGGTGGCGATTGCGACTACTCGCAGCCGGAGCACTTCGACGGTTCGGCGGACTCCGCCTCCATGCGTAATGTTTTCGAGCGCTGGGGACCAGCGCTGGGCAACGATCTTCGCATGGCCTGCGGCGTCTCCACGCTCGCTTACTGTCACGAAGGCAACGTCAATGCGATCTGGGATCAGTTCAACAACCACGGCGCCTCGGTGGCAGAAGCCTTCATCAACGGCCTTGGCAGTTCAACGGTCAAACCCCTTTGCATCACCCGGGGTGGCAGCAACATCGTCAACACGCCGCTGTACGATGCAACCTTTACCAACCGCCGCAATACATCCGGCAGTTCGCATCTACACATTCTGTATGCGGGCGGCACGCAAACCCAGCAGCCCGCCTTTATCTGGAAACCCGAGTTGATTCCGCACACACTGCTCCGCGTGCGCCTTGTCACGCCAAAAGATCCGCCCGAATTTAAAACCCGCCTGATTACCGCGAAATCGATCGAGCAGATACGTGATGCTAATTTTAACGGCGGCAGTGCCGTGCTGCAGCGCAACGAGCAAAGCGGTGCGGTGTTTTTGCGTGCCAGCGGCAAGGCCGTTACACCTCGCGCATTGCTCTCTGAAACAGCACAACGTGAAGGTGCCGTCACGCTGGTCCGTAAACTGGGCTGGATGGGTGAGGATACCGGCGTGATCAGTTCCAAAAAACTGTTGACGGCCAGCATGCCGGTCGGTGGTCGGGATGCGGACATCACACACGGTGAAAAAGGTTCGATCGTGACGATCAACCGCCGCATCAAAAACGGCAACCAGACGCTCGATGTACTGGGATTGGGCGGTCGCATCGATATCATGGTAGGCGGTGACGGCAAAGTGCAAACGGCGTCCCGCACCTGGCGCGAGGTGAAGATCGGTCGCGAGGAAATGGCGATCAAGCCCTACGAACGTGCTTTTAAAGAAGCACAAAACCTGCTGCAAAATCCCGATGCCTACAAACTCGCCGACTGGCGTTTTGGCTATAAGGAAGAAGCCGCCAATGTGGCACAGCAGGAATTGCCTGTGATTTTTGAGTTTGATTTCGTGCCCAAAAATCGCGAAGCGTTAATCGACTTCCCGCCACGACAAATCGAAATTTCCGCGGAAGCCAAATAAACCTAAACACAGCAGATGTCCACGAAAGGCACTAAAAACACGAACAAATCATGTGGTTATATTTTGTCGAGTTTCTATCCATTTGGTAAAAAACAAAGTTAAACTAACATATTGATTTATTGGAGTGTTATTTCGCATAGCGCAACATACCTACTTGAAACATTTCGTGAATTTCGTGTTTTTCGTGGATATAAAGCTTTGTAGGGGATCAACCGACTTGGTCAGCCGCCATCTGGCGGCTGACTTTTTCCCTTACTGCACCCAACGCCCCCCATCTTCACAACACATTACAGCGCAAATTACGCTACCATCACGGCTGATTTTTTGCCTGCCGATACCATGTCCACTGAAGTAGCCCGTTTCTTTTCCGAACAAAGCCCGCTTGCCACTGAAGTATCCTCGTTCCGTCCGCGCGCGCAGCAGCGGGAAATGGCACTGGCGGTCGCTGATGCCATCAAAAACAACGCCATTCTGGTCGCGGAAGCGGGAACCGGCACCGGCAAAACCTTTGCCTATCTGGTGCCGGCTTTGCTGGGTGGCGGTAAGGTGATCATCTCGACCGGCACCAAGAATTTGCAGGATCAATTGTTTCAGAAGGATCTGCCGATGGTGAGGGACGCCCTCAAAGCCCCCGTCTCCATCGCCCTGCTCAAGGGGCGCGCAAACTATATCTGCCACTATCATTTAGAGCGCACCGCACACGACGGCCGATTCGCCACGCGCGAGGACATCAAACACCTGGGCAAGATCAAAAAATACGCAAAAATAACCAATACGGGCGATAAAAGCGGCGTGGCCGATGTACCCGAAAATGCGCCGATCTGGCTGCAGGTCACCTCCACACGCGACAATTGCCTGGGGCAGGAATGCCCGAACCACAAGGAGTGTTTCGTGCTGCACGCCCGCACCGAGGCAATGAAGGCGGATATCGTGGTGGTCAATCATCACCTGTTTTTTGCCGACGTCATGCTCAAAGACGACGGAGTGGCCGAACTCTTGCCCGCCTGCAACACGGTGAT
>JBAXJT010000028.1:0-33474 GCA_037137715.1 Nitrosomonadales bacterium
AATACGCTACACCAAGCAACCAGCGGCTGTTGCACTTCGAACTTGAATGCGCGGGTCGAATGTGTACGGTAGTTTAACTGTTATAATGCGACTAATGTTGGTTCAGAAACCACGGAAAATTATGAGTGGCACTGATCACAAGCGTGGCAGGTTAGGGTGGAACTTATTTGGCCGAGATTTTGGAGTGAATGGAAAATAAGTTTGTGCGGAAAACAGGGCGTGCAAATTTCCATAATATTGGGAGCTTAAGGGTATGAAAATTGCAGTTGTTGGTCTGGGTTATGTAGGGCTGCCATTGGCAGTCGAGTTTGGTAAAAAGTTTCCTACTGTAGGTCTTGATCTGTCAGTTGAAAAGGTTGCAGCATATCGCAACTTTTTTGATCCGACAGGTGAGGTGAGTGGTGAAGACTTGCGAGCAGCCACGCAACTGACTTGCCACAACGATCCGCAGATTTTGAGTGATGCTGATTTCATCATCGTTGCTGTGCCGACACCGGTTGACGAAGCTAATCAACCTGACTTTTCTCCTCTTGTTTCATCAAGTACGACCGTTGGTCGCCATATGAAGCGTGGTGCAATCGTTATCTACGAATCGACTGTATACCCTGGTGCAACTGAGGATATTTGTATTCCTGTGCTTGAGAAAGAATCAGGCCTGAAGTGGAAGCAGGATTTTCATATAGGGTATTCGCCTGAGCGTGTAAATCCAGGTGATAAAGAGCGTACGATCACCAAGATTGTTAAAGTGGTTTCCGGTGACGATGCGACCACCCTCGAAAAAGTTGCAGAATTATACGCATCTGTTATTACGGCTGGCGTGCACAAGGCGAGTTCTATTAAAGTCGCTGAAGCTTCTAAAGTGATTGAAAATACCCAGCGTGATTTGAATATTGCGCTGATGAATGAATTGTCTATTATCTTTGGGAAAATAGGTATTGATACATTGGAGGTTCTGAAGGCTGCTGGAACGAAATGGAATTTTCTGCCGTTTCGCCCCGGTCTGGTTGGCGGGCACTGCATTGGTGTAGATCCCTATTACCTGACTCACAAAGCTGAGATGCTCGGGTATCACCCTCAGGTTATTTTGGCTGGGCGACGCATTAATGATGGCATCGCATCTTATGTGGCGAAGCAAACCATCAAACAAATGATACAGGCTGGCTCAATGGTTAAAGGTGCGAAAGTCATTGTTCTGGGGCTGACGTTTAAGGAGAATTGCGCAGACCTGCGTAATTCGAAGGTGGCGAATGTGGTGCGCGAATTGGAGTCTTTTGGCTGCGATGTCATTGTGCATGATCCTGTTGCCAGTGCAGCAGAGGCGATTCACGAGTACGGTATTAAGCTGACAAGTTGGGAGGATTTACCTGATAACGCTGAAGCGGTTGTCGCTGCTGTGATGCACAACGAGTATCTGGCTAAACCTTTGGAAGAAATTCTTGGATTAAGTAAAAAGAATGGTGTGTTTATAGACATCAAGTCTGCCTTCGATCAGGAAAAAATTCGGGCTGCTGGGTACTCGTTGTGGCGATTGTAATTTTTTCTAAATTATGCGAAGTGAGTTGGTTAAATGTACAAGACGATAACGAATAGAAAAATACGCATTGCTGTCGTCGGTTGCGGACGTATCGCAAAGAATCATTTTGGTTCAATTTCGGCTCACCCGGATGATTGCGAGTTGGTATCTGTTTGCGATAATGACAAACAGGCATTGGACAGTGCAATAAACGAGTACGGCGTTAATGGATACCACTCCATTGAGGAAATGTTGCTGCAGGAACGGCTGGATTTGGTTGTGCTGTGCACCCCGAGCGGTTTGCACTCGATGCAGGCGCAACTTATCGCTAAATATAAGATTCACGTCATGACAGAAAAACCCATGGCGACGCGCTGGCACGATGGTATCAACATGGTAAAAGCATGCGATGAAGCCGGTGTCCGTTTGTTTGTGGTCAAACAAAATCGTCGTAATGCAACGTTGCAATTGCTGAAGAGCGCCGTTGAGAAGGAACGCTTTGGCCGGATTTATATGGTCAATATCAATGTGTTCTGGACACGTCCGCAGGAATATTACGACAGTGCAAAGTGGCGGGGTACCTGGGAATTTGACGGTGGTGCGTTCATGAATCAGGCTAGTCACTATGTTGATCTGGTTGATTGGTTAATCGGACCAGTCGAGAGTTTGCAGGCTTACACAGGAACATTGGCTCGTAATATCGAAGTGGAAGATACTGGCGTCGTCAGCATCAAGTGGCGCTCGGGTGCTTTAGGCTCGATGAATGTGACCATGCTGACCTACCCGAAAAATCTGGAAGGTTCGATAACCATCATAGGTGAAAAGGGCACAGTTCGTGTGGGTGGTCTGGCTGTGAATGAAATTCAGCATTGGGATTTTGCTGAAGCGGATCCGGATGATGAACTTGTCAAGACAGCTAGTTACCAGACGACTTCTGTTTATGGTTTCGGACACCCGCTTTACTACAAGAATGTGGTGGACGTATTGCGCGGTAACGCCGAGCCGGAAACAGACGGACGTGAAGGATTGCGTTCGCTGGAAACGCTGATAGCCACCTATATCTCTGCGCGGGATGGCAAGCGTGTTTCTTTACCTTTGGATTACTAAATTTTGTAATGCAAATCGCCGTTGTGGGGGGGGGGATCAACGGTTTGGCTTGTGCTTGGAAGTTGGCACAGGATGGTCATGAGGTAACGCTATTTGAGCGTAATGAACTGATGCGAGCAACCAGTCAGGCTTCATCCAAACTGTTGCATGGTGGTTTGCGTTACCTTGAAAATGGTGAGATAGGTTTGGTTCGTGAGGCTTTGGCTGAAAGAACTAAGTGGTTTAAAAGAGCACCGCATTTAGCCAGGCCGTTGCCTATGCTTTATCCGATTTTTAAATCGGGCAGACGATCTAGATGGATAATTGCAGTCGGTCTTTGGTTGTACAGATTGTTGTCGCTGAGTGCCAATATGCCGGCACCGCGTTGGCTGTCTAATGATGAGGTTGTAAAGTTGCAGCCAAACTTAAAGGCAGATGGCTTGATTGGTGGCTACCTGTTTCATGACGGTCAGATGGATGATTATGCGCTGGGGATGTGGGTTGCTGATCAGTGTCGTCAGGAAGGTGTAAAAATACTCGAAAATACGTCGGTGCAGAAAGTTCTGCCTGACGGCAATCTGGAAACACAAGATGGGCAGCATTTTCAGTTTGATAGGATAGTCAATGTTGCCGGTCCGTGGGCGGAAAGGTTATTGCAGCAGAGCGGTATAAAATATCCTGTGCGGCTTGATTTGGTAAGAGGAAGCCACTTGATTGTGAACCGCTCCTGTGATCATGCCTATTTGCTTGAAGTGCCGGGTGAGCGGCGCATATTTTTTGTTTTGCCGTGGAAAGGTAAAACCATGATCGGCACGACTGAGGTTAGGCAAGATCTGGACGAGCCTATTAGCTGCTCCAAAGAGGAGCTCAGCTATTTACTTAAAGCCTATAACCACTGGATGGCGATACCGGTAAGCGAGCAGGATGTAATTGATACTTTTGCGGGGGTGCGGCCTTTGTTGTCCTCTGTGGATGATCCTTCTCGTGTTACACGTGAATATGCGATTCATCGCGATGGAATGATAGTGAATGTGTTCGGCGGTAAATGGACTACGTGTTGCGCATTAGCCGACAAAGTCGCTACTGCGCTGAATTGAGATTTTTGCTCTTTGTTTGTTATTAACTATTTGAAATAAAAGGATTTTTGGTGATACACGCTACAGCAATCGTTGACGAAGGCGCTCAAATAGGTGCAGAAACTCGTGTCTGGCATTGGGCGCATGTGTGTGGTGGTGCCCAAATTGGTGAGCGTTGTTCATTAGGGCAGAATGTCTTTGTTGGGAATAAAGTCGTCATCGGCAACAACGTTAAGATACAGAATAATGTGTCTGTCTATGACAACGTCACGCTCGAAGACGATGTGTTTTGCGGGCCGAGTATGGTCTTTACCAACGTGTACAATCCTCGCTCGGCGGTGTCACGCAAGGATGAATATCGCAATACACTGGTAAAGCGGGGCGTAACATTAGGGGCGAATTGCACTATTGTGTGTGGTGTGACTATTAACGAGTATGCTTTTATCGGTGCCGGTGCCGTGATCAACCGTGACGTGAAACCTTATGCCTTGATGGTTGGTGTGCCAGCAAAGCAAATTGGCTGGATTTGTCGCTGTGGCGTGAAGCTTGATGGCAGGGAAAGAGTAAGCTGCGGATGCGGTCTGAGTTACCAAATAACTGATTCAACCTGTAAACAACTATGAATACTAAAATCGAATTTATTGATCTCAAGGCGCAATATACAGCACTGAAAGAGTCCATCAACGCACGTATTCAGCGAGTGCTCGACCATGGGCAGTACATCATGGGGCCAGAGGTTCGTGAACTCGAAACCCGACTTGAGGAGTACATCGGTGCCAAACATTGCATAACCGTAGCATCCGGAACCGAAGCATTGTTGATTTCACTCATGGCGTTGGGATTGAGGCCTGGCGATGAAGTTATCACCACGCCATTTACTTTTGTTGCTACCGCAGAGGTTATTGCGCTTGTGGGTGCAGTGCCGGTGTTTGTGGATGTGCAGCCGGACAGCTGCAATATCGATCCGTCGCTGATTGAAGCCGCGATTACCTCAAAAACCAAGGCGATTATCCCCGTCTCGCTTTATGGGCAGGCTTCGGACATGGATGAGATCAATGCCATCGCCGCACGTCACGGCAACATTCCGGTGATCGAAGATGCTGCGCAGAGTTTTGGTGCGACCTATAAGGGGCGTAAAAGCTGTAACCTTTCACAGATAGGTTGCACCAGCTTTTTTCCGAGCAAAACTCTGGGATGTTACGGAGATGGCGGCGCGATATTTACCAGCGATGATGCTCTGGCCAAGGCCATGCGCGAAATCAGGGTTCACGGTCAAGAGCGCCGCTATTACCATACCCGTGTCGGAGTAGGTGGGCGTATGGATACGTTGCAATGTGCGGTGGTGCTGGCCAAGTTGGACTCATTCGACTGGGAGGTCGAGCAGCGCATTGCCGCAGGCAAACGCTACCTTGAGCTACTCAGTGCAATTCCATCAATCACCCCGTTAGCCGTCCGTTCGGATCGAACCTGCGTCTGGGGGCAATTCACGATACAAGTGGCTGGCCGAGATTCAGTCCTTGAAAAACTGAAAGTTGCCGGAGTACCGACTGCGGTGCATTACCCTGTTCCGCTGCATCGCCAGCCCGCCTATCAGGCAAACTGCCGCATTTCGGGTGCGTTGACAAACTCGGATGCTGTCGCATCTCGCGTCGTCAGTCTGCCCATGCATCCGTATATTGATCTCGCGACACAAGAGATCATCGTTCGTGCAGTCGCTGGAGCAGTTGCCGCATGAGTACCAAAATCGTCACCATCGTTGGGGCTCGTCCGCAGTTCATCAAAGCGGCTGCGGTATCTCGAGTTATCCGGAATGACTATGCGGGTAAGATTGAAGAGGTCTTGGTGCATACGGGCCAGCACTACGACGACAATATGTCTAAAGTTTTTTTCGATGAACTTGACATACCGCATCCGAAGCACAACCTCGAAATATCGGGCGGGCAGCACGGCGCGATGACCGGACGAATGCTCGAAGCAATCGAAAAGGTTTTGCTGGAAGAAAAGCCGGATAAAGTACTCATTTACGGCGATACTAATTCAACGCTCGCCGGAGCGCTGGCGGCTGCCAAACTGCATATACCGGTAGCGCACGTGGAAGCCGGGCTGCGGTCTTTCAATATGCGTATGCCGGAAGAAATCAACCGGATAATCTCTGATCGTGTCTCAAATCTACTGTTTTGCCCGACCCAGACTGCAGTGAAAAATCTTCGGGCAGAAGGCATTGTCAACGGCGTGCATAACGCTGGTGACGTTATGTATGATGTCGCGCTGTTTTATCGCAACCGCGCAAAACATCAAACGACGATTCTGAATGATTTAGGTCTAATTGACCGCGGCTTCTCATTGGCTACATGCCATCGGGCTGAAAATACGGATGACCCAAAGCGGTTGGCTGAAATCGTTGCTGCACTGGTGAAGGTTGCCGATTCAATGCCAGTTATTCTCCCATTGCATCCGCGAACGCGCAAGTTGATACAGGACTATGGGCTTGGACTCGGTGCCGTAACAGTCGTTGATCCGCTGCCCTTCCTGGAGATGGTGGCGCTGGAGCAGGCTGCTAAAGTGATATTGACGGATTCGGGTGGCGTGCAGAAGGAGGCGTTCTTCTATGGCGTGCCTTGCGTGACTATGCGCGATGAAACGGAATGGGTCGAAACCGTTGAGTTGGGTTGGAATCAGTTGGTGGGAGCCTCGGAGCAGGCAATATTGTCTGCAGCGTCCAAGCCGATGACCTCATTACAGGAAAATACAACCGCCCCTTATGGTGATGGAGCGGCAGCGCATAAAATTGTAGCGAAGCTGTTTGAAGTATAATCACAAATCAAAATTTTTGAAGGAGAAAAACGATGAAAGTATTTGTTACGGGTGGTTTGGGCCAAATCGGTTCACATGTGGTTGAAATGTGCCTTGATCGTGGCGATCAGGTCATTGCTATCGATAATCTTGCGACAGGTCGCCGCGAACATCTTCAGGAACATCCGAACCTGACTGTGGTAATCGATACGATTGCCAACAAAACGTTAGTAGATAAATTGATCGGTGACTTCAAACCTGATGCGATTGTACATACGGCTGCATCCTACAAAGATCCGGATGACTGGTACAACGATACGCTTACCAATTGCGTAGGCGGTTCAAACATGGTCGATGCCGCCAAGAAATTTGGTGTTAAACGTTTTGTCTATTTCCAGACCGCGTTGTGCTATGGTTTGAAACCTTTGCAACAGCCAATCAAACTGGATCATCCGCGCTTCCCAGGAAGCAGCAGTTACGCGATCACTAAAACCACCAATGAGTACTACATTGAGCTATCCGGGGTCGATTTCGTCACCTTTAGGCTTGCCAACGTCGTTGGCCCACGTAACGTTGCTGGCCCACTGCCGATATTTTATCAGCGCCTGAAAGATGGCAAACAATGTTTCGTTACTAAATCGCGTCGCGATTTCGTATACGTCAAAGACCTTGCTCGTGTCGTGCTGAAAGCCTGCGATGGCGTTGGGCATGGTGCTTATCACTTCTCTTCAGGGACAGATATTGCAATTCAGGAGCTATACAACGCAGTTGTGAATGCGATGGATGTTCCCGGCAAACCTGAGGCAGAAGTGAAGGACATCGGGCCGGATGACGTTTTCTCGATTCTGCTGGATCCTTCACGCACTTTTGAGGATTTTGGCAACATCGAATTCACGCCGCTACAGGAAACCGTTTCTGCAGCCATTGATTACTACAAAGTACACGGCACGCTGGGCGAATACACCCACTTGCGTCAAGAGCGAAAGTAAGAAGAGACATATGCGTATATTGATAACCGGCGGCGCGGGATGTTTAGGTTCTAACCTGATTGAACACTGGCTGCCTCAGGGGCATGAGATTTTTGTCATTGACAATTTTGCCACAGGAAAGCGGGAAGTTGTGCCTGCGGTCGTGGGTTTAACGGTCAAAGAAGGTTCGATAGCAGATGAATCTCTGGTCAATGAGTGCTTTGCGGCATTTAAGCCAGATGTAGTCATTCACGCGGCTGCTGCCTACAAAGATCCGGATGACTGGGTGGAAGATTCACGAACCAATGTGATCGGCAGCGCACATGTGGCTCGTGCGGCTAAGTCACATGAGGTTAAGCGGTTAATAAACTTTCAAACAGCGCTGTGTTACGGCAGGCCGCAACAGCTGCCGATCTTTGCCGGTCACCCGACTGCGCCGTTTACCAGCTATGGCATTACCAAAACGGCAGGAGAGCAGTTCATGATGCTCTCGGGTGTCCCCACACTGTCGCTGCGCATCGCCAATGTCACCGGACCGCGTCTGGCTATTGGCCCCATCCCGACATTCTATAAACGCCTGAAAGCAGGACAGAATTGTTTTTGTTCGGACACGTCGCGCGATTTTCTTGACATGAGTGACTTTATCGCCTTTATGGATCTCGCCATTAAAGCCGAAGCGCCAACCGGAATTTACAATCTGGCCAGTGGAGAAGCGCATTCGATTAAAGAAATATTTGATCTGGTCACGGAATACCTTGGGCTCGGTGTTAAAGAGGTGCCCATCGTTCCTCCGGCAGCAGATGATGTGCCGGTGGTATCCCTTGATGCGACAGAAACCTATAAGGCTTTTGGATGGAAGGCGCAGATCAGTTTTGCCGAGACTATCCATCGTCAACTGGCATGGTACGATCAATACGGTATTACAGATGTGTTCTCGCATCTCAAAGCTCCGTCAACAACAAAGTAGAGACAGGATTAAAACATGGGCGTTTCGAGTTTTTCCGGGGCAAAGGTGCTGGTAGTAGGTGGCGCGGGCTTTGTCGGTAGCAATCTGGTTCATCAGATACTTGCGCAGTCACCGTGCGAAATTATCGTTGTGGACAATCTGCTGTCCTCCGACGTGGCGAATATTCCCGCAGATCCTTGCGTGCGTTTCGTGTTCGGCACCATCACCGATGACAGAATTCTTGCAGCATTGCCAGATGATCTGGATTATGCATTTCATCTGGCGTGCTACCATGGAAACCAGTCCTCGATTGCTGACCCGTTGGCTGACCACGACAACAACACGCTGACATCGTTAAAATTATTCGAGCGACTTAAAGAAATTAAATCACTAAAAAAGGTGGTTTATGCCGCTGCGGCCTGTGCGGTTGCCGAAAAGACTTACGAGGTCCCTACTGCAACAACAGAAGAACAGCCTGTTACCTTGTACCACGACAGCCCCTATTCAATTTCCAAGATCATTGGTGAGTTGTACGGCAACTATTATTTCCAGCAACATAAGCTGCCGTTCGTGAAGGCACGGTTTTCAAATGTCTATGGACCCCGTGAAATTTTGGGTGCTGGTCAATGGCGGGGCACGGTGCACACCGTGTGGCGCAACGTCACACCAACATTTATCTGGCGCTCGCTAAATGGCGAGGCACTTCCACTGGACAATGGCGGAAATGCCAGTCGCGATTTCATTTTCGTGGAAGACATGGCGCGTGGCCTGATGGCTTGTGCGCTTAAAGGGGAGGTTGGCGGCGTGTATAACCTAGCGACTGGTCGTGAGACGAGTATCCTGGAGTTGGCAACACTCATCAACGAATACACTGAGAACACAACTCCATTGGATCTGCGGCCGGCACGTAACTGGGATCGTTCCGGTAAGCGTTTTGCATCTACAGAAAAATCTGAGCGTGAACTGGGTTTTACTGCACAGGTCGATATTCGCGAGGGTGTACGTCGCACCGTGGAGTGGACAAAGGCCAATGCCGAACTCATTAAGTGCAGCATTGCTAAGCACGACAAGCTCATGAATCAAGTAGCTTGATGAAGTAATTGTTTTGAGCCTAGATAATTCATTAGCTACGTCATTCCCGCGCAGGCGGGAATCCAGTGAGATAAATATTCCGCATGGCGGTCAAAACCTCGTTGTTGTCCCAACACATGGGGATGATCTAATTGACTACCTGGATGACGACGACATTGCTGTTGTGTCAAACATCGAACCGACATTGATCTAATGATAGAAAACAGTGATTACCTGATCGTCGGTGCGGGTATCGTCGGTCTTACCGTTGCCAGAGAGATCAGGTTTCGCGAACCGAATGCGACAATAACGATCTTGGAAAAAGAATCGCGCCTCGGTGTCCATGCCAGCGGGCGCAACAGCGGTGTGCTGCACACCGGCATCTATTATCCGCACGGCACGCTTAAGGCCAAGCTGTGCAAGGCGGGTGCCGATGCGATGTTCGCTTTCGCAGAGCAAAACGGTATTCCGGTGCGCCGCGATGGCAAGGTCATCGTCGCCACTTCAGAGGAAAATGCCAAGGGGCTGGACACACTTTTGGCAAATGCCGAAGCCAACGGCATCTGCGCGAACAGGATTAACACCGACGAGATACGCCAAATCGAACCACACGCATGTGCCGAGTACGGCGGCATCCGCTGCCAGGATACCGCTGTCATCGACAGCACCCGTGTGCTGGAGACTTTGCGCACGCAATTGACTCAGCAGGGAGTGCAGATCGACACCGATCAAATGCTGACCAGCATCAATGACGAGCAACAATCAGCCACGACCCAGAATCGTACCTACGGCTACGGCCTGCTCATCAACGCCGCCGGAGCCTATGCCGACCGCGTAGCCCATCTTGCCGGCGTCGGCCAGCACTACCAGCTTGTGCCCTTCAAGGGTCTTTACTACAAACTCGCGCCCGAAGCGGCTGACCGGGTGTGCGGCAGCATCTACCCGGTGCCTAATCCGGCACTGCCCTTCCTGGGCATACACTTCACCCGGGTGATCAGCAATGAAGTGTATATTGGCCCAACCGCCATTCCGGCCTTCGGCAGAGAAAATTATGGTATTTTGAGCGGTGCACGCCCCATCGAGGCTATCGAGATCGGTGTTCAGTTGTCGAGGCTTTACGCGAATAATCCGCAGAACTTCAGAAATTTGGTGCATAGCGAGATGCGCAACTACGGCAAATCCGGTTTTCTCTCCTCCGCACGTCAATTAGTGGATCGCCTGGAGCATGAATGGGTAAAATCCACGCCAAAGGTGGGCATAAGGCCCCAGCTGGTGAACACACGCGAAGGCCGACTGGAAATGGATTTTGTCGTGGAGCGGGGCAGGCATTCGGTGCATGTGCTCAATGCGATTTCCCCGGCCTTCACCAGCTCATTTGCTTTTGCAGCATATATCGTCGATCAATTTTCAAAAGAGGTAATTCATGGATCTTAAGGGAAAAAAACTGGTTGTTGTTGGTGGTGCGGGGCTTATCGGTTCGCACACGATCGACCATCTGTTGAAAGAGGATGTCAAAGAAGTCCTGATTTATGACAACTTTGTGCGTGGACGTGTAGAGAACCTTGCCAATGCCCTCAGGGATCCGCGCGTCAGGATATTCGACGTCGGCGGTGATGTCATGCAGACCGACATTCTCGAAGCAGCCTTTGACGGAGCAGATGGCGTCTTTCATTTGGCAGCGCTGTGGTTGTTGCAGTGTCATGATTTTCCGCGCAGTGCCTTTGACGTCAATGTGCGTGGCACTTTCAATGTGATGGAAGCCTGCGTCAAAAAAGGGGTTAAACGTCTGGTCTATTCCTCTTCAGCCTCTGTCTATGGTGATGCGGTAGAAGAACCGATGACCGAAGACCATCCGTTCAACAACAAGAACTTCTACGGTGCCACCAAGATTGCCGGTGAAGCCATGCTGCGCGCTTTCCATCACCGTTATGGCCTCGACTATGTCGGCCTGCGCTATATGAATGTCTATGGCCCGCGCCAGGACTATCACGGAGCTTACATCGCCGTGATCATGAAGATGCTCGATGCCATCGACCGTGGCGAAGGCCCGACTATCATGGGTGATGGCTCCGAAGCTTTTGACTTTGTAGCGGTGGAAGATTGCGGTATGGCCAATGTCTGTGCGATGAAGGCCGGTACCAGTGACCGTTACTACAACGTCGGTACTGGCAAGCGCACTTCGCTAAGAGAACTGGCCGAGTTGATCTTGGAGATTACCGGCTGCAAGAAAATAATCAACTTCGCCCCGCGCAGTCAGGCAACTTTAGTGCGTAATCGCGTTGGCTGTCCTAAAAAAGCTAGTGCTGAGATCGGCTTTACCGCACGTTTGGATCTCCGCGAAGGGCTTAAGCAACTTATAGAATGGCGCGACAACCACAAGGCCGAGGTGGAAGCTCGCCGCCGCGCCGTGGGTTTGCCAATCTAAAGCCAAGCTCAACAAAGTAAAGACAACATGAAAAGACAAATCCAAATTTCGTTGCCCAGCACAGGAGATGAAGAGTGGCAGGCTACGCGGGAACCGCTTACCACTGGCTGGCTAACTCAGGGTCCCAAGGTCGCGGCTTTTGAAAAGGCGTTTGCCGAGCGGCATCAGGTCAAGCATGCGCTGGCCACAACCAGTTGCACTACCGGACTGCATCTTATTCTCGCGGTCATGGGCATTGGGCCGGGGGATGAGGTGATTGTGCCCGCCTTTACATGGGTGGCGACTGCCAATGTGGTGCTTTATTGCGGTGCAACCCCGGTCTTTGCCGATGTGCGCCGTGACACCTACAACATTGACACCGCCGATGTAGTAAAACGCATTACGTCCCGCACCAAAGCGGTGATTGTCGTTCATCTCTTCGGCCTATGCGCCGACATGGAAGGTTTGCGTGCCGTGTTGCCCGCTCATATTTCCATTATTGAAGACGCGGCCTGTGCCGCAGGCGCCAGTCTCAACGGCATACCAGCGGGCGGTTTGGGTGATGCCGCAGCATTTTCTTTCCATCCGCGCAAGTCCATCACGACGGGTGAGGGCGGTATGGTTACCACCAACAACAGTGAACTGGCAGCCATTGCCGATCAGCTCCGCAATCATGGCGCCAGCATTTCAGAAGAGCAGCGTCATCGCGGACCACGGCCATACCTACTGGCGGAGTTCAATCTGCTAGGCTTTAATTACCGCATGACCGATTTGCAAGGTGCGGTCGGTTTGGTGCAAATCGGAAAACTGGATAAGTTCATCGCTGAACGCCAACATCGGGCCGAGTATTACCGTGACCAACTGGCTGGAGTTCCCTGGCTGCAGATGCCAGTGTTTCCGGAAAATGGCACTCATGCCTGGCAAGCATTCGTAACTTATGTTGATCCTGACAAGGCTCCATTGCCACGCAACGACATCATGGAACGTCTACAAGCCGAGGGTATCTCCACTCGCCCTGGTACCCATGCAGTGCACATGCTTGGCTACTATCGTGACAGTTTTGATTTAAAGCCCGAGGACTACCCCGGTGCGCGTGACTGCAATGACAACACCATGGCGATTCCGCTGCACAACAGGATGACGGCGGAAGACTATGAATATGTCGTTAAAGCATTGAGATCCATCACCTGATATGTGCGGTATTGCCGGCATCTTTAATCTTAATGGCGAGCCTGTCTCGCCGGTCATTTTGCGCAAGATGACCGATGCCATTGCTCATCGCGGGCCGGATGGGGATGGGCAGTGGATTGAAGGCAATGTAGGGTTAGGTCATCGGCGCTTGGCGATTATCGATCTCTCGTCAGCCGGGCATCAGCCAATGATTTCCGCCAATCAGCGCTATGTGCTGAGCTACAACGGTGAGGTGTACAACTTCCAGGAACTGCGAATCGAACTGGAAGCGAGAGGTTGTCAGTTCCATTCTAAAACCGATTCGGAAGTTGTGTTAAACGCTTGGTTAGAATGGGGTGCGGACTGCGTTAACCGTTTCAATGGTATGTTTGCCTTTGCAATATGGGACAAGAGGGAACGGTCACTATATCTTGTTCGCGACCGTTACGGTATCAAGCCACTTTATTATGCGTGCTGGGGAGAAACTTTTCTGTTCGGTTCCGAGCAAAAGGCCATCCTCGCACACCCTGCCGCCCGGCGCGAGCTGGATAGAAAAGCCCTGCTGGAATACTTCACCTTCCAGAACATCTTCACTGACCGCACGCTGCTGGACGGCATCAAGTTGCTCCCGCCAGCCAGCGTCGCGCGCATCGCGATGGGCAGTTCTGGCATACCGAAAATCAACCGTTACTGGGACTACCGCTTCCGCGAACCGGATCAGCCAGCCGACCCGAGAGAATACCGCGAAGAGCTGGATTTCCTGATGCGACAAGCCGTCAGCCGTCAATTGGTGACAGACGTGGAACTGGGTTCATACCTTTCCGGGGGCATGGATTCCGGGACACTCACCGCGCTGGCCGCACGGGAACTGCCTTATATCAAGACTTTCACTTGTGGTTTTGACATGAGCTCCGCCTCGGGTATCGAGCTAGCTTTCGACGAGCGCATCAAGGCGGAGGCGATGTCCGCGCGCTTCAAGACCGAGCACTACGAAATGGTGCTCAAAGCCGGTGACATGGAACGCAGCCTGCCAAAACTGGCTTGGCATATCGAGGAGCCCCGTGTAGGACAGAGCTACCCCAACTACTATGCCGCTCAATTGGCCAGCAAGTTCGTCAAGGTGGTACTCTCCGGTACGGGAGGCGATGAACTCTTTGGCGGCTACCCCTGGCGCTATTACCGCGCCACGAAGTGCAACGATTTTGAGCATTACATCGACCAGTATTATGGCTTCTGGCAACGGCTGATCCCTAACAGCACAATTGCCAAGGTCTTCGCACCAATCTGGAATGACGTGAAAGATATCAGTACCCGCGATATCTTTCACGATGTTTTCCTGAGCCACGATAACGAACTGGATCGACCGGAAGACTACATCAACCACTCGCTATACTTTGAGGCCAAGACATTTCTGCATGGACTGTTCGTGATCGAAGACAAGCTCAGCATGGCTCATGGCCTGGAAACTCGCGTACCTTTCATGGACAATGACTTGGTGGATTTTGCAATGCGCTGCCCTGTCAACCTCAAATTAAACAACCTGGCCGAAGTAGTGCGCATTAACGAAAACGAACCGGGCAAGCAGGTTAAGTATTTCCAGAAAACCAAAGATGGCAAACAGATACTCCGCGATGTGATGCGTAAGTACATTGCTGCTATCGCACGGCCATCTACAGCGCGGAACTTAGCTGTCTTTTCATGGCACAGGTTGCCAGCAGAAAGTCAGAATTTTTTAAAGCCACGGTTAAAACGACTTCTTCGGAGAGAATAAAATCTATGTGTGGAATTTTTGGATTTGTAACGAATGGCGCTCGCCACAGCGAGCTTGCCTATAACGAACTGACGACTGGGCTGGAGCGTATACGCCATCGCGGACCGGACGGAACAGGCCAGTGGGTCTCTACTGATACGCGTGTAGGGTTTGGCCATGTACGCCTGAGCATCATTGATGTCGAGACTGGCGCACAACCCATGCACAGCGAGGATGGACGTTACACGATCATCTACAACGGCGAGGTTTACAACTATATCGAATTGCGCAATGAGCTTGGCGCTAAAACCTTTCACACTCAGTCGGACACGGAGGTGGTTTTGCGCGCTTTTCAGCGCTGGGGCGCAGACTGCGTAAACCGGCTGAGGGGCATGTTTTCCATTGCGATATGGGATGCTGCCGAACAAAAGTTGTTCCTGGCTCGTGATCGTTTCGGGATCAAGCCGCTTTACTGGGCGAAAACTTCGGCCGGTCTGTATTTCGCATCAGAAGTAAAGGCGTTACTGCCTTTTCTCGATGCGCGCAGAGTTAATGGCGCTGCACTTTCCGATTACTTTACATTTCAGTTCTGTCTGGGTGAGAAGACGCTGATGGAGGGAGTTAAGCAGTTCCCAGCGGCCCATTTTGCCGTAGTCTCTCCAACAGAAACTCCCCAGCCAAAGCGCTATTGGGAGGTTCATTACGAGGTTGATTACGATCATACTGAAAAGTGGTTTACCGAACGCCTGCTGGATTTGATGCAGGACTCGGTTCGGATGCATTTGCGCGCCGATGTGGAAGTAGGCAGTTATGTAAGTGGTGGCCTGGATTCCAGTCTGGTAGCGGCGTTGGCGCGGGAAATTCGTCCGGATAGCAGATTTCAGGCCTTCAACGGTCGTTTTCTGGACGGGCTTGATTTCGACGAGTCACGTTATGCCAAGGCACTGACCGATGAGCAGAATATGGTTCTGCACCTTGCGGATGTGGGCGAAAATGATTTCGTCGAGAATATTGGCAAGATCATATGGCATCTCGATCAGCCCGTGGCCGGTCCCGGATCATTTCCGCAATATATGGTTTCCAAGAAGGTCGGTGAACATATTAAGGTCGTGCTCGGCGGGCAAGGTGGTGACGAAATTTTCGGGGGCTATGCGCGCTATCTGGTTGCTTATTTCGAGCAGTGTATCAAGGGCGCGATCGATGGCTCGCTAAATAACGGCAACTACGTCGTGACATATGATTCGATCATTCCGAATCTCGAAACGCTCCGGCAATACAAACCTATGTTGCGTGAGTTCTGGGCGGACGGACTTTTTGGTGAACGTGACCAGCGTTACTGGCGTCTGGTTAACCGGGCCAATACCTTTGGCGGCATTATTGCGCCGCACGCGATTAACCAGGAAGCTACTTTTGAAGAATTCAAGAGCATTTTCTGGGGAAGCAACGTAGGCAAGGAGTCGTACTTCGATTCCATGACGCATTTTGATTTCAAGACTTTGCTGCCGGCGCTGTTGCAGGTAGAGGACAGAATGAGCATGGCGCATGGCGTAGAGTCACGGGTGCCCTTCCTTGATCATCCTCTGGTGGAGTTTGCTGCCACCATTCCGGCGGATGTAAAGTTTCATAACGGCGAATTGAAGCGTATGCTCAAAACAGTTTTTGCCAGCCGTCTGCCAGCGGCGATTAACAACCGAAAAGACAAGATGGGCTTCCCAGTCCCGCTCAATTTGTGGCTCAAGCGGGGTGGGCCGGCACGAGATTATATTGGTGATATTTTAGGTTCCGAGCGAGCCAAGACGCGGCCCTACCTCAGGGATGGTTTGTCGCTGGATACGGTGCTTGATTCGCAAAGCGTTTATGGGCGCAACTTATGGGCTTTACTAAGTCTCGAGTTGTGGCATCAGCAATTTGTTGATTAAGTTAGAGGCTGTTTTCACCGATGTCAGACTTTTTGCTATAAGCTGCACCTCATTTATCACTTGTCAGGACTGTCGTAGTGCGCTTTAGTAATGTAAATCAGCTTATAAACAGCGGTCTGATCTATGGCTTGGGTGGTGCCCTGAACAGGGCGCTGTCCTTTATTGCCTTGCCCTTTATTGCTCGTTATATTGCTCCGGCAGAATATGGCGTTATTTCCATGTTGATGATGATGGGGGTGGTGTTTACTGCACTCTTCACCTTGGGTCTCGGTACCTCGATAGGATCGCGCTACTTTTCCAAGGAGACGCCGTTCGAAAAGGATGCGGTCATCTTTGGGGCGCACTTGGTTTTACTTGTTAGCGCAGCCGTGCTTGTTGTGTGTGGAATGCTGAATGCTGCTGCAATAGGGAAATGGTTATTTAGTGGCGCTGACCATGCGTATCAGGTGAGATTGTCAATACTGACGGCGGCACTGGGCATTCTGGTGCAACCTTGGCAATTGAAATTACAATTTGAACAGAAAGCAAAGCGGTTTGTCGTGGCCTCATTTGGCTCCGCGTTGTTGTCGTTTCTGCTGATTATCTTCTTCGTAGTGATTCTGGAAAAATCGATAACAGGATACCTGTACGCATTGCTGTTGGGCCAGATGATTACATTCACTTTGTTTTTCATGCTGGCAAAGAATGGCATGCGCTATCTTCCTGCAAAAAAAGACATCACTGTGCTTCTTAAGGAAGGTATTCCGTTAATTCCAGCATTTTTATTTGTCTTTGTGATTCAGAATGCGGCCAGATACCCGTTGCAATCCTACCACGGGCTGACCGAAGTCGGTATTTATACGATGGGGACAAGCATAGGCATGGGGATGGGGCTCTTTGTTGAGGCTTTTGCGCGCGCGTGGGCACCTTTTTCATTGACGTACATGAACAAGCAGGAGGAGGCACGCCAGCTGCTGGCGAGACTGACGCAATACTATCTGGTGGCATTTGGCTATCTTACTTTATTGTTCTTTTATTTTGCGAAACCGGTTGCGATGATCGTTCTGCCACACGCGTATGAGGATGCTTTTCACCTGATCGGTCTTGCAGCGGCAGCGCAATTCTTTTTGGGCCTATTCACCGTGTTGTTGCCGTCGCTCTATTTTGCAAAAAAACTTTATATTGTAACGCTGCTACAGGGAGTGGCTGCGATTTTATCGGTAGTCATGTTTGTTACAATCATTCCGGCATTTGGTGCACTCGGTGCCGGACTTTCAGTGGCACTGAGCAACCTGTTCCTTGCCCTGCTTCTATTGAGCTGGGTCAGGAAAGATCCTGCTTGCTACAAAATAGACTACCAGCAGAGGAAAATATACAAAACTTTGGGGTGGATAGCACTGCTTGCGCTGCTGCCGATGCTATTGAGCAGTGAGAGTTTGTTGTTGAATGCTGGATTTGCAATTCTGTGCTCTGTTGTTTCTGCATTGATCATGTTCCGGCTGACAGAAGTGTCCGTGTCAGAACTCAGGCAGGCGATGCGCCAGCTAGTACAAAGGAGCTAAGATAGATCCCCGACAGCCAGCGCAGTGCAGAGTGATTGTTCAATCAACTGCCCTGCTCGACTATCCCCGCATCAAGTCTCACTCGGGAGGGATGGACTTTTTGCGGGGGATACTGTCCATCTGGGTGATGGTGGCGCACTTGGCCATTTGGGCGGGTGTGGCGGGTCAACAGATCCCGGAAGTCATTCTTGGCGTCATGAAAACACTGGGGATATTTTTTCAGCCGGTCGGCGAAACGCACCCCGCCGTAGTTGGATTTATTGTGCTTAGTGGATATTGCATTCATAGAAATGGCGCTAGGCGCGATCAATTCAGCACGTTGTCATATGGGGTGCGACGTGCTTTTCGAATAATGCCGACTTATCTGTTGGCATCCCTAGTCGGAGCGGCAGGATTCGTCTATCTTGCGGGAGTTGATTTGAATGCAGGCCGGGCGATCACGGGAACGCAACAAATCAGCATGGCAGGGCTGCTTGTTAAATTGTTGGGTATTTCGGCATTCATTCCTAAATTGCATTACCTTTCATTTCAGGGAAATGCTCCGTTGACGACCGTGATGGTAGAAATATGGCTCTATGTATTCTATGCGATTGCCATCAGATATTTGATTCGCGGCTTACACGATGCGATGCTCTGGAGAATCATTGCCGGGGTATGGTGTTTTGGACTGATAATGGTCTGCGGACATACAGAGTATTATTCTTGGTGGCACAATGGCAGCCTGATCGCATTTCTGCCTTTGTGGTGGCTGGGTGCGATGGCGGTACACAAATCGTCAAATCGAATTTTTTTGCTGAGTTGGAAGTGGATGATCTTGTGTTACCTGCTGTTCACATTGCTGATCGAATCGGGAATCCTGCACGGGGCATTGCAGTTTCTGGCGGTTGAGAGTCGTAAAATGGTGCTGGCGGTGCTATTTGCACAACTGATCGTTTTCATCGATAACGCGCGCTGCAGGTTGATAGACTGGGGGGCGAAAATCGGGCAAGCTTCTTACAGCATCTATGCGTATCATGCGCCCGTGCTTGCCGTTGCCCTGTTGCTGACGTTGCCTTGGTGGTTGGTGCCGTGGCTGGTGCTGGCTATGGCAATAGGGGTGTACCTAACTTTTGAGTTGCCGCTGACTGCTGCTGGAAGGAAACTGGCGAAGAAAATTGGCAAATTTGCGATGTAACTAAATATAGATCGAGAAAATTAGACATGGAAAGTAAAAGCGAGATGCAGTCCCGGATTGATGAGGGAAATCAACTGTTCTGGAATGAGTTATGCGGCTCGACAATGGCTATCAAGCTGGGAATAACTGATCACTCTGCGGAATCATTGCGCCGGTTTGATGATGCCTACATGGCACTTTATCCTTATTTGCTTGCACGCGTGCCGGTTGAAAAATTCAAGGGATTGCGGGTATTGGATATTGGTCTTGGCTACGGAACGCTGGGGCAGAAGATTGCAGAATATTGCTCAGAGTATTGCGGTCTGGACATTGCGGCAGGGCCCGTGTCCATGATGAACCATCGTATGGCCATGATGGGTATTAAGGGCGGCGCAACGCAAGGCAGCATGCTGGAATGCCCGTTTGATGATGGTGGTTTTGATGTCGTTGTATCCATTGGATGTTTCCATCACACTGGTGACTTGCAGCGGTGTATCGATGAAACTTACCGTGTCCTGAAACCCGGTGGACGTGCCTATGTGATGGTATATAACAAATTTTCGTACCGGAACTGGATGATGTGGCCGTTTACGACTTTAAAGGCTTTAATGTCTTCAGCTAAAGAAAGCGGGACATCATCTCAGCGAGGTGCATACGATGCGGATTCGCAAGGGCGTGCTGCCCCTGAAACGGTTTTTTCGTCCGTAGCCGAACTTCAGGATATGTTCGGAAAATTTTCGTCATTTGATGCCAGGAAGGAAAACTGGGGAGGTCGCATGGTGCGTTCATTATTATTAAATAATATCGCCCACCTTGGAGGTCTGGATATTTACGTATGTGCTCAGAAATGAACCTGGACAGGCCATGAAAAAACTCAACATCCTTTTGCTTTGCAATCGTCCGGTAAAAAATGCCGATGCCTCAACCGTAACCGACCATCTGGATTCAATAAGCAACTTTTCACACCATAATGTCACGCAGTTGTCCTTCGTCAGGCAGCTTCCAGCCTGTTTAAATCTTGCTCGCTTTGATGTGGTGGTTATTCACTACTCAATTGCGATAGGCTATATGAGTGAGCATTATATTGGCGAGGCGGCAAGGCAGCTTATTCGTGATTTTGATGGCTTGAAGGTGGTGTTCATCCAGGACGAATATCGTGCCGTAAATACGGTGCTGGCAACGCTGGAATTTCTGAAGGTGGACGTTCTGTTCACCTGCGTACCGGATGGAGAAATAGAAAAGGTCTACCCTAAACAGGTTCTGCCGAATGTCGTGAAAGTTAATACACTGACAGGCTATGTGCCGGATAAGTTGCTGGCTTACCCGGCGCCCAAGACGGCGGAGCGAAAACTTGATATGGGATATCGAACCCGTAAGCCGCCCTTTTGGCTCGGTGAATTGGGTTATGAAAAATGGAATATCTCGGACAGGTTTTTGGCGCTGACACAAAATTCTGGGCTAAGCCTGGATCTTTCACACGATGAATCAAAAAGAATTTACGGCGAGCGCTGGATTGAATTTGTCGCCTCCTGCAAGACGATGCTGGGTGTGGAGAGTGGCGCAAGCGTTTTTGATTTCGAGGGAAATCTTCAGCAACAGGTAGATCTGTATGTGTCGGAACATACCGAAGCGACATTTCATGATGTACAGGACAAATTTCTGCATCCTTATGAAGGACTAATCAGACTTAACCAGATTTCTCCACGATGCTTTGAAGCGGCAGCACTCAAAACTGTTCTTGTTCTTTTTGAGGGGGAGTACTCCGGGATCCTGCAGCCTTGGCGTCATTTTATCCCATTGAAAAAGGACTTCAGTAACTTGGATCAGGTGATTTCCAAAATCAGGGACAATCAGTTCATGCAGGAAATGGCGGATCGTGCCTATGAAGAGGTGGCAAACAACCCTCGGTATTCGTACAAGGCTTTTGTTTCACATTTTGATGAAGTTATTTCAGATGCTTTTGTGAAATTGAATAAGGTTTCATCAGCCAATCCATATACTTCCATGCGATACAAAATGGACATTGCTTTGAGCATCCGTTTTGTCGTTCGCCGGCTACTCTCTGATAGCTTGCAAAAGATACTGCTTGGCACGAGCATGCGTAGCCTCGTGTTCAAAATATGGGGCAATGTGCCTTTTAATGCGCGCAACATGCTACGCCCCCTGTTGCGCATCGTCGGGCGATAGCCGCTGATGAAGCGCGGCTATTCAACAAATGGTCGTGCAGTTGCGATTGAGTATTCAAAGTGAAGAAATTATGTTTTGTCGCTACTATTCCCGCCGTTGTCCATGCATTTTTGCGTGTACATATTCAGGCGGCGGCGAAAAATTATCAGGTAACGGTCGTCTGCAATTCTGCTGACAAGCATCTGCTGGAAGGCATCAATGCACGTCTCGTCCTGTTATCTATAGAACGTAAGCCGTCACCTTGGAGAGACATTTCCGTCTTGTTCCAGCTATTCTGGCTATTTCGCCGTGAACGGTACGATATTGTGCATTCCATTATGCCAAAAACAGGGATGTTAGCCATGCTGGCGGCATATCTGGCTTTTGTGCCTGTCCGCATTCACACTTTTACCGGGCAGATATGGGTAATGAAAAAGGGGGTGAAACGGAGTTTGTTAAAGCTATTTGACAAGATGATAGGAATCTTTGCTACCTGTGTGTTGGCAGATAGTCCATCACAGCGAGATTTTTTGGTCAATGAAGGTGTGTTGCCACAAGCTAAAGTGCAGGTAATCGGTGCGGGGTCGATTTGTGGAGTGGACGCGGTTCGCTTTCAGCCTAATAACGAGGCCAGGCAAAAAGTACGCAATGAGTTGGGAATAAATCCTGATGCGAATGTCATTCTCTTTGTGGGTAGGCTCAACCGAGATAAGGGGATGCTGGATTTGGCTGCCGCCTTCAACACGATTGCGAAACAAGACCCAGAAGTAGTGTTATTACTGGTTGGCGCTGAAGAAGATGTGCCTTTCCGTTTAATATCAGAAATTTGCCATGCGAAGACGGGCTGTCTGCATCATGTTTCTTTTACCGCTACGCCGGAAAAATATATGGCTGCTGCTGATATTTTTTGCCTGCCAAGTTACCGTGAAGGATTTGGAATGACCATAATTGAAGCGGCTGCATGTGGTGTACCTGCAGTGGCTTCACGAATATATGGGATAACAGATGCTGTTGAAGACGGGAGGAGCGGATTATTGTTTGAAGCTGGGAATCGCGCAGCATTGATTGAAAAGTTGCAAGAGCTAATCACTAATAATCAATTAAGACTTCAATTGGGTAATGCGGCTCGTCAACGTGTAATAAAATCATTTTCTGGCGAGACAATTGCCGCAGAAATGATCAAGTTGTATACATCTCTATCTGAAAACATTCCGGAACATCATCCAAAATGATCATGACAGAACGAAGTGCGGGCAATTTTCTGGTTACTGGAGCCAATGGTTTCGTAGGAAAAGTGCTTTGCTCGGAGCTGCGAGCGAGTCGGTTGACTGTCCGTGCTGCAGTGCGAACGGAGAATTTTTCTGACAGCGATGTTGTAAGAGTGGGTGCAATAGATGATAAAACGGATTGGACGGATGCGCTGCGGGATATAGCAGTGGTGATTCACCTTGCGGCCCGTGTCCATGTCATGACCGATAAAGCCAGTAATCCTTTGGCAGAATTTCGCAGGGTGAATGTTGCTGGCACTGAAAATCTCGCGCGGCAGGCAGCGCGCGCTGGAGTTAAACGGTTGGTCTATGTCAGCTCCGTCAAGGTGAATGGTGAGGCGACGATGGGTAGTGATGTTTTTAGCGAAGTAAATCCCCCTAACCCGCAAGACCCCTACGGCGTTTCAAAATATGAGGCCGAGCAGGCTTTACATCGCGTTGCCGCAGAAACAGGTTTAGAGGTGGTGATCGTCCGTCCGCCGCTAGTTTATGGGGCAGGCGTGAAAGGCAATTTTGCGCAAATGCTTAAAGTGTTAGCCAAAGGTGTTCCGCTACCGCTTGCGTCGGTCGGTAATCGGCGCAGCCTCATTTATGTCGGAAATTTGGTGGACGCCTTAATTCTGTGTGCGACTCACCCAGCTGCTGCAGGGCAGACTTATCTGGTGAGCGACGGAGAAGATATTTCTACGCCCGGCCTGTTACGCCAGTTGGGTGACGCATTGGGTCATCCGGCGCGCCTGCTACCCTGTCCGCAGGCTTTGTTGACGCTGGTGGGGCGTCTGACAGGCAAAGCCGATCAGGTTGAGAGACTGTTGGGTTCTCTACAGATAGATAATGGTAAAATTTGCCGCGAACTTGACTGGACGCCTCCGTATACTCTGCCGCAAGGATTGCAGCTCACGGCGGGAAACCCATAACTAACCGTTGTAAGAAAACAGACCTATGATTTTAGTAACCGGCAGTGCGGGATTTATCGGATCAAATTTTGTGTTGGACTGGTGTGCGCAGCACGATGAGCCGGTGTTGAGTCTGGATAAGCTGACCTATGCGGGAAATCTGGAAAATCTAGCCTCCTTGAATGACAATCCGCGCCATACTTTCGTGCAGGGCGACATCGGCGATGCGGAGTTGGTATCTCGCTTGTTGTCGGCGCATCGTCCCCGCGCGGTGATCAACTTCGCGGCGGAAAGCCATGTGGATCGCTCGATACACGGCCCTGAGGATTTCATTCAGACCAATATCGTCGGCACGTTTCATTTGCTCGAGGCCGTGCGCGCCTACTGGGGCGCCTTGCCTGACGCCGAAAAATCCGCTTTTCGATTTTTGCATGTTTCCACCGATGAGGTGTACGGCTCTCTGGCGAAGGACGACCCCGCGTTTACCGAAACGCATCGTTACGAACCCAATAGCCCGTATTCGGCCAGCAAGGCGGCCAGCGACCATCTGGTGCGCGCCTATCACCATACCTACGGCTTGCCGGTGCTGACGACCAATTGTTCGAACAATTACGGCCCGTATCATTTTCCCGAAAAATTGATCCCGCTGCTGATCGTCAATGCGCTGGCCGGCAAAGCGCTGCCGGTGTACGGTGACGGTCAGCAGATCCGCGACTGGTTGTATGTCAAAGATCATTGCAGCGCGATACGTTGCGTGCTGGAAAAGGGCCGTCTTGGCGAGGTGTACAACGTTGGCGGCTGGAACGAAAAAGCCAATCTCGACATCGTGCATACTGTCTGCGACCTGTTGGACGAACTGCGTCCACGTACTGCGGTACAACCCGCAATCATAGATCCTCAATCCTCAATCCTCAATCCTCAATCCTCTTCATACCGTACTTTAATTACTTTCGTTACCGACCGGCCGGGTCATGACAGACGCTATGCGATAGACGCGCGAAAGATCGAGCGTGAGCTGGGCTGGAAACCGGCCGAAACCTTCGAAACCGGCATACGCAAGACGGTTCAATGGTATCTGGACAATCAGGGCTGGGTGAACAATGTTTTATCTGGCGATTACCGTCAGTGGCTTGAGACTAACTACTCAGAGCGCACCTGATGAAAATTCTATTGTTCGGTAAAAACGGTCAGGTCGGTTGGGAGTTGCAGCGCAGCCTAGCTCCCTTAGGCGAGGTGATTGCACTGAGTACTGCCAGCCGGAATTATTGCGGTGACTTTACCGATTTGGCGGGTATCAGAGAAACGATTAAGACGATTAAACCAGACGTGATCGTCAATGCGGCGGCGCACACAGCCGTGGATAAGGCCGAGAGCGAATCTGACTTGGCGCGAACGATCAACGCGTTGGCACCCGCCGTGTTGGCAAATGAATCTAAGGTATTGAATTCATTGTTAATTCAATATTCTACTGATTATGTCTTTGACGGCAGCGGCGATAAGCCCTGGCTGGAGAGTGACCCGGTTGCTCCTTTGAGTATCTATGGTGCAACCAAGCTGGAAGGTGAGCAACTTATCCTGGCATCGGGTTGCAAGCATTTGATTTTTCGTACTAGCTGGGTGTATGGGGCGCGCGGAGGGAACTTTGCCAAGACCATGCTGCGACTGGCGAAAGAGCGCGATAGCCTAAAAGTGATCGATGATCAGATCGGCGCACCGACAGGTGCCGATTTGCTGGCGGATGTGACCGCTCATGCGATACGAGCGGCAAAGGAAAATCCGGAGGTGTACGGTCTGTATCATCTGGTCGCCGGTGGCGAAACTTCATGGCACGGTTATGCCAGTTTTGTGCTTGATTATGCGCGTCGTGCAGGAATTGACCTGAAAGTTGCGCCCGATGCTGTTGACGCTGTGCCGACTTCGGCCTTTCCGACGCCCGCAAAGCGTCCGCACAATTCTCGACTGAACACCGAAAAGCTGCAAAATACCTTCGATCTGCATTTGCCACACTGGCAGGCGGGGGTTGAGCGTATGCTGATTGAAATTTTGGAGAAATAAATGACTCAACGTAAAGGCATTATTCTCGCAGGTGGTTCAGGCACGCGGTTACATCCGGTGACACTGGCGGTGTCCAAGCAATTGCTGCCGGTATACGACAAGCCGATGATCTACTATCCGCTATCGACCTTGATGCTGGCAGGGATACGCGACATCCTGATCATTTCGACCCCGCAAGACACACCGCGATTTCAGCAGTTATTGGGAGATGGCAGCGCTTGGGGCTTGAATCTGCAATATGCGATTCAGCCATCGCCAGATGGACTGGCGCAAGCTTTTATCATCGGTCGTGAATTTATCGGCAAGGATCCGTCGGCGCTGGTGCTGGGCGACAACATTTTCTACGGTCACGATTTTCAGCAGCAGTTGCGCAATGCCGCACAGCGCAAAGAAGGCGCTTCGGTTTTTGCCTATCATGTGCGTGACCCGGAACGCTATGGTGTGGTCGAGTTCGACAAGGCGGGGCGCGCGGTCTCGCTGGAGGAAAAGCCTCTCAAGCCTAAGTCAAATTATGCTGTCACCGGGTTGTATTTTTACGATAACGATGTGCTGGATATCGCGGCCGACCTCAAGCCATCGCCGCGCGGTGAACTAGAGATCACCGATGTAAATCGGGTGTATCTGGAGCGAGGGCAACTGTCGGTCGAAACGATGGGGCGGGGATTCGCCTGGCTGGATACGGGGACGCATGAGTCTTTGCTGGAGGCGAGCCAGTTTATCCAGACCATAGAAAATCGTCAGGGGTTAAAAATCTCCTGTCCGGAAGAAATTGCCTACAGCAACGGGTTTATCGATGCCGCACAACTGGAAAAACTCGCAACGCCCTTGATCAAGAGCGGTTACGGTGCCTATCTGATGCAGGTGATCAGGGAAAAGGGACCCGCATGAAAGTAATTCAAACCAGTATTCCCGATCTGCTGATTATCGAACCAAAAGTATTTGGCGATGATCGGGGTTTCTTCTATGAGAGTTTCAACCGTCAAAAGTTTGCCGAGCTGACCGGGCGCGATACCGACTTCGTGCAGGACAATCATTCCCGTTCAGTCAAAGGCGTATTGCGCGGTCTGCATTATCAGATTCAGCACCCGCAAGCAAAACTGGTGCGTGTGACACAAGGCGCGGTGCTGGATGTGGCAGTCGACATACGGAAAAACTCGCCTACCTTCGGTCAGCACGTCGCGCTGGAATTGTCAGCCGATAATAAGCGCATGTTCTGGATACCCGAGGGTTTTGCGCACGGCTTTGTTGTGTTGTCCGATACGGCTGAGTTCCTCTATAAAACCACCAATTACTGGTCCCCTGAATTTGAGCGCTGCATCGCCTGGAACGATCCTGAGCTTGCGATCGACTGGCAGTTGCAAGCGCCGCCTGCTTTGTCCGCTAAAGATTTGCAGGGAAAATCGCTCGCCGGTGCTGAGTATTTTGCATGAGCCTGCTGCAATTGAACTGCTCCTTGTCAAAATCGGCGCGGTTGTCAGGTTTATCGGACGATTTCCGACTTTTATGTAGCGCTTGATAATAAAGTTGCGACTTAATTGCATTAAATAGTATGCTTAGTCCATGAAACGCTACCTTGACGAATTGGTATTGAAGGATTTGACCACCAAGATGGTGGTGTTGACTGGCCCACGTCAGGTGGGTAAAACTACGCTTGCCCGTCAGTTGATGCAGTTGTTCGGGAATGCTCAATACCTCAACTGGGATGTGTTGCCGGACCGGGTAGTGTTGCAGCGCCAGTCATGGAATCCTCGCGCCAAGCTGCTCGTTATGGATGAGATTCACAAAATGCGCGACTGGAAAGGTTGGCTTAAAGGGGTGGTGGATGGGCGTTCTCTCGAGCAGGCTTTGTTGGTGACGGGTAGTGCGCGCATGGAAACATTTAGGCAAGGTGGAGATTCACTGGCGGGTCGTTATTTTGCATTCCGTTTGCATCCGTTTTCAGTGCGCGAGTGGAGTGAGCAGCAGCGGGTGACTCCCGCCGAAGCTTTGGATCATTTGCTGGAAAGAGGCGGCTTTCCAGAGCCATGCTTGGCTAGTGACATCGTGCAGGCTGATCGCTGGCGTGCGCAGTATTTTAACGATTTGATCCGTGAAGATGTGCTGGAGTTTTCACGCCTGCACGAAATCAATACGATGCGCCTTTTTGTGGAGTTGTTGCGCGAACGTGTAGGGTCACCGCTGTCACTGGCGTCTATCGCGCGCGACCTGGCAGTTTCCCCTGCGACATTGAAACGCTACCTAGATATTCTGCAGGCGCTGTATATCGTTTTTACTGTTCAGCCATGGCATCACAATATTGCACGCGCTATTTTGCAAAGCCCTAAAGTGTATTTTTTTGATACAGGATTAGTTCGAGGTGATCAGGGCGTGCGCCTGGAAAATGCGGTAGCGGGAATGCTGTTGAAGCATGTACATTTTTTACAGGATAGCACGGGGAAAGCGGCTGGCCTGCATTACATTCGCACCAAAGATGGCACGGAAGTCGATTTCGCGCTCAGCAAGGAAGGAGCGCTGACACAAATGATTGAATGCAAGTTGGGCGACAATAAACCGCATCGAGGCCTGTTGCGATTTGCCGGACAGTTTCCTGATACGGAGTCTGTGCAGATCGTTTATGGATTGCGTCAAGAAGAGTTCCGCAATGGCATCAGGATTACTGATGCCGCTAACTGGCTTATGGGTTTGTCGGCATGAAGGTCAGGGTTGCAACAAGGGGACGGTTGAGCGATCTGTGGCCAGACGCATGCCAGAACCACGCGGTGTATCGTTTATGAAAATTCTCATCGTAAGATTGTCGTCGCTCGGCGATATACTGCATTTGTTTCCGGCCATCAGTGACTTGCGCCGCCGCTTGCCTGATGCGGAAATACACTGGCTGGTGGAACCCGCTTTTGCCGAGATGGTGAGCTGGCACGTGGCTGTCGATAAAGTGATCACGGTGCCGTTGCGCAGTTATAAGAAACAGTGGTGGAAGTTGCCGCAATTGCTGCGCGGTTTGAAGCGACAGCTCAGGGCTGAACAGTACGATCTGGTATTCGATGCTCAGGGTTTGCTTAAAAGTGCGTTGCTGGCGCGGCTGGCAGGAACTGAAATCTACGGTTTTGACGCGTCTAGCGCACGCGAATCGCTGGCCGCGAAGTTCTATCAGAAGACCGCCTGTGTCGCATCCGGCTTGCACATCGTCGATAAAAACAGGCAACTCGTCTCGCAATTATTTGGCGCGGACATATCGCAAGCTGCAAATTATGGTCTGGATCAATTTCGCCAAAACCAGATGTTGCTGCCCGATAGCGTAGAAGGGCGCGCTAAGCCTGCCATCGTGCTGTTGCACGGCACGACATGGAACAGTAAATACTGGCCAGAGTCGTCATGGCTTGAGCTGGTCGGCTTGCTGACACGGCAGGGCATCCATTGTCTGCTGCCGTGGGGAAACGAAGAAGAGCATCGGCGTGCGCAGCGCTTGCAGCAGGCGGGCGGCGAGCTGGCGCAGGTGTTGCCAAAGTTGTCGCTGACTAAACTGATGAGCGTACTGTTGCATGCCCAAGGGTTTGTCAGCGTTGAAAGCGGCATCGGACATTTGGCGACGGTGCTGGATATTCCCGGCCTCATGCTGCATGGTCCGACAGCGCCCGAATACAGCGGCATCCTCGGTAAATCCTGTGTGCATATCACCAGCGGCCTCTATTGCTCGCCCTGTTTCAAGCGGGATTGCCCGAGACTCGAATCAAAAGAGGGCATTCCGCCCTGCCAGCAAGCCATCACAGCGCAAAGTGTTTATCTTCAGTGCACGGCGCTGTTGGTTACCAGCAACGCAGAGGAAGCGCGTGCGTGTTAAAATCCACGCTGCTTAACCTATGGTAGCGTCGCATGACACATTATTCCCCCGTGATTTCCGCATTAGTCACTTTGCTCTTGACGTTGATTCTGACCTTGAGCAAACACGGCACGATTCAGGATATCCCTAACGAGCGTTCGTTGCATGAGACGCCCGTGCCACGCACCGGCGGCATTGCGCTGATGGCTGGAATGCTGGCGGGCTGGGTGCTGCTGTTCAAATTCTGGCAATGGTGGATTGTGCTTCCCATGCTGGGGCTGTTCGTGTTGTCGCTGGTGGACGATGTGCGCGGCTTGCCGCCTAAGACGCGTCTGATCGGTCATTTTATCGCAGCCTTGATTGTCCTCGCAGGCTCGGGAATCAGCTGGATATGGATGTTGCCGGTGTTGCTGTATATCGTGTGGATGACCAATCTGTATAATTTTATGGATGGCTCGGATGGCTTAGCCGGCGGCATGGCGCTATTTGGCTTCAGTTTTTACGGCGTCGCCGGTTTGATGGGCGGTAACGAAGCCTTTGCCATGATGAATTTTTCCATCGGGGCGGCGGCTTTGGGTTTTGTTTATCATAACTTTCATCCCGCCCGTGTGTTTTTAGGTGATTCAGGCTCTATTCCGCTAGGTTTTCTGGCCGCCGCGTTTGGCGTGTGGGGCTGGCACCTAGGCTATTGGCCTGCCTGGTTTCCTATTCTGGTATTTTCACCCTTTACCGTGGATGCAAGCCTGACACTGCTCAAACGTATGCGCAACAAGGAGGCCCTGTCTGAAGCGCACCGCAGCCATTATTACCAGCGCCTGGTGCAAATGGGTTGGGGACATCGCAACACGGCCATCGCGGAATATTTTTTGATGATTGCAGCGGGCGTGTCGGCCTTGTTTGCGATGAGTCTTGATGCCAAGGGACAGGGTAATCTGCTGGCCTGGTGGGGTGTGATTTATCTGGGGCTGAGTATGTGGATAGACCGGCGCTGGCGGAAATATCAAGAGGAAAAGGATAGCGATGCTGCGTAAATCGAATGTTCGGAGGTCGTTAGCCATGCTGCACGATATTGTCGCGGCTGTGCTCGCGTGGACGCTGGCCTATTTGCTGCGTTTTAATTTTAATATGCCAGCGCATTTTGTTACGGAATTGCAAGGCACTTTGTTGTGGGTGGTCCCCCTGCAAGTGGTCATCTTCTCGCGGTTTGGCCTGTATCAGGGCATCTGGCGCTATGCCAGTTTGAACGATTTGCGACGTATTCTGTTATCTGTCTTACTGGCAGCGATTGTGATTCCGTTTGTGTTGTGGATGCTGCGCAGTCATCTGGTTGTGCCGCGCGCTGTATTGCTGGTGAATCCGCTTTTATTGCTCGCCTTCATGTGCGGCAGCCGCCTTTTGTATCGCATGTGGAAAGAAACGCGTTTTCATGGACATATGAAACTGTCCAGTGAGCCCGTATTGGTAATAGGGGCGGGAGATGCCGCTGTTATTTTGTCGAAAGATCTGGCAAAAAATCCATCCTGGCAGTTAGTCGGTTTTCTGGACGATGATGACAATAAGCAAAACTGCATACTCAATGGTGTGAAAGTGCTTGGTAAACTAGGTGAGTTAGAGCATTGGATTAATCATTTTGGTGTCGAACGCGTGATCATTGCGATGCCGTCCAGTTCGCATCAGCAGCGTCAGCGCGCGATTAAACTGTGTACGGCAGCACAGGTGCAGGTGCTGACCGTGCCGTCGTTCGACGATCTGATGAGCGGCAAGATAGCAGTGTCGCAATTGCGCGCGATCGAGCTGGACGATTTGCTGGGGCGAGATCCTGTGGTGCTAGATACAGCGGGACTGCAAGGGCTGATATCCGGCAAAACGGTCATGGTGACGGGGGCGGGTGGCTCGATTGGTTCTGAGCTATGCCGTCAGATCGCGCGATTTTCACCCGCCAGGCTGGTGTTATTCGAACAGAGTGAATTTGCGCTCTATACGCTCGAGCAGGAATTGCATCAGGTATTTCCGTCGCTGTATTTCGTCTGTCTGGTAGGTGATGTGCGCGATGCGGCGCGTGTCGATGAAGTCATACAAATACATCATCCGGCCGTGCTGTTTCACGCCGCCGCCTACAAACACGTGCCGATGATGGAGACGCACAACGCCTGGCAGGCGATCCGTAACAACGTATTGGGAACCTGGACGGTGGCACGCGCTGCGCAGCGGCATAACGTCGCCAAATTTGTGATGATCTCGACTGATAAGGCGGTAAATCCGACTAACGTAATGGGTGCTTCCAAGCGTCTGGCCGAGCTGGTGTGTCAGGCGTTGCAGCCACTCCCATCTGACGCGGCTGGCTGTACACGGTTCGTCATCGTTCGTTTCGGCAATGTGCTGGGCAGCACGGGGAGCGTGATTCCGAAATTCCGTGCGCAGATTGCGCAAGGCGGCCCGATTACCGTGACTCATCCCGAAATCACTCGTTACTTCATGTCAATACCGGAGGCGGCGCAACTGGTGTTGCAAGCCGGATTGATGGGGCAGGGCGGCGAAATTTTTGTGCTGGATATGGGCGAGTCAGTGAAGATAGTCGATCTGGCAAAGGAGTTGATCCGCCTGTCAGGCTTGACTGAGGACGATATCAAGATTGAATTTTCCGGCCTGCGTCCGGGTGAAAAGCTCTATGAGGAGTTGCTGGCTGACAACGAACATACGTTGCCCACGCCACATCCTAAGTTGCGCATCGCACAGGCGCGCGAGGCGGATGCCGCGTGGCTGGAACAGTTACTGGTATGGACGGATGCGTCGACTAGATCCGATGCCGATGTAAAAACAGCACTTCAGGGCTGGGTTCCTGAATATCAGCCCCAACACGTTTAAATGTTGTCCGTTATCATCATCGCGAAGAATGAGGCCGCTAATATAGGCGCCTGTATTCAGTCGGTGGCGTGGGCGGATGAAATCATCGTGGTGGATTCGGGCAGTACGGACAGAACGGTGAGCATTGCGCGCGAAATGGGTGCGCAGGTTTATCTGCACGCAGACTGGCCGGGTTTCGGACCGCAAAAAAATCGCGCGCTGTGCTACGCCTCGTTCGAATGGATTTTTTCGATCGATGCGGATGAGCGGGTGACGCCCGAATTGCGTGCTGAACTCGAGCAGTCTATGCGAGACTCAACAGCAGACGGCTATTTTTGCCCGCGTCTGTCGCAATTTTGCGGCACCTTTATCCATCATTGCGGCTGGTATCCGGATTATGTGCTGCGCTTGTTCAGGCGCGGTGCAGGCCGATTTTCCGACAGCCTAGTGCATGAAAGTGTGTTGCTGACCGGTAAGACCGCCCGGCTGAAAAGTCCGCTGCTGCACTACAGTTACCTCACCACGGATGATGTGGAACGCAAGGTGTCCCACTATTCTTCAGCTGCGGCCCGGCAGATGTTTGAGGCGGGTAAACGCTCCAGCTTGACGGGCGCGATGCTGAGCGGCGGTTGGGCCTTCATGCGCACCTATGTCATCAGGCTGGGTGTGCTCGATGGCTCCGCTGGGTGGTCTATTGCCTGCATGAACGCGCGTACCACTTATCTTAAATACCGCAATCTGGCTGCCTTGCATGCAGAGTAAGGCGTGTCGCGACAATCAAGGGGGAGTTATGCCTCCCTTGCAAATGCGATGCATCAAATGAAAATAGGCACTAATAATCTAGTGCCTACACTCATACCGAATTGGTGCCTCGGCGGGAGTCGAATATCAAGCTGTATGGCCCATAAATGCTAGGTTTTCGATTTTCATTTTTTCTTGATACCGTCAAAAATACCGTCAAAAGTTTTTCACCTCATCAATTCAGTGGGCGGATTCAACTCTGAAGTGCAACTTTTGTAAGTGAATTTAGGTGGTGAGCTG
>JBAXJT010000029.1:0-31920 GCA_037137715.1 Nitrosomonadales bacterium
TCAGTTTTGCCAATACCCGGCTGCACAGTTCGGTGATGGTAACGCCAGGCAGTTGTACCACCTGCCACAACGGCAGCATGGCAACAGGAAAGACTGTCACGCACGTTCAGACCAGCGCGGTTTGTGATACCTGTCACAAGAGCACCACGACCTGGCTGGGTGCAGCCTTCAACCATACTGCTGTTGTACCGGGAACTTGCGCAACCTGTCATAACGGTACCACTGCAATGGGTAAGATCGTCAATCACATCCCGACGACTTCCTGGCCTTCCTGCGACAGTTGCCATAAATCAACGATCAGCTTTGCCAACACGGTTCTTCACCGCGCCGTCATCGTCGCACCCGGCAGCTGCAGCACCTGTCACAACGGCAGTATGGCAACAGGCAAACCTGTCTCGCACGTTCAAACCAGCGCGGTTTGTGATACCTGCCACAAGAGCACGACGACCTGGTTAGGTGCTGTGTTCAGCCATGTCGGCATCGTGCCCGGCACCTGCGCAACTTGTCATAACGGCACGACCGCACTAGGCAAAACCAGCAACCACATACCAACGACTTCCTGGCCGTCCTGCGATAGCTGCCATAAATCAACGATCAGCTTTGCTAATACCGTTCTTCATCGTTCGGTCACGGTATCCGTCGGTAGCTGCGCAACCTGCCACAACGGCAGCATGGCAACAGGGAAACCCGCAAATCACGTCCCTTTGCTGCAATTACTCAATGGCACAACGATGGCATGTGATGCTTGCCACCTCAGCACGGCAAGCTGGCTTTCGGAAAAAATGAATCACAACAATAGCCAGGGTAATGGTTCCGGCTGGTGCAAGGGCTGCCATGTTTCAGGAGCCAATTATTTGGGAAATATGACTCAAATGTCGATGAGTCACCGGTCTGCCGGAGCAACTGACTGCTCTCAATCGGGTTGTCACAGACCTTTGGGAAGCAAGGGATCGACCTACGTGAAGTGGAATTAAAGACTCTGCGGAAGAAAATATGGCTGTTGAGCCATTTAAGAAAGACAGGAAGGACCATGAAAAATACTGCGTTGGTTTCCGATATAAGCGCTTTTCACCTCAAAGCATCTGAACGGGTTTCATGTTTTAAAGTCGTTTGCCCAAGCATATTCAAAAAAATGCTACGAGGCGTTTCAATACTCTTAATGATTGCGGCGGGAATGACTGTAATGCCGGCTCGTGCAGGCATCATCGACCGGATTGAGACCGAAAAGGCGGGGGATGAAACAGCAATTCAGATCAAATTTGTTTCAAGAATTCAATATTTGCGTCAGGTGCAACTCGAAAATGGTGATATACGCATTTATTTCAACCTGTTGAATGCGGACCTGTCGGATAAAACCATGGTAGCAGAAACAAGGACGTCACCTGCCTCTGACATCTCACCTGCTTTTACGATTAGCTATCCGGAACTTGATTCCTCGCTCACTGTAAAAGCCGCCAATATCAGCTTATGGAATTATCACATCAGTGTTGGTTCAGACGGGCGCAGTATCAACCTATTTATGTCCGTCTTTAAACCACAAAGTGAGCTGTCGTCAAAAACGTCGACCGACTCGGTATCGCCAGTTGCAGCGAAACCCCTTGCAAGCAATGAGCCGATAGTCATTCAGTCAGAAAATATCATCAAACCCGACTTGGCGTCACAGGAAATAGCGACTCCGCTTGCAGAAAAACCCGTTGCCACTGAAGAGGTTGAAGCTGAGGCATCACGACTGATCAGTAGTGCCCGATTTGCACTTCAGGATAATCGCGCTGAATCGGCGATAGGTACGTTAAATCGGCTGCTTAATTTGCAACCGAATCAACAATCGCAGTTTGCTCAGAAATTAATTGCAGAGGCACGTGAAAAAAACGGCGAGCCTATCAAAGCACGAGTCGAATATGAACTCTATTTGAAGCAGTATCCAAATTCTCAGGATGCCAAAGAGGTTCAGGAACGATTGTCGCATTTGTCCGAACAGATTGCGGCCAAATCAGCGCAAGCCGCCCCCCGCGCAGCCAGGAAATTCGTTGCCGATGAGAAGATGACCATCACCGGTGGCGTTTCACAGTATTACTACAGCGGCGCTGTTCATATCAATTCAACGGTCGGCGCAGGATTGGGGACGGCAATCGCGCCTGTCGTGACGGATCTTTCCAAGACAGATCAGTCCATGCTTATCTCGACACTGGATGTAACAGGCCGGATGCGTACTGAAACAACGGATACACGACTTGTGGTGAGAGATAGCCACGGTGCGGACTACCTGCCGGGAAAAATTGACAAGAACAGGCTGAATGCGGCTTATCTTGAACAGAGTGCACGCGACAGAACTTATCTATATCGGATAGGCAGACAGACGGGTCAATCAGGCGGTGTACCGGGTCGGTTCGACGGTGTTCTCGCCGGTTACAGCCTCAATACAACCTGGCGAGTCAATGCGGTGGTGGGCACCCCGGTTCTGTTTACGACCGGCGTTGTTGAACAGAAGTCTTTCACTGGTGTGAGCCTTGATCTGACTCGCGCGCCAGAACAATGGAGCGGAAGCGGTTATCTGATCGAACAGCGCGTGGGGAAAATAATTGATCGCAAGGCGATCGGAATGGAGGCTCATTTTTTTGATGCGAGGCGAAATTATATGGGACAGTTGGAATATGACGCGCTATTTAATGCGATCAATGTGGGTATGTTTCAAGGAAACTGGATGACAGAGAGCGGCGCCAACTACTTTGTTTATGCCGATCATCGAAAATCTCAGCCTTTGCAGCTTACCAACGCGCTGCCCGGCCAAACGATTCAAACCATGGCGGGATTGCTTCAATCCGGCGTCACGCTGGATACGTTACGTGCTGATTCTCAGGCACTCAGTCCGATTGCAAATTTGTTTATGGCCGGAATGAATTTCCCGTACTCTGCCAAGTTACGCTTGGGAGGTGATTTTCGAGTGACCAACATTCACGGCACTGCGGCATCCAGCACCCAGGCCGCCACGCCCGGTACCGGAAATATCTATACGGGTTCCTTCCAGGCCATCGCCAACAGCGTATTCAGGGAAAATGATATGGGGGTCGTGAGCGCGAGTTATACATCCGCTCCCACCTACACAGGGAAGTCTTTAAACTTTAATCAGGTTGAGATATTCGGGGAGAAATGGCGGTTAGATATGGCGCTTCAGTTATACAGCCAGAATGACGATGCGGGAAATTATCAAATGCGGATTACCCCAAGCTCTAGACTGAGCTACCGTCTTTTTGACGCAATCAGCTTTGAGGGAGAAGTCGGTGTAGATGATACGCGGAGCAGTAATGCAATGCAGAACGATAAAATTCGACGTAAATATTTTTTCCTGGGTTATCGCTGGGATTTGCAGTATTAGTCACCTAAGTTAAACGACAATTAACGGGCGATCAGCCTAATATATTTAAGGATAAAACAATGCACAAAATACTACTCCTGCTGTTACTTATACCAATGACGGGCTGTAATAAGCCTGCTAATGAGTGGATCAAGGTTAATCAGGACGATTCCGCCGGTTTTACCAGTTACACAAGACCTTCAGACCTTGTCAGGGAAGGTAATCTGGTCAAACTATGGGTTCTGTTTGATTATAAATCGGCTCAAAGCGTGGTTGCAGACAAGCCTTTTATGTCATCGACGACTCAGTATGAATTTATGTGTGACGGAAAGCAGAACAGGCGAATTTCGGTTTCCTGGCACTCAGAAAACATGGGGCGAGGTGGTATCGTTTTCAGTCACTCCAATCCGGGCAAATGGGAGCCAATTATGTACGGCACGATAAATGCGGGCTTGCTTGAAGTTGCCTGTGGTACGGGAAAGTAATTACAAGGCGGCACCTTACATTGAGAGTGTGGGCAGCGTATCAACTTCCAAAGGCGGCGGTCAGCGCTGCAATCAGGTAAGCATGATCCTTGACTCCCGCACTCTCGCGCGCACTGTGCATGGCCCACATCGGTGAGCCGACATCCACGCTGGCAATGCCTAACTGTGCCGCCACCTTGGGGCCGATCGTGCTGCCGCAGCCCAGATCGCTGCGATGCGCATACTGCTGGTACGGCACACCGGCCGTTTCGCAAAATCCCATAAAGCGCGCCGCTGTTTCGGCATTGGTCGCGTAGCGCTGGTTCACATTGGTCTTGATGACAGGCCCGCCGTTGACCAGCACTTTGTGAGCGGGTTCATAGGCGGCGGGGAAATTCGGATTGTAGGCATGCGCCATATCGGCGCTGATAAATAAACTCTGCGACATGGCGCGGACTCTATCTTCCTCATCCAGTTCCGCACTAAAACTGATGCGACTCAGCACATCGGACAGAAAACTGCCACCCGCACCCGTTGCACTCTCGCTCCCCACCTCCTCATGATCAAAGAGGGCGATCATGCAGGTGGCCTTAGTCTGCACCGCCGCGATGAGTGCGGTCAGCGCGGCGTGACAGGACGCCAGATTATCCAACTGGCTATCTGCAATGAATTCCTCATTCGCCCCCCACAAACAGCCCTTTTGTACATCATAGACATTCATCTCGAAGCTCAACAGATCATCGCACCCTGCGGCACCGGACAGAAGCTGTCGCAAATTGGCTTCCGCGTCTTCCCCTTCGCCCAACTGCCCCAGAATGAGCGGCAGTTCAGTCTGCTTATTAAATTTCAGCCCCTGCTCATTGACCTCGCGGTTCATGTGTATCGCAAGGTTCGGCAGACGCAGCAGGGGGTGCTCGAAGCGAACAAGCCGCGTCTGCTGATTGCGCAATACAACACGCCCGGCCAGACTCAAATCCCGGTCAGAGAAACTAGCCAGTATCGGCCCGCCGTAAACTTCGACCGCTAAACGCATCAGCCCGTCGCAGGCAATGCTCGCCTTAGGCTTGAGCCTTAAACCGGGAGAATCGGTATGCGCGCCGATAATGCGATAGCCCGCCTCCGCTTGTTGACCGAGCGTAAAGGCAATCATAGACGCGCCACCGCGTACAACGTAATAGCGCCCGCCCGCGTTGAGTTGCCAGCGACATCCCTCCTCAAGCCGGATGTATCCCGCAGCCTGCAGAAGCAGCTCTGCGCTCGCCACCGCATGCCAGGGACTGGGGCTCGCATCAATAAAGTCGATTAGCTCACGGGCGGCGCTACGGTCAGAAAGGATTGCGGACATGGCGTGTAGAGGTGCGTATTGAGATTAGTATGAGTATACAAGAGGCGCACCAAATAAAAAGGCCGGATCGCTCCGGCCTTTTAATGGATCCCTGCGCGGGGCTGATACAGCTGACTAGCTTGCGCGCATTTCCAGCATCAGATGATTGATGCGTTTGACGAAGCCTGCTGGATCGTCGAGCTGACCGCCTTCGGCCAGCAACGCCTGATCAAACAACACCGCCGCCCAGTCATCGAAATGTTGCGATTCAGCCTTCAAGCGAATCACCACCGGATGCTGCGGATTGATTTCCAGAATCGGCATCAATTCCGGTATCTTTTGCCCCGCCGCCTTCAACATACGCGCCATATTGCCGCTCATGTCATCTTCGTCCGCCACCAGACAGGCGGGCGAGTCGGTCAGGCGATGCGTAATCCGCACTTCTTTAACGCGACCTGTCAGGCTAGCTTCAATCTTTTCAGTCAGTTCCTTGTGCTCATCGGCCTGCTTGGCCTGTGCTTCCTTTTCGGCTTCATCTTCCAGTGCGCCCAAATCCAAACCACCCTTGGCAACGGACACCAGCGATTTTTCCTTGAATTCAGTCAATGAACCGACCACCCATTCATCCACACGGGCCGAGAGCAGCAGCACCTCGATGCCCTTTTTGCGGAACACTTCCAGATGCGGGCTGTTTTTCGCGGCATTGAAGGTGTCGGCGGTGATAAAGTAAATCTTGTCCTGACCTTCCTTCATGCGACCGATGTAGTCGGCGAGCGAGACAGTTTCTTCAGACGTGTCGGTATGGGTGGAGGCGAAACGCAGCAGACCCGCGATGCGATCCTTATTGGCGAAATCCTGCCCTACGCCTTCCTTAATGACCTGACCGAACTGGCCCCAGAAGGTGGTGTATTTTTCAGCGTCGTTGGCAGCCATATCTTCGAGCAGACCAATCACCTTCTTGGTGCAGCCTTCGCGAATCGCCTTGATGTCCTTTGATTCCTGAAGAATTTCGCGGGAGACGTTCAGCGGCAGATTGTTTGAATCAACGATACCGCGCACAAAGCGCAAGTAAGACGGCAGCAACTGCTCAGCATCGTCCATGATAAAGACGCGCTTCACATATAACTTGATGCCGTGCTGCGCCTTGTGATCCCACATATCGAACGGCGCGCGGGCAGGAACATAGAGCAACTGCGTGTATTCCTGACGGCCTTCGACGCGCGCATGAGTCCATGCCAGCGGATCTTCATAGTCATGGCCGACGTGCTTATAAAACGCCTTGTATTCGTCGTCGCTAATCTCGTTCTTGGAGCGCGCCCACAAGGCGGACGCCTGATTGATCGTTTCGTCTTCCTCTGTGATGACCTGCGCGCCATCCTTCCACTCTTCCTTTTTCATCACGATAGGCTGGACGATATGATCAGAGTACTTGCGGATGATGGAACGAATCTTGTGACCTGAAAGCAGATCGTCCTGATCTTCGCGCAGATGCAAGGTAATCGTCGTGCCGCGATTGGCTTTTTCGACCATCTCGATGTCGAACTCGCCGCCGCCATCCGATTCCCAGCAGACGCCCTGATCGGTCGCTTCACCGGCACGGCGTGTCGTCACCACGACCTTATCGGCGACGATAAACGCGGAGTAAAAGCCGACACCGAACTGACCGATCAAACCGGCATCTTTTTGCTGGTCGCCTGAGAGTTTAGAGAAGAATTCGCGGGTGCCGGACTTTGCAATCGTGCCCAGATTGTTGATGACTTCGTCGCGGTTCATGCCGATACCGTTGTCGGAAATTGTCAGCGTGCGTGCATCCTTATCAAAGCTCAGACTGATTTGCAGCTCGGAATCATTTTCGAACATCGCATCGTTATGCAGCGCTTCAAAGCGCAGCTTGTCGCAGGCATCCGAGGCGTTGGATACCAGTTCGCGCAGGAAAATCTCGCGGTTGGAATACAGTGAGTGAATCATCAATTGCAGAAGCTGTTTTACTTCTGTCTGAAACCCCATTGTTTCGCGATTGGTACTTGCAGTCATATTCTGTCCTTTGACGTTTTGAAAGAGTGCAGGACAGATGGGGCAGATTTGCCGGATTTCAAGAGGGGCAAATGCAGGATGCTGGATTTGAGAGTTAGGATTCAGGATTTGCTTGCCAGATGGGCTGTTTTTGCATGACGGCGGCAAAACGCGTCGAATTGACCATGCCCGTCAACCATAAACGCAGCGCAGGGTACGGCGATTGATCAAACCAATCCTTGTCGACACCGGCAAATTGGCGGATGAAGGGAAAGATGGCGACATCGGCGATGGTCAGCTCATCAGTCAGCAAATAACGCGTCATTTGCAGCCGCGCCTCCAATGACTGCAAAAAGTCTTCGCCTTGCGCACGAAAAGCAGCCCGGGAGGCGTCAGAATCGGCGTACTTATACCCATCGAGCGCTGTTTTAAAACGGCTGTCATTGACCTCGATTAAAGGTGCTGCGGCCAGCAAATAAGCATCCGACACGCCCAGCCAACCTTCCGGGTCGTGCTGGTGCAGCGCCCATTGCATGATCTCCCAGCTCTCGTCGATGACACTATCGTCGGGAAGCACAAGCACGGGAACGCTTCCCTTGGGTGAGGCGGTCAGCATGCATGCCGGTTTGCTGCGCAGCTCGATTTCACGCAATTCGAACGCAACGCCGCTCGCATGTAACGCCATGCGGGCACGGATTGCGTAAGGGCAGCGCCGAAATGAGTAGAGTATCGGGAGCGGCAGAGTTTAAGCCTTGGCGGAAAACTGCCCGCTGAACGCAATCAACTGCTCGAGTTTGGCTTTCGCTGAACCATCCGCGATGACATCACCGGCGCGATTGACGCCGTCGCCCAGCGTTGCACTCAAGCCCGCTGCATAAATGGCAGCCCCTGCATTCAGCTGTACGATATCGCGCGCCGCACCCGGCTGATTGTCCAGTACACTGCGCAGCATAGTGCTGGCCTCAGTCACATTTGCCACACGCAGCAAGTCGTTCGACACCCGGCTCATGCCAAACTGCTCAGGCGTGACCGTATATTCGCGAATTTCGCCATTTTTTAATTCCGCGATGCAGCTCTCGCTATTGATCGAGATTTCATCCATGCCGTCCATGCCGTGTACGACCAGCACATGATGGCTGCCGAGGCGCTGCAACACGCGCGCCATGATGCCGACCAGATCAGGGTGAAAAACGCCCAGCACCTGATTGGCAGCACCGGCCGGATTGGTGAGCGGCCCCAGCACGTTGAACATCGTACGCACCCCCAATTCGCGCCGCACAGGGGCGGCATACTTCATCGCGCCGTGAAAATTAGGTGCAAACATGAAGCCGATACCGATGGTATCGATACAGTGCGCGACTTGCTCAGGCGTGAGATTGAGGTTGACGCCCAGATTCTCCAGCACATCCGCGCTGCCGCAAGTTGAGGATACCGAGCGTCCGCCGTGCTTGGCGACGCGCGCACCGGCAGCAGCCGCGACAAATGCGCTGGTGGTGGAGACGTTAAAGGTGCTGATGCCGTCCCCCCCGGTGCCGCAGGTGTCTACCAGATGATCTCGGTTGATGACCGGCACCTTGGTAGCAAATTCGCGCATCACAAATGCGGCGGCGGAAATCTCTCCCACCGTTTCCTTTTTGACGCGCAGGCCGACTAAAATGCCGGCGATTTGAGCGGCCGATACCTCGCCGCTCATGATCTGGCGCATCAGGGACAACATTTCGTCATAAAAAATTTCCCGCTGTTCAATCAGCCGGGTCAGCGCTTGTTGCGGCGTAATCATGGTTGGCCTTCCAGAAAATTCTTCAGCATATCGTGGCCGTGTTCGGTCAGGATGGATTCAGGGTGAAACTGCACGCCGTGCACCGCCAGCGTCTTGTGACGCACACCCATGATTTCGCCGTCATCCGTCCAGGCGGTGATTTCCAGACATTCGGGCAGCGTTTCGCGTTCGATCACCAAAGAGTGATACCGCGTCGCGGTAAACGGATTAGGCAGGCCGGTGAATACGCTGCGACTGGTGTGATGGATCAACGATGTCTTGCCGTGCATCAGCTGTTTGGCGTGAATAATTTTTCCGCCAAACGCCTGACCGATGCTCTGATGACCGAGGCATACGCCCAGCAGGGGAATTTTCCCGGCAAAATGCTGAATCGCGGCAACCGAGATCCCCGCTTCATTCGGCGTACAAGGACCTGGCGAGACGACGATGTGCTTTGGATTCATGGCTGCAATTTGCGCGACGGTGATTTCGTCGTTGCGGTGCACTTCCACATCAGCGCCCAGTTCAGCAAAATACTGCACCAGGTTGTAGGTGAAGGAGTCGTAATTATCGATCATCAAGAGCATGTTGATTCCTCTTTCGGGTTCTTGTTACACAGCATGGCGCGTGCGACCGCTTCAGCGACTTCGATGCCGTCCACAGCTGCCGAGAGTATGCCGCCCGCATAACCTGCGCCTTCTCCTGTGGGATACAGGCCTCGGGTGTTGATGCTCTGGTAATCATCCGCATTGCGCTTGATGCGTACAGGCGACGAGGTGCGTGTCTCAACCCCGGTCAGCACCGCATCCGCGAGATCAAATCCTTTGATTTGTTTGGCAAAAGCAGGGATCGCCTCGCGAATCGCCTCGATCGCATACCCGGGCAGCGCGGTGGCCAGATCAGTCAGATGCACGCCGGGCGTATAGGAAGGCTGCACCTCGCCAAACTTAGTTGAGGCACGCCCCGCGATAAAATCGCCGACCAGTTGCCCGGGTGCCTGATAGGTTTCGCCGCCCAGTTTAAAAGCCTGTGACTCCCAGCGCCGCTGGAATTCGACACCGGCTAACGGATCGCCGGGAAAATCTTCCTCGGGTGTGATGCCCACCACGATGCCGGCATTGGCGTTGCGCTCGTTGCGTGAATACTGGCTCATGCCGTTGGTGACCACGCGCCCGACCTCGGAGGTGGCCGCGACCACAGTGCCGCCCGGACACATGCAGAAACTGTACACGGAACGGCCGTTGCTGGCGTGATGCACAAGCTTGTAGTCGGCAGCGCCCAGCAACTCATTGCCGGCGTTCTTGCCGAAGCGCGCCGCATCAATCAGGGATTGCGGATGTTCGATACGAAAACCGATGGAAAAGGGTTTCGCTTCGATGTAAATGCCGCGTTTGTGGATCATCTCGAAGGTGTCGCGCGCGCTGTGACCGACCGCCAGCACCAGATGTTCAGTCGCAATGCGCTCGCCGTTCGCCAGCACCACGCCGCTCACCTGACCGTCCGTCATCTCAATATCGTCCACGCGACTGCTAAAGCGGATCTCGCCGCCCAGAGACAATATCGTTTCGCGCATTTTTTCGACCATCCCGACCAGTCGGAAGGTGCCGATATGCGGATGGCTCTCATACAGAATTTCTTCGGGAGCGCCGGCCGTGACAAATTCTTCCAGCACCTTGCGGGAGAGATAACGCGGATCCTTAATTTGACTATACAGTTTTCCGTCCGAAAAGGTGCCCGCACCGCCTTCGCCAAACTGTACGTTCGATTCCGGATTGAGCACCCCTTGACGCCACAGGCCAAAGGTATCTTTCGTTCTTTCGCGAACCGCTTTGCCGCGCTCAAGGATGAGCGGACGAAACCCCATTTGAGCCAGCAGCAATCCCGCAAACAGCCCTGCCGGCCCCATGCCGACAACGACCGGTCTTGCGGATAAACCGGCCGGCGCCTGCGCGACAAAATGATAGCGGGTGTCGGGCGCGATTCGAATGTGCTGATCGTTTTTGAGTCGCTCGAGTATCGCTGCTTCGTCGCAGACTTCGGCCAGCAGCGTATAGGTGAACAAAATGGCATGCGCCCGGCGCGCATCGACGCCGCGTTTGAACACACTGTGACGGATCAGGTCCGATTCGGTAATGCCGAGGCGTTTGAGTATCGCCGCCTTGATTTCCCCCTCGGCATGTCCGACGGGCAGTTTTATTTCGGTCAGTCTGAGCATGTTAGCGGTGCGCCTGTGCGTCCAGTCCGTCGAGCGCCATTTCAGCCGCACGCAACACGGCGCGCGCCTTGTTCTGCGTTTCCTGCCATTCGCTATCCGCCACGGAATCGGCGACGATGCCCGCCCCCGCCTGCACATACAACGTACCGTCTTTCACGACGGCCGTGCGCAAGGCGATCGCCACATCCATATCGCCGTTAAAACCCAGATAACCGACCGCACCCGCGTAAATGCCGCGCTTGGAGGGTTCGAGCTCGTCGATAATTTCCATCGCGCGCACTTTCGCAGCACCCGACACGGTACCGGCAGGAAAGGTGGCTTTGAGTACATCCATCGCGGACAGGCCTTGTTTCAATTTAGCTTCGACGTTGGAGACAATATGCATCACGTGCGAGTAGCGCTCGATGACCATCTTGTCGGTTAATTTGACAGTGCCGTTCTGTGCCACCCGACCGATGTCGTTGCGTCCCAGATCAATCAGCATCAGGTGTTCGGCCAGCTCCTTCGGATCGGCTAATAACTCTTGCGCGAGCGCGACATCAAGCTCCGGCGTTTTGCCGCGCGGACGTGTGCCGGCGATCGGGCGCACCGTCACCATCTCACCTTCGAGACGCGCCAGTATTTCCGGTGATGAGCCCACAACGTGGTGATCGCCCATATCGTAATAGAACATATAAGGCGACGGATTGATGCTGCGCAGTGCGCGATACAGCGCTAAAGGCTCGGCAGAAAAAGGCTGCGCCATGCGCTGCGACAACACAACCTGCATGATGTCGCCGTCAAAAATATACTGGCGGGCTTTTTCGACCGCCGCCTTAAAAGGCGCCTCACCGAATTCGGATTCAGCTTCGGTGCGGTGTGCGGCCGGCGCAAAAGGGATCTCCACCGGACGGCGCAGCATGCCGGTCAGTTCTCGCAAGCGCTCACAGGCTAAGGAATACGCGTCGTCCTGCCCCGGGTCTGCGTAGACGATAAAGGTCAGTTTCCCTGACAGGTTGTCCACGACGGCCAGCTGTTCGGTAAGCATCAGCAAGATGTCAGGCGTGCCGATGACATCGGGTTTGACCACGCCCGCCAGGCGGGGCTCGATGTAACGGATCGTCTCGTAGCCAAAATACCCTGCCAGTCCACCGGTATAACGCGGCAAGCCTGACAAGGGGGCGACCTTGAAGCGCGCCTGATAGGACTCGATAAAATTGAGCGGGTTAGCCACTTCTTGCGAAGTTTCACCGGCACTGCTCGTCAGCGTGACCTGTTTTCCGCGCACCGTGATACGCGTGTCGGCAGGTAAACCGATAAAGGAATAACGGCCGAAACGCTCGCCGCCCTGTACGGACTCGAGCAGATAGGAAAACGGTTGGTTGGCAAGCTTGAGGTAGAGCGACAACGGCGTGTCGAGATCGGCGAAAGTCTCAGAGACCAGCGGAATGCGGTTGTAACCCTGTAATGCTAATGCGTTAAATTCTTGTTCGGAAATCGGGTGCAGCATGAAAAACCTCCTGTTGTGTTGTAGGTCGGACTTTAGTCCGACATGATCGTTAATGTCGGGATTTATCCCGACCTACAAGCAACACCATCGCCAATAAAGATGCAGGAGGTTATTCAGATTCATTTTCAGGCAAGCTTCATCAGTGGCAAAGCGGCGGGCAGATTAGCAATCACCGCGTCCAGATCCAGCGTTTCGACAGGTTCGCCGTGGTTGTAACCGTAGGGTACGCAGAACACCGGACATTCGGCGGCGCGTGCTGCGATCGTGTCGTTCAGCGAATCGCCAATCAACAGCAACTGATCGACAGGCACACCGAAGAATTGAGCGGCATGCAACAGCGGCATCGGATGCGGTTTCTTTTCCGGCAAGGTATCGCCCGCCAACACGATTTCGAAATACTTGGACAGGCCGATGCCCGCCAAGAGTGGTGTGGTGTAACGCTCAACTTTGTTAGTGATGCAACCCAAGCGGTAACCGGCGGCCTTCATGGCTTCCAGACCCTCGATGACGCCGTCGAAAACTTTGCTCTCGAGCAACAGTTCGGTGTAATGCTTTTCGAAAATCGGTAGTGCGTGATCGTACAACGCAGCGTCTGGCGTCGCGTGCATATCGCCTGTCAGGGCGCGTTTAACCAGCCAGCTGATGCCGTTGCCGATGTAGCTTGCCAGCAATTCCTGTGAGACGGGTGCATAGTGAATGTCGCGCAACATGCGGTTGGCAGCTTCGGATAATTCAGGCGCTGTGTGCAGCAGTGTGCCGTCCAGATCGATGACGATGGCCTTGACGCTGACCGGAGTTGTGTATCGTTTGATGTTAGGCATGGTATTCCTCAATGCGATTTTTTAGGTTTCTTTTCAGGCTCGGCAGGTTCGGCCTTGCCAGCGGACGGTTCCCCGCCTTTTTTGGCGGACTTTTCGTCCTTAGCTTCATCTGGCGCTGATGCCGCTTTTAACTGTATCGCCATGGCAGGATCTGAACCCATACTAGGATCCAGCGTTTTTTCCTGTATATCTTTGTCTGCAGCTTTCCAGCCCGTCAGAACAGAGGCCGTACTCTGAGCCTCGTTTTCTTTCATGCAGTCTTCGGGTTTTTTCAGCGAGACCCGACAGGCATAACCTATCGCTTCCGCATCGGATGACTTTTGCTCAGCCACGCCAGTGATCTGGTCGCAACCGGTGGTTGCAGCCGCAATCAGCAGCCAGACGATGGCGTGGCGGAGCAGCATGATCTTATACTTTGGCGAGAGCGAGTTCAGCGCGCATCGCGGCGATCACTGTGTCGAACTGATGCTTGTCGGTTGCTTTACGCGCGTTGAAAATTGCCGAACCTGCAACGAAGGTGTCCACGCCGGCCGCCGCAACTTCGCGAATGTTAGCAGGGCCTACGCCGCCGTCGATTTCCAGACGACAGTTATAACCGCCGGCATCGATCAATGCGCGAACTTTGCGCGCCTTGTCGAGCGTGTAAGGGATAAATTTCTGACCACCGAACCCCGGGTTAACCGACATCAGCAGAACCATGTCCAGCTTTGGCAGCATGTATTCAAGAATGTCGAGCGGCGTCGCTGGATTGAATACCAGACCGGCTTTGCAGCCTGATTCTTTGATCAAACCGATGGTGCGATCAACGTGTTCTGAGGCTTCAGGGTGAAACGTGATGTAAGTTGCACCCGCCTTGGCGAAGTCAGGAATGATGCGATCAACTGGCTTGACCATCAAATGCACGTCGATGGGCGCTGTCACGCCGTGTGCGCGCAATGCATCGCAGACCAGAGGGCCGATCGTCAGGTTAGGCACATAATGGTTATCCATTACGTCAAAGTGAACGATGTCCGCACCGGCGGCCAAAACGTTGTCGACTTCTTCGCCCAGCTTGGCGAAATTAGCGGAGAGGATGCTTGGAGCGATCTGATACATGATGTTTCCTTCGTTAAAATTGATAGTCACAGGGCGCATTCTAAACCGAATGCGTTATTAAGTGGTTATTTGGACAGCGTCAGTCCGGCCGTCCTGTAGAAATTTGCCAAGTCGCTCAGGTCATCGAATACGGCTGCAGCACCCGTAAAATCGTGATTGCGCGTGTAGTGATTGATTGTGACGTAAGTCTTGATCCCGGCACCCAGGCTCGAGCGCAGCCCGTTTTCGGAATCCTCCAGCGCGATGCAGTCGGCAGCTTGCAATCCGAGCTTTTCAAGCACCCAGAAATAGATATCGGGTGCCGGCTTCTTGTGTGGAACGATATCGCCACATCCGTTGGCGGCAAATAAATCCGCCCAGTCATGACCCAACCCTACTTCCAGCAAAGCCGACACATTCTCCGGCGTGGTGGTCGTGGCAATGGCCAGCGTAATGCCAGCTGCATGTGCATCTAGAATCAGCTGTTTAATGCCGGGACGCAGCGGAACGCCGCCCTCGCTGATCATGCTGGTGTAGTGGCGCGTCTTGACAGCGTGCAGATTTTTGACGAAACCGTCAAAATCAGCGGGCTTTTCAAAGCCCGTCAAAAAGTCACTGACGAAGTATTTAATTCGCTCTTTACCGCCGGTCACTTTGAGCAGTTTGTCGTACAGCGACACATCCCAGCTCCAGTTAAGACCGCACTCGGCAAACGCTTTGTTAAAAGATAAACGGTGTCCGTCTTCTGTATCGGCCAGCGTGCCATCCACATCGAAAATAATCGCTTTAATCATAAAAACAGCCTTTAGTCGTTAGTCGTAAGTTCATACGGAACAGGAAGTAAAAGTCGCGCAGCGCCAATATCAACTGGCAACTAGCGACTTACGTCTGCCTTTATCGCATTCCGGGCAGTTTACCGGCCATGCTGCGCATCATTTTAGCCATGCCGCCGCCTTTGGAAAACATTTTCATCATTTTTTGCGTCTGTTCGAACTGGTTCAGCAGTTGATTGACGTGCATCACTTTCACACCCGCACCATCGGCAATGCGTTTCTTGCGCTGTGCTTTGATCAGTTCAGGATGACTGCGTTCCTGCGGGGTCATGGAGTTAATGATGCCTTCCAGACGGTTGATGGATTTATCGTCCACTTTTGAGTCGGCCGCCGCTTGCGACAGCTGTGCGGGCAATTTGTCCATCAGCGCCGACATCCCGCCCATTTTGCGCATCTGCACGAATTGCATCTTGAAATCGTTCAGATCGAAACCCTTGCCGGCCTGCATCTTTTTGGCCAGTTTTTCAGCTTCACCGTGATCCACGCCGCGCTGCGCTTCTTCGAGCAACGACAACACATCGCCCATCCCCAAAATACGCGATGCCATGCGCTCAGGGTGAAAGGCTTCAAGGCCGTTGGGCTTTTCGCTGACGCCAATGAATTTAATTGGTTTACCGGTAATGTGCCGCACCGACAATGCCGCGCCACCACGTGAATCGCCGTCCATCTTAGTGAGGATAATGCCGGTCAGCGGCAGCGCCTCGCCAAATACGCGGGCGGTATTGACCGCATCCTGCCCGGTCATCGCATCAACCACGAATAGCGTCTCGATCGGCTTTAAGCTGGCATGCAACTGCTGAATCTCCGCCATCATCGCTTCATCGATCGCCAGACGCCCGGCGGTATCCACGATCAGCACATCGTGGTGGTGTTTGCGGGCAAAATCGAGCGCGGCCAGCGCGATATCCTGCGGTTTCTGACTGATGTCAGAGGCGAAAAAATCGATGCTCAGTTGGGTCGCCAGCGTGCGCAACTGCTCGATCGCGGCAGGACGATAGATATCGCAACTGACCAGCAAGATTTTTTTCTTGTGTTGATCGTGCAGCAATTTGGCCAGTTTGCCACAGGTGGTGGTTTTACCCGCACCTTGCAGACCGGCCATCAGAATCACAGCCGGTGGCGTCGTGGTGAGGTTCAGCGCATCGTTGTGTTCGCCCATCAAGCGGGTAAGCTCGCGATGCACAACACCGATGAAGGCCTGACCGGGATTCAGGTTACCGATAACCTCATGCCCTAGCGCGGCCTCTTTTACTTGAGCTGCAAATTCTTTTACAACCGGTAGCGCGACGTCGGCTTCGAGCAAGGCCATCCGCACTTCGCGCAGCGCGTCTTGAATATTGCTCTCGGTGAGCCTTGCCTGACCGCGCAGGTTCTTAATGACACCGGAGAGGCGTTGCGTCAAATTGTCCAGCATATCCGTCCTTAATAGCTAATCAAACCGGCATGGCAAAAACCATACCTTAATCCTAAAAACCTATTTTAATCCACGAAAGTCACGAAACAAATCAATAAGTTACATAAATTCAGCAAGTCACCTATCAGGTGACAGCATCAACAATGATATGTTTTTGAATCTGTTCGTGTTTTTTCGTGTGGTTCGTGGACAACAGCTTTTTCTAGGTTAATAGGTTGAGGATTCTAGCAGGGTTGTGCCAGATGAACATCAACTCACCCGCGGTTCGGGCGGAAATTTTGTCAGGCGAGCATTAACTCGTGAGGGGTTCGGTCAAAATTTTGTCCGTTGACAGCAACTAGCAAGGGGTTTTAGCAGGAATGCAACCCCGTGGGCATCAACTCGCAGATGGTTTTAGCAGGAATGCAACCCTGTGGGCGTCAACTCGCAGATGGTTTTAGCAGGGATGATGTCCGGTGGACATCAACTCGCAAAGCAAATGAGGTAGAATTCGCGAGTCAAAAATTTCTCGAAGAAAAATGCCTAATCTTCTCCTGTCTTTTGTTGCATTTGTCGCCTATGTGCTGCTGGCCGCTTATTTCTGGCGCGCGAATGCCTGCGCCGATTGCGATGCACGCTGGCGCGGTGCGGTTGGCCATTTATCGCTTGTTCCCATTTCACTGCACGGCTACTTGCTCTGGCAGGGCATCTTCGCCGGCGGCGGGTTCGATCTGGGTGTATTCAACGCACTGTCTTTAATTGCATGGCTAACCTTGCTGGTTTACTGGGTGGCGCGCTTCTTCTACCCGATCGGCGGGTTGCAGGCACTGGTGCTACCGATGGCGGCAGTGACACTGCTCCTGCCCGGCGTATTTCCTGCAGACCACCAGTTAGCCCATACGGACCTGCTGGCGTTTAAAGTTCACATCGCCGTCGCGATGCTCGCCTACAGCCTGTTCACCATTGCGATGGTGCATGCGATTTTGATTTCTTTCGTGGAAAAACGCCTGCGTCATGCCACATTGCCGCGCGTGTTGCGCAACCTGCCGCCCTTGATGACCATGGAAACGCTCTTATTCCGGATCATAGGTATCGGCTTCGTGCTGCTGACGCTGACGCTTATGTCAGGCATCCTGTTTTCAGAAGAAATTTTCGGCAAAGTCTGGCAGTTCAATCACAAAATACTGTTCGGTTTCATCTCATGGTGCGTGTTTGCCGTGCTGCTGGGCGGCCACTATTTCTATGGCTGGCGCGGCAAAATCGCCGTACGCTGGACGGTGAGCGGCTTTGGATTTTTGATGATGGCGTATCTGGGCAGCAAGTTTGTGCTGGAGCAATTGCTGCATCGTTAACCGCTGTCCGGGCGCATGCCAAACTCGTTGATTATCAAGGTCCTTGCTATCAACAGTCCTTGTGTCGTAGAATGCGCGCCCTTTCGTGGCGATAGGGCTTGCACAGGCGAGCGCATTGCTAACGAATAGCAACTCCCCGTTGTTACTGGAATTGCTAGTAAAGTTTCGCAACCCAAGTCTTTTAGGCTGATAATTTAGATAGGTTTTTTATGGTCATCATTCGTCTTTCCCGCGGCGGTTCAAAGAATCGTCCATTCTACAATGTGGTTGTTGCCGATTCACGCAATCGTCGCGATGGTCGCTTTATCGAGCGCGTAGGTTTCTACAACTCGATCGCCAATGAAAAACAAGAAGCATTGCGCCTGGATCTGGCACGCGTTGCATTCTGGCAAAGTAAGGGCGCGCAATTGAGCGACGCTGTTGCAAAGCTGGTTAAACGCGCTGCCGGTGCAGTTGTTGCAGCCTAAGGACTCCGAACCCATGGTGATCATGGGTCGCGTAGCGTCTGCGTTCGGCATCAAAGGTTGGGTGAAAATCCAGCCGTTCAGCGAATATGTCGATAGCCTGCTGGGATACAAGACCTGGTACCTAGGTCATGAAAATGGCCCGTGGCGTGAAGTCACTGTCGCTCAGTGCGAAACACATGATAAGACGCTGGCTGCCCAGTTTCCGGATTGCCCGGATCGTACTGCGGCTGAAAAGCTCAAAGGATTGTTGATCGCCGTGCCGCGCAGCAGCTTGCCGGTGCAGGAAGAGGGCGAATACTACTGGGCTGATCTGATCGGCATGTCCGTGATCAATGAAGCAGGTGTAACGCTGGGCACAGTGATTGAACTGCTGGAAACCGGCGCCAACGATGTTCTCATCGTCAGGGGCAACGGGCCGGATGTGTTAATTCCGTTCTTAGGCAGCGTCATCGGGCCGGTTGATATGGCAGCCAAAACCATACAGGTCAACTGGTCGGCGGACTTTTTGCTTTGATCTTTGACGTCATCACGCTGTTTCCGCAGATGTTCGATGCGCTGACGCAATGCGGTATCACACGTCGCGCGGCTGAACAGGGACGCTATGTCCTAAAAACATGGAATCCGCGTGATTTCACCACGGACAATCACCGCACGGTTGATGATCGCCCTTACGGCGGTGGTCCCGGTATGGTAATGCTAGGTGAACCGCTGGCAGCTGCGATTAATGCCGCACGTGAACGTCAGGCTGCCGCAGGCATCGCGAAAAGTCGCGTGGTGTATTTATCACCGCAAGGCCGTTTGCTCACGCATGCCGTGGTCAAGGAAATGGTGGCGCAGCCCGAAGAAGGGCTGATACTGCTGACAGGCCGTTACGAAGGCATAGACGAACGCTTGATCCGCCAAATGGTGGATGAAGAAATTTCTATCGGCGACTATGTGTTGTCCGGTGGTGAATTAGCCGCAATGGTATTGATGGATAGTCTGGTACGGCAACTGCCCGGTGTATTGGGAGATGCCGACTCGGCAGAGCAGGATTCGTTTGTGCAGGGTTTGCTGGACTGCCCGCACTACACCCGCCCTGAAATGTTTAATGGTGAAGCCGTGCCCCCGGTGTTGTTGTCTGGCAATCATGCAGAGATACAGCGCTGGCGGCTTTCCCAGTCGTTGGGCAGAACGTGGACACGCCGTCCGGACTTATTGGCTGGGCGTGTTTTGACAAAAGAGGAATCTGGTCTTCTGGCATCGTTTCAGAAGGAACAAGATCCGACAACTAAGGAGCAGTAAATGAATTTGATCGCAATTTTGGAACAAGAAGAAATCGCCCGTTTGGGTAAAGTGATTCCTCCATTCGCACCTGGCGACACCGTCGTGGTGAGCGTAAACGTCGTCGAAGGTGAACGCAAGCGCGTTCAGGCTTTCGAAGGTGTTGTGATTGCCAAGCGCAATCGCGGTTTGAACTCCAGCTTTATCGTGCGTAAGATGTCTGCCGGTGAAGGTGTTGAACGTACATTCCAGACTTACTCTCCAGTGATCGCTGAAATTGAAGTTAAGCGTCGCGGTGCGGTTCGTCGCGCTAAGCTGTACTACTTGCGTGATCGTTCAGGTAAGTCAGCACGTATCAAAGAAAAATTGCCAGCGCGCAAAGTAAAGAATGTAGCAGCAGCGTAAGCTATCTGCATGATTCAAAAAAGGGAGCTTCGGCTCCCTTTTTTTATTTACGGTATCATAACGCAATGAACTATCAGGCAAAACTATCAGCACCGTTCGGCATAATCGGCATTCGATGCAATGATAACTATCTGATTAATATTGATTTTTTATCATTCGATGCGATGCCTCAGCCGGCCGTTGATGCGTTTTCTGCGCTTGTGTGCGCGCAATTGCGATGCTATTTTGCAAATCCGTCGTCACCATTTTCTATTCCGCTCAAATACAGATCCACCGCGCATCAGCAAAAAGTCTGGGACGCCATGCTGGCTATTCCACCGGGTGAGACGCGCAGCTACGGCGAGCTGGCCGTGCAATTAAAATCCGGCGCGCAGGCGGTCGGTCAAGCCTGCGGCGCCAACCCGGTTCCCATCATCATTCCCTGCCATCGCGTCGTGGGCCGTGCCGGATTAGGCGGCTTCATGAAAGATACCCGCGATGCCACGCTGGATATCAAACGCTGGTTGCTGGCGCATGAAGGCGTGTTATGAGTTTCGTTCGTAGTCAAAGTGAATATCAATAATCTCTGTCGTAGTTGCTTGTTTATAAGTACTTTTAACATGGAAAAAGCAATTTCACGCGGAGCCGCGGAGGACGCGGAGAATAACAAATACACACCAAATCTAAATTCAAGCTAAATTCAGCTATTGAATTCAACTGCTGGGTTAAAACCTGTCCGGCCTGTTGTAACGTAAGTTTTTGTTTCGGTTTTCTCCGCGTCCTCCGCGTCTCCGCGTGAGTATGTTTGTGAAGTTTTTCTGACTGAGTTTCAACAACCAATTACTACATAGACTATGAACAACGTTGAACTGCTCGATGAATTCGCAGATTCACTCTGGCTGGAAGATGGCCTGTCGCGCAATACGCTGGACAGTTACCGGCGCGACCTGAACAAATTTGCAGACTGGCTGGAAAATCAGTGCGGACAAGACCTGTTGCACGCTACGCATGCCGATCTGCAAGGCTATATCGCCGATCTGTTCATCGTACAAAAGGCCAAACCCAGCTCCGCCGGTCGCAATCTGTCCAGCCTCAAGCGCCTGTTCCGCTACCTGCTCCGGCAGGGAAAAATCGCGACCGATCCCACGCTGAAAATCGACACCCCCAAGCTGCCGCGCAATCTCCCGCAGTCGCTCACCGAACAGGACGTCGAGCAGCTTTTAGCCGCCCCCGACATCGCAACATCGCTGGGCCTGCGGGATCGCACCATGTTCGAAGTGCTGTACGCCACCGGTTTACGCGTCTCGGAACTGGTATCCCTCGGCATAGGACAGGTCAGCATGGATATGGGCGTGGTGCGTGTCACAGGCAAAGGTAACAAGGAGCGGCTCGTGCCGCTGGGCGAAGTCGCGCTGGACTGGCTCCGATGCTATCTTGATGACAGTCGCAGCAGTCTGCTGGCCGGGCGCGTCAGCGACGATCTGTTCGTCACCGCCCGAGGCTCCGGCATGACGCGCCAGATGTTCTGGTATCTGATCAAAAAACACGCAAAACAGGGCGGACTGAATAAACCGCTGTCACCGCATACCCTGCGCCACGCCTTTGCCACGCATCTGCTCAATCACGGCGCGGACTTGCGCGTGGTGCAGATGCTGCTGGGGCACGCCGATATTTCGACCACACAGATTTACACCCATGTCGCCCGCGAACGCTTGAAGCAACTGCACGCGAAACATCACCCCAGAGGATAGCCCGTGCGGCCCGGCCTGCACGAATAGAGTACACTCGCACCGCAATGAATGGACAACCGCTATGAGCGAACTCTTTATCTCCGAATCCCGTGCACGGCTGCGCACACTGCTGGCGGCGGGTTATGCGCTGTTCATCGCCTACGTCAGCCTGTCGCCTTTTACCGGCTGGCGCGAACAAGGACTCAGTTTCGACGACGTGCTCAGCATGCCGCTGCTGTCGACGTTTACCCCGTTTGATGCCGTCGTCAATGTGCTGGCGTATATTCCCTTCGGTTTTCTGGTGGGTCTTGCGCTGCGGGCACGATTTGCCTTGGCGGTCAGTTTACTCGTCGCGCTCGCGTGCGGCATCGGCTTGTCAGCCGGCATGGAGTTTCTACAAATGTACCTGCCCTCGCGCACCAGTTCCAATCTGGACGTGCTGACCAACAGCAGCGGCACCCTGATCGGCAGCTTGCTGGCGGTGAACGTCGCCTCATGGAGCTGGTTTCGTCTGGGGCTCATGCGCTGGCGCAGCAGCCAGTTCCATCACGGCCGCGAGATGGATTTTGGCTTAGCCCTGCTCGCGCTCTGGGTATTCGGACAGATCAACCCGTCCTTGCCGATGCTGGGCAACGTATTTATCACCGAGGCGGTACATCAGCCGTTTGCAGCGCCCCTGCCCGAACCCTTCAGCTGGTGGGAAACCGGTGTCGTCACCCTCAACTTGCTGATGCTAGGCGCACTGTTCCTTTCTTTACTGCGCTCGCCGCGCCGCGTTGTGTCATCCCTGCTGGTCGTGCTGAGCATGGTCGCCTTAATCAAATTTATCGCCGCCGCCGTGCTGCTCAAGTCCTGGGCGCTGCTGCTTTGGATCAATGGCGAGGCCATGCTGGGTATTTTACTGGGCCTCGCGACACTCACCCTGTTGCTATGGCTGCCGCGAGCGATGGTAAATGCCGCAGGCACTCTGGTTGCCCTGAGCTATTTTGTGATCGTCAATTTCGTAGTGGATGGCAACACGCCGGCCGCAGCAATGTCCATCTACCACTGGCATTACGGGCACTTGCTCAATTACAACGGGCTGGCGCAAACCATCACGCTGATTTTCCCGGCGTTGCTGTTATTTCATCTCTGGCGGGTACGCAACGTATAATCCTAAAAGTAGAAATTATCCACGAAAGGCACTAAAAAACACGAACAAATTCATGCGGTCATATCTTGTCGCGTTTTCACCAATTTGGTAGAAATAAAAGTAAAACTAACAGATTGATTTATTTGCGAATTATTACGCACTGCGCAATATCCCTGCTTAACCCATTTCGTGAATTTCGTGTTTTTCGTGGATAAAAAGTTTTTTCAATGAAAATCCACCCCTGATAATTTGGAGTCGAACCATGAGTCATTTCGATAAACACGTATTTTTCTGCACCAATCAGCGTGAAGACGGCAGCGATTGTTGCGGCAATCACGGCGCGCAAAAGGCGCGGGACTATGTCAAGAACAAGGTCAAGGAACTGGGCATTTCTGCTCGCGGCAACAGCATCCGGATCAATTCCGCCGGCTGTCTTGACCGCTGCGACGAGGGGCCGGTTCTGGTGATTTACCCTGAAGGCATCTGGTACACCTTTATCGATGAATCGGATCTCGATGAAATCATCGAAGAGCATCTCAAAAACGGCCGCATCGTCGAGCGCCTGAAGGTTTAATGGTGGCGCAAAGCAAAATCACCCTCGCAGGTCCGGCAGGCCCGCTCGAAGGCATGCTGCACCTGCCTGATGCTGAACCTGTCGCCATTGCGGTGGTGGCGCACCCTCTGCCCACCATGGGCGGCACGATGGATAACAAGATCGTCACAACCCTGTGCAAGACTTTCGCAGAGCTGGGATTTGCCACGTTGCGTTTTAATTTTCGCGGCGTGGGCGAGAGCGCGGGCGAATTCGATAGCGGCAACGGAGAGGTGGAAGACCTGCTGGCGGTCGTGCAGCACGCGCGGGATGCCTTCGGCCATCTTCCGCTGATACTGTCCGGATTTTCATTTGGCGGTTATGTCGCCGCGCGCGCAGCCCAGCATCTCCAGCCACCGCCGCACAAACTGGTATTGATTGCGCCTGCCGTCGTGCGTTTCGCGATGCCGCCTGTCGCACACAATTCGCTGGTGATCCACGGCGAACAGGATGAGGTGATTCCGCTCAGCGATGCGCTGGACTGGGCCCGCCCGCAGCATTTGCCGCTGGTGGTATTTCCCGAGGCAGGACATTTTTTTCACGGCAGATTGCAACAACTCAAACAAACCGTCGTTCGCGAATTCAACGGGTGTCGTCTATGAACCGCGTCATTGTGGCCGAAAATCTGGTTAAAAAATACTTAGGTCAGCGCGTCGTCGATGGCATCAGTCTCGAGATTGTGCGCGGCGAGTGTTTTGGCCTGCTGGGGCCGAACGGTGCGGGGAAAACCACCACGCTGCGACTGCTGCTGGGCTTGATTGCACCGGATAGCGGCCATATCGAATTGCTCAATCACGCGATACCGGGAGACGCCCGTGAAGCGCGCTTACGCGTCGGCGTCGTGCCGCAAATGGACAATCTCGATCCGGACTTTACCGTGACAGAAAACCTGATGGTGTACGGCAGGTATTTCGGCATGACGGATGCGCAGATCAAGGCGCGTCTGCCGGAACTGCTGGAGTTCGCCAATTTGACACATAAAGCCGATGCGAAAGTCCCGACGCTGTCGGGCGGCATGAAACGGCGTCTGACGCTCGCTCGCGCACTGGTCAACGATCCGGATGTGATTTTTCTCGACGAGCCGACCACAGGCCTTGACCCGCAGGCGCGCCATCTGATCTGGCAACGGCTGCGCGAACTGACGGCGCGCGGCAAAACGCTGGTGCTGACCACGCATTTCATGGATGAAGCCGAGCGACTCTGCCACCGTCTGGCGGTGATGGACAACGGTCGCATCATCAGTCAGGGCTCACCGCGCGAACTGATCGCCGAGAATATCGAGCCTGAAGTCGTCGAGGTGTTCGGCGAACATGCGGCCGCCTGGGCGACAAGCCATGCAGCACACCACACCGAGCGCTTCGAAGTTAGCGGCGAATCGGTGTTTTGCTATGTCAATGACGCGCAGCCGCTGCTGCTCGAATTGCAGCAACATGCCGAATTGCGATATGTGCATCGACCTGCCAATCTCGAAGACGTGTTTTTAAAACTAACGGGGCGGGAGATGCGGGAATGAAAGTGAATATCTTCGCACTACCGCAATTTAGCCTGCGCTTTTTCCCCATCTGGCGGCGCAATTACATGGTCTGGAAAAAGATGGCCGGACCGTCCATTCTGGGACATCTGGCCGATCCTGTGATCTATATGCTGGGTTTAGGTTACGGCTTGGGCGGCATGCTGCCCGAAATCGGCGGCATGTCGTACATCGCCTTTTTGTCTGCCGGCACGGTCTGTTACAGCACGATGAACAGCGCCAGTTTCGAGGCGTTATATTCGGGCTTCGCGCGCATGCACGAGCAACGCACCTGGGAGGCCATCCTCAACACCCCGATCACGCTCGACGATATCGTGCTATCGGAGATGTTCTGGGCGGCGAGCAAGAGCCTGCTATCGGGCATCGCGGTGCTGATGGTGATCTGGGTGCTGGGCTTATCGCACTCGCTGATGTCGCTGTGGATCATTCCGCTGGCCCTTCTGGTCGGGCTGTGCTTCGCGGCGCTGGGACTGATTGTGACGGCGCTGGCGCCGGGCTATGAATTCTTCATGTATTACTTCACGCTGGTCATCACGCCAATGACCCTGTTATGCGGCGTATTCTTCCCGGTCGATCAACTGCCATCAATGCTGCAAACCGTATCGTCTATTCTACCGCTGACCCATGCCGTCAATCTGGCGCGCCCCTTATTGAGCGGCAATGTTCCGGGCAGCATACTGGCAGACGCTGCGGTGCTTGCGGGTTATGCGCTGACAGGCTATTACGTCTCGCTGGTGCTGTTCAGAAAACGGCTGGCTCAGTAGCGAACCGGTTGATCATCATGGACGGAGGGGCGAAAAACCGCTATGCTGCGCACACTTCTGAAACTGACCTGATGCATTTGAGCTTTAGTCTGGCACTGTTTCCGATTTTATTCTGTGATTTTTACATACGCGCTCGTAGCTCAGATGGATAGAGTATCGGTTTCCGAAGCCGAGGGTCGTGGGTTCGACTCCCGCCGAGCGCACCAAAAAGTAGTTTTAAGTAGTCCTGAAGTGTCTCATTAGCCCGCATGTTTATTGACATTGCGGGCTTTTTGATGCCTAATTGTTCCTAGTTGTTCTTATGCGATACCGCCAAAAAAGGCGGTATATTTGGCGGTATTCAAGATGCCGCCATTGCTGATACCGTCAAGGGGGAGTTATGGCACTGAGTGCGTTAGTCGTAAAACAGGCAAAAGCCACAGAAAAGCCGCAAAAGCTGGCGGACGGCGGCGGAATGTATCTGCTGATACAGATAACAGGCGCTAAATTGTGGCGGATGGATTACCGATTTGAAGGTAAGCGTAAAACGCTGGCGCTGGGTATCTATCCAGACGTTAGCCTGTCTGATGCACGGGAGCGGCGCGAACAGGCACGCAAGCTGCTGGCGAATGATGTAGACCCCAGCGAATTGAAGAAGACGCAGAAGGCGCAGGGCGTGGCCTCCTCTGCTGGCTCGTTCGGTGCTGTGTCTAGTGAGTGGCTTACCAAACAAACCATGTGGACACCATCGAACCGTGAAAAAGTAGAAAGTATGCTCAAGCGCGACCTGTTGCCGTGGCTGGGTAATCGTCCGATGTCTGAAATAACGCCGCCTGAATTGCTGGCTGTGTTGCGCCGTATCGAAGCGCGAGGAGCTATTGAGAGCGCGCACAGAGCTAAGGGGATGTGCGGGCAGATATTCAGATACGCCGTTGCAACGGGCAGAGCTGAACGAGATCAGGCCGCCGACCTTCGCGGCGCTCTACCTGCGAATAAAAGCAAACATCATTCCGCTATTACTGACCCCAAGAAGGCGGGCGCACTGATGCGAGCGATAGAGGGATTTACGGGCGGCTTTGTCGTGCTTTCTGCGCTGCGTTTATCCCCTTTGGTATTTGTTCGCTCGGGAGAGTTGCGCGGGGCTGGCTGGGATGAATTTGATTTGGATAATGCACTATGGACAATCCCAGCCGAACGAGTTGATACGGCTGGCGGTGATCGGGTTACCGCAATGAAGATGGGTGTGCCGCATCTTGTGCCGCTATCGCGTCAGGCTGTTCGCATCTTGCGGGAGTTGCAACCATTGACAGGCGGCGGGCGCTTTGTCTTTCCATCCGCCAGAGGTCAAGGCCGCCCTATGTCTGAAAATGCTGTCAGGGTTGCGCTGCGCACTATCGGCTATACGAACGATGAAATGACCCCGCACGGTTTCAGGGCGATGGCATCAACCATGCTCGACAATCTGGGGTATGAATCAAAGCTGATTGAACGCCAGTTGGCACACGATGAGCCTAACGCGGTCAAGGCGGCATACAAGCGCGAGATGTGGCGGATGTACATGCCGGAGCGCACGGCGATGATGCAGGAATGGGCGGACTATCTGGACGTGCTGAAGGCAGGTGCGCAAGTGATACCGTTTAATCAGGCCGCATAATAAAAACTGCGCGGTGAACACACGGCAAACGGTTAATGACTGCTGTTTGCCGGAAAATAATTAACTAAGCGCCCTTTTGGCTTTTTCTATGTGAATCAGTTACATGAGAAATTCAAAGTGTAAACCTGTTTACACTCAGTAACTTAGACAAATGTATTGGATTGAAATTTCCGTTGCAAACTCAGTCTTTGTTGGTAAAATCCATACGCATCCTATTCATGCCGAGTGTGTCCTAGTCGGTTTTGAAGGGATGAAATGAAAAGGGGATCGCTTGCAGGCGTCCCCCAATTCACGGCAATGAAGCCAGTGCAAATATTCCGTAGCAGGTTTTTTAGCACACGCCGAAGCGATGACGTAATTCTGGAGCAGTAAAATGAACGTGTCAACTGGTTTACACCTGTTGAGTGTAATCTGGCCGCACGATGGAATTTCAAATTCAATGCGGAAAAGCTTTGTTGTCTCTCTTTAACCCCTGTTATAGAAGGCATCAAAATGAAACGTACCACGACCAGCAGCACCACCACCGTGCAACAAATCCGCACAGCCTTACTCCGTCGAAAAGAGGTCGAAAAACTGACCGCACTTTCCCGTTCTCGCATCTACGACCTGATGAAAATCGGGCAATTCCCCCGCCCTGTCACTTTGGGTGTTATGTCCGTGGCATGGCTTGAGACGGAGGTTCACGAATGGATTGCTGACCGTATCGCTGACCGTAGCACAGCGGCGTAAGGTGCAATCATGCAGACCACACATAACGAAGAGCTGGCAAGTGCCAGACCTCAATATATACCCGACTTCGATGAGGCCAGAAGGTTTTTAGGGTTGCTCGACCCGAACACCAAGGAATTCACATTCCAGACGTTTGACGATACCGGACAAAAGCGGCCAGAACTGGCGCAGATATTCCACGGAACATTTGATCAGCACCGCGAAAAACTGGCTCGACTAAACGCGCAGGGTGCTGGGGTGTTCGTCACTGTGAACATGACCGACCTGAAAGGCAGGGGCGCAAACAACGTGATGGTTGTTCGGGTTTACTTCGGTGACACAGACGGAGCACCACTTAAGCCAATACTGGAGGCCGCTAGTGCTGGAGGTATCAGGCCGTTCTGTATTATTGAATCCAGCCCTAAAAAGTATCACGTTTACTGGCGCGCAGACTGCCCGCTATATGATTTTAAACCGGTGCAAAAGGCGCTGGCGGCGCGGTTTGACACCGATCCCAGCGTGAACGACTTGCCGCGCGTTATGCGCCTTGCCGGGTTCTATCACCGCAAGCATGAGCCGGTAATGGTGCGGATCATAAAAGCAATTGACGACGCGCCCGCGTACACGCCAAAGCAGATCATCGCAGGGCTGGGGCTGGAATTACCTCAGGCGAAACCAGCGGTACAGGCTATAAACGATGACCTAAGCGGCGGCATGAAAACGCAGTATCCACCACCGCTAGAAACTCCGGAGGAAATCGCTTGGGTCCGGTCTATGCTGGGAGCAATACCTTGCGGCGAAAAAGGTAATCGCGTGAGATGGCGCGAAGTGATTTGGGCGGTGGCCAGCACTCGCTGGAGTTGTGCGCAGGAACTCGCGCGAGAATGGTCCATGTCGGGCGGTGATTTGTTTAGCGAAAATGTGTTTATTAGTGACTGGAATTCGTACAAATCCGACGGGGGGATTGGCTTTGGCACGCTGGTTCATCACGCAAAGCAGAATGGCTGGGTCGATCCAGCCCCACAGACTGAAGAGCGATTCACCGGCAGTGGGGGCGATGTGGCAAACGGCAGGATATTTGCCAGCATGTTTCGCAATAAGCTTTTATTCATCCATGAAACTGATGAGGTGCTGGCGTTCGATACGTTGCAGGGGTGGGCTAGTGCGCAGCCAGGAGAAGCCGACAGAGCCGCAAAGGTGGTGCTGGATCGTCTCCGCGACAAAGCAGCAGAAGCGTACAAGACAGCCCCCGACGACCCAAAAACTAAACGCTTGATGAGTCATGTTGAGCGGACTAGCAGAGCCGGAAACCTTCGAGCCATGCCTGAAATGGCGAAATCAGAGGAGGGCATGACCCGCCGACTGAGCGAGTTTGATAACAATCCAATGATGTTGGGTGTAGCTAACGGCGTGCTTGATCTACGCACGGCGGCGCTGTTGCCTGTATCACCTACCCTGCTGGTGTCGAAGCGATGCGGGGTTGCCTATGACGCTGGGGCAGAATGCCCGCTATTCATGCGATTCTTTGAGGTAGTGCAGCCCGAGGCGGACATGAGGCAGTTTATCCAGAAGTTGGCGGGGTACATTCTGACCGGAGGTGTCGGTGAGCAGAAACTATTCTTTTTCTACGGTGCTGGGGCTAACGGTAAATCCGTCCTTATCGAGTTGCTTGCGTGGCTGTTGGGTGAGTACGCTGGAAAGATCGCCACCGAAATGTTGATGCACCAGCAACGCAATTCCGCTGGGCCGAGTCCTGACATCGTTTCGCTGAAGGGGCGGCGGTTGGTGTATGCCAATGAGACAGAGGAAGGCCGCAGACTGGCAGAGGCTCGGGTTAAGGATTTTACCGGCGGCGATGGGCTGGTAGGGCGCGTTCCTTACGGAAAGGCGGATATTAATTTTCAACCGACCCATAAGCTCATCATGCTGGGAAATCACCGGCCTGAGATAACAGATATGTCTAACGGCATGTGGCGACGGATTGCACTCGTTCCGTTTGATGTGACCATCCCCGAAGCTGACCGCGACCCCCACTTACTCGAAAAGCTGAAGGCTGAAGGCTCGGGGATTCTTAATTGGATGCTGGCAGGGCTAAGGCAATACCAGCGGCACGGATTGAAGCCCCCTGCGAAGATCACCGGCGCAACCGCAGCCTACAAGAATGAGATGGATATTGTCGGCGAGTGGATTGATGAGCAGTGCGATACCGGCGCGGGGGCTGCTGAGTGCAAGTCGAAAGTTTACAGGGCATATCACCACTGGGCTGAGTCGAATGGTCATCGACCGATGGCACAGGGCAAACTAACGCGACGCCTTGGGGATCGGGGCTACAAGCAGCAGTCTGATAAGAGGACTATTGGCGGGCTATCACTGAACGCCGCTGGGCTGTCCTCCGCTGTACGGGCGCGCCTGACCTGAGTTTGCGTCGTTTGCGTCGTTTGAGGGGTAAATACTAAAACCTTTCTATATGGCTCTCTATAGGAGAGTTTTAGTAAATAGGGGTATTTCGACGCAAACGACGCAAATCACACCGTCAAACAGGCGAATCACATCAATAAATGATTTAAGGGGTTAACTACATGCTGACACATGTTGACATACTAAACGCGGAATTGGCCGCGCATGCAAGAAAACGGGCTGAAGCTGAAAATAATAAAGTTTCGGAATTCCGCGACCGAATGACGCCGGTCATTACCAGACTGCGCCGGTTCATCGCCACCGTTCCAGAGTCAGAGCGCCAGCCCTGCCACATTACATTTTTTTCAGAGGCCATTAAGCCCCGCTGGAGTGGGAAGCATGCGGCACAGCGTGACGTTGCCGAAGCACTGCGCCAGCTTAATTTTTCACGCCGCCGCGAGTGGACAGCCTCAGAGGGTGGGTTCCGCAGCCTATGGCATTGGCCAGCGTCAACTCCCAGCAGTAACCAAACAGACACCGCACGTAACTGCCCCCCGCCTCGCGGTTTGAGATTGGTCCACGGTGGGTACGGGGGCACCCCTCCCTCCGAGCATTTTTCATGTGCTGGGGTTGGTTGGCGGTGAAGTATGGGCGCGGCTCATGGCTGATTTGCTCCGCTCGGGAGAGGTGCTAACACATCGAAAAACATGCTAACACTATGATTTAATTGATTATTTTATTGACAGGGGTGCTGTCGAGGTGTACTATATTAACTCTTGCACAAGGCAAGAAAAAAACGGCGGCAAAGGTGCACTAACACCAGAACCGCCTGACCACAATTAACTGACAGGAGTTTTATCATGGCTAATTTGAATTCTACAGCAGCACACAACATCATAAACATTTTTACAGGCGCGCCGATTGCGCAACGTTTTATAGATGATCTTGATTTGTTCGTCCTTGCCTGTGAGGAAGGCTGTGCAGACATGACAGATGCAGAGCTGACCGATATGGATGAGATGGTCGAATATCAGATGTATTTAGATCGGCACTAGCGCCAGCAGTCACGAAGCCACTATGCTGAAATATTGAGCGATTGACTAGCGCCGGATACCGCCCGTTTGAGCTGGAGACAGCAGGGGCGGTTTTTTATTCTGTGCCAGTGGTAGAATCGCACCGCGCATTCAAGTTCGAAGTGCAACAGCCGCTGGTTGCTTGGTGTAGCGTATT